>DAOUDG010000019.1:0-63958 GCA_034431435.1 Anaerolineae bacterium | reverse complement strand
ACTACAGCGCACCCCCGCCGGCCCCCGCCTCTCGCCCGCCCTTGGGGCTGGCCTGGCTATGGTGGCTTGCTGGCGGCTGTGCCCTGCTGCTGCTGTGCTGCATGTGCGTCGTGCTGCTGAGCCTGGTCAGCGTCGCCGTCAGCCTGGGGCCATCTCGCTCCAACCCCGCCCCCGCCGCGCCCACCGCGACGCCGCGACCGCCCGCCTCCGCCAACCCCTCCGATGCCCCCGCCGTCGAGGCGATGCCGGCCCGCCCGAGCAGCGGCCCCATCGGCCAGGCCGCGACCGATTTCACCGTCACGACCCTCGACGGGCAGACGATGAAGCTCAGCGACTTTCGCGGCCACCCTGTCGTGCTCAACTTCTGGGCCTCCTGGTGCGGCCCGTGCCGCGAGGAGATGCCGCTCCTCTCCAGGACCTACCAGCAGCAAAAGGACAGCGGTCTGATCGTGCTGGCCGTCAATGTACAGGAGTCGGCGGCTACCGCGCGACGCTACGCCGAGCAAAACAATCTACCCTTCACCATCGCGCTGGATGAGATGGGCGACGTGTCGGGGCTATATCGGGTCCGTAGCCTGCCCACCACCTACTTCATCGATGCCGAGGGCATCATCCAGAGCTGGCAGACCGGCACACTGAGCAAGATGCTTCTCGACCGCCACCTGGAGCGCATCCGCTAGCCCGGTCGGCATGTACACCTCCTACGCCGAGGTCTTCGCCGCGTCGCCCGGTCACCGCGAGTATAACGAGCGGCTGGCCGCCTTCTTGCCGACCCTGCTGGATCGGGTCGGCGTCCCGGCGCAGGACGTGCTCGACGTGGCGTGTGGCGTTGGCGACCTGGCGATTGGCCTGGCGCGGCGGGGCTATACGCTCACGGGCGTGGACCTGGCCCCGGCCATGATCGACATCGCCCGCCAGCGCGCCGCCGCCGCCGACGTGGCCGTGAACTTCGAGGTGGCCGACATGCGCCGCCTGCCCTACGTAGCGGCCTTCGACCTCCTGCTATGCTTCGGCGATAGCCTCAACTATATGCTGACCGCCGCCGACTTCCGCAAGGCGCTCACCGCCATGCGCCGCGCCCTGCGCCCGGGTGGCTGGGCCATCTTCGATCTGCTGACGGCCTATGCGGTGGCGACATACTACGCCGACCAGGCCTACATTCTGCAGAACAGCGACGAGGTCTTCGAGGCCCACGAGAACGACTACGACCGTGCCCGCGAAGTCGGCACCTTGACCGTTACGGCCTTCGTTCGCCGCCCCGATGGAACCTACCGTCGCGTGCGGGAGACACATCACCAGCGCGGCTACGAGCCGGAGCGCGTGCAGCGCTGGGCGGAGACTGCCGACTTCACCGATCTGACGTGGTTCACCGACTGGGAGATCGCCGAGGCGATGGATGAGGGCGATAGCGAGCCGACGCGCGTATTCTGCATGGCCCGCGCCGGCGGCGGAACCGCTGCCCCATGAGCGAGTCGCGCCCGCTGGTCGTGGGGCTGTCCTCGGCCGCCCTCTATCCCCACGTGATGACCGAGGACGTCCCGTCTGTCGCAGCCGACCTGGGGTTTGGCGTGATCGAGTTGTACTTGCAGACCGTGGGGGAATATCACCCCCTGTTCCTGGCCGAGCTGCAGCGGCGTACCTGTGACCTGGGGCTGACGGTCCACGCCCTGCACATCGATACGCGCCATTATCATTTCTGGTCGGACTACCGACGCCGTCGCGACGAGGCGGCGGCCCTGTTTGCCGAGGCAGTTCACATGGCGGCCAGCCTGGGCGCGCTGTGTATCGACTGGCACGGCCTCACCCAGGCCGAGGTCAAGGCCGGCGTCACCGTCGAGGTCTTCCTCGACACAGCGACGGCGTTAGGCGAACGCGCCGCCGCCAATGGGGTCGTGCTGTCCCTCGAAAACGTGAGTTGGTGCTGGATGCGTGGCCCGGCCGAGGTGCTGCGCCTCCATCAGGCGGGCATACCGGTCGGCTTCACCTTCGACCCCTTCCAGGCGGCCGAAGCCCAGGCTGACCCTCTCGCCATCGTGGCGGCGATGGGGGACGGCCTGACCAACGTCCACGTCAGCGACTACGCCCCCGGCCACCGTCACCTACCCGTCGGTGAGGGCGACCTGGACTGGCACGCGCTGCTGAGCGCGCTACGCGCCACAGGCTATGGCGGCCCGCTGATGCTCGAAGCGCCGCAGGCGAGGGGCGAGTCCTTTGTCAGACAGCGTCACTATCTAGAAGGGATCAGAGACTAGGGGGTGGAGATAGGACATTCACCGCTCCCCAATCTCCAGCCCCAAATCTCCAGGCCCTACTCTCCAATCTCTTCCCTTTTGGAGGCTGTATGCCCCGTGTCAATGTCGATGGCCGCACGATGGACTATACCGAGTACAGCCTGCACACCGGTCCGGTACCGTTAGTGCTGCTGGCGGAGGCGGACGAGTGGTGGAAGCCCGTGGCGAAGCTGATGCCCTGGGACTACTTCGCCGCCGAGCTGACCTGGGTGGGCGATCCTGATCAGATGGCGCGCGATACCCTGGATTTCGCGCGCGCCATGAAAATGCCCTGGCTGCACGTGGCGGGCTATGGGGCGGGGGCGCGGGCCGCGCTGCTGGCTGCCGCCGCCGCGCCAGACCGCGTGCGCTCGCTGAGCCTCATCGCGCCCGCTGAGGGCGTCGCGAGCGGGGAGCGCGCCCTGCCCTGGCAGCGTCTGGCGGGCCTGGCGACCCCCACCCTCATCCTGGAGCCAGAGGGCGCGTCCGAGATGATCAGAGATATGGATGACCGCCTGCTCGAGACCCTGCCCAACAGCCAGCCCCGCCTGGTCCTGGACTGGCAGCTGCCCATGAGCGCCGACCTGGCCCATCGCGTGAGCGTAGCCATCGTCACCCATTCCGTCAGCGCCTATCAGGGCACGTCCCCGGCCGGTGTGACGGTCTTGCGCACCGACCCGGAGCGCGCGCGTTGAGAGCGGCCCTGTTCATCACCTGCCTGACGGATCTGTTCTTCCCCGAGACGGGCGAGGACACGGTGCGGCTGCTGCGCCGGCTGGGCGTCGAAGTGACCTTCCCCCAGGGCCAGACGTGCTGCGGGCAGCCCGCCTACAACAGTGGCTTTCACCAGGACGCCCGCGCCCTGGCCCGCCACTTCGTCGAGGCCTTCGAGGACAGTGAGATCATCGTCTCGCCGTCTGGCTCGTGCGTATCGATGGTGCGCGAGGCGTACCCCCGCCTGTTCATCGATGAGCCAGCCTGGCAGGCGTCGGTCAACGCCACCGCCGCACGTACCTACGAGTTGAGTGAGTTCATCGTCGATGTGTTGGGGGTGGAGGACGTGGGGGCGCGCTGGCCGGGGGTCGTGACGTACCACGACTCGTGTCACACTGCGCGCAGCCTGCGCGTCCGCGAGCAGCCGCGCCGCCTGCTGCGCGCCGTCGAGGGTCTCGAGCTGGTCGAGATGGAGCACGCCGACTTCTGCTGCGGCTTCGGCGGGACGTTCGCCGTGCGCATGCCCGACATCTCCGGCGCGATGCTCGATGAGAAGATCGCCCGCATCCAGGCCTCGGACGCGCCCGCGGTCGTCACGACGGACGCCGGCTGCCTCATGAATATTGGCGGCGGGCTACGCAAGCGTGGCTCCCCCGTGCGTGTCTACCACCTGGCGAATATTCTTGCCGCCAGCGGACGTGAGACGTGACGCACGCAACGTGAGAACAACCGAGGTGGGGCGCGCCTCGCGCCTCACATTCCACGCGCCGCGCATACCCATACGACTCCGATTTGACTTAGGGTTTGCCATGCCCGACCACGACCACCCAACCGACGCCTTCGACGACCGGGTGCGGCGCGCTCTGGACGACGCGACCCTCGGCGCAGCCCTCCAGACGGCCACCGAGCGTTTCTACCTCGGCCGCCGCGCTACCTGGCAGGAGCTGGGCGACCCGGACGCCGTGCGCCGCCAGGTGCGGGCCGCACGTGAGAAAGCCCTGAGCCACCTCGACGAGACGCTCACGACGCTCGCCGCCAACATCGAGGCGCGCGGCGGCCACGTCCACTTTGCCGTGTCCGCCGACGAGGCGCGCCACATCGTCCTCGACATCTGCCGCCAGGCCAACGCCAGGACCGTCGCCAAGTCCAAGTCGATGCTCACCGAGGAGCTTGACCTGAACCACGCCCTCGAAGCGGCGGGCGTTCGCGTTGTCGAGACCGACCTGGGCGAGTGGATCATCCAGCTGGCGGGCGAGCCTCCCAGCCACATCATCGCCCCGGCCATCCACAAGACGAAAGCGCAGGTGGCCGCCCTGTTCAGCCAGGCCCTCGGCCAGCCCATCCCCGCCGACGCCAGCATCCCCGAACTGACCCGCATCGCCCGCGAGCAACTGCGCCAGGTGTTTCTGGAGGCGGACGTGGGCATCTCCGGCGTCAACTTCGCCATCGCCGAGACCGGCACAGTCTCCCTGGTGACCAACGAGGGCAATGGCCGCTACGTGACCGGTGTGCCGCCCATCCACATCGCCATGATGGGCGCGGAGAAGGTCGTCGGCACGTGGGAGGAGTGGGCCACCTCGCTGAAGCTGCTTACGCGCTCCGCGACGGGGCAGCGTATCTCGTCCTACGTGTCCACCGTGACCGGCCCGCGCCGCCCCGGCGACGCCGACGGCCCCGACGAGTTCCACCTGGTCATCGTCGACGCCGGCCGCACCAAGATTCTGGGTAGCGCGTTCCGCGAGTCGCTGCTGTGCATCCGTTGCGGCGCGTGCCTCAATGCCTGTCCCGTCTACCGCGAGATTGGCGGCCACGCCTACGGCAGCGCCTACTCCGGCCCCATCGGCGCGGTGATTACCCCGCTGTTGTTTGGCCTGGACCGCTTCCCCGAACTGCCCCACGCCTCCAGCCTATGCGGGGCGTGCCTGGACGCCTGCCCGATGATGATCGACCTGCCGCGCATGCTTATTGACCTGCGCCGCCTGGAAGCCGAGGGCGACCCCCAGTTCAATTTCAACGCCGACACCCGTGGCGGTCCGCCTCCCGTGTCGCAGCCGCCGACGCCCCAGCCGCCGCTGCGCTCGTGGGCCGAGCGTCTTAGCTTTCGCCTGTATCGACTGGGGGCGCAGTCGCCCGCCCTGTATCGGCTGGCAGGGTTGGGCCGCCTGGCCCTCAAGCCCTTCGCCCGCGGCGAGCGCGTCGCCGAGGCCCCGCTGCCGATATTGGGGAACTGGACCGCCCATCGCGACTTCCCGCTGCCCGCCGCGCGGCCCTTCCACGCTCGCTGGAGTGACCTGGCCGCCGAGACGACCCCGCCCCAGGAGGCGCGCCATGAGCCGTGAGGCCTTCCTGAACCGCGTTCGCGTCGCGCTGCGCTCGGGGCGACCGGCGGCCGGCGCGCCCCACACGCCCTTGCCCGACGGCGATGGGGACGGGCTGGCTGCGACCGGCCCACCCTCCACCGTTGACCTGATTGAGCAGTTCGCGGCCGCCTTCCAGGCCGTCGGCGGACAGCTGCACCGCGCCGCGTCCAGCGCCGAAGTTGCCGCCCAGGTAGTCGACATGGCTCGCCATCGGGACGCCCACTCCATCGTGGTCACGCGCCACCCCGAGGTCATCGCCCTACCTCCCGCCCTACCCGCCTCCGGCGCCCAGGTCACGGTGGTTGGCTTCCCCTCTGGAGAAACGCCTACCCGCGCCCAGCGCGACGCCCAGCGCGCTGTCATGGCCCAGGCGGACATGGTGGTCAGCGGGGCGGACTATGCCATCGCCGACACCGGCACACTGGTCATGGTCGCCGGCGGGCACAACCCACGCGCGGCGACGCTGCTGCCTCCCCTCCACGTCGCCGTTCTCGACCCGAGTTCGTTGCTGCCCGGCATGGCCGACTTCGTGAGTCACTTCAAGGCCGAGCATCTCCGTAGCGGTCATCTGGATGTCAGCGGCGTCACCTTCATCAGCGGGCCGAGCCGCACCGCCGACATCGAGCAAACCCTGTCCGTCGGGGTCCACGGCCCCGGCGAGGTGCATGTCATCCTGCTGGATCGGAGAGCGCCATGACCTCGACGTCTAGTGTCATCCCCTCCTTCCGTCTCGACGGCCAGGTAGCCCTTATTACGGGCGCGGGCAGCGGCCTCGGCCAGGCCTTCGCCCAGGGGCTGGCCGCCTACGGCGCGGATGTGGTGGTCACCGAACTACCGGGCAAGGAGGCGCTGGCGGCGGAGACGGCGCGGCTGGTGGAGGGGCACGGCCGCCGCGCGCTCGCGCTGCCTCTGGACGTGACGAAGCTGGCTACCGTCACTGCCCTGGTCGACCGCGTACTGGCCGAGTGGGGCCACATCGACATCCTGGTCAACAACGCCGGCCTCAACGTGCCCCGCTGGGCGGTCGACGTGACCGAAGACCAGTGGGACCGCGTGCTGGACACCGATCTCAAGGGCGCGTTCTTCGTCGCCCAGGCCGTCGGCAAGCATATGATCGCTCGCGGCCAGGGTGGCCGAATCATCAATATCACGTCCATCATGGGCCAGGTGGGCTTCTACTACCGCGCCGCTTACTGCTCGGCAAAGGCCGGGCTGGCGAACCTCACCCGCGTCCTGGCCGTCGAGTGGTCGCAGCACGGCATCAACGTCAATGCCGTCGCCCCCGCCTTCATCCTGACCCCGCTGACCGCCCCCATGTTCGAGGATGCGGCCTTCCACGACCTGGTCATTGACCGCACCCCCATACGCCGCATCGGCGAGCCGGCCGACGTGGTAGGCGCGGTGGTCTTCCTGGCCTCCCCGGCCGCCAACATGGTCACCGGCCACATCCTCCTTGTCGACGGCGGCTGGACGGCGTGGTGAGGTTGCCTGTCTCCAATCCCTAATCTCCAATCTCGCTTCGCCACTGGTCCAGGGCCGCGCGACTCGTCTCGAAGGCCAGCGGTGGCAACTCGTCAGGGCCGAAGGTGGCCAGCTCGCTGACTTCGTGGTCGGGCCGCAGGGCGCCGCCTACGACGTGGCCGCGATACAGCACGAACGTCCCGCAGCCCGCCTCAGCGTCGCCGAAGGGAAACACGCCGAATAAGCCGTCGATGACCACGTCCAGCCCCGTCTCCTCCCGCACCTCCCGCACCGCCGCCTCGTCCACGCGCTCGTCCCAGTCGGCATAGCCGGAGGGGATGTACCACAGGCCGCGGCCGGGGTTGTGGGCGCGCCGCGCCAGCAGCGCCCGCCCCCCCTCAGTGATGAGGACGCCCGTCGCCGTCTTCGGCTCGCGGAACTGAATCAGCCCGCAGGCGGGGCACTGGGGCCGCAACCGTCCGAATAACTCGCGCATCTCGACCGGCGCCCCGCAGCGGGTGCAGTGGCGGGCCGACGCGCCCCGCGCCGTCGCGGCCCGCCGCCAGGCCAACAGCGCGTCGCTCTGCCCCGCGCCCACCAGGTTGTCGGGCAGGCCGACCAGCGGCCACCAGCGCGGTTCCCCCTCCCCACTTGCCTGTAGCTCGCCGCGCACTGGCCGTGCCAGATAGGTGAACAGCAGACCCGCGCCACGAGCGTCGTCGGTGTAAGGATAGACGCCCAGCAGCGGCCCCACGGCGGCGGTCAATCCCGTTTCCTCGGCAACCTCACGCGCTGCCGCCACAGCGGGTGTCTCGTCGGCCTCGACGAAGCCGGCCGGCAGCCCCCACGCCCCGGCGTAGGGCGGGCGCGTGCGGCGCACCAGCAGCACATCGTCGCCCTGGACCACGACGGCAGCGGTGGCGACCTTCCACTGGTCGTAGTGGACCCAACCGCAGGCAGGGCATGCCGGGCGCAACCGCCCACTGTCCAGTCGACTGACCAGCTTCGCGCCGCATTGGGGACAGAATTGGATATCCAGCACACCATTCTCCTTGCCCACGCGCCTCAAAGCACAACCGGGCAGCGTCGCGCCGCCCGGCGAGAGAATCTGGGCTTCACCTGGAGTGAATCTTGGTCTACCTGCGGCGGCGTGTCAAGATGCGCCCCCCGCCTGAACGCAGCAGGCCGCCGGGCGACCGGCGGCCTGGACCGTGTCGAGCTGGGAACGATTACAGGAACAGGGGAGCCAGCACCAGGGTCAGCGTCGCCAGCAGCTTGATGAGCACGTGGATGGATGGGCCGGCGGTATCCTTGTACGGGTCACCGACCGTATCACCCACCACCGCCGCCGCGTGGGCCGGCGTGCCCTTGCGCATGGGCTTGCCGTCCGGCCCCGCCAGCTTGCCAGCCTCGATAAACTTCTTGGCGTTGTCCCACGCGCCGCCACCATTGTTCATGTTCGTGGCGAGCAGCACGCCCGCCATGGTCCCCACCATCAGCAGCGCCGCAACAGCCTCGTACTTGAGCAGCACGCCCACGAGGATGGGCACGCCCACCGCCAGCACGCCGGGGGCGATCATCTCGCGCAGGGCAGCCTGGGTGCTGATGTCCACCGCCTGGCTATAGTCAGGGCGGGCAGTACCGGCCATGATGCCGGGGTTCTCGCGGAACTGACGGCGCACCTCGGCGATCATCTTCTCGGCGGCCTTGCCGACGGCGCGGATGGCCAGGGCCGAGAACACGAAGATGAGGCACGCGCCAATCAGGCCGCCGACGAAGACCGGCACGCTGCCGATGTCGACCGATCGCAGCCACGCAATTTCGGGCACGCCGTTGATGGCCTGCGCCAGGCGCACCTTGTCGATATAGGCCGAGAACAGCAGGAAGGCGGCCAGGGCGGCCGAGCCAATCGCGTAGCCCTTCGTCAGAGCCTTGGTGGTGTTACCCGCCGAGTCCAGGGCGTCAGTGCCCTCGCGAACCTCCGCGGGGGCGTCACTCATCTCGACGATGCCGCCGGCATTGTCGGCGATAGGGCCAAAGGTGTCCATCGCCAGGATGTAGGCCGCCATCATCAGCATGCCCATCGTCGCCACGGCTGTACCATAGATGGCCGAGACATGGGTTTCGACACCCAGGGCAGGCGCGGCCTGCCCGCCCAGCCAGGCCGCGCTGAGCAGAGCGATCGAGATGGCAATGACCGGCATGCCCGTCGACTCGAGGCCCACCGACAGGCCGGCGATGATGTTCGTCGCCGGGCCGGTCTCGGAGGCGGCGGCGATCACCTTGACCGGGCGGTACTCACCGGCTGTGTAGTACTGGGTAATGTACACGAAGGCGATGGCCATGACGAGGCCCACCAGACCGCAGCCGAAGAACCACAGCCACTGCGAGCCGAGCATCGCCCAACACGTGAAGCCCAGCGCCAGCACCGACAGCACCACACACACGTAGAAGCCACGATTGAGCGCGCTCATCGGGTTCTCGTTGTTATCACGCATGCGCGCAACGAGCACACCCGCCATCGAGACGACCAGACCGAAGGAGCGCACGACCAGGGGGAAGAAGATCCAGGCGTTGCTGTTGGTGGCGGCGGCGATGAAGACGCCGAGAATCATCGCGCCGATACTCTCGGCGACGGTCGACTCGAAGAGGTCAGCGCCACGACCCGCGCAGTCGCCCACGTTGTCGCCCACCAGGTCGGCCACCACGGCCGGGTTGCGGGGGTCGTCTTCGGGGATACCCTGCTCGACCTTGCCCACCAGGTCAGCGCCGACGTCGGCCGCCTTGGTGTAGATACCGCCGCCCAGCTGGGCGAACAGGGCAACGAAGCTCGCGCCAAAGCCGAGGCCCACGATGAGGAAGGGGACAGCCTCCTGCCAGTTGGGCCGCCAGTAGCCATACCACGCCCCGTACAGGAAATACATGGCGGTGACGCCGAGGAGGCTGAGCGCCACAACCGTGAAGCCCGACACAGCGCCACCGCGCAGCGCGACGGTGAGAGCATCACTGACGCCATTGCCAGCCGCAGCCGCAACGCGCACGTTGGACTTGACCGACACCCACATGCCGATGATGCCCGACAAGGCCGACAGGCCCGCGCCGACCAGGAAGGCAATAGCCGTCATTAGCCCGATCTGAATGGGGCTGACGTCGGGAACCTCAATGTAGCGGCCTAGAAATCCAATAAGGACGCCTAGAATGATGGCGGTCACAACGGCGAAGATGCCAATTGTCGTGTATTGGCGCCGCAGAAAGGCCACAGCGCCCTCGTAAATCGTCGCTGCGACGTCCTGCATCGCCTGCGTGCCCGTGCTGCGCCGCAATACGTCTCTTGCCAGCCAGTAGGCGAAGCCGAGGGCGATGAGCACGGCCAGGGGCACGATGAACATTAAGTTCATGACTGACCTCCCGGAGGGTGTTCCAAGATGAGCGGCTTGTCGCCTCGGCGGCCTCTGTCCCTGGCCGCGTCAGCATCGACGCGCCCACCAAAGAGGGTGGGTTGACATGCGAGGAACCTCCGTGTTGACGGTGCGCCATCAGCCAGGAGGTTCCCGCGCCCTGTCTCAGGCATTATATCAGAGCCTTGTTCTTCGTCAAGTTGCCTCTCCGCACCGCGTCATAGAGAAATGACCACCTACCGCAACTTTCACCCGCCTGCCAGGTGTGCTAGAATGCGGCTACCCTCGCCGAGGCGCGTGCCCGACCCGGAGGACGCATGGCCGAGAAGACCTCCACAATCCTCTATCTCTCCGACAGCACGGGCAAGCCCGTGCGCGGCGCGAGCGGTGAAATCATCGGCCGCCTGGCCGACCTCGTGGTGCGCATGACGGAGATCGAAACCTTTCCCCCCGTTACGGGCGCGGTCGTCACCACTGGCCGCCAGGGCCGCCTGCGCTTCTACATCCATGCCGCCGACATCGCCGACATGTCCTCCGCCGGCGCGCGGTTGCGAACCGACAGCGTCAACCTGGCGCCCTTCGCTCGCCGCGATAGCGAGGTCCTCCTCCACAAGGACGTCCTCGACAAGCAACTCGTCGACATCGATGGCCGCCGCGTGATTCGCGTCAACGATGTCACGCTGACCCACGACCCTGTTTTCAACGTCTATCGCGTCGCGGGTGTCGATGTCAGCGCGGCCTCGCTGGTGGACCGTCTGGGCCTGGGGATGGTAGCCAGGAACATGCAACGCGAGATCATCCCCTGGGATAGCGTCCAGTTCTTCGCCAGTGAGGTGCCCGTCGTCAAGCTCAAGCTCAGCTACGACCGGCTCGCCCGTCTCCACCCTGTCGATCTGGCCGAGATCATCACCGACCTGGGCTACCAGCAGGGCGGCGAGATGATCGCGGCCATCGCCGACATCCAGGGCGACGAGGTGGCCGCCGACACGGTCGAGGAACTGGACACCGAGTTGCAAGCCGCTGTCCTCGGTACGCTGGATGTAGAGGACGCGGCGGACATCCTGGAGGAGATGGAACCCGACGAAGCCGCCGACCTGCTGTCGGAGCTGAGCGCCGAGCAGGTCGAGGACCTGCTCCAGGCGATGGAGGCCGAGGATGCCGCCGACGTGGCAGAACTGCTGCGCTACGACGAGGATACAGCGGGTGGCCTGATGAGCAACGACTACATCGCCCTCACGCCCGCGACGACGGTGGGTGAGGCGCTGGCCCAGATACGTCGTGAGGACCTGCCTGAGTTCATCTATTACATCTATCTGGTGGCCGCCGATGAGACGCTGGCCGGCGTCGTGAGCCTGCGCACACTGCTCATCAGCGCCGACGACACGCCGTTGGCGAGCCTGGTCGGCGACCCAGAGCTGCTCATCACGGCGCAGATCGACGAGGCGGCCAACGATGTTGCCGCGCAGATGGTGCGCTATAACCTGCTCGCCATGCCAGTCATCGAGGCCGGTAAGCTGGTAGGCATCATCCACGCCCATGATGCGTTGGAGCGCCTTCTGCCTGACGACGCTCAACGCGGCATGTTTGGAACGAGCCGATGAGCGGGGACACGGCGACCTCGCGCCTGGAGCGCTGGCGCGCCCAACTGCGCTCCCAGTCGGGGCGGTGGGCCAGGCCGGGCTTCATGGCCTATCTCGCCATGCTGGGGCCGGGCCTCATTGCCGCCAACGCCGGCAACGACGCCGCTGGCGTGACCACCTACTCCGTCGTCGGCGCACGCTATGGCTACGACCTGCTATGGGTGTTGATTCCTATCACCATCAGTATGGCCGTCATCCAGGAGATGGCAGCCCGCATGGGCGCTGTCACCGGCAAGGGGCTGTCGGACCTGATTCGCGAGCAGTTCGGCGTGCGCTGGACAGCCTTCGCCATGCTGGTCATGCTGATCGCCAATGCGGGCACGGTGGTCGCCGAGTTTGCCGGCATCGCGGCGGCGATGGAACTATTCGGCGTCCCACGCTGGGTAGCGACGCCCATCGCCGCCGCGCTCGTGCTGTTCATCGTCGTCCGTGGCTCCTATCGGCGCGTCGAGCGCATCTTCCTCGCCTTGACGACGGTGTTCCTGACCTACGTGGGCGCGGCCTTTCTCGCCCGCCCCAATTGGGGCGAGGTCTTTCGCGCCACGGTAGTTCCCAGCTGGCAGTGGGACAGTGGCTACATCTTCGTCTTCGTCGCCCTGGTCGGCACGACCATCGCCCCTTGGATGCAGTTCCTCCTGCAGTCGAGTGTGGTGGACAAGGGGGTGACCGTCGCCGACTACACTCTCCAGCGTTTCGACGCGGTGTTGGGCGCGCTCCTCTCCAACTCCGTCACCTTCTTCATCATCGTGGCGACGGCGGCCTCCCTCCACGTGGCCGCGATTCAGGTCGAGACGGCCCAGGACGCCGCGCGCGCGCTGGAGCCGATCGCCGGACAATACGCCTATCTCCTCTTCGCCGTGGGCCTCTTGGGCGCGTCTCTCATGGGCGCGTGCGTCCTGCCCATCACCACCGCCTACTCCATCACGGAAGCCTTCGGTTGGGAGAATGGGCTGGACCACGGGTTCAGGGAGGCGCCCATCTTCTACGGCCTCATCACCTTCCTGCTCATGGGCGGCGCGCTGCTGGTCCTCATCCCCAACCTGCCCCTGGTGCCGCTCCTGGTGCTCACCTCGGCCATCAATGGCGTGCTGCTGCCGGTCGAGCTGTTCTTCATCATGCGCCTCATCAACAATCACGAGCTGATGGGATCGTATGTCAATAACCTCCCGGTCAACATCATCGCCTGGGCGACGACCATCATCGTCAGCCTCCTGTCCATCGTCCTGCTGGTGGTGACCTTCATCCTCCCGCTGTTCGGGATCCACCTGACCGAGTAGGCCGTGTCTGGAAGGGCCGACGCTCATGGCTGACACCGCTGGCAACCCGCGCGGCCAACTCCATGCCCCCCTCGGCCGGCGCCGCTCAACCCTCGTGCGCTACCTGGCCGTACTTGGCCCCGGCATCATCGCCGCCCTGGCCGGCGACGACGCGGGCGGCATCGCCACGTATGCCTCGGCGGGCGCGCTTTACGGCTACCGTCTGTTGTGGGCCATCGTCGTCATCACCGTCGGCCTGTTCGTCGTCCAGGAGATGGTGACGCGGATGGGGGTAGTCACGGGCAAGGGGCTGTCGGACCTGATTCGCGAGCGGTTCGGCGTGCGCTGGACAGCCTTCGCCATGTCGACACTGCTGGTCGCCAACGCCGCCACGACCGTCTCGGAGTTTGCGGGCATTGCCGCCGCGCTGGAACTCTTCGGCGTCACCAAGTACATCTCGGTGCCAGTCATGGCGGTCGCCCTGTGGTGGCTGATCGTCAAAGGCAGCTACCGGCGCGTCGAGCGCGTCTTCCTGCTGATGAGCACGGCCTTCCTCGCCTACATCATCGCCGCCTTCCTGGCTCGCCCCAACTGGGGTGAGGTGGTTCGCAGCACCTTCGTGCCTACGGTGGAGCTCGAACCCTCGTTCCTGATGCTACTGATGGCCCTCATCGGCACGACCATCACGCCCTACATGCAGATCTTCCAGCAGTCGGCCATTGTCGATAAGGGCATCACCGTGCGCGACTACGACGAAGCGCGCGCCGACATGGCCCTCGGCGTGCTGCTGTCAGACCTGATCGCCTACTTCATCATCGTCGCGACGGGCGCAACGCTGTACGTGAAGGGCATCCAGATCGAGACGGCCGCCGATGCGGCGGTGGCGCTGGAGCCGCTGGCGGGGCCGTTCGCCAAGTACCTGTTCGCCATCGGCCTGTTCGGCGCATCGATGCTGGCGGCGGGCGTGCTGCCTGTCGCCACATCCTTCTCGGTGTGCGAGGCCTTCGGCTGGCAGTCGGGCCTGGACGAGGACTTCACCCACGCCCGTATCTTCTACGGCCTCTTCACGATCCTGCTGATCCTGGGCGCGGGCGTGATTCTCATTCCGGATCTACCGCTATTCCAGGTGCTGGTGCTGGTGCAGGTCATCAATGGCGTGTTACTACCCATCGAGCTGCTGTTCATCATGCGCCTGGCGAACGACTCGGAGTTGATGGGGCGCTACGTCAACGGGCGGCTCTTCAATGCCCTCGCCTGGACGATAACCATCGTCATCAGTAGCCTGTCGGCGCTGCTGATTGTTATCAACATCATCCTTCCCCTGTTCGGCATCAATTTGGGCGAGTGAGACCAAAAAACACCTGACAGGCTTGCTGAGAACCTGTCAGGTGTTTCTACCTCTCACGGCAACTTCTAGCCGTCGACCCCCTCCACGGGATCGACCGGCGGCTCGTCGCTTGAGACATCTCGGTCCGACGCAGGGCTAACCAGCCAGCCCGGCAGTTCGCGAATCTCTGTCTGGTACAGGCGCATGGCGTGGGTGATGGCCTTCTTGGCCGAGGCGGCATTCTCCCATCCGACAGGGGTGACCTTGACCCCCTGGAGGTCCTTGTAGACTGAGAAGAAGTGGGCTACCTCGGCCAGATAGTGCTGCGGAATATCGCTGATGTCGTGATAGTCGCGATAGATAGGATCAGAATCGGGCACGGCGAGAATCTTGTCGTCCGGCTCACCGTTATCGAGCATGCGGAACATGCCAATCGGCCGCGCGACAATCAGCGCGCCGGGGAAGCTAGGCTCGCCCACCAGCACGATGACATCCAGCGGATCGCCATCGTCATAATAGGTCTGGGGAATGAAGCCATAGTCGCCGGGGTAGTACAGGGCTGAGAAGAGCACGCGATCGAGGCGAATCAGGCCCAACGCCTTGTCGTACTCATACTTGTTCCGCGAGCCGCGTGGAACCTCAACGACGGTGTACACCAGTTCGGGCGGGTTGGGGCCGGGTGGCAGGTCGTGCCACATGTGGATGATCTGGCGGGTAACGGGCATGGCAATCTCCCCATGTCAGGTAAGGCTGAGCCTTGATTATACCTCCTTGCCTGCAAAAGGGATAGCGCCACTGCGATAGCAGAATGCCCTGCCCCCGACGGCCAGGGCACGCGAGCCAGCGGTCGGTTCAGTTTTCGGACGTAACCTCGGCAGCCGGCGACTTGCGGCCGCGCCCCTTCTTCGTGACGTTGATGGCCTGCGGCCCCTTGGCGCTATCCTCCACGTCGAACTCAACCAGCTGCCCCTCCTCAAGCGTGCGGAAGCCATCGGTCTGGATAGCCGAGAAGTGGACGAAGATGTCCTTGCTGAAGCCGTCCTGGTCGGGCTGAATAAAACCATAGCCCTTGACAGCGCTGAACCATTTGACGATGCCTGTATAGTGTTGGTCAGTCACGGCGTGCTCCTTGCTGATGCCTCGGATCAAGACCGGGCCTGCGACGCGCCTGCCGCCCGCCAGCCGAGAGTATACCACACTCGCCTCTGACTGTCAAAATAGCAGGCATGCCGCGCTTGGCGTGACTGTCGTTCGCGACTATACTCTTGATGTGAACTCACGCACGAGAAGGAGACAAGCTATGCCTGATTTGTTGCGCACCGGTCGAGGCGTCTGGCGGGGAGATCTACGCACGGGTGAGGGTCGCGCGTCCAGCGAGAGCGGCGTGCTAGAGAACGCGCGCATCACCTTCGACTCGCGCTTCAGCGGCGCCGGGGCGAATCCAGAGGAGCTGCTCGCAGCAGCGCATGCGGCCTGTTTCAGCATGGCGCTCTCAAACATCCTTGCCAGCGGCGGCCACACGCCCACCGAAGTACAGACAACAGCGACCGTGACTCTCCACAAGGGTGAGAGCGGCTCCAAGATTACGAAGGTCTATCTGAATACGGCGGGCGTCGTGCCCGGCATCGACGAGGCGGCCTTCAAGGCGGCCGCCGAGAAGGCCAAGACCAACTGCCCGGTGTCTGTCCTGCTCATCCCCGGCCTGGAAGAAATTAGCCTGGACGCGACCCTGGTGTCAGAGGGATAGGCTTCCGCTACCCGCGCCCAACGAGCGCGGCGAGAAAAAGCGGCCGCGGACAAATGTAGACCAACGCGGATAGAAGACATCCCCTTGTCGTCCGCGCCCGTCAGCGTTTGTCCGCGACCGATTCTCTATGGCCTGCCACCGCCCATTGCGCGCGGAATGTGACCATCCCGCGCCCTGCCCCTACTCCGCCACCCAGTGCAGGCGCACGCCGTGGGTCCGCTCCCGGCGGGATGGCGGCGTGTGCGCGACGCTGGTACGCAATTCGAGGGCGAAGGGGCCGTCGCCCCGCTCCTCCAGATACTCTTCCACATCCGACGAGAAATCCGGCGCGACCAGTTCGATGCCCACGCGGCCGACCTGGAACATGGGTGTACTATCCTGACCGCCGTGGGGCGCAGTTCCCAGCAGGGCCTGATAACGGGTAACACTCTCGCCCAGATCGCGCACGGCGACCGTCACACGCCCGACGCCCAGCGCGCCGTTCGCGTGCTGCGTCGTCGCGCCCGACGGCACGCGGCGGTCACGGGGCGTCACGTCGTAGCACATGAAGGGCAGGTCGGGCGATGGTGGCAGACCCAGCTGCCAGTCCACTTGCAAACCATCGGGGCGCAGCCGGCCACCGGGCACGGGGCCGGCATAGCCCGCGCCGCGCTCATTGGCGGCGGCAAGGTCGGCGGCGATGTCGCCCGGCCACAGGGCGAAGTCCACCAGCCCGCCACCCTGCGTGTGGCGTTCCCACCAGCGGTGGTCTGGGTCGTCGCGCTTGAAGGCGATAAGCTCCAGGTAGCTGCCGTCGGCGAAGGCGACCAGCGCGTTGTGCGTCGCGCCCCCGGTATGCTCGCCGCCGGGCACGACGGTGAAGCCCAGGGCAGCGTAGTCAGCCTGCGCCTGAGCCAGATCGCGAACCAGAATGACAATATGATCGATGCCTTTGAGCATGGTGACCTCCTGCCCGTATTATACACCCCTCCGAATTGGACGCCCCCGCCCGGCGCGGGTAGAATTGCGACGATGCTCGCGCCACTACCCACACCTTACCGCGTCGCCCTCGCCCACGACTGGCTCAACCAGTACGGCGGCGCCGAGCGCGTCCTTGAGGTGCTGAAAGCCCTGTTCCCCGACGCCCCGGTCTTTACCGCCATGTATTGGCCGGACGCGCTGCCGGACAGCTACCGGGCCTGGGACATCCGAACCTCGTTCCTGGACGGCTGGCCGATGGTGAAGCAGCGCCACCAGCCGTTTCTGCCATTCTACCCGGCGGCCTTCGCGTCCCTGGACCTGACGGGCTACGATCTGATTCTCAGCAACAAGAGCGCGTTCTGCCACGGCGTGCGCAAGCCGCCCGGCGCGCGCCACGTCTGCTACTGCCTGACGCCGACGCGCTTCGTGTGGGACTTCGACCGCTACGTCGCCCACGAGGGCCGCAGCCGCCTGGCGCGGACGGTCGTTCCCCCGCTGCTTGGCCCCTTGCAGGCGTGGGACTTCGACGCCGCGCAGCGGGTGGACCACTTCATCGGCATCTCCAGCGCGGTGCGCGACCGTATCCAGCGCATCTACCGCCGGCAGGCGGCCGTGCTCTACCCGCCGGTGGACCTGTCGCAGTTCTCGCCCAGCGACGCCCGCGACGACTACTACCTGATCGTCTCGCGATTGATTCCGTACAAGCGGGTGGACATCGCCATCGAGGCCTTCAACCACCTGCGGCGGCGGCTGGTCATCATCGGTGACGGCCGCGACCGGGCTAGGCTGGAGAGTCTGGCCGGACCGACGATCGAGTTCTGGGGACGCCTGTCCGACGGGGAGACGCGGGCGGCCCTGGCAAAGGCGAAAGCGTTCATCTTCCCCGGCCTGGAGGACTTTGGCCTGACACCCGTCGAGGCCCAGGCCAGCGGCCGCCCTGTCATCGCCTACGCGGCGGGCGGCGCGCTGGACACCGTAATTCCCGGCCTGACGGGGGCGTGGTTCTACCCGCAGACCGCTGATGCTCTGGCGCGGGTGGTGGAGCAGATGGACGTGGACGCGCTAGACCCGGCCACGTGTCGCGCCAATGCGGCGCGCTTCGACGTGAGCGTGTTTCGCCAGCGCCTGGCGGATTTCATCGACGGCATGGAATAGGATTGTTGCTATGGAGTTGCGGACCTATTGGGCTATCCTGCGCCGTCGCTGGTGGGCAGTGCTGCTGCCGGTGCTGGTGGTCCTGGCGTTGGGCCTGTTGCGTCGGCCCGCCCCGCCCGTCTACACCCTCAGCCTCGGCCTGCTGGTCGACGTGCCCGGCCTGCCTGCTGAGCAGACGCTGACCGTCGACCCGCGCTGGACGGCCCCGCAGGCGGCCGAGTATCTGGTGGACGACCTGAGCATCTTCGTGCGCGGCGGCGAGTTTGCCCGGCTGGTGCGCGAGCGGCTGCCCGCCGAGCTGGCCGCCGACGTGGGGCAGTTCGCCAGTACCTCATCGTCCCAGACGCAGCACCGCACCGTGACGTTGAGCCTCACGCGCGGCGCGCCCTCCGATGAGGCCGCCCAGCGCGAGCTGACAGCCATTGGGCAGGCGGCCGTCGCGGCCCTGCGCGAGGACACACCCAGGTACTTCGTGCGGCTCAACGGCCAGCCGGAAATCAGTGTCATCGACGGGCCGAGCATCGGCAAAGTCAGCGTGGGCCTGCGCGATCGTCTGGACCTGCCGCTACGGCTGCTGCTGGGGTTACTGGCCGGGGTAGGGCTGGCCTTCCTGCTCAACTACCTCGATACGCGGCTGTACACAACATCCGATGTGGAGAACCTGGGCGTGACTGTGCTGGCGGAGATACCGCGCCGCTGAGACGAAACACGAAGGACCAGCGACCACAAGCAAAGCTCATGGGTCGTTGGTCCTCGGCGCTTCATCGATGAGTGGGGCCGGAAGGAATCGAACCTTCACCAGCCGGTTATGAGCCGGCAGCACGGGCCACTGTGCTACGGCCCCAGGCAAGAGCGGGCGACGAGATTTGAACTCGCGACATTCTGCTTGGAAGGCAGACGCTCTACCCCTGAGCTACGCCCGCACTATGATCGTCAGTCGGGGCGAGAGGATTTGAACCTCCGACCTCCTGGTCCCAAACCAGGCGCGCTAACCGGACTGCGCCACGCCCCGTATCCCGGCCCGCCAACCATCGGCGCGACCGCCCGCAAAGTATAGAGACTTCACGCGGGTGCGTCAATTAGACGGCAGCACCCGCGCCGTGTCTTACATCCATCCGTGTCGGAGTTCCCCGTGAGCGATGTTCTGCCCCTCGGCAAGCTGCCGCCTGAGCATCTCGTAGCCCTGCTGCGACGCTATGCCCCACCTGCCCCCGGCGTAGTTGTCGGCCCCGGCCTCGGCCTCGACGCCGCCGTTCTGCGCCTCGGCGACCGGCTGCTTGTCGCCAAGTCCGACCCCATCACCTTCGCCAGCGACGAAATCGGCTGGTACGCCGTCAATGTCAATGCCAACGATGTGGCTGCCCTCGGTGGAACACCACGCTGGTTCCTGGCGACCCTGCTGCTGCCAGAGGGCGCGACGACACCCGCCCTGGCCGACACCATCTTTGCCCAGGTCGCCGCCGCCTGCGCCGACATCGGCGCGGCATTGGTGGGCGGCCATACCGAGATCACCCACGGCCTCGACCGCCCCATCGTCGTGGGCACGATGCTGGGCGAGGTGGCCGCGACCGACCTGGTAACGGGCGCGGGGGCGCAGGTGGGCGACGTCGTGCTGCTGACCAAAGCGGTCGCTCTAGAGGGTACATCCCTGATCGCCCGCGAGAAGGCGGACGACCTGACCCATCTGCCGGTCGATTTGCTCGCCGAGGCGCGCGGCTATCTCCACGACCCCGGCATCTCCATTGTCCGCGACGCCGCTATCGTGCGCGCCGCTGGCCCCGTCCACGCCATGCACGACCCCACCGAGGGCGGCGTGGCGATGGGCCTGCATGAGGTGGCGCAGGCGTCGGGAGTAGGCCTGGCAATCGACGCCGAGTCGCTGCCCATCTGGCCCCCGACGGTCGCCCTGTGCGCCGCCTTCGGCCTTGACCCGCTAGGCCTGCTCGCGTCGGGCGCGCTCATCGCCGTCATGCCGCCCGAGGTGGCCGAGGCGGCGCTGGTCGCGCTGGCGGCGGCGGGCATTCAGGCGCAGCCGATCGGCCGCGTCGTGCCCGCCGCGCAAGGCGTGAGGTTGCACCGCGCCGGCCAGGCCCTGCCTCTGCCTACCTTCGCCCGCGACGAACTGGCGAGGCTGTTCTAGCGCGACAGGGTCAGCCAGGCCCGTAGGGGCTTCGCGAAGGGATACGTAGGAGGCAACGCATGGGTCACGCCCTGGTATTTGCTGAACCGCGCCATGTGATCGTGGAGGAGGAGCCAGACCGCCCGCTAGAGGCAGGCCAGGTGCGCCTGCGCACTCTGTACTCCGGCATCAGCGCGGGAACCGAGTTGACCGCCTATCGCGGTAGCAACCCCTACCTGCACAAGCGCTGGGACGCCGAGCGCCGCCTGTTCATCCCCTCGGACCAACCCACCTCCTCGTACCCCATGCGCGGTTGGGGCTACGAGGAAGTGGGCGAAGTGATCGAGGCGGGGCCAGACGCTCAGGGCGTGGCGGTTGGCGACCGAGTCTATGGCTTCTGGGGTCACCGTACCAGACACGTCGTCAGTGACGAGTACGCCCGCCAGCGCAGCCTGCCGCCCGGCCTCGACCCGCTGCTGGGCGTCTTCTCCCAGATTGGCGCAATCGCCCTCAACGGCGTCCACGACGCCAGCCTGCGTATCGGCGAGACGGTTGCCGTCTTCGGCCTCGGCGTGCCCGGCCAGATCGTGGCGCAACTCGCCCGGCGGTCGGGCGCGCGGGTGTTAGGCGTGGACCTGTTCGAGACGCGACGGGCAAAGGCGCGCGAGCTGAGAGCCATCGACGCGGCTATCGATCCGGCGGCTGGCGCAGCCGCCGAGCAAATCAAGGCGCTTACCGACGGACGCGGCGCGGACGTGTGCATCGAGGTGTCGGGCGCGGCGGCGGCCCTGGCCGAGGCGGTGCGCGCCGCCGCCTACTCAGCCAGGGTGGTGGCGATGGGCTTCGTGCAGGGCGAGGCGCGCGGCCTCTACCTGGGCGAGGAGTTCCACCACAACCGCGTCACCATCGTCAGTTCCCAGATTGGCGGCGTCGCGCCCGAATTGTCCTATCGCTGGGATCGCCTGCGCCTGGCCCAGACGGCCATCCGCTTGCAGGCCGAGGGCGCGCTGAACCTGACTCCCCTCATCAGCCACACCTTCCCCTTTCGCCAGGCCGCCGAGGCCTTCCGCCGCCTCGACGAGGAACCAACGACGACGCTGCAAGTCGTGCTCGACATGACCCAGGAGTAGCCGCCATGCTCTTCGCCGTCCAGACCACCATCGTTCCCGGCGCGACGCTGCGGGCGAAGTTCGACCAGTTGGCCCGCTGGGGCTACGACGGCGTGGAAGTATCGGGGGCGGACCTGCTGGAGCGACCCGACGAACTGCGCCGAGTCATGGCGGACACAGGCCTGCGCGTCACGTCGGCCTGTGGCGGCTACCACGGCTGGCTCGTCGACCGCAACCCGCGCGCCCGCGCCCTGGCGATTGCCGAGATTCAGCGCATCCTGGCCGTGGGCGCGGCGTTGGGTATCCCCGGCCTGGTGGTCCCGGCCGCCTACGGGATCGGGGCGCGGGCCGGGTTGCCGCCCGCCCGCTACGCCTTCACCCTGGACGAGGACCGCGCGCTGCTACTCGACAGCCTGGCGCAGGTGCTCCAGTCGGCGGAGAGGACGGGCGGCGCGCTGTACCTGGAACCCCTCAATCGCTACGAGGACCGCGTACTCAACACCCTGGCCGAGGCGCGGGCCATCATCGACGCGCTAGGTCACCCCCAACTCAGGCTGATGCCCGACTTCTTCCACATGAACGTCGAGGAAGGCGACATCCCCGCCGGCCTGCGCGCCCACGCCGCCGTCATCGGCCACCTGCATCTGGCCGACTCGAACCGCCAGCTGCCGAGCGAGGGGCACACCAACTGGGCCGCCGCGTTTGCCGCTCTGCGCGAGGTCGGCTACCAGGGCGCGCTCGCCATCGAGTGCAAGCCGCCCGCCGACCCGCACACGGCCTTCCCGGCCGCGCTGCGGTTGCTACGCAGCCTCTAAAAATACCCCTTGACAGCCAAAACGTTTTGGATTACAATGGCAGTACCTCCAAAACGTTTTGGGAGCCGCGTCGCCAGGGGTGAGAATGCCCGTCACGCTCAAGGACATCGCCCGCGAGCTGAACCTGTCGGTGACCACCGTATCCCGCGCCCTGTACGGCTACGACGATGTCGCCGAGGGCACGCGGCAGCGGGTCTGGTCGCTGGCGGAGACGCTCGGCTACGTGCCCGACACGACAGCCCAGCGCCTGCGCAAGGGGCGCACCGATACCCTCGGCTTCGTCATCCCCACCTTTGGCCCCCGCTTCTCGGACCCCTTCTTCAGTGAGTTCCTGGCCGCCCTCGGCAACGAGGCCGCCCGCCTGGGCTTCGACCTCCTGGTGTCCACGCGCGCGCCCGGCGCCGAGGAGCAGGCCGCCTATCGCCGCCTGGTCGAGGGTCGCCGCGTCGATGGCCTGATTCTCGTGCGCACCCGGCGGCACGACGAGCGTGTCCAGTACCTGACCGAGCGCAGCTTCCCCTTCGTCGCCTTTGGCCGCACCGACCTCGAGGCCGACTATGCCTATGTGGATAGCGACGGCGAGGCGGGCTTCCGGCGTCTGGTTGAATACCTGGTGGGCCTGGGCCACCGCCGCATCGCCTGCCTTAGCGCCGACCCGGAGCTGACCTTCGTCTCCCACCGCCTGGCAGGCTATCGCGCCGCCCTGGTCGCCCACGGCATCACCCCCGATCCTCGCCTGCTGATCCAGGCCGACCTGACTCAGCGTGGTGGCTACGAGACCGCCGGCCGCCTGCTCGACCAAACGGAGCCACCCACCGCCCTGGTATGTCTCAACGACCTGATGGCCCTCGGCGCGATGCGCGCCGCCCAGCAGCGCGGGTTGATAGTCGGCCGCGACATCTCCATCACCGGCTTCGACGACATCCCCCTGGCCGAGAACGCGCACCCGCCCCTCACCACCCTGGAACAGCCCGTCTACGACATCGGCAAGCGCCTGTGCGCCATGCTCGTGCGACTCATTCGCGGCGAGTCCCTCGACGACGCCCATGTCCTGCTTGCCCCCAATCTGATCATCCGCGAGTCGACTGGCCCCGTACCTATGTGAACCTGTGTCCATGGTGGCCCCCATCGCCACCGCTCAAGGAGGAGTGACCTATGCATCGGACCCTGTCTCGAGTCCCCGTTGTGACCTTCCTGGTTCTGGCCCTGTTGGCCCTGGCCGTCGTGGCCTGCGGCGGCGGGCAGACTGCCGCGCCGGCCGCGCCCCAGGCGGCGGCGCCGACCGCCGCCGCCGCTGCCAAGGCCCCCGAAGCGGCGAAGGCGACCGCGCCAACCGCCGCCGCCGCCGCCAAGGCCCCCGAAGCGGCGAAGGCGACCGCGCCCGCTGCCGCGGCCGCCGGCTCTATCCTGTTCCACTCGTCCCAGTTTACGCCCGTCCAGGAGCGCGAGAAGATGCAGAACATCGTGCTCAAGAACGCGCCGATGAAGGTCGAGTTCAGCCCCGAAGATGCTGGCCCCTTCACCGACCGCGTGCTGGCCGAGACCAAGGCGGGCAAAGTCAACATCGGCGTCATCGGCGGCCTCCACGGCGACTTCGCCCTGTTCGCCAAAGAGAACGCGCTGGAAGACCTGACAGCTCTGATGGCGAAGCTCTCCGACCGCAAGTTCCCGACCGCCTTCGCCGAGTTGGGCAAGCTCGGCTCCAAGGACAAGCAGTACTACATCCCCTGGATGCAGGCGACCTACGTGCTGGCCATCAACAAGAAGGCCATGCAGTACCTGCCCGAGGGTGCCGACGTGAACGCCCTGACCTACGACCAGCTGAAGCAGTGGGGCGCGAACATCCAGAAGGCGACCAATGAGCGCAAGCTGGGCTTCCCGGCTGGCCCCAAGGGACTGATGCACCGCTTCTCCCAGGGCTATCTGTACCCGTCATACACGGGACAGCCAATCGCTAACTTCCGCAGCCCCGAAGCCGTCAAGATGTGGACCGACTTCAAGGACCTGTGGCAGTACGTCAACCCGGCCTCCACCAACTACGACTTCATGCAGGAGCCGCTCAAGTCGGGTGAGGTGTGGGTCGCCTGGGACCACACCGCGCGCCTCATCGACGCCGTCAAGGACAAGCCCGACGACTACATCCTCGTGCCCGCGCCGGCCGGCCCCAAGGGGCGCGGCTTCATGCCCGTCATCGGCGGCCTGGGCATCCCCAAGGGTGTCGCCAACCGCGCCGAGGCCGAGAAGCTCATCGAGTTCATGACCACCCCCGCCACTCAAGGAACCGTCCTCAAGGAACTGGCCTTCTTCCCCGTGGTGGCTGGTGACTTGCCGAGCGACCTCCCAGCGGGCGTCAAGCTCGAAGCCGATGCCGTCGCCAAGCAGGCCAACGCCAAGGACGCCCTGCCATCCCTGCTGCCCGTCGGCCTGGGCGCGAAGAACGGCGAGTGGAACAAGGTCTACCAGGACACCTTCAACAGCATCGTGCTGAAGGGCGAGGACCCGGCCAAGGTGCTCGACCAGCAGGCCAAGATCATGCAGGCCATCCTGGACGACACGAAGGCCGCCTGCTGGCCCCCCGACGCGCCGAGCGAGGGCGTCTGTAAGGTGAAGTAGATTCGACGACGCAGGACGAAGGACCGAGGGCCAATCAGCCGTTTCTGGTTGGTCCCGCATCCTTCGTCCCAGGTCGCCGCTGACGGAGGAGCGCGTATGGCTGTCCCTGACTCATCCGCCGGTGCACCGGCTGGCGCCCATGCCCTGAATGTTGCGCCGACCGCGCCGACTGTGGTGCAGCGCCTGGTGTCGCTGGCGCCGTACCTGCTGCTCGCGCCCGCGATCGTGTTCCTGATCATCTTCATCGCCTGGCCGATGGTGGGCGCTTTGCTATTGTCGGTGCGTACCCCGGAAGGGGAATGGACGACGCGCTACCTCCAGCGCATGGTCAACGATGTCAACTTCACCGACGCCCTGCGCAACACGCTGCTGCTGCTCGTCATCGTCATCCCGCTGCAGTTCGTCCTGGCCGTGGTCATGGCCCTGCTCATCCAGGCCCGTCTCAAGGGGGCGGGCCTGCTCCTCTATGCCTGGACGATTCCCCTGGCCGTGTCCGACCTGGCAGCGGGCCTGGTGTGGCTGTCCATCTTCTCGGACCTGGGCTATCTCAACTCGTTCCTGCAAAATCTGGGGTTGATTCAGACCCCGATTGCCTTCCTGAGCTACGAGAACCCCGTCAGCATGTTCGCGTGCGTCGTCATCGCCGAGTTGTGGCGAGCGACGGCCATCGTGATGGTCATCGTTGTGGCGGGCTTACAGCTCATTCCGCCCGACTATGGCGAGGCCGCCGAGGTGTTCGGCGCGACACCCTGGCAGCGCCTACGCCACGTGACGCTGCCCATGCTGCGGCCCAGTATCCAGGTCGGTCTCATCCTGCGCACTATCCTGGCCTTCCAGGTCTTCGCCATCGTGCTGGCGCTGGCGGGCACGCGGATGCCGGTCCTGGCGAGTGAGGCGTACAGCTGGTATTACGACAACCGCAACCCGAATGTCGCCGCCGCCTATGCCCTGCTCATCCTCATCTTTTCCCTGGTGACGACGGGCTTCTACCTGCGCGCGCTGCGTACCCGCGACGAGGAGCTGGGCCAATGAGCGCCATGACCAACCGACGAACGAACCGCCTCGGGCTATACGCGCTGGCTGCAACGCTCACGCTGTTCATCCTGATTCCCCTTTACCTCATCACGCTGGCGGCCTTCAGCCCACCGGACGTCATCTACAGTTACCCCAAGAGCTTGCTGCCCACTCAGCTCTCGACGGAGACGATGCAGTTCTTCCTGAACTCGCGCAGCGTGCTCCAGTCGCTGTGGAACAGCATCGTGGTCGGCATCGGCACGCTCATACTGGCGCTGCTCATCGGGGCGCCAGCCGGCTACGCTCTGGCGCGCTTCCTCTTCCCCGGCCGCGACACCTTCAAGATGACGATCCTGACCACGCGCGCCTTCCCCATCGTTATTCTGTCCATCCCCTTGGCGGTGACCTTCATCAATTGGGGACTGTACGACACCCTGTTCGGCGTGATGCTGGCCCACACGGCGCTGGCCCTGCCTATCACCATCCTGGTAACGAGCAGCATCTTCGCCGGCGTGCCCCGCGACCTGGAGGAGGCGGCGCAGACGTTGGGCTGCTCGCCCTTGCAGGCCTTCTTGCGCGTGTCGCTGCCCCTGGCTCTGCCCGGCCTGGCCGCCGCCGCCCTGTTCACCTTCGTCCTGTCGTGGAACGAAGTCTTCGCCGCCACCATCCTGACGCTGCGCAACCGCACCCTGCCCGCCTTGTTGCTGAGCCAGTTGAACACCGCGCCGTTGCCCTTCCGTTTCGCGGGCGGCTTCTTCCTCGTTCTGCCCGCTATCATCTTCATCTTCATGATTCGCAAGTATCTGCTCGGCATGTGGGGGCAGATCGTGAAATAGCAGGGGAAGCCTATGGCCGAAATCCGCATCGAGGGCGTGCGCAAGACCTTTGGCAAGTTCACCGCCCTCCACAACATCTCGCTCACCATCCATGACCGCGAGTTCATGGTCCTGCTCGGCCCCAGCGGTTGCGGCAAGACGACCCTGCTGCGCTGCATCGCCGGCCTGGAACACCCCGAGGCGGGGCGCATCGTCATCGGCGACCGCGATGTGACCAACGAGCCGCCGCGCCGCCGCCAGATCGCCATGGTCTTCCAGAGCTACGCCGTCTTCCCCCACCTGACCGTCGCCGACAATATCGGCTTCGGCCTGAAGATGCAGGGGCGGTCCCGCGAGATGATTCAGAAGCAGGTGGGGCAGGCGGCGGAGATGATGCAGATTAGCGCGTACCTGGACCGTTACCCCGCCCAGTTGAGCGGCGGCCAGCGCCAGCGTGTCGCCGTCGCCCGCGCCCTGGCCGTCCAGCCGGTCGTGCTGCTCATGGACGAGCCGCTCAGCAACCTGGACGCCCTGCTGCGCTTGCAGGCCCGCGCTGAGTTGAAGCGACTGCTGCAAGAGGTGCAGTCCACCACCGTCTACGTCACCCACGACCAGGTCGAGGCCATGAGCATGGGGGACCGTATCGCCGTCATGCAGGCGGGCAACATCGTCCAGGTGGACAGGCCGACCCGCGTCTACGACTCGCCGGGCAGCACCTTCGTCGGTGGCTTCATCGGCAACCCGCCCATGAACTTCCTCAACGCTACCGCCCGGCCCGCCAATGGTCAGTCCTCGGCCGTCATCGGCGGCGAGGCCATCCCCGCTCGCCTGCCAGGGGGCGTGGCGCCGGACCAGCCCCTGCTGCTGGGCATTCGCGCCGAGAACATCGACCTGAGCACGACCGCCATGCCCACGGCGGCCCCCGCGCGGGTGCTGGTCGTCGAGCCACTCGGCTCCCATCTACTGCTGACGGCCCAGGTGGGCACGGAGACGCTAAAGGTCGTCGCCAACAGCGACTTCCCAGTCAGCCAGGATGAGACAGTCTATCTCCAGCTGGACCAGGCCAAGATGCGCTGGTACGAGCCACAGACTGGGCAGCCGCTGGGCGAGGCCTAGCCAACCATGTCCACCGTCACCACTCTCACCTACGGCCAACGCCACGCCCTCAATGAGTTGCTCGCCATCTTCGACGGCCAGTGGAGCAACGGCCTGCTACCCCACATTCGCTTCGTCCCCGACCAGAGCGGCTACCGCCCCGACCCCGCCGACTGGGTAATCTCGCCCCAGGCCAGCGGCCTGACGACGATGGCTACCTCCGGCATCACCCAGCCACCCATCATGGGCGCATGCGCCGAGACCGTCTTCCGTCGCCTGCCCGACCCCGCCGCCCACCTGAGTGACTGGCTCACCATTGTCGAGGGTCTGGAGCGTTTCCACCGCTTCCTGCTCACCGAGCGCGACCCGACTGGCGAGGGCCTGGCGGTGTGTCTGCATCCCTGGGAGACGGGAACCGACAACTCGCCCGCCTTCGAGCCGCTACTCCAGGCCACCCGCGCCTATCTGGCCAAGCACGACCTCGCCATCGACACCTTTGGCCGCGCCGACATGGTCCACGTAGCCGCCGAGCATCGCCCGACGGCTCGCGACTACACCGCCTACTTCGGC
Organism: Anaerolineae bacterium; assembly: GCA_034431435.1. GTDB lineage: Bacteria > Chloroflexota > Anaerolineae > Epilineales > JAHCIE01 > JAHCIE01. The sequence continues at coordinate 35,520 of DAOUDG010000019.1, read as the reverse complement.
CTCGTCGCCCTCTTCAAGCAATGCGACTACGACCAGGCCCGCATTGCCGCCGCGACGCCCTTCCTGCTCCAGGACGTGCTGTTCAACAGCCTGCTGGTCGACTCCCTGCTGGCGACGGCGCGGCTGGGACAGGCCCTGGCCGACGTGGCCGGCGTCCAGGCGCGGCAGGCCGACGACCTGCGCCGCCAGGCCGAGACGAGTGTCGCCGCGGCGGAGCGGGTGGCTGCCGCCATCCGGCAACATCTGTGGTCGCCCGCCGACGGCTTCTTCTACGCCCGCGACGCGCGGCGAGGCGCGCTGCTACCGACGGCGACGGTGTCGTCCTTCATGCCGCTGTTGGCGGGCATCGCCGATGGCGAGCAATCGGCGCGGCTGCTGACCCACCTGCAAGACCCGGCCGCCTTCTGGACGCCCTTTCCGGTGCCCTCCACCGCCGCCACCGACCCTGACTTCGACCCCTTGCGCTACTGGACCGGTCCTAGCTGGCCGGTCCCCAACTGGCTGCTGCGTCGCGCCCTGCGTGACCACGCCCCCGATGTGGCGGCGCATCTCCGCGAGCGCAGCCTGACCATGCTCGCCGAGGGCGAGGCCGACCCCGCCCGCTGGCGGACGCGCGCCGCCCAGGTCATGGCCTACAACAGCGTCGGCGGCCGCACCACGACGCCCTCCCGCCAGCAATATCAACATGCCTGGCTATGGGACAGCGCGGTAGCCGCCGTCGGCTGGACGCTCATTGCCGATGAACCCGCCCCCTTCGACCCGAACTCCCCCGGCCCCCTGTTCTGGGAGTACTATCATCCCTTCAGCGGCGCGCCCCTGGGGGCGCGGCTCATGACCTGGACGGCGGCCGTCTACCTGGACCTGCTGGCGGAGGATATTCCCTGATGACCGCCCCACCTACCCTCGTCGAGCAGGCGCGCGCCGTCCTGCGCCAGAACCTGGTCGTCACCGCCGACGGCCATCGCTACATCCGCCCCGCTCCCATGACCTACGAGCAGCAATGGCTGTGGGACTCGTGCTTCCACGCCATCGTCAACACCCACTTCGATCCGGCCCTGGCGCAGGATGAAATCGAGGCGCTACTCGCCCACCAGCTTACCAGCGGCCCCGACGCGGGCATGGTCCCCCACATGACCTACTGGGATGGCCTGGGCATGCCCTTGTGGGGCCACGAGGACCGCAGCACCATCACCCAGCCGCCGGTCATCGCCCACGCCGTCGAGCGCGTCTACGCTGTGACCGGCGACCTGGCCTTCGTGGCCCGCGTCTACCCCGCCCTGCAAGCCTACCATGCCTGGTGGCAACGCCGCCGCGACCCCGACGGCGACGCCCTGGTCAGCCTCATCCACCCCTGGGAGACGGGCTGGGACGCCGCGCCCGCCTGGGATGGGCCGATGGGCCTGAGCGCGCCCAGCGACGTCGAGAGCCGCCAGGCGCGTATGGCCCTCGTCGCCAGGCTGGCTGCGCTGGACTACGACATCCAGGCCGTGCAGGCGGCGGGCCTGTTCAACGTTGAGTCGTGTGACCTGAACGCCCTCTATCACAACAGCCTGGCCTGCACGGCGCGGCTGGCCGCCGCCCTCGGCCGCACCGAGGACGCCGCGCGCTACCGTCGGCAAGCCGACCTGACAGCCGCCGCCATCCAGGCCCGCTGCTGGGACGAGGCGGCGGGCATCTACCGCGACCTGGCGGGACCGGACGAGACACCCCTGGCGAAGACGGCCGCCACCACCTTCGTGCCCCTGTTCGCCGGCATCCCGACGGCGGCGCAGGCTGCGCGCCTCGTCGCCCGCCTGACCGACCCCGCCGAGTTCTGGCCCCCCTACCCGGTCCCCACCGTCGCCCTCAGCGAGCCGCTGTTCGCCCCGGACCGCTACTGGCGCGGCCCGTGCTGGATGCACCTCAACTGGCTGCTGTACCACGGCCTGCGGCGCTACGGCTACCGCGATGTGGCGGACCAGCTCGCGGCCCGCTCCTTCGCGCTGGTGGCGGCAGCAGGCTTCTGGGAATACTACAACCCGCTGACCGGCGCGGGCCTCGGCGCGCATCCCCAATCCTGGACGGCGCTGGTAGTCGATATGACAGGTGACGACTGAAACGTGTCAGGGATGTAGACGGCCTGTGAGGTGCAAGGCTCGGCGGCGTCGGGGGCGCCCGCGCGCCGCTCGGCGCGGCCAGTCACGCGGTCATACGCCCCGCGCCACCAGCCTGCGCACTCCTGTCGCGGTGGTCGCCCCGCTGCGCGGCAGCTTGCTCACCCAGGCCACGAAGTTGAGCGGGGGTCGGCCGCCCGGCGTCGGGGCGACGCGCGCGGCCGACGCCTGTCGTGGTCGGCGCGCGGGCGCACCGAGGGTGGCGTGGCGAGCCTCGGCCAGGGCGCGCTCGCCGGCGTCGACGAGACGCTCCAGGGCGTATTCGCGCACCGTCTCGAGCATGGCGAAGCACGCCTCGCCCTGGGGGTCGCCGTGGGGACGTAGCAGGCTCGCATCGAGCAGGGCTTCAACGGCGTCGACAACGTCGGCGGGCGTCAGGCCGCCAGGCCCTGCCAGTGGACCGTCGGCGCATGCGGCCACAGCGGCGTCCAGGCTGAAGCCGCCACTGAAGACCGCCAGACGGCGGAACACGGCTCGCCCCGTTTCCCCTAGCAAGTCGTGACTCCAGTCAATGCTGGCGCGCAGGGTTTGCTGCCGCGCCGGCAGATCGAGCATCCCGCGACACAGGGTCTGCAAGCGACCAACCTGAAGTTGGGCCAGGATGGCCTGGGGCGACAACAGCCGACTACGCGCGGCGGCCAGCTCAATCGCCAGGGGCAGGCCGTCTAGCATGTCGCAGATCGCCGCCACGGCCAGGGCATTGTCGGAGGTCAGCTCGAAGTCGGGCCGCACCGCCTGCGCTCGCTGCACGAACAGTTCGACCGCCGGATAGCGGGCGAGGGACTCGCGGGTCAGGCTGTCGCCCTCGGCTGGCGCGCTCAAGGGGGGCACGTTGAACTCAGTCTCGCCATAGACGCGCAGGATCACGCGGCTGGTCACCACAACCTTGACGCCAGGCGCGGCTGCCAGGAGGGTCGCGACATCCGGCCCGGCGGCCGTGACCTGCTCGAAATTATCCAGCACCAGGAGGGCGCGCCGCTGACACAGATGCGCCGTGACGACGTCCAGGGCCGCCTGGCCCCCGGCCACCGTCAGGTCGAGGGCCAGGGCGATGGCTGCGCCAACGCGGTGGGCTTCGCGCACGTCGCCCAGAGGGACGAAGAACACCCCATCGGGATAATCGGCCACGCTCTCGGCGGCTGCCTGCAAGGCCAGGCGAGTCTTGCCCACGCCGCCAGGGCCGGTCAGCGTCACCAGCCGCGTGGCCGTCTCGGCCAGCCACGCCTTCAGGCGGCGAGTCTCCACCTGCCGCCCGACCAGGGGGGTGGTCGGAGTGGGCAGATTGTGGCGGTGGGCGTTCAGGGTACGGAGCGGCGGGAAGGCGTCGGGCAGGCCAGGCGCCAACAGTTGATACAGGCGGCGCGGGCGGTGCAGGTCCTTGAGACGATGCTCACCCAGGTCGCGCGCCGTCGCCGCCTCAGGCATCTGGCTGGCGACGAGATCGTAGGCCGTATCCGACAGGATGATCTGACCGCCGTGCGCTGCCGCCGCCACCCGCGCCGCGCGATGCACGTCCAGGCCGATGTAGCGGCCATCGACGAGGCTCGGCTCCCCGCTGTGGACGCCTATCCGCACTCGCACCTCAGGCAGCGTGCTAGCGATATCCCACTGCATGCGCAGGGCGGCGGACACCGCGTCGGCGACATCCTGGAAAGCGAACAGGAATGCATCGCCCTGGGAGTCAACCTCGTAGCCGCACCAGGCGCGCGCAGCTCGCCGCAGCAGCCGCTCGTGGGCGAGCAGGAGGGGCGCGTACTCATCGCCCAGCCGTCGCACCAGGTCGGTGGAGCCTTCGATGTCGGTGAAAAGGAGAGTGATCAGGCCCGACGGGGGGGCGATGGGGGCGGCGCCGGTCACGCGACGCGGGAATGCTGGTGTGGACTTTGTCTCTCGCGCGGGGCGCTGCCACAGGGAGAGGGTCCTGGCTGCTGACTGGAAGATGCCCCACGCCGTCGTCTCGTCGGCCAGGGTTGCCGTCGTGTGCATACTCATCTCTCCGCGCTACTCGTGCCGATAACAGCTATCTGCCCCTATGAACGCAACGGGGCGGGAAATTCGCGCACGGACCTTGACCACATCTGGCAAGCGGCTAGAATTCGCTCACACCCCTCATTCCCCCCACACCTCAGGATGCGCGCCTGAGGCGCAGATGAGGAGCCACGGATGGAGTCTGGCGCAGTCCTCGGGCATGTGCTCGAATTGAGGGAAGAGCCGGAGCGGCGACGCTACCTGGCGGCCCAGCTACCGGGCCTGGACGTCGAGGCCTTCCTGCGCTTTCTCAAAGCTGAGGCCGAACGCTATTGGGGCATTGACCCCCTGGTATCCCTCACGGTGGCCGAGACGCTGAGCATGGCGGCGGCCCTGGCCGGGCAGCCACGCCACGCCGCCCTGGGCTTGATGGCTCAGGGCGATGCGCTACGTTTGCTGGGCCGCCATCAGGCGGCGCGCGCCTATCTGGACGACGCGGGGCGAGCCTTCCAGGCGCTGGGCGATGAGGTGGGCTGGGCCAGGACGCGCATCGGCTGGCTCTTCTCGTCCCACTACGTCGGCGAGGGGGCGGCCGCCCTGGCCGTCGTCGAGCCGGCGCGCGCCATCCTCGTCCGCCACGGTGAGTGGCTGCGCGCCGCCGGGCTATGCCTCAACGCCGCCACGGTCTCGCAAGAGATTGGCAACTACGATGGGGCGCTAGGGCTGTACGACGACGCCCTCGGCTATTTTGAGCGCGCCCAGGCGAGCGACCCCACTCTGGCCGACGCCGCCGAGATTCGCTCGGCAAAGGCCCAGGCCAACAAGGCGACCGTGCTGCTGCTACGCGGCGATTTTCAGACTGCGCTATGCCTGCACGAGGCGGCGCGGGCGACCTTCGCGCGCCACGGCCAGATGCTGTCGGTCCTACTCCAGGATCAGAATATCGCCGACGTCTACGCGGGGCAGGGACACTATGCCCGCGCGCTGCGCTTGTACGGCGACGCCATCGCCGGCCAGTACGCGGGCAACCAGCCCTTTGAGGCCGCCCTTGCCACCTTCAGCCTGATCGAGTGCTATCTGAACCTGAACCTGGACGACCGCGCCCTGGAGTTGGCGCAGGACCTGGCGGGTCGGTTCGAGGCCTTCGGCTCGCCCACCGAGGCGGCCCGCGCCCGCGTATACGATGCCCTGGCGCTGATTCGCCAGGGCGATGCCCCGGCTGCCCTGTCCCAGCTGCAAATCGCCGCCGAGGTGTTCGCGGCGGCGGGTCTGACGACCCAGTCGGCCACGGTGGCCTTGTATCGCGGCCAGCTCCACCGCCACGAACAGGAATGGCCGGCTGCCCTGGACCAGGCGCGGCAGGCGGCAAGCCTGTTCACCGAGCGCGGCCTGCCACTGCGTCGCGCCCAGGCTGAGCTTCTCGCGGCCCGCGCGGCGGCCCACCTCGGCCTGGCAGATGAGGCGGCTCGCCTGGCCCCGGCCGCGCTGGCCCTGGCCGAGAGTCTCGACGTGCCGTGGCTGGTGCAAGAGGTGTCGCACTTGTCGGGCAACCTGGCCGAGAGCCGCCAGGACTTCGGGGCCGCGGTCACCGCTTACGAGTCGGCCATGCGCAGCATCGAGCGCGTTCAGGGGCGGCTGCCCTTCGAGCTGAGTCCCTACTTTCTCGATGACAAGTTGCAGGTGTATCGGGATGCCCTGGCGTGCTATCTACGGCTGGGCGACGTCGCGGCCGCGTTCGCCTGCCTCGAGCGCGCCAAATCCCGCTCGCTGGCCGATTACCTCGCCAGCCACGCCGACGTGCGCCTGCGTGCGCGCCGCCCGGCCAACCAGACACTGCTTGATGAGGTCGCTCGCCTGCGGGAGGAGTACAACTGGTTCTACAGCCGCCTGTACAGCCACCGCCTGGGCACACTGGTCAGTGAGAGCGACACGGACGAGGGCGAGCTATCGACGATGGACGAGGCCGCGCTGCGGGCGGGGATGGCTGCCCGCGAGCGAGACATGAACCGCCTGCTGGAGCGTCTCGCCGTGGAGGACGAGGGTCTGGACGGCGAAGCGGCGCCGGGGTCGTGGCAGGCAGTGCGGCCGACGCTGGACGCGCGAACCATCCTGCTAGAGTACTACATCGACACCCAGCGCGCCGTTGTTTTTGTTGTCACGGAGGGCGGGCTGGAGGTTGTGCCGCTGGAGGTGTGCGCTGCCGAAATCGAGACGCTGGTGCGTAACTGGCGACTCAACCTGGAGACCAGCAGCTGGGCGGCGGCGCAGCGGCGGCCCCTCGGCAGCCTGGCCGCGACGGCCCGCCGCCTCCTGCAAGCCCTGCACGACAGGCTCCTACGCCCGCTGACCAGCCGTCTGGCGGCCTACGAGCGCGTCGTCGTCGTACCCTATGGCGTCACCCATACCGTTCCCTTCCACGCCCTGCACGACGGGACGCGCTACCTCATCGAGGGCTGGGATGTGTCCTACTGCCCATCCAGCCGGCTGCTGCACCTGTGCGCGCAGGCCGCTGCCCGGCCACCGAGCAGCGCGCTGGTGCTGGCCTACAGTCAGCACGGGCAGTTGCCCTACGTGTTGGAGGAGGCGCGAGCCGTCGTCGCGCTGCTCGGCGGCGAGAGCTACGTGGAGGACGGCGCGACGCGCGCGACCTTACTCGCCCGCCAGAGCCAGCATGGCGTCCTCCACCTGGCGGCCCACGGCGAACCGCGCCTGGACAACCCGACCTTCGCCCACGTGGCGCTGGCCGACGGACCGCTGAACCTGTCCGACGTGCTCAACCTGGACCTGGAAGGCGCGCTGGTGACGCTGAGCGCGTGCGACACGGGGCGGGGCGTCGTCACAGGCGGCGACGAACTGGTGGGCTTGAGTCGGGGCTTTCTCCACGCCGGCGCGGTGACGCTGGTCCAGAGTCTGTGGCAGGTGCAGGACCGGGCCGCCGCCGACCTGATGCGGCGTTTCTATCAGGCGCTGCGCGACGGCCGGGCCAAGAGCGAGGCGCTGCGCGAGGCCCAGCTGACGCTGCTTGACGACCACGGCGTGCATCCCTATTTCTGGGCGCCGTTCCAACTCATCGGGGCGGGTGATGCCCCCGCCGCACTCCATCCCGCGAACGTGCCAGATACAGAGGAGGTAGGCTCGTGAACCCCTACGACGTTGAGCAAAAGCCGATCAACTATGTCCCCAACGAGATTTGCGTCGTCGTCTCCACTCAGCAGCCCGTGCCGCCGGCGCGGCTGTACGAGGCCGTGCGCAGGACGCTCAACCCGCTGATTGCCCAGGTGTTGGAGGCCGACTACCCCAAGCCCCGCGACCAGGACCGTCTACAGCGGGATCTGACGCCGACAATGCTTCGCCAGCGACACAAGCGCGGCGATTCCCGCCGCCAGGTAACCCTCGAGCCGCTTCATCGCCTGGACAGGGTGGACCAGGACCCGGTCCTGAGGCCATACCTGCAACTACCGGTCGCCGATGGCGAAACGCGGACGCTATTGTTCTACGCCATTCATGCGCCGCGCCCCGACGGCCAAAGCGACCGATACGACGGCCGTGTCGGGGTCGTGCGGGAATTGGTCCTGCTACTCAACCGCCACGCGCCACGCTGGCAGACGCCGGGGATGGACGATGTGGCGTTTCGTGTGCGCAGCGTCGGCCCCAACTGGCTCGGTGTGAGTGGCCCTCACTCCTGCGGGGGGCCGGGTTCTGTCCCCACGCCGGTCAGAGCGGGCGAAGGCCGGCTCCACGCTGAGGTGGACAGCGCAGCCTATGAGGCGATGCGGGCAAGCCACAAGAGTGACGCCGAGATCGTCGTCGCGGTACTGGATACTCGACCGTCCGACGCAGACCTCGATCGGGCGGCGCGGGCGAATCTGAATCCCCGGCTGACCGAGGTGGCTGCCCACGCGCTCAAGGAGGCGGCCCTACCGATGAGCGAGGCGTACTTCGTCGGGCTGCCAGAGATCGATCCCAACTACAACGCCGACCCCGACGCTGCCACCCGCGACTTCCGCATTCCGATCAGTGACCACGGCCTGTTCGTGGCGGGCCTCATCGCCGACTTCGTCCCCGTCCCCAACATCCATCTGTACCGCGTGCTCAACCAGTATGGCACAGGCGATCTGTACTCACTGGTCACTACCCTATGCAGTCTACCTGACATCTATCTCAAGGACCAGCCGAGGCGTCGCCTCGTCGTCAACTTGAGCCTGTTCATCGACGTGCCAGCCGGCGACCGCCGTCTGAGCCGCTGGTTGCCCAATAGCCACCGCGCGCCGCGCCAGCTGATGAACCGCTGGGAGGCGGCCTGTCGCGTGCTAGGCCCCCTCGACGCCAGCCTGCGCGACGTGATCGACTGGCTGACCCGCAGCTATCCCGACCAGATACTCATCGTCGCGGCCGCCGGCAACGACTTCAGGGGAGGGCCAGGCAGTCGCCCGCTGACGCGCCCGCCCGCGGCTTACGAGGGGGTGCTGGGGGTGGCGGCGGTCAACACGGCTGCCAAACCGTCGCTGTACTCAAACAAGGCCGACGTAGGCGGCCCGCGCAATGGCGTGGCGATCTATGGCGGCGACGCTCACATCGACCTCGGTAACCCGACGGGGGAGCTACAGGTAGACGAGTCGGCGCCACCGAAACCGCCCATTGATGCGGTGGTGGGCATCTACAGCGCGGAACGCTACCCAGACCTGGCCCACACGCGAAACACCACGGGCCTGGCCTACTGGTCGGGCACATCCTTCGCGACGCCCTTTGTAGCGGGCATCGCGGCCCAGACCTGGGCGGCGAACCCAGGCCTGGCCGCGCATCAGGTGCTGACGACCGTCGTCGGCTTTGGCGCGCTGTTGGGCAACGCCGCCGACCCTGACGGTCCCCTCGACGCGCCGACCATTTTCCTCAAGCAGGTCTAGCGAACCAGAACCTCTGGGATCACCAGAGTACAGTCGGCCAGCTCCACCTCCAGACGATACGCGCCGGAGGGGAGCTGGTCGAGGGCGAAGCCACCCGCCTCGTCGAGCTGGGTGACTCGCTCCTGATCCGTGGCCGGCGACAGGCGAACGGCCCGCCCCGCCCATAGCGGTTCCACGTCCCCCACGGTGTATACCAGCCCGTTGATAGCGCCGCGTGATGTTGTCTTCGCCGCCCTGATGTCCAGGGCGACGACCAGGTCCTCGGCCTCGTACAGGCGCTGGTCCCCCTCCACCGTGCCGCGCACGCCCATCAGCGCGCCCTGGGGGCGCGGTGGGATGAGAGTGGCGATGACGCGCCGCGCTCGCTCCGCGAGGGTCGCTTCGACCACGACTTCATCGGCCATGAAAGCGCGCAGGGTATGCATCTCGGCGCTACAGCGGGGGCACATGCGCAGATGGGTCGCGATGGCGACGCGCTCGGCGGTGGGTAGCCAGCCCAGGTGATAGTCACCCAACTGGTGGGGCGGGGGGCAATCGAAACGATACAGGCTGTGGCGTAGCCCGCGCTCGGTGGCGGTGTACTCCTGCGCCAGGGCGGCGCACGTCGGGCAGGCGCGAATCGTGGCCGCGACTCGGGGCGGTGCGTCGCCATCGACAAAGGCCAGGATGTCCTCCGGCGCAATCGACTCTTGGTGCGTGTGACTCATGCGCGGTTCCCCCTCTCAGCTTTCACTAGAGAGAACGCGCGTGCGCCAGAAATTCGCATATTCATCCTAGAAAAGCTCGAATCTCGTCACTGCGTCGCAGCCGTTCGAGAACGTTGCGCTTGATGCGGTACACGTCCGCGACACTCGCGTAATGCTCGGGGTAGCGGGCCTGAATCTCCCCCGGCTTGAGGTCCAGCGCATACGACAGATACACTACCAGCCGCTCGACCTCGTCCTGTAGCTCATCTTGAATCGATTGCCAGAAGCGGTTCGCCCTCGCCGCGCTCAGCGCCGCCGCCTCCACATCCAGCGGAGCCGCCATGTCCACCGCATCGTCGATGGGCGTCACGTGCTGGGCCTCACTGGCGCGCGCCTCGTCCATCAGGCTGCTGTGGACGCACATCTTGAGGTAGCGCAGGACGGCCGCCAGGTTGGGGAACTGGGCGAAGCGATCGGGCGACACGGCTCGCCAGAAACGTGCGAAGGCTTCGTTGATCCAGTCGTCATCGCTCGCGTTGACCACGGCGCGCATCGGGTGGTGGCGCACCCAGGCCAGCACGATGCGGCGATACTGGGTGATGACCCGCTCCCAGGCCTGCCCGTCGCGGGCGGCCACCGCGCGTCGGAACAGCTCGAAGCAGCCGACACCCTCCCCGCCCTCGCGCCGCAGGTAGCGGGCCGTCTCCTCCTGACACTGGTCGGCCAGGCTGGCGACTGACAATCCCCTGACATCCATGTCGCTACCCCCTTACCAACTGGCGCGGGGATAACTGCCCAGAACGCGCACGAAGCTGGCGTACTCCGCCAGGTGGTCGAGGGCCTTCTGGCAACGCAACTCGGCCATGCTGCCGGCGAAATCCAGGTAGAAGTAGTACTCGAACGGCTTGCCCTTCAGCGGGCGCGACTCGATCTTGGTGAGGTCGATGTCGCGCAGCGCGAACACCGACAGCGCCTTGAACAGGCTACCCGGTACGTTCGCGGCGGCGAACACCAGGGACGTCTTGGCGGGCACGTCCACCGCCGGTGGTGGGGGGGTCTCGCGGCTGAGAACCAGGAAGCGCGTGAAGTTCTCCTGGTCGTCCTCGATGCCGGCCATGAGAATCGTCATGCTGTACACGTCGGCGGCGCGGCGGCTGGCGATGGCCGCACCGTCGCGGATGCCCTGCTCGCGCAGCAGCTTGACGCTGCCCGCCGTATCGTAGGTTGGCACGCGGTCTAGCCCCAGGCGGTCGATGGCCCCCTCGCACTGGGCCAGGCCCTGCGGATGGGAGTAGACCCGCCGCACGTCCGCCAGATCGACCCCCGGCAGGGCGATCAGGTTGTGCACGACTCGCAGGTTCACCTCGCCGATGATGACGAGCTGGTGACGCAGCAGCAAATCGTAGTTGCGGTGGATGGAGCCGCCGAGAGAGTTCTCGATAGGCACGATGCCCCGCTCACACGCGCCGTCAATCACGGCGCGGAACACGTCGTCGAACTCAGCGCAGGGGACCGGCTCAATCTCGGTGGGGAAGTAGTCGATGGCGGCGGCTTCGGAGAACGCGCCGCGCTCTCCCTGAAATGCCACGCGCAGGGCGGGCTGAGGCTGGGGATGTGTGGTCATGACGCTCATCCAGGGGAATAGGGGTCAGTTGCCCTCACCGGGCTTGGCTGCCGACTTAGAGGGGCGCGGCGGCGGTGTATCGGTCTCTAGCATCGACAGCGCTGCGTCCTCAACATAGTGGCGCAGGCTGGTCTCCCGATCGTCGTGGGGTTGGATGATCAACTCGTCCACCAGAATCTGGATGATGGCGGCCAGTGGCACGGCCAGAATCGCGCCAACCCCTCCGAAGAGCGCGACGAAGACCATCAACGATAGGATGACACCCAGGGTGCTGATGCCCACCGCCGACCCCATGATTTTCGGAAAGACGATCATATTCATCACCTGGAAAACGACAATGGTGAACACGACGGCTATCAACGCGCGGGTGGGAGAATCGGCAAAGGAGGCCAGCCCGACAAAGGTGGCGGTCAGAATCGCGCCAATGCCGGGGATGGGAATCATCATCAGCATGCCGCCCAGGATCGCCAGCGCCAGCGCCAGGCGCAGCCCCAGGATGAAGTAGCCCACGCCGATAATGATGCCGGTAACGATGCCCACCAGAATCAGGCCCACCAGGAACGCGCCGACCTGATGCTCAATGCGGTACAGGATGCGGCGCGCCGTGGTCTGCTGGTCGGTGGGTGCGAGAGCCACGACGAAGCGGTCGATGCTACTCTGCTCCAACATCCATAGCGTGCCGAGGAGGACGATGGTGACGGTGTTGAACAGCATGGCGAGCACGGTCGAGCCGAGGCCCAACGCCGAGCTTAGAATTGTGCCGCTGTTCTGGCTGAGGTAGTCGGAGACCTGGGTCAAGAGGGCGTCCGCGCTCAACTGGAATGAACTGGGCAGCGGGAAGCGGGACGCCAGGTCAGCGTAGCCACTCGCCGCGACCGGTAGCACGGTCTTGACCGAGTCGATGAGCGCCGGCGCCAGGGAAACCAGCAGGATGGGGATGAGGACCAGGGCCAGGACCAGGACCACCAGGATGGCCAAGGCGCGGGGTAGCCGCAGGTATTTATGCAGCATGTCCACCGGCCCCCGAATCGCCAGGGCGAAGATGATGCCGACGAAGACGAGAATCAACGTGTCGCGCACCTGATACACAGCCACGGCCAGGGCCAGGATGATCAGGATGGTGAGGGTAGCCGTGGCGATGCGGCGGTTGGTCCATTCCGTCTTCATGCTAGTCGGCTCCACAGACCGGTGACCAGCGCGTATAGCGAGCGTATTGTACCCCAACTTCCCGAACGAGCCAATCGGCAGCGGGCAGTACGGTAAAGTCAAAGTTGGGTCAGAATTGGGTCTAAATAGCCAGAAACCTCAGAATCGGGCGCTGCCACGTTTGCCTCTCTCAGCCGGTAGGGTATAATGTCGCCTGGAGTTATTCTAACCGATTTCTCATAATTGCCTCGCAATTCTTTCTGAAACACCCCGATTTGCCTTGCCTGATCCAGGCAATCTCGTATAATCCGTTCCATTCGTAGCCCTACCCGTGACCCCTGGCGACAGCCGACGTCACGGTGGTTCCCATGACAGGCCAGGTCGTGGGAGCACGGTCTGCTTCTCGCGTCGTCTTGCCCAGGAGAGGACTCGTCGATGCCTCAAATCTTTGGCCCCGGCGCCAACAGCCTATCGCGGTTCACCATTCTTGGTCTGGTGCTGGGCGCTGGGCTTGTCCTGGCGATACTCATGGCCTACCAGCGGTCGTCCTACGTGACCTTCTTGGGCGTGAACCGGCCGCAACCCGTGCAGTTCAGCCACAAGCACCACGTCGGCGATGACGGTATCGATTGCCGCTATTGCCACACCTCGGCCGAGACCGGCGACAATGCCGGCATGCCCTCCACCCAGACGTGCATGAATTGCCACCAGTATATCTGGGCCAATAGCCCCTACCTGGCCCCGGTGCGAGATAGCTGGGCGACGGGCAAGCCCATCATCTGGACCAAGGTCTATGACACGGCCCATTTTGCCTACTTCAACCACAGCATCCACGTGGCGAAGGGGGTTGGCTGTACGACGTGTCACGGGCAGGTCGACGAGATGAACGGCATGTTCAAGGCCGAGACGATGAGTATGGAGTATTGCATCACCTGCCACTTCAACCCGGCCCAGTTCGTCCGCCCCAAGTCCGAGGTGTTCAACGTAAACTACGTGCCACCGGCCAATCAGGCGGTCGTCGGCGCCCAGCTCGTCGCAGACTACAAGATCGAGAGCCTCGTTAGCTGCTCGACTTGCCACAGGTAACGCCCATGACTACTGAGAACAGCCTGGATCTCGCCGCCATCCGCGCCAAGCTCAAGGCCTCGAAGGGCAAGGAATACTGGCGCAGCCTGGATGAGTTGGCCGATACCCCCCAGTTCCGCGAGACACTGGAGCGCGAGTTTCCGCGTCTGGCCGCCTATTGGCCCGACGGCGTCAGCCGCCGCGCCTTCCTCAAGCTCATGGGCGCATCCTTCGCCCTGGCTGGCCTGGCGGCCTGTTCGCCGCCCGGCAGCAAGCTCGTGCCCTACGTGCGGCAGCCGGAGAACATCCAGTCGGGCCGCCCCCTCTTCTTCGCCTCGGCCATGCCCCTCGGCGGGTACGCCATGCCGGTGTTGGTCGAGAGCAACATGGGCCGTCCGACCAAAGTCGAGGGCAACCCCGAGAGCGGGGCGAGCCTCGGCGCAACGGATGTCTACGCCCAGGCCTCCGTGCTGAATCTATACGACCCCGAACGCATGCAGACCCTCACCCAGGACGGTCGCATCACCACCTGGGACCAGTTCTCGCGCGCCCTGACAACGGCGATCGACGCTCAGAAGGCCAAGCAGGGCGCAGGGCTACGGGTCCTGACGCAGACGGTGACCTCGCCCACCCTGGCCGCCCAACTCAAGGCGATGATCGCCGCGCTGCCCCAGGCGAAGTGGGTCCAGTATGAGCCGCTCAGCGCCAACAACGCCTACGCCGGCGCGCAACTGGCCTTCGGTCGCGCTGTAGAGACGATATACAACCTCGACCGCGCCGACGTCATCCTGTCCCTGGATGCCGACTTCATGGGCTTCGGGCCGGGCAAGCTGCGCTACGCCCGCGACTGGGCACGCCGCCGCGCGACGAAGGAAGGCCCCGGCGGCATGAACCGCGCCTACGTCGTCGAGAGCATGCCCAGTATCAGCGGCATGGCCGCCGACAATCGCTTGCCCATGCGCGCCTCGGATGTGGAGGCCTACGCGCGGGCGGTGGCGGTGGCCATCGGCGCGCCCGTCGATGCCTCGGCCAGCCTGCCGGCCAGCATCCCCGCCAAATGGGTCACGGCCGTAGCCCGTGACCTGCAAGAGCATCGCGGCCGATCAGTGGTGATAGCGGGCGCGGGACAGCCCGCCGCCGTGCATGCCATTGCCCACCTGATGAATCAGACGTTGGGCAACGCGGGCACGACCGTCACCTACACCGACCCCGTCGTCGCCGACCCGTCGGACCAACTGGAAGGCCTCAGGGCGCTGGCCGCCGATCTCGACGCCGGTCAGGTGGACGTCCTCATCATCCTCGAGGGCAACCCGGTCTACGATGCCCCGGCCGACCTGGGTTTCAAGGAGCGGCTGGCGAAAGCAGCGCTGCGGGCGCACCTGAGTCTCTACAACAACGAGACGACGCAACTGTGCCAGTGGAAGGTACCGGCCGCCCACTACATGGAGGCCTGGGGCGATGCCCGCGCCTTCGACGGCACGGCCACCATCATCCAGCCGATGATCGCGCCCCTGTACGATGGCCGCACCCCCAGCGAGGTGATTGATGTCATCAACGGGAAAGGCGGGCGAGCCACGTATGACATTGTCCAGGAGACCTGGAAGCCCCAGGCGGCGACTGGCTTCGATGCTTTCTGGCAAAAGGCGGTGCGCGAGGGAACCGTACCCGACAGCGCGCTGAAACCCGTGCAGGTGACAGCGCGGCCGTTGGCGGGCCAGGTTCTACCCCGCCCCACTGCCCCGGCCGAGGCGTTGGAGATCGTCTATCTGCCGGCGCCGAACCTCTACGATGGGCGCTTCGCCCCCAATGCGTGGTTGCAGGAAACACCTGATCCCACATCGAAGCTAGTCTGGGACAATGCCGCTTTCATCAGCCCGCGCCTCGCCGAGCACGAGGGGCTGCGGAACGGCGATGTGGTTGAGTTGAGCTATCGCGGCGGCACAGTCCAGGCGCCGGTGTTCATCCAGCCCGGCCAGGCAGAGAATTCGGTCAGCGTCTATCTGGGCTACGGGCGAAGCGGCGCTGGCCCCGTCGCCCAGGATGTCGGCTTCGACGCCTACGCCATCCGCGCCGCCAACCCTGTGTGGTTCGACGCGGGCCTGGAAATGCACGCGCTGGGCACGAGCTACGCCCTGGCGACGACCCAGATGCAGCACACGCTGGTCGGCCGGAATCTGGTGCGGTCGGCGACCCTCGAGGAGTTCGTCAAGGAACCCGAGTTCGCCCACGACGAGCATCACTACCTAAAGGCGCGTGGCGAGATCAGCCCGGCCGCAGCCGCGGCGGTCGAGAACGACTTCAGCATGTATCCGGGCCACTGGAAGTATCCCGGCTATGCGTGGGCCATGACCATCGACCTGGGCCTGTGCATCGGCTGCAACGCCTGTGTGTCGGCGTGCCAGTCCGAGAACAATATTCCCGTAGTCGGCAAGGGTCAGGTACAGGTGGGCCGCGTCATGCAGTGGCTCAAGATTGACCAGTACTACACCGGCTCGGCGGAAAACCCCGAGTCCTACTTCCAGCCTCGACCTTGCATGCAGTGCGAGAATGCGCCCTGCGAGCCGGTGTGCCCGGTCGCCGCGACCGTCCATAGCGCCGACGGCCTCAACGACATGGCCTACAACCGCTGCATCGGGACGCGCTACTGCTCCAACAACTGCCCGTACAAGGTGCGCCGCTTCAACTACCTGCAATACACCGACTACAACGCGCCGTCTGTGCTACGCATGGTCCACAACCCCGAGGTAAGCGTCCGCTCGCGCGGCGTGATGGAGAAGTGTACCTACTGCGTGCAACGCATTCGCGCCGCCGACATCACTGCGCGCCGCGAAGGGCGTGTCGTTCGCGACGGTGAGGTCATGACAGCGTGCCAGACCGTGTGTCCTACCGCTGCCATCACCTTCGGCAACATGAACGATCCCGACAGCGCGGTCGCCAAGAGCAAGGAATCGCCGCTCAACTACGGGATGCTCCAGGAGCTGAATACCCGCCCTCGCACCACCTACCTGGCCGCGATTCGCAACCCGAACCCTGAGCTGGTCGAGCAGCACGGCTAGTTCCCGAACGGAGTGGGACCATGGCAAGTAAGCCTCCAGGTATCCAGGAACTTGAAGAGAAGACCCACGCCCTGGCTACGCCCAACGGTTTCACGACCACGGACGATAGCGGCGCGGCGGCCGTAGTCGCGCCAGGCCTGACGGACGCAGGCATTACAGCCAAAATCAGCGGTATCGTGCTAACGCGCAAGACACCGCTCTTCTGGTTCGTGGGCTTCATCGCCGGCTTCCTCGGCTTCAACCTGATGATGCTGGCGATTACCTGGCTGCTGATTCGCGGCCCTGGCGTCTGGGGTAACAACGTCCCCGTCGGCTGGGCCTTCGACATCATCAACTTCGTCTGGTGGATCGGTATCGGCCACGCCGGGACGCTCATCTCCGCCATTCTGCTGCTCTTCTACCAGCAGTGGCGCACGTCCATCAACCGCGTTGCCGAGGCGATGACACTGTTCGCCGTCATGGCGGCGACTATCTACCCTCTGCTCCATACGGGGCGACCGTGGTTCGACTTCTGGATGATGCCCTATCCGACAAACTTCGGTGTCTGGCCGCAGTTCCGTAGCCCGCTGATCTGGGACGTGTTCGCCGTCTCAACCTACGCCACGGTGTCGGCCCTCTTCTGGTTCGTCGGCCTCATCCCCGACCTGGGCACGCTGCGTGACCGCGCCAAGAACCTCTGGGTGCAGCGCGCCTACGGCATCTTCGCCCTGGGCTGGAATGGCTCGACGCGCCACTGGTTCCGCTTCGAGCGCGCCTACTTCCTGCTGGCGGCCATCTCGACGCCGCTGGTGGTGTCCGTCCACACCGTCGTGAGCTTCGACTTCGCCACGTCGGTCATCCCCGGCTGGCACGCGACCATCTTCCCGCCCTACTTCGTCTTGGGCGCCATCTACGCCGGCTTCGCGATGGTGCTGACGCTGATGATCCCGCTACGCAAGCTGTACGGCCTGGAGGACTACATCACCGCGCGCCACCTCAACAACATGGGCAAGATCATGCTCGTGGCCGGGCTGGTGGTGGCCTATGGCTACTTCATGGAGTACTTCAGCGCCTGGTATAGCGGCAATGAGTACGAGATCTACCAGTACTTCATCGCGCGGCCCTTTGGCCCCTACGCCGTCGTCTTCTGGCTGATGATCCTGTGCAATATCGTCGTCCCACAGTCGCTGTGGTTCACCAAAGTACGCTATACACCGCTGTTGCTGTGGATCGTGGCGATGTTCATCAACTTCGGCATGTGGTTCGAGCGTTTCAACATCATCGTCCAGAGCCTGTCCCGCGACTTCCTGCCGGCCGCGTGGGGCAACTACTCGGCGACAGTGTGGGACTACAGCCTGTTCTTCGGCACGATCGGCATGTTCATCATGTTCGTGTTCCTGTTCTTCCGCTTCCTGCCGTCCATCTCTGAGTTCGAGATGCGCGACCTGGTGTGGCGCCTCGGGACCAAGAAGCAGGCCGGCCGCGAGGACATGATGCAGGGTGCGGACGTTGCCCCGGCCCCTGGCTCGGCGGACTGAGAGTAGGGGAGGCAAGACGATGGCTCAGACGATGACCGAGCACGCTCACGACACTCATGCCCTGGCAGACGTCTCGTCCACGCCGGGTATCTACGGCTTGCTGGCCGAGTTTGGCGCGGCCGAGCCTCTGATTGAGGCAACGCGCAAGACGGCGGCGGCCGGGTACACCAAGTTCGAGACCCACACACCGTACCCCATCCACGAACTGGCCGAGGCCCAGGGCCTCAAGCGCACCCGCGTGCCAGAACTGGTCCTCATCGGCGGCGCGATCGGCCTCATCTCAGGCTTCGCCCTGCAATGGTGGGTCAACCTGCGCGTATACCCGATGAACATCGGCGGCAAGCCGCTGAACAGCTGGCCCGCGTTCGTCGTCCCATCCTACGAGATGACGATCCTGTTTGCCGCCTTCGCGGCTGTCTTTGGCATGCTCATCCTCAATGGGCTGCCCCGACCCTATCACCCCTTGTTCAACATCAAGAGCTTCGAGCGAGCCTCGCAAGATCGCTTCTTCCTGGCCATCGAAGCCACCGACCCCCAGTTCAACGAGGAAGACACCCGCCGCTTCCTCGCCAGCCTGGGCGCGGAAGAGGTGTCTGATGTCCCGCACTAGCCTCGGCTCCGGGCCGCGTCTCCACCTGGGCTTGGGCCTGCTCGTCCTCGCGCTGGGCGCCGTGTTGCTGAGCGGCTGCGCCAGCCCCAAGATGAGCTGGCAGACGATGGCGGCCCAGCCCAAGTTCATCTCCTATGACGAGAACCCCTTCTTCCGCGACCAGATGAGTAACCGGCCGCAGGTTCCCAACACCATCGCCCGCGGCTTCGTCGCCAGCCCGACCAGCGCCTATGAAACGGGCAAGGACGCCGAGGGTACCGCGGTGAGCGAGTTCCCCTATCCCGTAACCATGGCCATGATGGAGCGCGGCCAGGAGCGGTACAACATCTACTGCACGCCGTGCCACGGCTACACCGGGGTGGGAAATGGCGTGGTGGTTCAGCGCGGCTATCCCCAGCCGCCCTCGTTCTACGATCCGCGGCTGATCGAGTCGCCGGCCGGACATTTCGTGAACGCGATGCAGGCCGGTTGGGGCCGCATGCCCAGCTATGCCTTCCAGGTCAACGCCTCGGATCGCTGGGCCATCGCCGCTTACATCCGCGCGCTCCAGTTTAGCCAGAACGTGAACGTCCAGAATATGTCAGCCGAACAACGGCAACAGGTGGAGGCGGGAGGCTCGCCATGACGGATACCACATACGCCGCCCCACGTGGGTTAAGCTCAATCCAGCGCTGGGCCTTGATTCTGGGCGCGCTCGGCATTGTGGTCGGCCTGGCCGCGCTGTTCCTCGACCCGCTTCAGTTCTACCGTGGCTACCTCATCGGCTGGCTGTTCTGGCTAGGCATGGCCCTGGGCAGTCTGGGCCTGCTCATGCTCCACCACCAGGCGGGCGGGGCCTGGACAGCCGTGGCGCGGCGCTTCATGGAGGCTGCCACCCGCACGCTGCCCCTGCTGGCCGTCCTGGTCATCCCCATCTGGATCGGCATCCCCTACCTCTACCCGTGGGCCGACCCTAACTCGGTAGCCGCCAACGCGCTGCTCCAGCACAAGCAGCCCTACCTCAATGTACCCTTCTTCATCGCTCGCACCGTGCTGTACTTCGCGATCTGGATCGGCCTGTCCCTCCTGCTCAACCATTGGGCGTCGGCAGAGGATCGTGTCAACGACCCGAAGTATCACATTCGCATGAAGAACCTGAGCGGCATCGGCCTGGTGCTGCTGATCCTGACGGTAACCTTCGCCGGTATCGACTACGTGATGACCTTGCAGCCCACCTGGGTGTCGAGCATCTTCGGCGCGATCGTCGGCGCCGGGCTGTTTGTGGCCGCCGTCGGCTTCCTCATGCTCAACGTCACCATGTTCTACGACAAGGAACCGCTGGCCGACTACATGAACCCCGGCATCCTGGGAAACTATGGCGGCTTCGCCCTGTCCATGGTGCTGATCTGGATGTACTTCGCCTTCTCCCAGTTCCTGCTGATGTGGTACGCGAACATCGCCGAGGAGACGCCGTGGTACATCTTGCGCGGCAACGGCGGCTGGCAGTGGGTCACCCTGGCCATCGTCGTGGCCGGTTTCATCGTGCCGTTCCTGCTGCTGTTGTCGGTAGACATCAAGCGCAATCCACGGGCGATGGCGGGCGTGGCCCTGCTACTCGTGATTACGCAGTTCCTGAACACGCTCTGGCTCGTCAACCCCGAGTTCTCCCAGACCCTGATGATCTCGTGGACCGATCTGGTGTTGACCGTTGGCATCGGCGGCCTCTGGCTGGCGTTCTATCTGTGGCAGCTCCAGCGGCGACCGCTGCTGTCCCTGTCGGACCACCGCCTCCCGCAGCCGAACTCGCACGGCCACGGCCACTAGGGACGATACCCAATCGGGTGTCTCGAGAGGAGATGGAATCGCATGGCTGAACATACCCCTGGTAACTCCGAAGACCAGCCGCCCTACGAGAATTGGCGCGAGGTTCCCCAGTCCGGCAAGCCGGGCATCCAGATCGCCGTCGATGCCGAGGATACGCCGGAGTCGCCTTCGCCTGAGCTTCTCTACGAGCAAGAGCAGGGTATCGAGCCGCCGGGCCAGCTCGACGAAGCCATCGAGGAAGGGCATGAGCCAAACCGCGCGAACGTCCAGCCGGTGATCGCGTTCATCGTCGGCCTGATGATCGTGTCGGTCATCGCCTTCGGCGTCGCCGTCCTGGTGGTGCGCCTGGTCTCCAACGAGCCGGCCAACGTGGGCGTCCCCTCGGCGGGTGTCGCCGCGGCTCCAGTCCCGGCGCCGCCGCCCGATGTGGTGGCGCGCGCGGATCCCAACCTGGAGTATCGGGTGATGGTCGCCCAGAGTCTGGCCGACCTCACCACGTATGGCTGGGTGGATAAGGATGCCGGTATCGCCCACATTCCGATCAACCAGGCCATGCAGATTGTGGTAGTCCAGGGACTGCCGTCGGCGACGGACGCCGAAGAGTTGGTAAACGTACTACAGAATCAGGCGCCCCCGCCCGACTCGAATGGCGGGCGCTATGTCCCGGCCGCGGAAGGCAAGTAGTTGACGCAGGTTCGCGGGTGTCGGGAGTTATGGGAAAGGATTTGCGACCTCGTATGAACGCGAAGTTTGATGGGCGGCGAGGCGGCTGGCAGCGGGCCGTGTGGGCGCTGGGGCTGGCCTTCGTTGTCCTCGGCATGCTGGCCGGTTCGGCGCGCGCCGAGCCACCCAGGCCGCCGATTCTGGATCAGGTGGGCCTGGATCAAAAGCTAAATGCCCAGGTTCCGCTAGACCTGGTCTTCCGAGATGAGATCTGGCGCTCGGTCAGCCTGGGCGACTACATGCAGGATGGCAAGCCGGTTATCCTGACGCTGAACTACTACAACTGCAAGAATACCTGCTCCGTCATCCTGGACGACCTGGTGCAGAAGCTGGGGACGATCTCCTTCAACATTGGCGAGGAGTACAACATCGTGTCGGTGAGCATCAACCCGCGCGAGACACCCCAGGACGCGGGCCGCACCAAGCTCGCCTTTGAACATCGCTACCCGCGCCCAGGCGTCGACAAGTACTGGCACTTCCTCACCGGCGACCAGGCGGCCATCGAGGAACTGGCCGACAGTGTGGGCTTCCGCTACGCCTACGACGAGACCACGGAGGAGTATGTCCACCCCGACGCCATCTTGCTGCTGACGCCGGATGGATACGTGTCCAAGTATCTGTTTGCGCCGAACTACTCGGGGCAGGATCTGCGTCTGGGGCTTATCGACTCATCGCAGGGCAAGATTGGAACGTTGGTCGACAAGGTGCTGCTCTTCTGCTACCAGTACGACCCCGCGATTGGGAAGTACAGCCTGGCAATTCTCAATACGGTGCGCATCGGCTCGCTGATCGCCTTCGTCCTGTTGGCCGGCTTCATGATCCTCATGTTCCGCCGCGACGCGCGGAAGGCCTCGCCGGGGGCCTGACGCCGTCTGGCGCGCCCAGGCGGGCCGCCGTGCATATCTGAGATGGAGTAGGTTTATGCCGGGTTTGCCCATCTTCCCCGACCAGGCATCGGTGCTGGCTCCCAGAGTCGACCTGATCTTCTGGTTCCTCACTATCACCTCGACCTTGATTGCCGTCGCCATCGTGATTGCGACTCTTATCTTCGTGGTCAAGTATCGCCGCCGCGACGAGAGCTACATTCCGACGCCCGTCTACGGCAACACGAAGATGGAGCTAGGCTGGATCTTCGGCCTGACGCTCGTCGCCATCGCCACCTTCTTCTGGGCGGCGATCGTCTACGTCCAGAACTACGACGCGCCTGAGAACTCGATGGAAGTCTGGATCATCGGGCGGCAGTGGATGTGGAAGGCCATTCACCCCGAAGGACCGGAGGAGATCAACGAGCTGCATATCCCGGTGAACACCCCGGTGCGCCTGCAGATGATCTCTCAGGATGTCATCCATAGCTTCTTCATTCCCGACTTCCGTACCAAGCAGGACGTGTTGCCGGGGCGATACACGAACATGTGGTTCCAGGCCACGAAGACCGGCCGCTTCCGCTTGTTCTGCGCCGAATACTGCGGCACCGAGCATTCGGGCATGATTGGCTGGATCTACGTAATGGAGCCTGCGGATTACCAGCAATGGCTCGCGAGTGGCGGCCAGAGCGCCACGACGACTGGCGGAGCCGCTGGCGGGGCCGCTGGCGCCCCAGCCGGCGGTGGCCAGACACAGTCGCCAGCCGCGGCGGGAGAGGCTCTGTTCACCGAGCTGGGCTGCAATGCCTGCCACCTGCCCGATGGCAAAGGCCCAGGCCCCTCACTCCTGGGCATCTACAATAAGCCTGTGGACTTGACCAGCGGCCAGTCGGTGACGGCCGATGACACCTACCTCCGCGAGTCCCTCGTCAACCCGAACGCCCAGGTTGTCAAGGGCTACGGCCCCGCGATGCCGACCTTCCAGGGCCGAATCAATGATACGCAGATTCTCCAGTTGATCGCCTACATCAAGTCGCTGGAGAACCAGCCGCACCCGACCACTAGCGGGAGATAGACCATGGCGACCGTAACGCTACCAACGCGCCGGAATTACCTCAATACCAACTATGGTATCCTGTCGTGGTTGTTGACGACTGACCACAAGCGCATCGCCATGCTGTACTTGGTGGTGATTATGGTCTTCTTCATCGTCGGTGGGGCAGCGGCAGGCATGATGCGCCTGGAGTTGTTGACACCGGAAGCGAACATCGTCACGCCGGACGACTACAACAAGATCTTCACGGCCCACGGCGTGGTCATGATCTTCTTCTTCCTGCTGCCGGCCATCCCGGCCATCCTGGGGAACTTCCTCATTCCCATCATGGTGGGTGCGAAGGACCTGGCCTTCCCCAAAATCAACCTGGCCAGCTGGTACGTCTTCATCATCGGCGGCGCCTTCGGCGTCTACGCCTTGCTCATGGGCGGCGTTGATACGGGCTGGACGTTCTACACGCCCTACAGCACGACCTACGCGACGACCAAAGTCCTGCCCGTGCTGATAGCGGGCTTCATCGCCGGCTTCTCGTCCATCATGACGGCGCTCAACTTCATCGTGACCGTGCACCGCATGCGCGCGCCAGGCATGACGTGGTTCCGTCTGCCGCTGTTTGTGTGGTCGATCTACTCCTATGCCCTGGTGGTGATTCTGGCGACGCCGGTCCTGTCCATCGCCCTGGCCCTCGTAGCCATCGAGCGCGTCTTCCAGGTGGGCTTCTTCGACCCCGCCCTGGGCGGCGACCCGCTGCTCTATCAGCACCTGTTCTGGTTCTACTCGCACCCGGCGGTGTACATCATGATCTTGCCGGGCTTCGCCGTCATGAGCGAACTGGTGGCTAATTTCTCGCGCAAGCCCATCTTCGGCTACAAGTTCGTGGCGATGGCCAGCGTCGCCATCGCGGCCCTGGGCTTCATGGTGTGGGCGCACCACATGTTCGTGGCCGGTATCTCCACCACCTCGGCGCTGGTGTTCTCCTTCCTGACCTTCCTTGTCGCGGTTCCATCGGCCATCAAGGTCTTCAACTGGACCGGCACCATGTACAAGGCGTCGATCTCGCTCAAGGCGCCGATGATCTACGCGCTAGGTTTCCTGGTCCTGTTCCTCGTCGGCGGCCTGACCGGCCTGTTCCTGGCCTCTCTGGCGGTCGACGTGCATGTCACCGACACGTACTTCATCGTGGCCCATTTCCACTACGTCATGGTCGGCGCTACGGTTATGGCCCTCTACGGTGGCATGCACTACTGGTGGCCGAAGATGACGGGGCGCATGTACAACGAGCCGTTGGCGATCACGGCGGCGCTGCTCATCGTGCTCGGCTTCACGGCGACCTTCATGCCCCAGTTCGTCGTGGGCTACCTGGGCATGCCGCGCCGCTATGCGACCTACCCACCGGAGTTCCAGATCTGGAACGTCCTGTCGTCGGCGGGCACGACCATTCTGGCCCTCGGCTACGCGCTGCCCATGTTCTACTTCGTCTGGTCCCTCTTCAAGGGCGAGAAGGCCAGCATGAATCCGTGGGGCGCGTCGGGCCTGGAGTGGGAGATTGCCTCGCCGCCAACCACCTTCAATTTTGACAAGACGCCCATCGTCGAGCACGGCCCTTACTACTTCGCTGGCCCGCTCGCACCCAACCTGTTCGAGGATGACAAGCCGAAGGCCGGCCCACCATTGGTGGCTCCGGCGGTGACCCAACCAGCCGGCGACTAAGCTGCGCCCCGCGCCACGTTATGGGGGAGGTGAGCCTTGGCTCAACAGACCGTTCCGATCGATCACGAACACCCGCCCTACCTGGGGCATCACTACGATACGATGGAGCAACAGCACGGCGCGAATACGCTGGGCATGTGGGCGTTCCTCGTGACGGAAGTGCTGCTCTTCGGTGGCATGTTCGCGGCGTACTTCATGTACCGCGCCATCTACCCGCAGGCTTTCATCGAGGGCAGCCATCACAACAACCTAGTGTTGGGTAGCATCAATACCATTGTGCTGTTGGTGAGTAGCTTCCTGGTGGCGTTGGGGGTGCGCAGCACCCAGGTCAACAACCGCCGCCTGCTCATGCTCTGCCTGGTGGGAACCATCGTTCTGGGCGCGGTCTTCCTGGGTATCAAGGGCGCGGAGTACTACGACCACTATGTGAGCCATCAAGTGCCGGGTGTGCTGTTCGAGTACGAGGGCGCCACGCCGGGCATCGCCAAGCAGGTCGAACTGTTTCTCGTCCTGTACTTCACCATGACGGGCACGCATGCCCTGCATATGATCATCGGCATGGCCATCATGGGCTTTCTGCTTTACAAGGCGTGGCGGGGCCGCTACGGCTCGGAGTACTTCACCCCCATCGAGATGGGCGGCCTGTACTGGCACTTCGTCGACCTGATCTGGGTCTTCCTGTTCCCGATGCTCTACCTTATCTCGCGACACGGCTAGGGGGTTGCCATGAAATACGCGCACGACGCGCACGAACCGATTACGCCCGTTCGCACGTTGGCGATCACCCTGGTTACGCTGATCATCCTGACGCTCGCTACGATCACCTTCGCCTTCATGAACCTGGGGCCGCTCAATGACCTGGTCGCGCTAGGCATTGCCCTGACCAAGGCCGGGCTGATCGTCATGATCTTCATGGGCGTGCGCTTCTCCGACAGTATCACGCGGCTCTTCGTCATCATCGGCTGGCTCTGGGTACTGATGCTCATCGCGGGCATTCTGGCCGATGTGCTGACACGCGGTTGGCTGCTGTTCCAACCGTAGTCGCCTTCACACGCATGACAAGGCCCTGGGGGTTGTGGAACCCTCAGGGCCGTTTTCGCGCCACCAGCGCCGCCGCTGCGTTGTAGCCTGGCTCAGCGCCGGGCCGCAGATAACGTTCCTCCGCGTAGTGAACCACCTCCAGGTCGGAGAACAGCCCGCGTAGCTCGCCCGGCGCGAAATAGCGCAGGCTCTCCGGCGTTCCCCCCTCCGACACGTCAAACGTATTCGGGGCCACCTCTGCTACGCCGGCCCTTCGCAGCGCGGCGTAGCCGGGGTCGTCGGTGGTGAGAACGGTGACGTACAGGACGCCGCCGGGGGCCAGCCCGACCACGATGCGCGGCGCGAGGCGGGCCGCGCGCTCCGGCGGCAGGAAGTGGAGACTGGCCGTCGCCACAATCACGTCGTAAATTGCGGGCAGGATGGGGAAGTCGGCCATATCGGCCAGGAAGGCTTGCAGGCGTAGCCGCAGGCGGAAGGCGCGCTGCTCGGCGCGGCGCAGAGCAGCGGCGTCGGTGTCCACCACTTCCACCTCGAAGCCGCGCCCCGCCAGCCACAGGGCATGATCGCCGTCGCCCGCGCCCAGGTCCAGCGCGCGACCCACACGGGCCAGGCCGATGTGCTCGGCCAGCGCCTCATCTGGCTCCAGGTCGGCGAGGGTCTCGCGTGGCGGTCGACGACCGCCCACCGACGACCGACCACCACCCACTCAAGCCTCGCCCAGCCGGTATGCCTCGTCGAGCAGATCGACGACGTGCCTCACCTCGGCCGCCACGCCGTCGCGGCGGCAGCCCGCTTCCAACTGCATGATGCAGCCGGGGTTGGCCGACACGATCATGTCGGCGCGCGTTGCCTTGACGTTGACCATCTTCTCGCCCAGCACCTGCTGCGACAGGTCGGGGTTGGTGATGTTGTAGATGCCCGCCGAGCCGCAGCAGCGGTCGGAGTCGCGCATCTCCACCAGTTGCAGGCCAGGGATGGCCTTCAGCAACTCGCGAGGTTGGGCGCGGACGCCCTGGCCGTGGGCAAGGTGGCACGGGTCCTGATAGGTGACGCGCCTGGCGATACGGCCGGTGGGCGGCCGCAGGCCAATCTCGCTCAGGTACTCGGTGACGTCCTTGACCCTGGCGCTGAAGCGATGGGCGCGCTCCGCCCATTGCGGGTCGTGCTGGAGCAGTTCGCCGTACTCCTTGAGGGCGCAGCCACAGCCCGCCGCGTTGATGATGATGGCGTCGATGTCCAACGCCTCGAAGGCCTCGATGTTGCGCCTGGCCTGGGCCTTGCCCTGGTCGCGCTCACCGGCGTGGATCGCCAGCGCACCGCAGCAGATCTGCTCGCCCGGCACGACGACCTCCAGGCCGTTGCGTTGGAGGACACGTACCGTTGCCTCCTGGGTCGGCCCATAGGCCAGGGGCATGATGCAGCCGTTGAATAATGCGACCCGCCCGCGATACTTGCCCAGCGCGCCGTAACGCTGGCCTCGCGCGCTAAAGAACTGGTCGGGCAGCGGGGGCATCAGCTCGTCGCGGGCATCCAGGCCGCCCGGCAGTCGCTTGAGCAGGCCGCTCCGCTGTACCAGACTCTGCGCCCCGCTCGTCTGGTACAGACGGCTCATCTCGGCCACCGCCCGCAGGCGCGACGGGTAGGGCAGGAGTTGCTGGAAGACGGCGGCGCGCAGGGCGCGCTGCCACGGCGGGCGGCGGCCCGCATTGACCGCCTCGACCTGGGCGCGCGCCTGCTCGACCAGACGGCCGAAGCGCACCGTGGCCGGGCAGGCCGTCTCGCAGGCGCGGCAGGCGAGGCACACGAACATGTGCTCGGCGAAGTCCACCGTCACCTCGGCGCGGCCCTCGTGGACGCCGCGCATCTGGTACAGGCGGCCGCGCGGCGAGTCGGCCTCGATGCGCAACACGCGGTAGGTTGGGCACTGGTTGAGGCACAGGCCGCAATGGGTGCAGCGCAGAATCTCGTCGTAGTCGGGCGGCTCCGCCACCGGGTAGCCCGCGCCCGTCCGCGTGTCCCTGGACCACAGACTGGGTCGCTCGGTGGCGTCAATGAGTTCGATCGGACTCTGCATGCTGCGCTCCTGCAATCACGCCCGTTGTTTCAATAACACCCAATCACGGCGGCCCGGCGGCCGGTCGAGGTACATCTCAAATACGTGGTCATCGGCGGTACGGACGACGTAATAGTTGCGGTGGCGGCGGTGAATCCAGCCGTGGACGTGGGCGTAGTCAGGCACGGACCAGTCCTGCCACGCCTCGACCACCTCGACCACCGCGTAGCGCGTCCCGCGCCACACGAAGCTTGTCGGCCCCATCTTCTCCCTGTCGTACTCGACGCGGATGGGTTCGGAGATGAAGGCGGCGGACTCGTCCTGCGGTGGATCACTGTCGGCCATAGCCGTCCACTCCCTGCGCTAAATCCCCCCCGCAAACCTGCCTGGGTTCAGCGTCCGTTGCGGGTCGAACTCGTCCTTGAGGGCGCGCATCAGGCGGAAGTCGGGGCGAGTTGGCCCCCACACGTCCACGACCTGCTTGACGGCCAGGGGCGCGTGCTCGACCACCGTTGTACCGCCCAGCCCCGCGATGGCCGTCCGCAACGCGGCTACCGCCTGCGCCAGCCGCTCGTTGCGCTCGGCGTCGGGACCGTAGCCCCGCAGCGTCGTGTACACCAGGCCATTGCCCGCGTAGGCGATCTGCGCCACGGCCTTCATGTGCTGCTGTCCCACGGCCTGCCCGGCGGCCATCGCCTCGGCCACCCGCGACGGCAGCACGGCGATCTTGACCCGCGCGGCCCGCGCCGCCGTGGCCGCCGCGGGCAGGTCGGCCGCTGCCTGCCACAGGGCCGTGTCGTCGTCCATCTCGTCCTGGCTCGCCCCGGCGTCGCGGGCCAGGCCGCGCAGGTCGCCCAGCTGGCGCTGCACCGCCTGGGGGATGCCGCCGAAGCGCGCCAGCAGCAACACCGTTGTCCCGGCCGGGACGACACCGGGCGCGTCCATCAAGAGTTGCATGACGCCGCCCGCGTCGAGGATGCAGAGGGCGACCGGGGTCAACGGTGAGGTAAGGACCTGGGCGACGATGCGGGCCGCCGTCGGAATATCGGGGCAGGGGATGACCGCCGTGCCCCACTGGCGCGGCAGGGGCAGCAGCTTGAAGGTCGCCTCGGTGAACACGCCCAGCGTGCCCAGCGAGCCAACGGCCAGCTTGGGCAGGTCATAGCCCGCCACGTTCTTGACTACCTTCGCCCCGCCCAGGAAGGTCATGCCATCGGCCTCGGCGATGCGCAGGCCGATGACCCGGTCGCGGGGCGTGCCGAAGCCGAGGCGATGGGGACCGGCGGCGGCGGTAGCGATGATACCGCCGGCGCTGCGTGCTGCGCCGCGCGGCGGGTCGAGAGGCAGCCACTGCCCGCGCTCGGCAAGGGTGGCCTGCAACTGACCCAGGCTGACCCCCGCCTGCGCCGTCACTGTCAGGTCGGCCGGCTCGTACTCGAGAATCGCGTTCAGCCGCTCCAGGCTCAGGATGACGTCGGCGCGGCGTGGCGGCATGCCCAGGCCCATCGCTGTGCCCGCGCCGCGCGGAATGACGGCCAGCCCGGCGGCGTTGGCCCAGGCCAGGGTGGCCGCCACGCCATCCTCGTCGGCGGGATGAACGAGCAGGGAGGGCATCACGCCATCGACGGCGAGGCGGGACAGCATCTCCGCGTCGGTGACGATGTTGTCTGCGCCGACTTTCTCGGCCAGGCGGTCCAGGGCCACGGCGATGTCGGTCATGGTATCCTCAGAGGGTGTGGTCTTCTTCGACGACGCGGGGCAGGCGGCGATGACGCTTGCCCACCTCATAGCAGGCCTTGGAGGTCGGGAAGACCTTGCCAGGGTTGCACAGGTTGAGTGGGTTGAAGGCCGCCTTGACTTGCGCCATGGCCCGCAGGTCCTCACCGCTGAACTGCTCGCACATGTCCTCGCGCTTCTCGACGCCGATGCCATGCTCGCCGCTGATGGAGCCGCCCGCCTCGACGCAGGCGCGCAGGATGGCGGAGCCAGCCTTGACGACGCCGCGCACCTGGGTCGGGTCGCGCTCGTCGAACAGAATCAGCGGATGCAGGTTGCCGTCGCCGGCATGGAATACGTTGGCGATGGTGAAGCCGTACTCCGCGCCGATCTCGCCGATGCGGCGCAGCACCTGGGGCAGCCTGGTGCGCGGGATGACGCCGTCCTGCACGTAGTACGACGGCGACAGGCGACCCATCGCGCCGAAGGCCCCCTTGCGCCCCGACCACAGCTTGTCGCGCTCCGCCGCGCTCTTCGCCGGGCGAATCTCCCGCGCGCCGTTGCGTCGGCACAGCTCGCCCACGTGGGCGGTCAGCTCCTGGATACCATCGTGGAAGCCCTCCAGGTCGATGAGCAGCACCGCCGCCGCGTCGGTCGGATAGCCGCACTTCTTGGCCGCCTCGACGGCGCGAATGGCGACGTTGTCCATCATCTCCAGGGCGGCCGGGATGGTCCCGTCGGCGATGATGGCCGACACCGCATTGCTGGCCTCGTTCACGTCGTCGAACACGGCCAGCAGCGTTGTGACCGTCTCCGGTAGGTGGACGAGCCGCACCACGGCCTCCGTCACCAGGCCGAGCGTGCCCTCCGAGCCGACCATCAGGCCCGTCAGGTCGTAGCCCGGTGGGTCGGCGGTGGGCAGCCCCAGGTCGACAACCTCGCCGTCGGGCAGCACGACCTCCAGCGTCAGGGTGTGATTGGCGGTCACGCCGTAGGCCAGGCAATGGGGGCCACCGGAGTTCTCGGCGATATTGCCGCCGATGGTGCAGGCGCGCTGGCTGGATGGGTCGGGCACGTAGTAGAAGCCGTCGCCGCTGACAGCGTTGGTCACGTCGATGTTGACGACGCCCGGCTGCACCGTCGCCCGCTGGTTGGCGAGATCAATGTCTAGAATCTGGTTCATGCGGGCGAAGGAGACGACGATGCCGCCCTCGATGGCAACCGCCCCACCCGACAGGCCCGTGCCCGCGCCGCGTGGCATGAAGGGCAGGCCTGCTGCGTTGGCAACCCGGACCACGGCCGCCACCTGCTGCGTCGTCGCGGGGAAGACGACGAAGTCGGGACGGGCCTTGTCCAGCGCGCCATCATACTCGTAGAGGGCCACGTCTTCCGGGCGGTGCAGCACACCGTCGGGGCCGAGGATGGCCTGCAATCGGGTCAAGATAGAGGCGTTGTCCATGCCCGTCTCCTTCTCTTACGAAACGTGAGGCGTGATAACCTTCAAGCGCTGCTCTCTATTCGCCCATCTCCTCATCTCACGCCTCACGCCTCCCCTTCTCATGCCCACCGCACGCGGCGCGTGGCGTGCTTGCGGCCCAGCTTGGGGTGGAAGGGCAGCACGCGCACGGTGTAGGCCAGCGAGCCGCTGGTGCGCGCCTGAAGCTCGCCCCGGTACACCGTCACGTCGCCGTCGCGCCCTACCATCTTGAGCGGCGTCACCTGGAGGCCGGGCAGGCCCGACGAGCCGTTGGGCTGCCAGGTCAGCGCCTCGACCAGCACATCCTCCGGGGCCAGGCTGCCGAGCCGTACCCGCGCCGTCACCGGCACGCTCGCCCCGACCGTCAACTGCCCCTCGCGCGGCGCGTCCACAGCCAGGGACAACTCGTGCCACGTCTCATCTAGAGTGTCCTGCCAGGCGACAATCTCCCTCGCGCCGCTGTAGCCGTCGCTACGCATGGCCAGACCGTAGCTATTGGCGGGCAGATACAGCTCCAGGGTGTACTCCTTCATCATGCGGGTCGCGCTGAATTGCCAGGTCAGGGTCTTGAGGTTGTCCTTGACCATCTTGATCCAGGCGAGGGGCACACCCTCGGTCTGGTCGTAGTACAGGGGGACAATCTTGTGCTCCAGCGTATCGTACAGGGAGACGGAGTCGGCCTCGGTCTGCAACTCCTCACTGGCGTACAGGCGTCCGTCACCGATAGCCCAGCCATTGTGGCCGTTGTAGCCCTCGGCCCACCAGCCGTCCAGGATACTGAAGTTGAGGCCGCCATTGAGAGCGGCCTTCTCGCCGCTGGTGCCGCTGGCCTCGCGGGGGCGCGTGGGATTGTTGAGCCACACGTCCGCGCCCTGCACCAGGTAGCGGGCGATCTCCATGTCATAGCCTTCGAGGAACAAGATACGCCCCGCAAACTCCTCGGTCGCTGCCAGCCGATAGACGGCGCGAATCAACGCCTTGCCCGGCTCGTCGGCGGGGTGGGCCTTGCCGGCGAAGATGAACTGGACCGGCCGCCCTTCCTGCGCCAGAACGCGGTACAGGCGCTGCAAGTCGCTCATGAACAAGGTAGCGCGCTTATAGGTGGCGAAGCGGCGGGCGAAGCCGATGGTCAGCGCGTCGGGGTCCAGAAAGCGGGCGGCCTCGGCCAGGGCGCGCGGCCCCTCGCCGAGCAACTCGCGGTGGCGGACTATCTCCTGGCGGGCGCGCTCGACGAGCTTGCGCTTCAGGCCCAGGTGGACCTGCCAGAACTCGGCGTCGGGAATGGCGTCCACGCCCTGCCACATGGCCGGGTCGTCCACGTGGCGCTTCCAGTCGACGCCCAGGTACGTCTGGAACAGGGCGTCCAGCTCCGGCGCAATCCAGGTGCCGGTGTGAACGCCGTTGGTAATGTGGGTGATCTCGACCTCATCTATGGGCAGGTTAGGCCACAATTCCTGCCACATGGCCCGCGACACCTCGCCGTGGAGCGCGCTGACGCCGTTGGCAAAACTCGACAGGCCCAACGCCAGGACGGTCATGCTGAAAGTCGCGCCCCAGGCCTGTTCGTGGTAGCCCAGGCCCAGGAACTCGTCGCGGTCCACACCCAGCGACGGCCAGTAGGCATGGAAGAAACGCTCCATCAGGTCGAAGCTGAAGGCCTCGTTACCCGCTGCCACCGGCGTATGGGTCGTGAACACCGTATCGGCGGCGACGACCTGCCGCGCCTCCTCGAAGGTCAACCCTTCGCCCTCCACCAACTCGCGGATGCGCTCCAGGCCGAGGAAGGCCGAGTGCCCCTCGTTCATGTGCCACACCGTGGGATGGATGCCCAGGGCGCGCAGCGTGCGCACCCCACCCACGCCCAACACGACCTCTTGCGCCAGGCGCATGGCGTGGTCGCCCACGTACAGCTTCGCGCCCAGGTCGCGGTCGGCCGGGTCGTTGAGATCGACATCCGTGTCCATCAGGTACAGGCGGACGCGCCCCACCTGGAACCGCCACACTTTGGCGTACACGCGCCGCCCCGGCAGGTCAACGTGGATGAGAATCTCCTGGCCGTCGGGCGTGAGGGCGGGCGTAGCGGGCACCTCCGAGAAGTGCATCTTCTCGTAGATAGCCTCCTGTGTGCCGTCCTGGGTAATGCGTTGGATAAAGTATCCCTGGGGGTAGAGGAAACCAACGCCAACGAAGGGCAGGCCCAGGTCGCTGGCCTCCTTGCATTGGTCGCCGGACAGGACGCCCAGGCCGCCAGAGTAGATGGGCAGCGACTCGTGCAGGCCGAACTCCGGCGAGAAGTACGCTACCACCATGTCATCCTGGTCGGGGTGCGCCTGTCGGAACCACGTATCGTCGGCGGCCATGTAGTGAGTCAGCTCGGCCATGACCGCGTCGTAGCGGGCCAGGTAGTCGGGATCGTCGGCCGCGCGGTCCAAAGGCTCCGACTGGACGCGGCTGAGGAAGCGCACGGGATTGTGGCGCACGGCGTCCCACAGGGCCGGGTCGATGTCGCTGTACAACTGCTGGGCCTCGGTGTGCCACATCCACCACAGATTGTAGGCCAGCGCGTGCAGCCCGCGCAGGCGCTCCGGCATCACGGGCAAGACGGAGAAACGACCAAATGACTGCATAGAAAAGAGACCTCTTGAAGGCGATGAAGATATGCGCGGCAGAGGCGCGACGTGTCGCGTCTCCACCTCGGTGAGCCTATTCTAGCCGAAAAGGGGCCACTGAGCCAACCGATGCGTGGAACGTGAGGCGTGCAACGTGAACAACATCGAGAGTTCTCACGTATCACGCGCCCGTTTGCTCCCCCGTCGCGCCTCCGCTACAATCAGCGTCATGCCCGACCCCCTCGCTACCCAGAGCCTGGCTCGCATCCAGGTCACACGCCTGCCCGGCCTCGGCGGCCTGGACGACAACGCCGTCTTCCCCGCCTACGACGATCTCTCTATCGCCAACGTCGCGCCGACGCTGGCCGCGCTGCTGGGGGTGGACCTGGGAACGGGGCCAACGCTGTGGCCGCCACTCTGGGAGACCTGGCGGGGCCGCGTCGACCGCATCGTCTTCGTCATCCTCGATGCCCTGGGCTACCTGGCCTTGCAGGAGGCCCTGGCGGCTCAGCCCGATCTGGCCTTCAGCCGCGTGGCGCGCGGGGGTGTCCTGGCTCCGCTGACGTCGGTGTTCCCCTCGACCACCACCGCGGCCACGACCACCTTTGCCACCGGCCAGCCGCCCGCCGCCCACGGCATGCTCGGCTACGAGCTATTCCTGCCCGAGTTTTCCCGCACCGCCAACATGATCCTGCTCAGCGCGCGCGGGGCACAGCAGTCGGGCGGGCTGCTTCCCCTCGGCCTCAAGTACGACACCTTCATCCCCGTGCCCAGCGTCGCCCAGCTTCTGGCCGCCCAGGGCATCCCCACCTTCGCCCTGCTGCCCGCCAGCATCCTCGACAGCGGCCTGTCGCGCCTTCAGTATCGCGGCGCGCAGATGCTGCCCTACGTCAACGTCGCCGACATGTGGGTCGGCGTGCGCCATCTGCTGACGGCGCGCGCCGGGCAGCCGGCCCTGGTGGCGGTGTACTGGCCCGGCGTCGACAGCGTCGCCCACCACTACGGCCCCGACACCGAGATGGCCGCCGCCGAGATTCGCAACATCGCCTTCTCGCTGGGTCGCGAGCTGCTCGACGGGCTGGCCTCCGGCGCGCGGCGGCGGACGCTGCTCGTCCTCTGCGCCGACCACGGCCAGGTCCGCTCGCGGCCCCCGGATGCCATCGACCTGGCCCACCATCCCGGCCTGTCGCGCCGACTGCTGTTCGGGCCTACGGGCGAAGCCCGCGCCGCCTACCTCTACGCCCGCCAGGGCGAGAAAGCGGCCCTGCTCGATTACCTGCACACCCACCTGGCGCAGCAGTTCGCGGCCTGGGACAGCCTGGCCGCCCTCGACGCGGGTCTGTTCGGCGCGCCGAGGTACGACGAGGCGCTCGCCCGTGTCGGCGACGTGGTCCTGGTGGGGCGCGGGACGTACTCGCTGCAAGCCGAGGGCATCCACGCCCCGCCCGACAGGCTGCCCGGCCGCCACGGCGCGCTCAGCCCGGCCGAGATGCTCGTCCCCTGGCTGGCCGCGCACCTGGAAGATATTGTCTAGCGCCATAGATGAGGATACCCGCATGTCCACATTCGACCCCCAGCAGCCCAAGCCCCTGCCCGACGAGCCGCGCCGCGCCGATGACTCGCCCCTGCCGCCGCCCGCGCCCCACAGTCTCGCCCGCCCATCGACGCCGCCCACGCCTGCGCCCACGTCCCTGCCCACCCCCGCGTCGCCGCGGCCCCCGCAGGCCGTCAGCGCGCCGCCC
>DAOUDG010000018.1:0-24439 GCA_034431435.1 Anaerolineae bacterium | reverse complement strand
TGATGCTCTATGTCTTGGGCTTTGTGAGCTTGTGTCTGGATGTGTTTGGCAGCGTGAGTGTGCTGAGAGTCCTTACGGGTAGCGCGTAGCAGGAGATTCTGTCGGGGCAGTCGAGAAGCCGGTCGCCGTAAGGCGACGGGTAGGGGAAGGAAGGTGCACCGTGTTGACTCTACCGGGTGTAACGGGGGGCATCATTACACTGCTGGTTGTCTTGGGACTCCTGCTTGGCCTGGCGTTCGGCGGCAGTGAGTTCGTCAATCCAAGCCGCACAGCGCTGGATGTGGCTAGGGGCCAGTACGAACTGGATCACCTCAAGCAACTGGGCGGCGTGGAACTTGCCGAGGTGCAGCAGCGCGCTCAACGCCGAATGGCTTTCGAGGACCGACTGCTCGACATCATCGAGGACATGGCCGGACCAGCGATGGGCTTCCTGGTGATGGGTTTCTTCCTGCTCGCGATAGGCGGAACGGTGTTCCTGACTTGTAGTGGGCTGGCGAAGCTCCAGCAAAAAGCCCCGCCACGCCGACCGGATGAACCGGCTCGTTCGCGGCGTCCGCCTCTACAGATGTCGCCACCGGGCGAGCACGGTGACAGGGATAGACCGGCCGCGTAGGAATGAGGAAGGCTCCCAACGCCTGACTGGTGTTGGGAGCCTTCGCTGTAACGTCTACTGTCCGCCGCTCAGCCGGAGGTTCTTGAGGATGAGCGGTAGGAAGCTGAGGAAGGGGCGCTCGCTGCACGGGGCGTGGTCGGCGGGGTAGGCGAGGGCGTCGAGGCCGAGGTCCTTGACGCCGGGCTTGAAGGCGGCGATGAAGTCGTTGTTGCGGTTGATGACGGCGCCGCCGAGCTTGAGCAGGTCGCCGTCGCTGAAGACGAGGGCGGGGGTGTCGCGGTAGACGATCTCGACCGAGAAGCGGAAACTGTCGCGCGCACCGTCGCAACGGGCGGCGAAGGCGTCCAGGCCGAAGTCGACGCCGCGCGTGGGCAGGCCGCCGGGGATGGGCGGGTCGAGCAGGGCGTCCTGGGAGGCGATGATGGTTCCGGTACGGGCGCTGAGGATGTCGCCGTCGAGGAGGGGCTGGCCCTCTTGCCGCCGCACGGTCTCCTCGATGGAGAACCAGAGGTCGATGTTGTAGCGCTCCAGTTCGAGGCGGAGGCGGCCGGGGTTGCTCAGCCACTCGTCGCGGGGAATCTGGCGGGCCACGTCGAGGAAGGCGACGATGTCCTTGGTGCGCCCGATGAACTTCACCTCATCGAGGCCGACGTCGTAGCCCACGCCGAAGGTAGCCATGAGGGCGGCGTTGGGGATGACGACGCCGGTCGTGGTCAGCAGGTCGCCCTCGGTGAAGCGGCCGAAGGGGTCGTCGATCTCGGTGGAGAAGGCGACGACTGGCCGCTCCAGGTCGAGGATATCGGAGGCGTCGAGGCCCAGGTCGGGCAGGTTGCCGATGCCCGGCAGGCTGAAGGCCGCCAGCAACTCGCGGTTGCGCAGGCAGACGTCGCCGTTGGGGCTGAGCAGGTCGCCGTCCGAGATGACCGGGTTGCCGTCGCTGGGCAGCGTGCCGTGGCTGACGAAGCGCTGCTCGGTGGAGAAGGCGCCGTCGATGCAGTCGGCGAGCTTGCCGGCGGCCCCGGTTGGCACGGCCGCGTTGGCGGGGCGTGACGTGGCGAGCAGCAGGGCGGCTAGCGCCACCAGGGCCAGGATGGCGGCCAGTTCCAGGACGTGACGGGCGCGGGTGGTGGTATTCATAGCATCTCCTTAGCCGCGCGTCACGGGCCACCGGCCGAGAAGGTCAGGAACTGGTAGCCGTAGTGGGGCAGGATGACGTTGACGTCCTTGTGGTCGAAGCTGTACATCAGCGAGGCGTCCCAGACGTACATCTCCAGCAGGTAGCAGCACTTGCCGAAGTTCGGCCCCAGGGTGGTCAGGTCGATGTCGCGCAGGTGGACAAGGGTACTGTCGGGCGTGGTGCCGGTGTCGTTGGTGTTCTTCAGGCCCACGGTGCCGTCGTTGACGTCGTAGTAGTTGTGGGGGCCGAAGTTCCAGACGGTGGGCGGGTTGCCACCCTTGAGGGCGACGGTGAAGTACCAATAGTAGGGGTCGTCGAACTGGCCCCACACCTGGAGCTTGGTGGCGGTGGTGGGCGCTTCGCCGCAGGGCGGGACGATGGTCACGCCGTCTTCGAGGCGCAGCTGGAGCTTGACAGGCGCGGGCGAGCCGGGCGCGTCGGTGGGGGTGCGGTTGTCGAGCTGGATGTGGTGGTCGGCGTTCTCCTGGTGGTTGCCGGACCCGTCCACCCACTCGAGCCAGACGACATAGTGGCCGTTGGGATCGGGGGCGGTGGTGCTGTTCCAGACGCCGAAGCGCATCTCGGCGTTGACGCAGCCGTCGGAGAAGCTGCCCGTGCCGTTCTTGGCCTGGAGATAGTTGGCGGCGTCCATCCAGCCGTCGGCGTCGGTGGCGAGGCTCAGCGCCAGCAGGTTGCCCAGGTCGGGGGCGTAGCACCAGCCGAACCAGGCGGGGTCACGATGAGCGACGGACCACTCGGTGAGGACGCCGTTGCCGGGCGCGCCGAAGGCGGGACGCGGCGTACCGGCGAGGCGGTAGGTGACGCGGAACTTGGTCGCGCCGGCGGGGACTGTGCCGTCGATGGGGACGTAGGCCCCGCAGGGGCGACGGGGGTTCTTGGGTGTGCCCAGGGCGCGGTCCTTCATGTACAGGCCGGTGCCGGGGCCACCGACGAGGGCTTCGCCGCCGTCGAACTCGAGGGTGGACTGGTTGCAGATGACCTGAATCTTGGACTCTAGCGGGTCGCGACTGGCGAGGGCGAGGGCGTCGAGGCCGAGGTCTTTGGCGGCCGGGTTGAAGGCCTGAATCAGGTCGTAGTTCTTGTTGACGATGGCCGCCGTGCCATAGCGGAGGACGTCGCCGTCGGTGAAGTCGAAGAGGGGCGGCTCCTCGGTGGTGTAGCTGATCTCGATGGAGAACACGAGGCTGCGCGTCAGTGTGGCGCGGTCGGCGTTGCGCGGGGCCGTCAGGGCAAAGGCATCGAGGCCGAAGTCGACGCCACGGGTGGGCAGGCCGGCGGGGATGGCGAGCGGGAAGAAGTCGCCCTGATGGACGATGATGCTGCCGCTGGCCGAGAGCAAGTCGCCGTCGAGGAAGATAGGCGTAAAATTGGGGGTGAGGGCCGTCTCCTCGACGGAGAACCAGATATCGACCTTGAAGCGTAGCAGCTCCTCGCGCAGCCGACCGGGGTTTTCGAGCCAGGCGTCGCGGGGGACGGCCAGGGCGAAATCGAGGAAGGCGCGGATGTTGTCGTCGCTGCCTACGAGCTTGACCTCGTCGAGGCCCACGTCGTAGGGGGACTGACTGACGGCGGCGAAGAAGGGGGCGACCAGGGCGACGTTGGGGATGACAGCGCCGTTGGTGATGAGCAGGTCGCCGGACTTGAAGGCGACCCTGGGGTGGTCGATCTCGGTGGAGAAGGCGACGACGAAGTTCTCGACGTCGAACACGTCGACGGCATCGAGGCCGAGATCGGGCAGGCGGCCGCCGGTGGGGCTGAAGACCTGGGTGAGATCGGCGTTGCGGGCGCAGACGAAGCCGGCCGGCGACAGCAGGTCGCCGTCAGAGATCCAGCGGTTGCCGTCGACTGGCTCGCCAGCCTGCATGAAGAAGCTCTGCTCGGTGGAGAAGGCGGCGGTGCGACACTGGGCCAGCTGG
Organism: Anaerolineae bacterium; assembly: GCA_034431435.1. GTDB lineage: Bacteria > Chloroflexota > Anaerolineae > Epilineales > JAHCIE01 > JAHCIE01. The sequence continues at coordinate 20,712 of DAOUDG010000018.1, read as the reverse complement.
TCGCGGCCCACGGCGAGGGCGGGACGGTCGGCCTGGCCGATGAGCAGGACGAGGCCGATGGCTGCCAGGAGCCATCGGCCCATTCTCCAGACGCGGGACATGCGACCTCCTGTGGCCTGTACGGGGTGGTTGGGTGGGGTGGGGATGGGTTCGAGTCTCTCCATACGCGCTCCTTGCCGGGCGTTTTCCCCTTGCGATGGTTCCCCTGGTAAGGCCATTGTAAGGTGGGACACGCAGGCCTGGCTGTGAAATGTTTCACAGAGATGCGGTGGAACTTGGCACAGGGGGGGGGAGTCTAGAGAGTGGAGAGCGGACCAGGGACTGAATCAGGGACGCGCGATTGTCATCCTGATGCCGGTAGGGCCTTCGCGGTGATCGCGATGCGGCGTGAGGGTCGTGCGTTCAGTGAGGTACAGGTAAGGGCTATGGGACGCAATACAGCCAGGGTGATGATGGTTCTGGCGCTGGTGGCTCTGCTCGCGGCGGGGTGTGGCGCGGCGGTGGGGCCAACGAGCGCGCCGCCCGTTGCGCCGGCGGGCGCGCCGACAGCGACGCACGAGGCAGGCGGGGGAGGCGGGGCGACGGGTATGCCGGCGAACGCTGTGGCGGCGAGTCTGGGGGCGACCGCCTCGGTACGGGTGGGTCAGTCGCTCTGGGTGGCGGATGGGGGGGTGCAGGTCGAGGTGTTGGATGTGCTGGACTCGCGCTGCCCGCAGGGGGTGACGTGCGCTCGGGCGGGGGAGGCGAAGGTCACGGTAAGTGTCAGTGAGGGCGGGCGCGCTCTGGGGACGGTCACACTGGCGAGCGCGCCGAAGGACGCCCAAAGCAAGTCGGTGGGCGGCTATACGGTGACTCTCGTGGGCGTACAGCCGCCGAAGACGCAGCAAGAGACGCCGAAGGGCGACTACGTATTGACCATACGGGTGGTCAAGGGTTGAAGGGGCTGAAACGTGACACGTGAAGAACTGGCGAAGTTCTTCACGTGTCACGTTTCGCTCTCGGTCGATGTCAGATCCTCACCCTGGCCTTACCCGCCAGCCCCCGGTCTGCGCGGGGAGCCAGTAGGGGTGCGAGGACAGCGTGGTCGGTGGTCGTCCTAGCGCGGGCGGATGGTGCGATTGTAGGTCTCGATCTCCTTGGTGACGGAGGACGCAGCGCCCTCCAGCATGGCCGGGATCTGGACCTTGCCGAGCATGATGTCTTCCATGCCCTTCTCGATGGTCTGGCGGGCCGAGGGGAAGACACCCAGCAGCGCGCCCGCCGTGGCGTTGTTGATGGGACTCTTCTGGAGTTGCTCGCGGGCGGTGTTGAACTGCGGGTACTTGGTCCGCCACTCGACCGCCTTGGGGTCGTTGTAGCCGGACTTGCGGATGGGGTAGTAGCCGGTGCCGACATGCCACTGGGCCTGCTGCGGCGCGGCAGCCACGTACTTGATGAACTCCCACGCACCCTGCTGCTCTTCCTGGGGGCGATCCTTCAAGGCCCACAGGGAGGCGCCGCCGATGATGGTGCCGGCCTTGTCGTAGTCTTCGGCTTTCTGGCGCGGCATCCAACCGGTGCCGACCTTGAAGACGCCCTTGCCCTCGGTGTTATCGACAACGCGGCGCAGGCGGGCGGTGGACTCGATGAACATGCCTGCCTTCTGCTGCTCGAAGGCGGTTTGGGCGGCGTCGCTACCACCGGCGGCGTTGCGGCCGGCGTTGCAGGCCGTCCCGTTGTCGATCATGTCCTTCATCCACTTGAGCAGGTCCTGCGAATACTGGGTGTTGAAGGCGGCCTTGGTGGCGGGGGCGGCGCGGCCATTCTCGTTGTCGGCGTAGAAGTTGCCGCCGGTGGCCTGCCACTGCTCGAAGAACCAGCCGTACCAGATCAGGGCGATGCCGCACTCCATGCCCGCCTTTTCCTTGAGGGCCTTGGCGGCGACGGCGACTTCTTCCCAGGTGCGCGGCGGCTTCTCAGGGTCGAGGCCGGCCTTGGTGAAGGCGTCCTTGTTGTAGTACAGGATGGGGCCGGAGGTGTTGAAGGGCATCGACTGGAGCTGCTTGTTGACGGTGTAGTAGTTGAGGACGGCCGGCTCGAGGTCGGAGACATCGTACTTCTCGGCGTCGATGAACTTCTGCATGGGCGTGACTACGTCGAGGTCCGTCATCAGGCGCGTGCCGATGTCGTAGACCTGCATCAGGGTGGGCACGTCCTTGGTGGCGAGGCCGGCGCGCAGCTTGGCCAGGGAGTTGTCGTAGTTGCCCTGGAAGGTAGCCTCGACGACGTACTTGTCCTGGGAGGCGTTGAAGCCATCGACCAGCTTCTGGGTCTCTTCACCCAGCGCGCCGCCCATGGCGTGCCAGAAGGTGACCTTGGTCTGACCGGGCTTGAGGGTCACGGCCTTGGTGACGCCGGTGGGGAGGGGCGTTGGGGCGGCGAGGGTCGCGGCGGGCGCGGCGGCCTTAGGGGCTTCCGTCGCGGCGGGCGCGGCGGCCTTAGGGGCTTCTGTCGCCTTTGGTGCGGCCGCGGCAGCGACGGTGGGCGCAGCCTGTTGCACGGCGGCGGCCACCGTCGGCGCTGCGGCCTTGGCGGCGGCGGCAGCGGTGGGCGCGGCGGCGGGGGGTGCGGCGGCCTGGCCGCCACAGGCGGCGACCAGCAGGGCCAGGATGACGACGGTCAGCAGACTCAGACGTTTCATGGGTAGGTTCTCCTCCTTGAGGGGCGAGCTCATTCTCGCCCGGTGTACCGGGTTGTGTTAAGCAGACGGTAGGCCGTGGAACGGTGCAGACCCATCTTCTCTTCGCGCCTGCGTGCTATTGAAGGCTGGCGGGCGGGGGAACATCGTTGTCCCGAAGCAGGGGGCGGTCATCCTTTCAGCGCGCCGGCGGTGAGGCCGCGGATGAGCTGCTTCTGGCCGATGATGAGCAGCACGAAGGTGGGTAGCAGGGCCAGCACTGCGCCCGCCATGACGATGTTCCACTGGGCGGCCTCTTCCTGCTGCAGCATGGCGATGCCGATCTGCACGGTGCGCATGTTCTTGTCGTTGGTGACGAGGAGGGGCCAGAAGAACTGGTTCCAGGTGTTGACGAAGGCATAGATGGCCAGTGTGCCCAGGGCAGGCCGCGACAGGGGCAGGACGACGGTGGTCAGGTAGCGCAGGTGGCCTGCGCCGTCGATCACGGCGGCGTCGTACAACTCGCGGGGTAGGGTGAGGAAGCTCTGGCGCAGCAGGAAGGTTCCAAAGGCGGTTGCCAGGAAGGGGGCCGCCAGGCCCTGGTAAGTGTCGATCCAGCGGAACTGGCGAATGGTCTGGAAGTTGGGAATGATGGTCACTTCCCAGGGAATCATGAGCGTCGCCAGGAACACCAGGAACATGAGATTGCGGCCCTTGAAGGGGATGAAGGAAAAGGCGTAGGCGGCCAGGGCGGCCGTGACAAGCTGGCCGAGGGTGACCATGCTGGCTTGAACAAAGCTGTTGAACAGGAAGCGCGCGATGGGGATCTGCCGAAAGACATCGACGTAGTTCTGCGGGTGGAAGTTTTGGAAGGGGAACAGGTTGGCGGGCGGGCGCAAGGCATCGGCCACCGGCACGAGGCTCGTGCCGACGGCGACCCATAGGGGGAAGATGACGACGATGGCGGCCAGAGCCAGCAGCGTGTAGGCGATAGCGTGGCCGAGGGTTGTGCCTTTCATCCGTAGTGCACCCTTCGCTCGATGACCTGGAACTGGATAATGGTCAGGCTCAGCATGATGATGAAGAGGATGACGGCCTGGGCCGACGCGCTACCGAACTGGAAGCGGATGAACGCCTCTTCGTAGATGGAGTAGACGATGCTGTAGGTGCTGTCGCTGGGGCCGCCTTTGGTCATGACGTAGATTTGGGTGAAGGCTTGGAAGACGGCGATGGTCGAGACGACGATGAGGAAGAAGAGGGTTGGCGACAGCAGCGGGATGGTAATGTGGCGGAAGAGGGACCAGCCATGCGCGCCGTCGAGGGCTGCGCTCTCGTACAGTTCCTCGGGGATGCCCTGCATGCCGCTGAGCAGGACGATGAAGGTGAAGCCGAGGGTCGACCAGATGGTGGCAATGGCGATCGACACCGGCGCCCACTCAGGGCTGAGCAGCCAGGGCACCGGCTGGATGCCCACCAGGTCGAGCAGGTAATTGATGGTTCCGATCTGGAAGCTGAACATGAGCAGGAAGATGGTCGAGGCGATGGCGGTCGAGATGGAGATGGTGGAGGCGTAGAGGAAGCGGAAGAAGCCGATGCCGCGCAGGGCGCGGTTGGCGAGGACGGCCAGGGCCAGGGCGAGCACGATGAGGGCGGGCACGATGAGCAAGGTTAGCTTGATGCTCACCCAGATGGAGTTTAGGAACAGGGGGTCTCGGAGCAGGTCGGTGTAGATCTCGGTCCCGACGAAGACGCTCGGCCGGCCCAGGGGGTCGGTGAGGTAGGTACTGAGGTAGATGGAGCGCGCGACGGGGTAGAAGACGAAGACGACGAAGACGATAAGGGACGGGATGAGGAAGGCCATACCCAGCAGGAACTGCCGGATCTCGCGCTCCCTGTGGCGTGCGGCGCGGGCGCGTTCATCGACGACGGGCGCGCCGCGAGACTGAGTCTGGGTTGCCTGCATTGGCTTCTCCCTGGCGAGGCAGCGGGCGGCGATGTGGCCCGGCTGACGCTTCTAGAAGCCGATTGTAAGCGCGGGGGCAGCAGATGTCAAGGACAAGCGAATCCGAATCAGCGGATGAGGAGCCAGGCGACCACGATGCCGATGAGGGCGCCGGCGAACACCTGGAAGGGGGTGTGGCCGAGGAGTTCCTTGAGTCGCTCTTCCTGAACGGGCTGGCCCTGGAACATGGAGTCGAGGAGCTGGTTGAGGATGCGGGCCTGGCGGCTGGCCGCCCAGCGGACACCCTGGGCGTCGAACATGACGATGAAGGCAAAGACGGCGGCGAGGCCAAATATGGGCGAGGCGAAGCCCTCGAGCAGGCCGACTGACCAGGCGGTGGCGGCAACTGAGGCGGTATGGGCGCTGGGCATGCCGCCGGTGCTGAGAAACACGCGCAGGTCGAACCGGCGCTGGGTGAGGAACAACCAGACGAACTTGATGCCTTGCGCGGCGAACCAGGCCAGAATCGCCGCCCATAGGACAGGGTTGACGAAGATATCGGTCAAAAGGCGGTCTCCTCGCCGTCGAGGGCGTCGTCCTCCAATGCGTATGGTTCACTCTCTTCCTCGACGCCCTGGCTCAACTCCTCGATACGCAACTCGGCCGCCGCCAGGCGCTCGGCGCAGCGCTGGGCGAGCAGAACGCCGCGCTCGTAGAGGGCGAGGGCCTCTTCCAGGGGCAGCGCGCCGTCTTCGAGGCGCTGGACGGTGACTTCTAGCTCGGCGTAGGCCTCTTCAAAGCTCAGGGAGTCCATGATGAGTCTCGTTCACCCGGATTGACGCCAGGTCGCACAGAGGCGAGGGCGTGGGGGGTTATTCTTCCAGGAGGCGACGCTGGCGGCCGGCGGTGGCGTCGAACTCGCCATCGGCCACGCGCACCCGCAGGCCACGCCCCGCGCGCACCTGGCGGCTGGAACTGACGACGGCTCCAGTATCGGCGTCGGTGACGATGGCGTAGCCCCGGCTCAGCACCGCGTAGGGGTCGAGGGCGATGAGGCGCGACGCCTGCCCGGCCAGGCGGGCCTGGGCCAGGGTCAGCCGGTGCTGCATAGTCTGGTGCGCCCGCCGCTGCAAGTCAAATGTCCGCCGTCGATGCTCGGCGATCTGGCGCGCCGGCGAAAGGTGGTCGAGGCGACGCTGGAGCCAGTCGAGGCCTTCGCGCCGGTCGGCGAGTGCGCCGCCCATGACGGTTTCGAGGCCGTCAAGGAGGGCGGACAGGTGGCGGGCCAGCGCGACGCGGTCGGGGGTCGCCATCTCGGCGGCGGCGGTTGGGGTGGGGGCGCGCAGGTCGGCGACGAAATCGGCGATGGTGGTGTCGGTCTCGTGGCCTACGCCGCAGACGACGGGAACGCGGCTGGCCCAGATGGCGCGCGCCACGACCTCGTCGTTGAAGGCCCACAGGTCTTCGAGGGAGCCGCCGCCGCGCACGAGGAGAATCACGTCCACGTCGGGCAGGCTGTTGAGGCGGCCCAGGGCGGCAGCGATGCGGGCGGGGGCGTCGATGCCCTGGACGAGGGAGGGGGCCAGGGTCACGCGGCACAGGGGCCAGCGACGCTCAAGCGCCGTCAGGACATCGCGGTAGGCGGCGGCCTGGGGCGAGGTGACGATGCCGATGTGGCGCGGGAAGCGGGGCAGGCGGCGAGCGCGGTCGAAGAGGCCCGCGTCGCGCAGGCGGTCGCGCAGGGCTTCGAACTCGGCGTGGAGCGCGCCCAGGCCGGTGGGTTGCAGCGCGTCGACGTAGAGCTGGTACTGGCCGCTGGCGGGGTAGACGTTGACGCGCCCGTGGACGATGACTTCTTCGCCGTGGACGGGCAGGCGGTCGAGCTGCTGGACCTGGGCGCGCCACATGACGCAGCGTAGCTGGGCGGCGTCGTCCTTGAGGGTGAAGAAGAGGTGGCCGTTGCTGCTGCGCGATAGGTTGGAGACTTCGGCCCTCAGCCACAGGTCTTGCAGGCGGAAGTCCTCCTCGAACAGGGCGCGGAGGTACTCGCTGAGATCGCTGACGCTGAGGATGGGCGGCATGGCGGGCAGTGGTCAGTAGTTAGTGGCTAGTGGCCAGTGACGGGGGGAATGTCCGTCCTGACCACTGTCCACATCGCTAGACGCGCGTGACGTAGTCGTTGGTGCGAGTGTCGACGCGGATGGTGTCGCCCTGGTTGACGAAGAAGGGCACGGTGACGACGAGGCCGGTCTCGAGGGTGGCGGGCTTACCGCCGCCGGAGGCTGTGTCGCCTTTGAAGCCGGGTGCGGTCTCGACGATTTTGAGGTCAACGGTGGTGGGCAGGTCGATGTTGATGGCCCGGCCCTCGTAGAGGGATAGTTCGAGGGTCATGCCTTCCTTGAGGTACTTCACGGCGCTGCCGAGGGTGTCTTCGGTGATGGCAAACTGCTCGTAGGTCTCGTTGTCCATGAAGTGGTAGGCGTCGCCGTCGGTGTAGAGGTACTGCACCTCGCGGTTGTCGAGGCGAATGTCGTTGACGACGCCGCCGTTGGGGAAGGTGCGCTCCAGGTTGGCGCCGGTGCGCAGGTTGCGCAGTTTGAGGCGAATGGTCGCGCTGCCGCGGCCCATCTTGATGTGCTGATACTCCAGGACGCGGAACAGGTCGCCGCCGTCCTCAAAGGTGACGCCCTTGCGAAGCTCAGTGACGCCGATTGCCATAATGACTACTCCTTGACCGGGGATGCTTGCCTGAGATAAGGGCGCGACCGCCAGACACACGAAGGACTACCGCTGCCGGTAGCCCACTGGTTCCACGGCGCGGAGCCGCCGGGCGGAACTGCTGCCTTTGTAACGGGGCAAGTATAGTCACGCAGGGGCGGCGCGTCAAGCCGCGTGGCGAGTGAAGGGGGGAGATGGTCTATAGGTCTCCAAACCCGTCGAGGATGCGGGCGATGTGGCGGGCGGCAAGCAGGAAGTGGTCGAGGCGCACGTGCTCGTCGGGGGCGTGGGTGCGCGAGCCGGGGTAGCCGACGCCGGGTGAGACGACGGGGATGCCCAGCGGACGGGCGAAGGCGTAGACCGGGCTGCTACCGCCGGTCAGGGGCGTGAGGACGCACGCTTTGCCGTAGACGTCTTCCCCCGTGCGGGCGGTCAGCTGCACCAGGGGGTCGTCGGCGGGGGCGCGAGCGGGCCACATCGCGCCCAGGCGCTGGATGCGGATGTCCTCGAAGCCGTGCTCGTCCAGGTGGCGGCGTAGCTTGCCCAGGATGTCGTCGGGGTCCTGGTCGGGCACGAGGCGGAAGTCGACTTTGGCCGTGGCGCGGGCGGGGATGACGGTCTTCATGCCGTCGGCCTGGTAGCCCGCCGTCAGCCCGGCGATGTTGCACGTCGGGTTGAAGACGGCCCGCTTGAGGGCGACGCCGCTGAGGCCGTCGACGAAGTCGCTGACGCCGTACTCGCGGCGCAGGCGGTCTTCGTCCGACGGCTCGGCGGCGAAGAGTTCCAGGTCGAGGGGGGTGGGCGGCTGGACGTGGTCGTAGAAGCTGTGGATGAGGATGCGGCCGTCGGGGGCGCGCAGGCTGTGCAGGGCGTACAGTAACCGCCAGGCGGCATTGGGCAGGATGTGCGCGCTGCCGGAATGGGCGTCGCGGCTCATGGCCTGGGCTTCGAGCTGGACGTAGAGGATGCCGCGCCGGCCGAGGGTCAGCAGCGGCTGGCCCGCGGCGTTGATCTGGCCCTCTTCCCAGATCGCGCCGTGGCTGGCGAGCAGGTCCAGGTGGTCGCGGACGAACTGGGCGATGTGGGGGCTGCCGACCTCCTCCTCACCCTCGACGACGAAGGTTACGCCGCAGGGCGACTCGCCATCGTGGGCGGCGCGGGCGGCGTCGACGGCGGCCAGGCGGGCCAGCAGTTCGCCCTTGTCGTCCTTCGCGCCACGGGCGTAGAGCGCGCCGTCGCGGACGGTCGGCTCGAAGGGTGGCGAGGTCCACAGGTTGAGGGGATCGACGGGCTGGACGTCGTAGTGGTTGTAGAACAGCATGGTGCGCGGCGAGCGGCCCTGGAGGCGGCCGACGACGACGGGGTTGCCGGGCGTCGGGAAGACCTGGACGTCGAAGCCGTGGCGGGTGAGGAGGTCGGCGACGGCCTGGGCGCAGCGGGCGGCGTCGGCGCGGTGGGCGGAGATGCTGGGGATGGCGCACAGCCGCGCCGTCTCGTCGATGTAGTGGGGCAGGTTGGTGTCGAGGAAGAGGTCGATGGCGGGGGAGGTGGGCATGGTTGGCTCCGAGGTCGGGAGACGCGAGATTGGAGATTAGGGGTTGGAGATTGGGCGGTTGTTGGGGGTAGTATAGCGGAGGCGGGGCGGGGGGACAACCGGGGGGCGCGTGGAGCGTGGGGCGGGGGGCGGGGCGCGGGGCGGGGGGGGCAGGGGCGTCGGGCGGGGGGCGGGGGGCGGGGGCGGGGGGCGGTCTCAGCCGTCGGGGGATGCGCCGATCTGCGCCAGGTAGCGGGCTGCCGAGCGGGTGACGGCGGCCTTCGCGTCCTGCGCGACGATGCGCCCCCACCAGCCGCCGTAGATTCGCTCGAAGGGGTAGGGTTCGACCAGCCGCACTGCGCGGCGGATGACCGCCGGCTGCTCGGGGATCAGGTTGGGGTAGCTGCGCATGAAGCTGACCCAGCGGCGGTCGGGCACGACGGTGAAGATGTCGCCGGTCAGCAGCGCGCCCTGCCCGTCCGCGCCGTCGGCCCAATGCAGCATCGTCCCGCCTGCGAAGTGGACGCCGCCGCGCAGCAGCGTCAGCCCGTCGCCGAGGGCGTGGGTGTCGCCGTCCCAGTAGGTGATGGCAGGGTCGGGGCGCATGACGTGGGGTTCCAGCAAGCGGTGCAGGTAGATGGGAGCGTCGAGGGCGCGACTCCACTCGACCATCGTCGAGAAGAAGTGGGGGTGGGAGATGGCGATGGCGCGCAGGCCGCCGCGCTCGCGCACCGCCGCCAGCATCGCGTCATCCACCAGCGGCGCGCAGTCCCACAGCACGTTGCCGCCCCGCGCCTGGACCAGCAGGGCGCGCTGGCCGATGGCGACGCCGGGTGTCGCGCCGATGCCCAGCAGCCCCGGCCCTTCGACGCGGATGTCGGCCTTGTGGTCGCGGCGCAGGGCGTCCAGCGTGGTCCACGTCTGGCCGTCCCAGTTGACGTATTGGCGTTCGTCCTCGCAGATGGGGCAGTGGGCGGGCGGGGCGGCGCTGGCGGCAAACTGCACGCCGCATTGGACACAGATGTAATTGGGCATAAGCCACCTCAGTGTAGGGCCTGGTCCAGGTCGGCCAGGATGTCGGCCGGGTCTTCCAGGCCGATGGACATGCGCACCAGGCCGTCGGTGATGCCCGCCGCGTGGCGCGCCTCGGCGGGCACGGTGGTGTGGGTCGTGCTGGGCGCGTGGGTGACGAGGGTCTTGGTGTCGCCCAGGCTGACGGCCTGGGCGCAGAGCTGGACACGGCTGAGCATGCGCGCCCCGGCGGCCAGGCCGCCCTTTAGCTCGAAGCTCAACATCGCCCCGAAGCCGCCGGGCATCTGCCTCTGCGCCAGGGCGTGCTGCGGGTGACTGGGCAGGCCGGGGTAGGACACCCAGGCGACGGCCGGGTGACTCTCCAGCGCCCTGGCAATGGTCAGGGCGTTGGCGTTGTGGTGCGCCATGCGCAGGGGGAAGGTCTCCACGCCGCGCCGAATGAGCCAGGCGTTGAAGGGGCTGATGACGCCGCCGAAGTCGCGCAGCACGCCGCGCCGACACTCGCGCACCCAGTCGGCACGGCCAACGATGGCCCCGCCCATGGCGTCGCCGTGGCCGCACAGGTACTTGGTCATGCTGTGCAGCACAACATCGACGCCGAGTTCCAGCGGGCGCTGGTTGTAGGACGTGGCGAAGGTGTTATCGGCCATGACCAGCGCGCCGTGGGCGTGACCGATGTCGGCACAGGCGCGCAGATCCGTCACGCGCAGGGTCGGGTTGTCGGGCGACTCCAGGTACAGCAGCCGCGTGTTGGGCCGCAGGGCGGCGGCGACGGCATCCGTGTCGGTGGCGTCGACCTGGGTCACGTCGATGCCGTAGCGCGGCAACCAGTACGTCAGCTGGGTGTGGGTGGCAGAGTAGACACTCTTGGGCGCGACGACGTGGTCGCCCGGCTTGAGAGCCATGAGCAGCGCGCCGCTGATGGCGGCCATGCCCGACGCCGTCGCCACCGCCGCCTCGGCCCCTTCGAGGGCGGCGACCACGGCTTCCAGGGCGGCCTGGGTGGGGTTGCCCCAGCGGGTGTAGACAAACTGACCATCGGGCATAGACTGGCCCTCGCCCGGCGTGGCAACCTCGAAGGCGTGGGCCGCGGCCTCGGCGGTGGCGAAGGCGTAGGTAGTCGACATGTGCAGCGGGTTCGCCAATGCGCCGCTACGGGGATCGACGCTGTGGCCGGTGTGGATGGCGACGGTACTCAACCCCCAACTGGGGTCAGGCGCGGCAGGGGAAGGCATAGTGGCTCCTGGAATGGTTCGACGCTGAGGCGGTCGGTCGTGGTCGCTCAGGATGCGGGACTCGCGCCGGTCAACCTGCCAAGTGCGGGGTGACGCGCACGCGCATCGGGCGGTCGGGCACGGTGGTGATGAAGCCGATCTCGGCCGGGGGCTGGGCGTCGAGGGGCGTCAGGTCATAGGCGCGCAGGATGTGGGCGGCCATGGCCTTGACCTCGACCTGGGCGAAATGCAGGCCGATGCAGATGCGCGGCCCCGCGCCAAAGGGCAGGAAGGCGAAGGGGTGTTGGCGTTGCTCCTCACGGGGCGGGGCGAAACGCTGCGGATCCCAGCGGTCAGGCTCACGCCACAGGCTCGGTAGGCGGTGGGTCGCGCCGATGGAGTAGCGCACCTGCGACCCGGCGGGGATGGTGTAGCCCGCGAACTCGAAATCCTTCACCACACCGCGCGGCGCGTTACGCACCGGCGCGTGAAAGCGGCCGGTCTCGTCGATGGCCCAGCCCAGCGCCTTCAGCCCGCGCAGGCCCTCCAGCGACAGGGTTGCGCCGTCGCCCAGAGCAACATCCATCTCGGCGCGGACCTCAGCCAGCGTCTCAGGGTGGCGGGCCAGTTCGTACAGCAGCCACGCGCTGAGCGTCGTGGTCGTCTCGTGGCCGGCCACGAGCAGGATGTTGACGTGGCCGAGGAGCTGCTCGTCGCTCAACTCGCGACCATCCTCGGCGCGGGCCTGCACCATGAAGCCCAGGATGTCGTCGGTGGGCGACTGACGACGGTGGGCGATCTCGTTCAGCAGCGTCATGTTCAGCTCGCGCTGGGTCATCAGCATGCGCAGCGCGTACTCCTCCCACGTCTCGCGGGCCACGTCGAAGCCGTGGAACAGGTCGTAGAACAGGTCGCGGAGGTGGTCTACCTGGGGACCGGTTGGCATGCCGACCAGGGCCTCGGCGGCCACGTCGAAGGCGATCTTTCGCATCTCGTCGTGCAGGTCGACCGCGCCGCGCGCCGCCCAGTCGGCGGTACGTGTGGCGATGACCCGCTGCATGATGGGCAGGTAGCGCGCCATATAGGCGACGGTAAAGGCGGGATTCATCAGCTTGCGGTCGCGGGCGTGCGCCTCGCCATCCATGTTGAGCAGGCCCTTGCCGATGAGGGGGCCGACGAAGGGCGTCCAACCCAGGTCGTGGCTGAAGTGGTGGCGATGGGTATGGAGGATGAACTGGTTGGCCTCGGGGCCGACCATGAAGACGATGAGGGGCGGCCCGGCCGGGTCGTCACCCCACATATCCGGATTGGCCGGGGTGGTGAAGATGGGGCCGTGGGTAACCGCCGCCGCCGCCAGGCTGGTGGGCAGGCGGTCCAGGTCCTCGGGGTCGAGGTCGATACGTGGTAGGTCCTCGATACCCCACAGGGTGGCGACGGTATGCATGGGTGATGCCTATCCTTTCCGCGTAGCGCTGAAGGGGGTCGCGCCGTGGGGCGGGCGGCCCAGCCACCGACGGTCAGGCTCGTCGGGCTAGCGCGCGCTGCCGGCGTCCATGTCGCGCAGGCTCTGGTCGAACAGGTCGCGGGTGGCCTCGCTGGCGGCGCGGGCGGCCTCCTCAACGGTCGCGTCGCCATAGAAAGCGCGCTGAATCTCGCGGTTGACGATGTCCTCGACCTGGGGCCAGGTGGTCATGGCTGGCAGCGAGCGCACCTGGGGCGCGGCGTCCAGATAGACCTTGTTGCTGGCCGGTGGCGTGGCGTCGAGGAAGGCCGGCGACTCGGCGACCGCGCGCAGCGAGGGCACGGTGCGGCCAGTCGGGGCGAGCAGGCGCTGGCCGTCGGGACTGACGGCATACTCGATGAATGCCCACGCCGCGTCGGGGTGGGCCGAGCGAGAGGTGAGGCACATGCCATCACTGTGCAGCACCGTTGCCGATGATACATCGCCTGGCAGGGGCGCTACATCCCACGCGAAGTCCTTGATTGTGGCCCGCAGATCGGGGGTGACGGCGCGACTCTGCAAGAACATGCCCAGCTTGCCGGACGCGAAGCGCGTCTGCGCGTTCTCGGTCGCCTCGTCGGCGCGGGACGGCGCGACATGCTCCACGGTCTGTAGGGCGACGAAGCGGCGGAACGCAGCCAGGGCGGGGCCCTGGTCCAGCGTCAGGCGGGTGGGGCGGTGGGGGTCATCGACGATGTCGCCCCGGGCCGACCACACGAAGGGGGCCAGGCGCAACAGCTGAGGGGCGACGCCGACGCCGTACTGGTCCGTCTTGCCGTCGCCGTTGGTGTCGCGGGTCAAGGCGCGGGCGGCGGCCAGGAACTGCTCCCAGGTCCAGCCCTGCTGGGGGGGAGTCAGGCCGGCGGCCTTGAACAGGTCCAGGTTGATGTAGACCTGGAGGGATGACAGGTTCTGTGGCAGGCAGTACTGGTGACCGGCGATGTGGAAGGCATCGAGGGCGGCGGGATAGAAGTCGTCGGGGCGCAGTACCTGGCTGGCGGCGAGGCGTTGGTCCAGGGGGGCCAGGGCGTCGCGCAGGGCGAACTGGGACAGGCGGCGATAGTTGATGAGGAAGACGTCGGGGGCGGTCCCGGCGGCAAAATCGGCGGCCAGTCGCTTGATGAACTCGCCGCTGTCGGGGACATTCGTCAGCTCGACGTCGATGTCGGGACGGGTGCGGCGAAAGGCGGAGATGAGATCGCGGTAGGCGCGCAGGCCCTCGGGGTCCTCGCTGACCATGAAGGTGATATGGGCCGGGGTGGCGCTGGCGAGGGCGGTCGGGGTAGCCACCGGGCCGCTGCTGGCGGGCGCGCCGCTCCCGGCGCACGCCGTGGCCACGGCGGCGACGACGAGAAGCATGCCGGCCAGGCAGGCGTGTCGGATGGAAACACTGGCGGGCCAGAGCCTCGACGCTGGCCGTCGGTGCATCGTCGCTGCGGCGCGCGGGCGTGGGTAGGGCATAGGGCTACGTTCCTCCTGGGGAATGGATTCCGTCACGAAGGCGGCCGCAGGAGCAGGTCGGCGTCGACGCGGTGGTGGAAGTGGCGCTGGCCAAGCGCGAACAGCGCGAAAACGGGGGCCACCATCAGCACGGAGGCCGCCATCAGCAGCGGCCAGGCGGAAGGCATCAATCCTTGCAGCAGGCGAATGCCGAGGGGCAGGGTGTAGCTGGCCTCGGCGCGGATGTAGAGCAAGGCGTCGACGTAGTTGCTCCAGGCATCCGCCAGGGTGAGCAAGGTGGCCGCCACCAGGGCCGGCCGCGCCAGGGGTAGGGCCACGGTGGCCCACATCCGCAGGGGTCCAGCGCCGTCCAGTAGCGCCGAATTGTATACCTCGGAGGGGACGCGGGCAAAGCTAACGTAAAACAGCAGGACGTAGAACGGGCCGCCCCCCATGAGGGCGGGGGCGATGAGGGGGAGGAGGCTGTCGACCCAGCCCAGGCGAGCAAACAGGATGAAACGCGACGGCCATAATGCGGGGGTCGGGGCGAGCAGCAGGGCGAGGCTCAGGACGAGCAGCGGCCAGCGGGCGCGGCGGGGCAGCTGGCTCAGGGCGAAGCCGGCCCACGAGCCGGTCAGCAGCGCGAGGGGTGTGGCGATGGCGACGACGATCAGGGAATTGAGACTGTAGCGCGCCAGGGGCACGATTTCGAAGAGGCGGGCGTAGTTGTCCCAGGCCAGGGGCGGGGTGAATAGTTCGATGTGGGTGGGCGGCGGCACGCCGGTGGGACGCAGCGAGTACGAGACCATCCACAGGATCGGAAAGGCGAACACGGCGGCCACGACGGCCAGGAAGGCCGCCCGCAGTCGACCGCGCCATGTGGGGCCGACGCTAGTCGTCATCCAGGCGGCTCCAGGGGCGGACCAGGCTGAACTGAATGACGATCAGCACGGCGGCTACCACATACATGACGACGGTGGCCGCTGAGGCGTAGCCGTAGCGGAAGAGGCCAATGGACTGGTCAAAGATGAACTGGGGCAGGAAATACGTCGCGTAGTAGGGGCCGGTCTCGGTGGTGATCTGGCCGGGGACGAAGGATGCCTGGAAACTGAGGGCGGTGTCGCGCACGGCCAGCAGGAGGAGGGCCGGCGCCATTAGCGGGAGGATGATGCGGCGCAAGGTCGCCCACGCGCCCGCCCCGTCCAGCGTGGCCGACTCTAGCAGGTCCGGCGCGATGGTCTGGCGGGCGGCCAGCAAGAGCAGGAAGCCCTCGCCGATCTGGAACGACCACATGATCACCACGGCGGCCCGCGCGCCGAGGGGGGTGGTCAGCCAGGCCGCGCCGGGCAGACCCAGCGCGCCCAGGAACAGGTTGAGGGGGCCAAAGCCAGGGTTGAGCAGCAGCAGCCACACCAGGGCGTAGGCGATGTCGGGCACGAGCGTCGGCAGATAGATACTGGCGCGGGTAAAACCCGTGCCCCGGCGAGAGCGATTGAACAGCAGGGCCAGCGCCAGGGCCGCCGCCAGCCGCGTCAGGACGCCAAAGAACGTGAACCACAGGGAGTTGCCCAGGGCGCGCCAAAAGAGGGGGTCGGTGACCAGGGTGCGGAAGTTCTCCACGCCGATCCACTGGGACGGGCGCAGCATGTCGAAGCGGGTCAGACTGAGGGCGAAGGAGGCCGCCATGGGGACCAGGATGAGGACGATCAGCCCGGCCAGGTATGGGGCCAGGAGGAGCAGTACCCCCAGGTGGTAGCGGCGCAGCGGGGAGCGGCGGGCCGTCGAGACTGACAGGGAGGGGCGCGCGGCCATGGGTCAACTCGTCAGCGAGCGGGCTAAGGCTGTGGAAACAGGTCGATCAGGTGGTCATCTGGCGCCAGGGCAGGCCACGCCTGCACGAAGGCCTCGTGGCCGAGGGCGCGCTGGCGCTCGTCGTCAGGCATGGTAGCGAAGGCGCGGTCGCCGCCGAACTGGGTGCGATGGCATGTCAGCGCGGCCCACTTAGCCGGGATATAGGGGGTCACATCCAGGTACAGGTGGACCTCCTCGTCGGGCCAGCCCATTGCCTGGCCCTCGGGGCTGTCGAAGCCGCTGGTATCCTCGCCCCGCGCGGCCATCTCGTCGCGCCAGGCGCGTATGACCGAGCGCGGGATGACCGAGTAGAGCAGGCGTTGCGGCTGCCAGGCGTCGCCCTGGGCCGGGTAGCGTAGCGCGTCGCCCGCCGCGTGGAAGGCCTCGACGGTGTGGGTGTGGATGGCGATGTGGTCGGGGTGGCCGTAGCCGCCGGTTGGGTCGAAGGTGATGACCACCTGTGGCCGCAGGCGGCGCAGGATGCCGACCAGCGTCGGCACAACCACCTCGGCGGGCTGCTGGGCGAAGGCCGCCGGATGCTCGTTGGGCGGTGTCCCGGCCATGCCCGAGTCGCGGTGGTCGAGGAAGATCAGCTCGTGGATGCCGAGCGCGTCGGCCGCGCAGCGCAACTCACCCTCTCGCACCTCGCCCAGCGTCTCCGGCGTCGCCAGGGTCGGGTCGGAGATTTCGCCCACCTCGCCGCGCGTGGCGCACACGAGGGCGACATGCGCGCCCTCGGCGGAGTAGCGCGCCAGCGCGCCGCCCATGCCAAAGGCTTCGTCATCGGGGTGGGCGAGCAGAGCAAGCAGGGAACGCTGGGTCATAGGGCAGTCCTTCGCGGCATACCAGGGGGGGAGCGGCCAGAGCCAGTAGTAACTAAGACAGGCAAGGGCGGCGCATTATTACCCCCGACGGCGGCCCTACCGAGACGCCGGAAGCGCCGCGGGGCGACTGGTTATATGTTTTCGTAGGACGACCGGGAATTATCGTCAAATATTGGTTAGTTTTTCGCTGGTGCGTTGTGATACAGTGAACATGAGTGTCAGGTTAAGCCCAGATTAATGGCGCATAAAGTGAGGGCGGGCTGGCCACCCGCACAACCCTCCAGGAGCGTCAGGCTGGGGAAGGAGGAGCAGGGCCTGGCCAACCATAGGGATTCATGCACACCTGAGTGGGGCCTGGTATCGCCCGGCTTTCGGAGCCAGTCGCGGCAGCGTGCGGCCGCGGGCGGCTCCCCATCGCCACGATGCTGCGGGTAGGTAATTCGCTTTTTGGGTCCGACGCCGCACTACGCTGGGCCGCCGCAGATACTCGCCCGGCCTGTTGGATCCGACGCCCTGCCTGGTTTCGTCAACACCTTCAAGGGGGAGGTTGGGGATATGAACGAACGGGGGACCTGGAGGCGAGTCGCTGCCGTGGGAGCGCTACTCGCCATGTTGCTTGTCTTCAGTCTGGGCGTCGTCCGCGCCGCCGAATCAGACTTGCAAGTCTTCTATCTGCCGCTGCCTGAGAATCAGGTGGCCGTCTCCCTGGAAGTGGCAGGCCAGGGTACGCTCGGTACGACGATGCGCAGTGTGACGGGTATCTCCATCACTGCGAACGGCACGTGGATCTACTATGATCACTGGGAGGACGGCTACGAGGCGGACCTAAGCGCGCCTGTCCAGACCAGCTCGAAGATCTGGGGCGACGGCATTGCCGCCAACGGCTGCGCTCCCAACATCAACGGTGTGGCCGTCGTCTGCAACAATGCCAACGACGTTCTCAACGCCGGCAATGTCGTCATCCTTGTCAATGACATCCCCTTGCCTCGCGTCCCGGCTAACATCTTTTATGATGGCCGCGACAAGGTAGGCGCTACCCAGGTGGTGGCCATCACACGCTCGGTGTGGGCGACCGATCCCGGCACGGTGCTGGCCTCGACGGTCGAGGCGTACGACATCACGCGCTGGGGCACTGAGTTCCGCATCCCCATCGGTGAGGACGTCATCGCCACGGGCACGGACATCTACGAGTATACGTCCGTGCTGGTGATGGCCCGACAGGCCAACACGACCGTCAACATTGACCTGAACGGCACTGGCGGCGCGCCGGATATCACCCAGGTTCTCAACCAGGGCGACGTTTACCAGGTCCCCGAGACGAGCAACCTGTTGGGTAATGCTCGCGTATACTCCGACAAGCCGATTCAGGTCGTGGCCGTGGGCGCCGAAAAGGACTCGCAGTACATGGCGCGTTGGTACTCGATTCCACCCAATACCCAGTGGGACTCGAGCTACTACACCCCGGTCGGCACGACGCAGAACGACAACGAGGCGTACGTCTACCTCTACAACCCCAGCCAGACCACGGCTATCACGGTCAACTATCAGACCACAGGCGGGTCGGGGACGATCACTGTACCGGCCAGAGACACCGTTGGCTTCCAGATGCCGAGCAACTCTGGCGCCCATTTCTGGACCACCAACGGCAGTCAGTTCCTGGCCGTGGGCGCGATGGACGCCAATCCGGACGAGAGCGACAGAACGTATGACTGGGGCTATACCCTGCTGCCCGAGTCGTGGCTGACGACAGAGTTTGCCGCCGGTTGGGCGCCTGGCTCGGGGAACTGCATCAATGGCGGCTCGTGCCCCAACGGCGAGAACGGCAGCCCGGTATGGGTGACGGCGACCGCGCCAACGAGGGTCTACGTCAAGTACGACGGCGACGTCACCAGCGGCGGGGTAGGGACCGCGCCTAATGGCTACCGGTACGACACCTACTATGATCTCGCCGCCTACCAGTCCCAGCGTATCTTTGATCCGACCGACAGGAACCAGACAGGCATGCGCGTCTTCACCACCGACGGGACGCTGATCACCGGCGCGTGGGGCCAAGACCCGTCGAACGCCGAGGCGGGTAATCCGTACCTCGACATGGGCTACACGATTCCGCCCCTGCCGATCCCCAGGATCACCAAGGCAGCGGCCATCGTGGATGGCAACGGCAACAACCAGCTGGACCCAGGCGAGTATATCGACTACACCATTGTTGTCAGCAACAAGAGTCCGTTCCCCATCCCAGCGGCCCAGCTGGTTGACAACCTGCCGGCCAACACGACCTACGTGCTGAACAGCACCACGGTGAACGGCTCGCCCTACCCCGATGACGGCGTCGGAACCGCGTTCCCTCTGGATGGAACGGGGATTGCCCTCGGCGTCATCCCCGTGAACGGCTCGATTCCCGTCACCTTCAGAGTCCAGACCAATCCCAGTGGCGCATACACCTCGGTGGTCAACACCGCCAGCGTCACCGTCTTCGGCAGGACACTCAGCGCTACCGTGACCCTCCCGGTGGTCCAGAACCCCTTGCTGACACTGGTGAAGACGGGGACGCTGGACATGACGGTGGTCGCGCCGACGAACCAGGCCAATGTCGGCGACAAGATCCACTACACCCTGACGGCCACCAACAGCGGCAACGTCACCCTCACCAACGTGACCGTCAGTGACAGCAAGGCCGCGCCGCTGACTTGCACGCCCACTCAGCCCGCGACCCTGGCGCCAGGGGCGTCGATCGTCTGCACTGGCGACTACACCCTGACCCAGGCCGACATCGACACCGGCCAGGTCGTCAACACCGCGACCGCCGACAGCAACCAGACCCCACCCACCACCGACACCGAGACGGTGCCGGTGCCCCAGTCGCCTGCCCTGGGGCTGGTGAAGGCGGGGACGCTGGACATGACGGTGGTCGCGCCGACGAACCAGGCCAATGTCGGCGACATGATCCACTACACCCTGACGGCCACCAACAACGGCAACGTCACCCTCACCAACGTGACCGTCAGTGACAGCAAGGCCGCGCCGCTGCTTTGCACGCCCACTCAGCCCGCGACCCTGGCGCCAGGGGCGTCGATCGTCTGCACTGGCGACTACACCCTGACCCAGGCCGACATCAACACCGGCCAGGTCGTCAACACCGCGACCGCCGATAGCGCCGAGACGCCTCTCACCACCGATACCGAGACGGTGCCGGTGCCCCAGTCGCCCGCCCTGACGCTGGTGAAGGCGGCCAGCCCCGCCTCCTACAGCGCGGTCGGGCAGACCATCACCTACAACTACACCCTCACCAACAGCGGCAACGTGTCGCTGAGCGCACCCTACGCGGTGACCGACGACAAGGCCACCGTGACGTGCAATCAGACCCCCTCGCCGCTGCTGCCTGGCCAGTCCGTGACGTGCAGCGCAAGCTACACCATCACCCAGGGTGACCTGGACGCTGGCTCCGTGACCAACACCGCGCGGGGCAGCGCGCAGTTCGGCCAGACCCCCGTCAACTCCAACCAGGACCAGGAGACGGTGACGGCCGCCCAGAACCCCGCCCTGAGCATCCTCAAGCAGGTGGCTACCTCGCCCGGCGGGCCGTGGAACGCGTCGGTCACGCTGAACGCCCCTGGCACGGTCTACTACCGCTTCACCCTGACCAACACCGGCAACGCGACCCTGAGCGCGCCCTTCACGGTCAGCGACCCGACCCTGGCGGGACGGGGGGTGACGATTAGCTGCCCCGTCGTCGCGACGCTGGCGCCAAACGCAACCCTGGTGTGCACGGCCAGCTACGCCGTGACCCAGGCCGACATCAACGCCGGTGGCCTCCAGAACACCGCCACCGCCTCGGCGACCTTCGACGGCCAGCCCGTGCCCTCTGGCCCCTCGACGGCCAACGTGCTGGTGACCCAGACACCGCTGCTGGAACTGACCAAGGAAGTCAGTGAGACTGCCAGCGGGCCGTGGGCCAGTTCCGTGACGCTGAGCGCGCCAGGCACGGTGTACTATCGCTTCA
>DAOUDG010000017.1:0-36189 GCA_034431435.1 Anaerolineae bacterium | reverse complement strand
CCACGGCTTCGGCGGCAACCAGCGACGGCGAGCCTGCCGAAGACCCCCTGCTGCCGAGTGTGACTGTCCAGCCCGGCGCGGAACCGGCGGCCCTGGACATGACCGACCTGCCCAAGGATGTGACCAACATCCTGGTGCTTGGCTCCGACCGCCGCGTCAAATCCGACCCCGGCCGCACCGACGTGATGATGCTGGTGTCCATCGACCGCGTGAATAAGGTGGTGCGGATGCTCAGCATCCCGCGCGACCTGTGGGTGTATCTGCCGGGCGTGGGCCAGAATCGCATCAACACGGCGAATGTCTTCGGCAGTCTGTACCGCAAGCCTGGCGGCGGCATCGGCCTGGTCAAGGAGACTCTCAAGCACAATCTCGGCCTGCGCGTTGACCGCTACGTGATGGTTGATTTCAACGGCTTCAAGACGGTCGTCGATACGCTGGGTGGCGTCGATGTGGATGTGCCGTGCGGTATCTACGATGCCAAGTATCTCAACATTGGCCCTGGCCGCCACCACATGAATGGCGAGTTGGCGCTACGCTACGCCCGCAGCCGCTATTCGACCAGCGACTTCAGCCGCGCCGCGCGCCAGCAGCAGATCATCCGCTCGTTGTGGGAGCAGACACCCAAGAGCGAGTTGCTGTTCAAGATTCCCCAGCTGTGGGGAACCTTCAAGGACGTGGTCGATACCGATCTGAGCATCAGCGAGATGATGGCCCTGGGCGTCCTGGCGACGCAGCTCAGGCCGGAGGACATTCGCAGCAAGGTGCTGACCTACCCCAACGTGAGCGCATGGACCACGCCCCAGGGGGCGCAGGTGTTGCTACTCAATCAGGCCGGCTACAAGAAGATGGTCGCTGATTTGTTCGGCGATGCTTCCATCGGCGCCAATGCGTCGGGTAAGGCGACGGTGGACGAGGATGTTCACGGGCCGCGAGTGGTAGTGCTGAACGGCACGACGCGCAAAGACCTGGCGACACTGGCCGCCCAGAGCATGCGCGACGCGACCGGCATCGGGGCGGCAGCGACCGGCACAGCCTACGTGACCGACTACCCCAAGACGCTGCTGCTCAACTACGGCGCGGAGCAGGGCGTCGTCGACGCGCTCAGCAAGTTCTACGGCGTCGAGGCCGTCAAGCTGCCCGCCACCGACGACCCCGACGCGCCCGATGCGGTAGTCGTCCTGGGGGCAAACTACCAGAGCTGCCGAGGGCGATAGACGCCGACCCAAGACGAAGGACGACGGACCGAGGGGTAGCCGCCCCTCGGTCCGTCCCTTTTTGCTCCCCGCCCCCCAATGGCACACGCGCGCCGATCCGGTGAGGGATCGGCGCGCGCGCCACAAAGGAGGGGGATACGCTTGTCTACTGCCGGAACCGAACAAACGACTGCCAGGAACTAACTCCACATCGCGTGTCACTAACCCTAACGTTGCCTCTCGCGTCCCGCTGAAACCTGCCTCACCATCCTATACGCCGCTTACCGTCTAGAGTTTCAACTCGTGTAGCGCTTACCCTAACTCTGCCGCATGTCACTCGCTTGACCTAAACTAACTCGCTCGTTAGCATCATTATCGTCTACTCGTATTAAGCATGCCTGAGACGGGGCTGAGAGATAAATAAGAATGGGATGAGCCAACTCTCAGGTAAGGAGGGATTCCGATGCGCTTCTATTTCGTTCGGCACGGCCAGAGCGAGGCCAATGTGCTACAGGAGATATCCAACCGGGGGCAGCGCCACCCGCTGACCGACCTGGGCCGCGAGCAGGCCGCGGCGCTGGCGGAGCGGCTACGCGACGCGGGCATCGGGCGGCTCTACAGCAGCCCCTTGCTGCGGGCGACGCAGACGGCCGACATTCTCGCCGCCGCGTGGGGCATCGACTATGCCGTGACGGATGCCCTGCGCGAGTTTGACTGCGGGGTGGCTGAGGGACGCGCCGACCAGGCGGCGTGGGACGCCTGGCATTGGGTCGTGGATGAGTGGTTCGCGGGCCATTGGGATGCGCGTATCGAGGACGGCGAGAGCCTCATCGACGTGCGTGACCGCTTCGTGCCCTTCGTCGATGGACTGACCACGCGCTACAGCGAGGCGCCGGGGGCCATCGCCTGCATCGGGCACGGCGGCCTGTATCTGACTATGATGCCCCTGGTTCTCGCCAATTGGGACCCCACCTGGCTTGAGCGCGCCACCCTGCACAACACCGCCGTCATCGAGGCGGCGCCGCGACCCCCGACGGGGTTGCCCCCGCTGCATAACACGGCGACCATCGAGGCCGAGCCGCAGGGCAGGCGGTTGATCTGCGTCGAGTGGGCAGGCATCAAGGTGGGGTAAGGGGAGGGAAAGCGAATGCCGTAGCGCGCGTCAGGGCGCAACACGGGACAGGGTGACGCGCGCTGTCATTGCAGCGACGGTTCCACGGTGTACGCCCTGCTGACGGTCGGACTGGCGGTCGGTTGGAGCCGGCCGCTGGCTCCGCCGCGCGCCACGTAGGCGGGAATGTCCGCCATGCGATCCAGCCCCCAGGTGTACTGCAGGAAGCGCGCGAAGCCTAGCGGCTGCTCCCACAGGTAGGTAGGTCGCGCCGAGCGCACGTAGCGGCGATAGTGCAGCCAGACACGGCGCGAGGCGGGCTGACCCACCTGCGGCTGAGTCAGCACCTCGTACTCGCGCTGCTCCGAGCGCGATACCGGCAGCGACCGTAGGCGCGCCAGGACCGGCCAGGGGACCGGTGCGGCAAAAGCACGCGCCAGGTAGGCGAGGGCTTCGCGCATCTGGATGACCAGCCGGCGGCGGCGCGTTTGCTCAATCAACCGCTCCCAGTCGAGGTCGGGCGTAGCGCGCAGGATGGTGATGGCATCGGCCACCCAGCGCATGGGCGGGATAGGATTCCAGCGTACCCCGTGGACGCACGTGTGGAGCAGCTGATCCGCGGGCGACAGGACGTGGGTGGCAGCGGTTTCGATAGTCCAGGGGCGCGCCGCCGCCCAGAAATCGTCGTCGGCGTCCGGCTCGCACGATTCGGCGAGGACGTGCCAGTGGAGATCGACCTCACGGCCCTCGGCGTCGGCAAAGGGAAAGCCGTGGACAGCCGCCAGATACACCGGCTTGAAGGTCTGGGTGCGGCGCTCGCTCGACCGAAAGCCGAGGTCGTCGAGGAGGCGCAGGGCCGCGTGAGCCTGGGCGGTAGGAACGAGGAAGTCGAAATCGCCGAGCGGCCGCAGCCCATGGTCACGGTAGTAGACGGGGGCCACCGCTGCCCCCTTGAGGAGCAGGGTGGGGATGCCGGCCGCCCCAAATGCCGACAATAGCCTCGCGCGCTTGTGGAACAGCATATGGCTCTCGTACCAGGCGCGGCGATAGATGCCCTTCAGGCGGGGCATGAAGGGGTCAGGCGTGCCCAGGCGCGCCAGGTTGCGATAGGCCAGCGGCAGCAGGCGATATGATCCCTGGTCGAGGGCATCGATATCGGCTTCGGCGCGCCAGGCGTCCCAGGCATCGCGGGCCGAGGCGTCCTGGTTCAGGGCCGCGTGCAGCAGCCGCTCCTGTTGAGCGGTCGGCCAGCAGCCGCCGGGAAACTGGACTTTATCCTGGAGGGCGTCGGATGGCATGATGGGCCTCTTCTCAGGGGGCGGCGGTCGCCCTGGTGACCCGCTGGGGAATGACGAACCGACCTGCTCAGGCAGGCAACGTGGGAGGCCGAGATGACGCAGGTCTCGTGTGATGGTAATAACGCACGGCAGGCGCGCGGGTTGCGGCCTCGAGCGGCAGATTGCAGGTTTTGCCGGAGTCTGGCTTTTCCCTATAATGGTCCGCACGTTACGCCGCAGATACTGGCGTCCTCTCTTCCTGGAGGTGCTCTCTGGATGTTGTCCTCAGCTTATCGCATCAATGCGCCGAATGTCGTCAGTGAGATTATCGATGGCGAGGCTGTCATCGTTCATCTCGGCACGGGAGTCTACTACAGCGTTGACCAGTCGGGCGCGGCTATCTGGAGTCTGATTGAACACGGCACGCCGCTGTCGGCTGTCGTGGCGGCGGTGGCAGCCCACTACGGGCAACCCACCACCGAGGTCGAGCCAGGCGTGCGGGCCTTCGCCGATGAGCTGCTCGCCGAAGGCCTCATCGTGCCCAGTGACGCCCCGACGACTGCCGCGCCCGTGAGCATCGAGGCGAGCGGCGCGTGGCAGCCGCCCACCCTGGGCCGCTACACCGACATGGAAGATCTGCTGCTACTGGACCCCATCCACGATGTCGATGAGGCAGGCTGGCCCAACGCCAAAGAAGCGGGGCTGTGATACGGCGGCCAGATCCTGACGGCCTGCGAGGCTATTAGGGCCTGGCCTGGAGAGCGTCGCTCATGGCTGTCCCGCCGCTCGTCAGCGTCATCGTGCCTGTCTACAACGGTGCGGCCTTTCTCGGCGAGGCGCTGACGAGTATTCGCGCCCAGGCATATCCTGCGCTCGATATTCTCGTTATCGATGATGGATCGACGGACGACTCGGCCGGCGTTGCGGCGCGGACCGAGGGCGTGCGCCTGCTGAACCAGGCAAACCGGGGACCGGCCGCCGCGCGCAACCTCGGCCTGGCCGCGGCGCGCGGCGACCTCATCGCCTTCCTGGACGCCGACGACCTGTGGCCGGCCGGCAAGCTGGCGGCGCAGGTGGCGCGGCTCCAGTCGGCCCCAACGCTGGAGGTGGCGCTGGGGCGGGTACAGGCCTTCGGCGCGGCCGGCGTGCCCCTGCCCGCGACGGAGCCAGTCATCGACGTGCACCTGGGTAGCGGCGTCTTTCGCCGCGCCGTGTTTGAGCGCGTCGGCGTCTTCGATGCTGGACTGCGTTTCAGCGAGGACCACGATTGGTTCTTGCGGGCACGGGAGCAGGACGTGAGGATGGTCGTGATGGTGGCGGTGACGTTACTGTATCGGGTGCACGCTGGCAACATGACACGGCAGGCCGACACGGCGGGCTACGGCCTGGCCGTCGTGCTCAAGCGTTCCCTCGACCGTCGCCGGGCGGCAGGGACGCTTGGCCGTCGACTGCCCGCGCTGGCCGACTTCGACGAGGCGCGCCATCATCCCGCGCCGGATGCGACCCATGAGTGACATGCCCCTGGTCAGCGTCATCGTTCCCGTCTACAACGGCGCGGCTTACCTGGCCGAGGCCCTGGCGAGCGTACAGGCCCAGTCGTATCGCCCCATCGAGGTCATCGTCGTCGACGACGGCTCGACGGATGCCAGCGGCGACGTAGCCCGGCGGGCGACTCCCCAGGCCCGCGTGCTTCACCAGGCCAACCAGGGGGCCGGGGCGGCGCGCAACCGGGGTGTGGCCGAGGCGACGGGCGAGTTGTTGGCCTTCCTCGACCAGGATGATGTGTGGGTGGGCGAGAAGCTGAGGTGGCAGGTGGCCGCGCTGGACGCCGACCCGACGCTCGACCTCGCGTTCGGCCACGTCCAGCAGTTCCTTAGCCCTGACCTGGACGTCTCCCTGAGGGCGCGCCTGTCCTGTCCTGACCACCCACAGCCCGGCCTGCTGCCGTCGGCGCTGCTCATTCGCCGGGCCGCCTTCGAGCGCATCGGGCCGTTCGAGCGCGGCTGGCGCGTGGCCGAGTGGGCGGCGTGGTACACCCGGTCGGTCGACCACGGGCTGCGCTCGGTGATGCTGCCCCAGGTGGTGGCGCGGCGGCGGCTCCACGCCGCTAACACCGGCCTCACGGCGCGGGACGCCGCCCCGGAATACGCGCGCCTGCTGAAGGCGCGGCTCGACCGGCGGCGCGGGTGAGTCGCCCTGTGCTCAGGGGCGATCCTCCTGGCTACCATAGGCCGCGCCGCTGGCGCACAAGCAACGCTGTAGGGACCAGGTGAACTCAGTCGACCCCAGTAGCCAGCAGGCCACCTATCTCGACGCCGACCGTCGTGCCTACTTCGACGCCCTCACCACCGGCTTTTGCCGGGCGGCGCAGGCGGTGGGCGGCGTGGAGGAGCATACCTATCACCTGGGCGGCCATCCCGTGCAGCTGCGCTTCGCTGGCCCCGGCCTGGTTGCGCCGCTGACCCGCGCTCTCGCCCATCTGGAGTTAGCGCCGGGGCCGCCGCCCGCGCTGACGGTGAACCTGTGGGACAGTGTCACGACAGGGACAGAGCTGCCGCTGCTGGTGCGCGATCTGGTGGACCTGCTGCGGCTGCGCTGGTTCGAGCGGCTCGACGGCCGTCACGAAATCAAAGGCTACGACTCGCGCCAGATCCGGACGACCTTCCACCTGGGGCCAGACATCCTGAGCGCGCTGGACACCGCGCGCGATACGGCCGTGTACTGGGTCAACGACGCGGCGGCGTTGCCCTACTACGAGCGGGGCTACCCGCTGCAGAACATCCTCAACTGGTGGGCGGAGAGTCGTGGCCTGCACTTCGTCCATGCCGGTGCGGTGGGCCGGGTGTCGGGCGGGGCGCTGGTGGCAGGAGCGGGGGGAGCGGGTAAGTCGTCGACGTGCCTGACGTGCGGTCTGGCGGGCGTGGCCTTCGCGGGCGACGACTACAGCCTGGTGACGCTGGACCCCGCGCCCTACGCCTACAGCCTGTACAACACGTCGAAGCTGCGCGCGGAGGTAGAGCTGAACCGCTACCCGACCATCCGGCCCTGGCTGGCGAATGGCGACCGGCTGGCTGACGAGAAGCCGATGTTCTACTTCCACGAGCATCTCCCCGACCGCGTCGCCGTCGGCTTCCCCCTCCAGGCCATTCTGCTGCCCCACGTGACAGGCCAGCGCGACACCTGGCTGGAACCGGCCGCGCCCATGACCGCCTTTCGCCTCATCGCGCCCAGTACCCTGCTGCAATTGTCGGGGACCGGGCAGCGAGCCTTCCACCTGCTGTCGCGGCTGGTGCGGCGCGTGCCCGCCTACA
Organism: Anaerolineae bacterium; assembly: GCA_034431435.1. Lineage (GTDB taxonomy): Bacteria > Chloroflexota > Anaerolineae > Epilineales > JAHCIE01 > JAHCIE01. The sequence goes on along the minus strand of DAOUDG010000017.1, from coordinate 29,297 downwards.
GCCTGCATCTGGGTACGGACACCGAGCAAATCCCCCGCGCCATCACTGCCCTGCTGGAAAGCCTGCCGTGACCGCACCCGCAGACTGGCCCCTGGTCAGCGTCATCCTCCCGGTGCACAATGGCGAGCGCTTCCTGGCCGACGCGCTGGCGAGTGTCCGCGCCCAGGCGTACGCGCCGCTGGAGGTTATCGTCGTCGATGACGGCTCGACCGACGACACGTCACGCCGACTGGCCGCAATGAGCGACGAGGTGCGGGTCGAGCGGCAGGAGCGGCAAGGTCCGGGGGCGGCCCGCAATCATGGCCTGCGCCTGGCGCGGGGCGCGCTGATCGCCTTCCTCGACGCCGACGACGTGTGGCCGCCGGGGACGCTGCGTCGCCACGTCGCGTATCTGGTGGCTCACCCGGGCATCGACATCGCCCAGGGGCTGATTCAGCAATGGCGACTGGATCCCACCGCGCCGGGCCGCGTGTTCGAGGTGGCGTCGGAACCCTACCAGTTCATCAATCTCGGCAGCGCGGTCTACCGCCGTGCCGTGTTCGAGCGCGTCGGCGATTTCGACGCCGCATTGTGGGAGAACGAGGACACCGACTGGTTCTTTCGCGCCTGGGAGGCGGGGGTGACGAAGGCCGTGCTGCCTGAAGTCGCCCTGTACTACCGCCAGCACGACGACAATCTGTCGCGCGGCCACACTGACCCACAGCGCGGCCTGGTGCGCCTGTTCAAGCGTCACCTGGACCGCACGCGGTCGGCGGACCGCCCAACCCCGGTAGCGCGCCCCCCCATCAGCGAGTACATCGGGGCCGCGCCGCCGCCCAGGTGAAGGGCCTGGTTCCCTCGCCTGGTTTCAGCGACGGACAGGTAGCATTATGACGATGACCTACCCCAGTTCTGGCCTCCTCTGGCTCCTTCGCCCCCTCGTCGGCGCGGGGAGAGGAGACCGCACCGACCACCCACCGGCCCCCCCACGACGAGGGAGAGCTAAGCGTGCCCTCGCCTGAGGTGCAGGTGCGGATGGGGCGGGTGTGGCGGCGGCAGGGCAAGGCCGCCCAGGCCATCGCCAGTCTGCGCCGCGTCGTTGCCGAGACGCCCGACTACGCGCCTGCCTACGCCGAGCTGGCGGCGGTCTTGCTGGACCAGGGCGGGGCGAGCGAGGCGGTGGCGGTGTGCCGCCTGGGGTTGGCCGTCGCCCCCAGCGCCGCCGAACTGCACAAGGGCCTGGCGAACGCGCTGGTCGCCGCCGAGGGCCTCGATGCGGTCTTCCGCGAGTACCGTCTGACTCGCGCCGACGACCGCCCCGTAACCATCGTGCCCGGCGATGTGCTGGCGTGTGTCGTCGTGCGCAACGAGGCCGTCAGGCTGCCTTTCTTCCTCGATTACTATCGGCGGCTGGGGGTAGCGCGCTTCCTGGTCGTGGACAACGCCTCGACCGATGCGACCGCCATCCTGCTGGCTGACCAGCCGGACGTATTCGTCTGGCGCTCGGACCTGGCCTTCAGCCGCGCCAATTTCGGAGCGGGCTGGTTCGAGCCGATCCTGCGCGCCCACGGCGTCGGACACTGGACCCTCATCGTTGACGCCGACGAACTGCTGGTCTATCGCGCGTGCGAGGCGCAGCCACTGCCCGACCTGTGCGCCGCGCTGGAGCGGGCAGGCAAGCGCGCCCTGGACGGCGTGCTGCTCGACATGTATGCCGACCGCCCCATCCGCGATACCCACTACGCGCCCGGCCAGGACCCGCGCCAGGTGTGCCCCTACTTCGACCGTCACTTCTACCACGCCGCCTACGCCGAGTGGACACCGTACCGCAATCAGATGACGCTGGTAGGTGGCGTGCGCCAGCGCGTGTTCGGCGCGGGCGGTGACTACGTCATCAGCAAGGTTGCCTTGCTCCGCTACGACAGCGACGTGGTCCTCATCGGCGGCCAGCACTGGACGAGCATGCCTGCCGAGCAGATTCGCCAACGAGGCTGCGCGCTGCTACATTTCAAGTACATGGCCGCCTTCCCGGCCTACGTGCGCCAGGAGGTAGCGCGGGGCGAGCACTTCGGCGGCGCGATGCAGTACGCCGAGTACGCGCGTGGTCTGGCCGATGACGATGACCTGACGCTGTACGACCCGTCCCACTCCGTGCGCTACCGCGATAGCCGCCAGCTGGTCGAACTGGGCATAATCCGCGCTGACGACCCTCCCGACGTGGCGGTCACCGAGATCGTTAGCCTCGATATCCCGCGCATCGCGCCGTTGCCCGCCGCCACGCCACGCCCCTTCTGGTCGGTGATACTGACCGCCTACGACCGCACCGCCTATCTGGAGCGCGCCTTACGCAGCGTCCTCGACCAGGCCGACGACGCGATGCACATCGAAGTAGTCAACGACGGGGCCGCCCCGCGGCTTCGGGCCGAGCTGGCCGCCATCGTCGACCGCGTCGGCGCGGGCCGCGTGACCTTTGCCGCGCTGCCGCGCAACGTCGGCCACCCGCACATCTTCAACGTGTGCGTCGAGCGCGCGCGCGGACGGTGGTTGCACCTGCTCCACGACGACGACTGGGTCGCGCCGGGCTTCTACGCCGCGCTGCGGGCGGGCGTCGAAAGCGCGCCGGAGGTGGGCATGGCCGTGTGTCGCCACATTCGCCTGGACGAGGCAGGCGTCGCTCGATGGGAGTCGTGGCTGGAACGGGAGACGCCTGGCGTCATCCAGGGCTGGCTGGACCGCATCTTCCTGACGTGCCGCGTGCAGTTCGCGGCGGCCGCCCTTCGCCGCGATGTGTTCGAGACGCTGGGCGGCTTCGCGACGGGCGTCGGCTCGACCTTCGACTGGGACATGTGGAAGCGCATCGCCGTCCGTTACCCCGTCTGGTATGAGCCGACGCCGCTGGCCCATTTCTTCCAGGGGCCGCTATCCCTGACCCACGGCCTGCTGCGCTCCGGCGGCCAGGTGGCCGACATGCGCCGCTCGATACAGGCGTCCCACGCCTACCTGCCGCCCGGCGTTGCCGATGACCTGACCCGCCGCGCGGCTGACCAGTGCGCGGTGTACGCCCTGGGCGTGGCGCGGCGCTACCTTCTGGCCGGCGATGCCGAGGCGGCGGCGGCCAACGCCCGTGAGGGACTGCGGGCGGCCCGCTCGGCCCAGGTGCGCGCCGCGCTGCGCGATGTCCTCGCGCGGGCGGGAGAGGCGGACGTATGACACCCCTGCTGCGCAGACGCTACATGACATGGCGGCCACCGGTTGACCCGCCGCAGGACGGTTACACCTTGCTCATGCCCGTACCCGGTGACCTGCCCATCCTGACGCGGCTGGCCCTCGATGTCTGTAGCCGCCAAGACCCGACCGGCCGCCACGAGACCATCCTCCTCCCCGACCGCCTGACGCCCGAGTGGCTCGACCTTGTTGCGCCCCTGGCGCAGACATCCAGCGCCGGCGTGGTGCGGTGGGTAGCGTTGGACACCTTCGACGCGCTGATGGTCGAGCGTTACGCCGACGCGGCCCTCATCAACTGGCTGCAATGGGTGCGGGGGGTGGAGGCCGTCACGACGACCCACGCCGTCTGGCACGATAGTGACCTGTTCTTCACCGACCCCTGCTTCCTGCGTCAGCACGTCGAGACGTGCGCCACTCGTGGCCTGGCCGTCTATGGTGTCAGCCCGGCCTGGGATTCCTGGTATGCGAGGCGTGGCCTGGGACACATTACAGCGGCGTGGGAGATCGCCTTCGCGGTGGCCTGGGCGCGCCGTTTCGCCCCGTGGGACTTTCGCGGCCACGACGCTGCCTGGAACGGCGAGCGCCACACCTTCGACGTCACCTACTGGCCGCAGGCCAACACGCCGCCCGACCATATTGCCCGCCTCCCGACGGAGAGCGGCTTTGTCCACTTCAGCCACGTGGTATCCGAGTATCGGCTGTTCCAGGCGGCCGGCGGACCGTTCGAGGACGCTCACTATCGCCTGCTGCTGGTGCGTCTCCTGGCCGACGCCTACGCTGCGCCGTCCAGCGCCGCCAGCATCCCCGCCCTCGGCGACCTCATCGCGGGCATCGACACTGACGCGGCGCGCGTGACGTATCGCCGCCCCACTACCCGCGCCAACTGGCCCGCCTGCTACGCCCGGCTCGCGCCACTGCTGGCGGGCGGCATTCTAGGCGGGGCGACGACCGAGGCGCTGCGCGCGGGGGTGGCCCGCTTTGAGCGGGCGCTGGCCCGTGGCTGAGCCGACGGGCGACCGAGCGGCGGCCGAGGCGCGCTGCCAGCTCGCGAATGCCTGGCTGGCGCGGGGCAGGACCGAGGCAGCGGTGAAGGCCTACCTCGACGCCCTGGCCCTGGACCCCGGCTACGCGCCTGCCTACGCCAGACTGGCGGGTATCGCCCTGGCCGAGGGCCGTGCCCAGGCCGCGCTGCGCCTGTACGAACAGGCGCTGGCCGCCGCCCCCGCCGACGCGACGTTGCGCTTCCGGTGCGACACGCTGCGCGACTGGCTGGCGCGAGCGGGCGACCAGGCGCGGCCGGCCGCGTCGGGACACGCCCATCTGGCGGGCCTGGTGGATAGTCCCCACGGCAAGCTCAACCTGGCCGAGACGGTGGTGATCACATCGCATCGCGGCGGTTGGGCGTATGCGATGGAGGCGTTGCGGCCGCTGCACAAGGGCGACGGCGTGCTGTTCGACGGCTTCATCGAGAATAATTTCGCCTGGCGACAGCGGGTCGAGACACCCCGCCCCCCCCACGTGCTGGAACGCATGCGGCTGGAGGGCGTGTTCGAGGACCTGGCGACGGCCGAGGAGCAGGGCATCCTCCCCTACCGCCAGCCGTGGGTGGGGGTGGTTCACAACCCGCCGGGTATGCCCGCCTGGTTCCATCCGCAGGAAGCGCCGCAAGCCATCTTCGCCAGGCGAGTCTGGCAAGAGAGCCTGCCCTACTGCATCGGCCTGTTCACCCTGTCGGAGTATGAGGCGCGCTGGCTGCGCGAGCGGACGGGCAAGCCAGTATCGGCGTTGGTACATCCCACCGAGATTCCCGACCTGGGCTTCGATATGCAGCGTTTCCGCGACAACCCGCGCAAGCAAATCGTCCAGATCGGCTGGTGGCTGCGCAGGCTCAACGCCATCTACGGCCTCCCGATTGCCCGCGACAACCGATTGGGCTACGAGAAGGTGCGGCTCGTGCCGCGCTTCTTCGCCAACGCCGATGATTATCTACAGGGGCTGTTGCGTCGCGAGCGCGAGGCGGAGGGGCTGACGATTGACCTGCGCTACGCCGAGAATACCCGCGACGTGCAGCATCTACCCAACGACGCCTACGACCGGCTGCTGGCCGAGAACATCGCCTTCGTGGAACTGTACGACGCCAATGCCAACAATGCCGTCATCGAGTGCATCGCACGGGCGACGCCGCTGCTGGTGAACCCGCTGCCGGCCGTGGTGGAGTATCTGGGGGAGGACTACCCGCTATACTTCACGACGCTGGCCGAGGCGGCCGACAAAGCCCAGGACCTGGCCCTGCTCGACACGGCGCACCGCTACCTGCTGACGTGCCAGACGCGCCACAAGCTGAGTGGCGACTATTTCCGCGCCAGTGTGGAGCGCAGTGAGGTATACCGGCTCCTCTAGCCGCTCTGGCCGGGGGCGCTGGGGGCGGCGGTCGGTTGTTGGTCGTCCGTCTCCACGACGAACAGGTAGACCGAGGCGGGTGGCAGCGTGAAGCGATAGTCCTGGGTGATGTTGGGGATGGAACGATGGCGGACCGTGACGCGCCGCCGGTGCAGGTTGGTAGCGAGGGGATCGCCGCTGAGGCTGTAGACCGTGGCGGCGACGGGGCGGGCAGGCAACCGCAGCGTCACCGGAGTTGAGATGCTCAGCTGGCGCGACAGGACGAAGACGCTGTAGCGCGGGCCGTCCTTGAAGGCGTAGGCCATCACCAAAGGCACGCCGGCCTGGGGCGGGGTGCGGAGCGAGCGCACTGTGCTGACCAGGGGCGGTAGATCGACGGTGGGCGCGCTTGCCAGGTCAACGCGGATCATGTCGCCTGTCGCGTGCTGGTTGCGCATTTGCAGGGCGAGCCAGGCCGGGTGGGGGCGAAAGCCGCGCCACAGGGCAGTGTGGGATGCCCAGTTAGGTCCCGGCTGGAGAGCATAGTACAGCTGGTGCGTGAAGCCCCGGCTGAGGTAGTACAGAGCGGCGTCGAGGGCAGCCGTGCCGCCCGCCAGAGACTTGCCCACCCGCTCGCTGGGTAGGTCATAGGGGCGCGTGGACGAGGGGTGCTCATAGCGTGGCCCGCCCTCCGCGATGCCGAGACGATAGGGCGCGCCCATTTTCGTCAACAGGTTGCACGTGGCGATTTGCTGCTCCGCATAGTATCGAAGCGCCCATGGCGGGTTGAGCAGCATGTTCTGCGCCATCTCGTCCAGCGCGTGGGGCCGTGAGGGCAGCGGCTCGCGGGCCGAGACATACCCCGTGATGCCAACCGTCTCCGCCGTCGGGCAGTTCAGGTGGGCCTGGGCCGTGAAGGACAGCGGCCCATAGGATGTTCTGTAGCCGCCGACCACGAATTCGAATCTATCCGCCGCGACCGGGTAGTGGGGGCTGGAACGCGCAACGCCGAAGAAAGTCTCGGCCACCGCGCCGAAGGTCGCGCCGTCGTCGAAGTTCCAGGGAAAATACTCGGCATTCCAGGCCTCGTTCCCATATTCGAGGCTGATGCGATCGAACACGTCCGTCCACGGCGCGATCTGGCCGTGGGCCGCGCGGAGCGCGCCGTAGGGGGAGTCGGGCGGCCCGGCCAGGTATTCCATCAGGCCCAACCACTCGGCCTCGTCGAAAGCCGGATGCACAATCAGCCACGGCCTCGCCCCCGCGTCGCGGGCGAGGGCGAGCGCGGCGGGCAGATGGAGACTGGCCGCGCCCACCAGGCCGCGCTTGCGCCGCCACCATGCCAGCCCCTCGCCCTCCTCGGCCAGCCAGTTCTCCAGGCTCGTTCCCAGGTGGAACTTGGTGAAGGCGCTCCAGATACGCAGACTGTCGGGGCGAAACGCCTTGAGGGCAGCGGCGACCTCGGGGCGTACCGCGAACGGCGGCAGGGCAGCGTCGTAGAGCCGAACATTATCGAGCCACAGGCAGCCAGGGCCGCGAAATGTGATACGTAGCGAGATGATCGTGTCCGGACGCAGCGCACTGGGAGCCTTGAAGCTGAACCCGTATGCCCGCCACGTCCCGTCAACCTGGAAGCTGTCGCCGACGGGCGAGCGGAAGGGGCCGAGCCACACCCGCGCCTGACAGTCACCAATCCCCTCCTGGCGCAGCCACATCTCCAGGCGGTAGGTGTGGCCGGGGATTAGAGCATTCAGGGCGTCCTGGCGGCTAGCGCCGGCCACGGGCTGCGTGACGCCACCCTCCACTGCCTCGCCAATGGTCACGCGCAGGCTGCCCCGGCTGCCGTGGGCAGGGGCGACGGCCGCGCTGTCGCGCTGGTGGCGGACGCTGTCGGCCCCGCTGGGCGGGTAGACTCGCCAGGCATCGACACGGCTGGCCGCGACGCCCGGCGCGAGACATTCGGCGGGGATGGCGGCGCGGGTGAGGGTCAGATAGTAAAGGTCACCACCCTGCGCGGGCGGCCCCGCCGTGGCGAAGCGTACCCGCGCCGTCCCGTCTTCGGCCACGGCGTAACGCGCGACCGAGTCGCGGCGCACCAGGCGCGCCTGGCCGCCCACCACGCGGTAGAGACGCGCGTCGGCCCCGTCGAAGAAGCCGTTGCCCAGGCCGTGCTCGAGGTCCAGCGGCGGCTGCCCGTGAGCGCGGCTGTCGTGGTTCGGCGCGGCGGCGGCGACAAAAGATACCTCGTCACCCTCGGCTACTACGCCCTTGTAGCGCAGGATGACTGGCTCGAAACCGCCGTCAGCGACGTAGGTGTTGACGACGGTGGCTCCCTGGGTCCACAGGTCGTAGCCCGGCGCGTCCAGGTTGACGCCGAAGCGGGGCGGATCGGCGGCGATGACCTCGTCGGTGACACGGATGTCGGCGGCGGCGAAAGCGTCGCCAGCGTAGGGGGGCGGCGTCGCCGGCCGCCGACGCCGCGGCAAACGGTCACGGATGGCGTCGAGGTCGGGTCGCGGTAGCAGGTCGAGACGGCGGCGCAGGCGCCCCGCCCACCGGCCTTGCCGAGGCATGTCAGCCTGGGTATGCTTATCGCTCATGAGGCAATCTTACTCCACACTGCCCAAAACGCTCTCTGATACGCCCGTACCCCAGGTCTGGTGGTGGGCCATCTGGTTGGGCGTGCTGCTGCTCGCCGGCGCCGTCTATCTGACGGGTCTCGGCCGCGAAGCGCTCTGGCTGGATGAGGCTTACACGGCGAACATGGTACGGCAGACGCCCATCGCCATCTGGCGCACGGCCCTCAATGACTGTCACCCGCCCCTCTACTACCTGTCGCTGTGGGGCCTTGTCGGCGCGCTAGGCGTGTCACCCGTCAGCCTTCGCCTGCTGTCGGTCCTGGGGGCGTTGGCCCTTGTCCTCCTCGGCGCGGGGCCGGTGCGGCGCGCCTGGGGCGCGTGGGGCGGCCTGTGCTTCGCGCTGCTGGTGGTGGTCACGCCGATTATGCTGGCGATGGCCCAGGAGGCGCGCATGTACACCTGGGCGGCGTTCTTCGCGACGGCCACGGCGGTCTACGCCTATCTGGCGGCAATCGGTGGTCGGCGCTGGGACTTCGCCGCCCTGGCCGTGAGCCTGTTCGGCGCAGCCTACACCCACTATTGGGCGCTGGTGGCCGCCGCCCTGGTCAGCAGCCTGGTCTTCCTCTGGGTCCTGGTGAGACGGCGCGACCGGGTGGTGGTGTTTAGCCTGGCGCTGGTGGCTCCCGCGCTGCTGTTCCTGCCCTGGGTGCGCTCGCTGGCCCGCCAACTCAACGGCTGCCTGGTGAATAGCTGGATCTCCGAGATCAATCTCAGCGTCATCGGCAAGACCTTCATCTACCCCTTCAGTTTCAAGTTCAGTCGCTCGGAGACCGTTGCCGCAGGCGTACTGGCTGTCGCGTTACTGGCCGCGCTCGCCGTGGCCGGGGTTGTTCTGGGTGTGCGCCGCCGTCAGGCAGGCGTCGGGCTGGCGGCCGGTAAGCTAGAATCCATTGGCGAGGCGGCTTCATTCTCCTACCCCCACTCGTGGCTGGCGGTCAGCCTGATACCTGTCGAGCAACGCGCCCGACTCAACCCGCCCCGTTGAGTGAGGTGTAGACGCGAGATCTGACGTGACCCAATCACCCGTACCGGCGCCTGACGCGGCCGAAACCCAACTCAAGCTAGCGATTCTCTGGGAGGCCAGGGGGCAGCCCGCCCGCGCCATCGCAGGCTACGAGGCCGCGCTGCGCCTGCGTCCCGACTACGCCGCCGCCTATCTGGCCCTGGGCGCGCTCCTGGAACGGGTAGGGCGTGTGGCCGACGCCGCCGCCGTCTACCGCCGCGCCACTGAGGCTCTGCCCGGCGCGGCGATGTTTCGTCGCAGGCTAAACGCGCCACTGCGGGACATGGATACGCCTGCCAACCCTGCGGCCGAGAATGAGGCGTCGATAGGCGGGCGCGGCCACATCCTGCTGTACACAGACGGGGCAAGCGTCTACGGCCTGGGGCAATTCAACCACGCCCTGGCGCTGGGATTGCGCGCGGCAGGCTACCGCGTGACGTGCGCGCAGCCGCCCACGGCGCATGGCCTCGTCGATGAGCGCCGCGCGGCGGGCATCGGCCACGCCTGGCTTGATCCGGACGACCTCTACGACCGTCGCGTTACGCCCCGCGCCCTGACGGACGCCGAGGAGCCGCACCGTCTCCTGGCCGCCCTGCGCCCTGACCTGGTGATCTTTAGCGGGGGCGCGCCGATGTCCAGCCTGGCCGGGCGCGAGGCGGCGGCGGCGCGGGGCGTCCCGTATCTGGTCATTGTCCACTGCGTTACGTCAGCATGGGCGCAGCCGTTTGCCTCCTATCGCGACCGGGTGGCCGCCAGTTTCGCCGCCGCGCTGGACGTGGTGGCCGTGTCGGAGGAGAATCTGACGCGGCTGCGGCGCGAGTTTGGTCTGGCCGACAACCGCGGCCGCGTGATTCTCAATGGGCGACCCGCGCGCTACTTCGCCGCGCCCGAGTCGGGGCGCCGCGCTGCGCTCCGGGAAACCCTGGGCCTCGCCGCCGAGGATGTGGCGGTCTGCACTGTGGCCTCCCTGGAGATGCGTAAGGGCTATCAGCACCTGCTCAAGGCGGCGGCGCGGCTACCTGCGCGGGACGGCCGGCCGCGCCTGAGCTTCGTGTGGGTGGGGGCGGGCAGCCTGCAAGGGCGATTGCGCGCCCTGGCCGATGACCTGGGCGTCGCTGACCGCGTGCGCTTCCTGGGCGAGCGCGACGACGTGCCAGACATCCTGGCCGCGTCGGACATCTTCGCCCTGGCCTCCCACTACGAGGGGATGCCGCTGTCCATCATGGAGGCCATGGCGGCCGGCCTGCCCGTGGTGGCGACGGCGGTCAGCGGTATACCGGATGAGCTGGGCGATACGGGCGCACTGCTGCCCGACCCCAACGACGACCCGGCGGCGACGGTCGACGCGCTGGTGGCGACACTGGCGGCGTGGGCCGACGATGCTGACCGGCGGCGAGCCGTGGGGGCGGCGTGTCGCGCCCGCGCGGCGACTCTGTTCCGCGAGGAGCGCATGGTGGGCGAGTATATCGCATTGGTGGCTCATCTGAATACGACCAGGAACCCAGGATCGTGACTGTCTCCACCGAACCTTTTCCCCTCGGCCCCGCCCCGACCGACTGGGAGCCGGATCTGCTGATCCAACCCAGCCGCCCCTGGGCGCTGACCGAGTTGCGTGAGTTGTGGCAGTATCGGGAACTGGTCTACTTCCTGGTGATGCGCGAGATCAACGTGCGTTACCGACAGACCAGGCTTGGCTGGGGGTGGATGGTGGCGCGGCCGCTGCTCACCATGCTCATGTACGGTCTGGTGTTTGGCGGCGTCCTCAAGGTTGCCACCGACGGCTCGCCGTACCCACTCTTCGTCATGGCCGGCATGGTCCCGTGGACCTATTTCTACAACGCCGTGACCCGCTCGACGACCAGCCTGCACGACAACGTCCACGTCGTCTCGAAGGTCTATTTCCCGCGCGTCGTGCTGCCCCTGGCGGGGACGATCTCCGGCGCGGTGGACATGATCGCGTCGCTGCTGGTGTTCCTGGGCATGATGCTTGTCTACCGCGTCATGCCTGGCCCGCAGCTGCTGTGGCTGCCGGTGTTCTTCGCCGCCTCGGTCGTCGTCGCGCTGGGCGCAGGGCTGTGGCTGGCAGGGCTGGCCCTGCGCTTCCGCGACCTGACCTTCGCCCTGGCGTTCCTGCTGCAACTCCTGCTGTTCGCGACGCCGGTCCTCTACCCGCTGAGCCAGGTTCCCGAGCGCTACCGATTCCTGTATGAGCTGAACCCGGTGACCGGCATCGTCGTCGGCACACGCTGGGCGCTGTTGGGCGTGGGGAACATGAATTGGGTCATGTTTGCCGTACAGCTGGGCATCGCCACCGTCATCCTGGTCACGGGCGCGTACGTGTTCCAGTACATGGTCCGCGCCAGGCTGGATACGCTATGAGCGGGCTGGCGATTCGCGCCGAAGGCCTCGGCAAGCGCTACCGCCTCAAGACCGACACGGTGTGGGCGCTACGCGACGTATCCTTCGAGGTCCACCAGGGTGAGGTGATGGGCATGATTGGCCGCAACGGCGCGGGCAAGAGCACCCTGCTCAAGATTCTGTCGCGCATCGTGGAGCCGACTGAAGGCCGCGTCGGCCTGAAGGGCCGCGTCACGTCGCTACTGGAAGTCGGGACGGGCTTCCACCGCGAACTCACCGGGCGCGAGAACATCTACCTGAACGGCTCGCTGCTGGGGATGAAGAAGCGCGAGGTGGATGCCAAGATCGACCAGATCGTCGCCTTTGCCGAGATTGACCGTTACATCGACTCGCCCGTCAAATTCTATTCCAGCGGCATGTACATCCGGCTGGCCTTCGCCGTGGCGGCCCACGTCGAGCCGGACGTGCTGCTCGTCGATGAGGTGCTGGCCGTCGGCGACCTGGCTTTCCAGAAGAAGTGCCTGGGCAAGGTGAAGACGCTGGGCGGCGAAGGTCGCACGGTCATTTTCGTGACCCACGACACGACCACCATCCGCCAGTTGTGCCCCACCAGTCTCTGGCTGGACAAGGGGCGCATTGTCGGGCGTGGGACGACGGAGGATGTACTGCTCCGCTACACCGAGGCGACGGCGGCCAAACGAGTCAAGCCGAGCCTGCGCGACTTCAAGGGGCGGCGCGGCAGTGGCATGGCGCGGCTCGTCGACCACTGGGTAGAAGGCGCAACCGGCGCGTCGGGTCAGGTGGTGGTCAACGGCCAGGACGTGGCCTTCGTGTTCGAGTACGAGACCCTGGCCGGGCAGTCCCTCCACGGCGTGCGGCTGTCGCTGCACCTCCAAGACCTGTGGGACAAGAGCGTCCTGGTGCTCAACAATCAGGCGATGGGCCAGGACCTGGGGCCGCTGGCTGGTGCGGGGCGCATCCGCTGCCTGGTTCCCCGCCTCCCGCTAGCCGGTGGCACGTACAAGCTGCGCGCCCAACTCTTCGCTGACGACGGGGCGCACCTGCTCGACGAGATCGACCACCTGGGCGATCTGCACGTTGTCGACGGCGACTTCTACGGCGTCGGCACGGCGTTGGCGGGCGAGAAGTCGCCCTATCTGGTCGACGCGGTGTGGTCCACCGCTGACAACGACGCCGTGGCGCATCCTATCCGCACCAGCCCCGCCATCAGCTGAGGGATGTCATCGTTTCCCGCAGCCCCGCCTATCGAATCAACACCAGCGTGCCGACGGCGATCAGGCCGATGCCCAGCACGCCGCGCCATGTCAGCGGCTCCCCCAGAAATAGCGCGGCCAGAATCATTATCAGGATGATGCTGCTCTTGTCCACGGCGGCCACGAAGGCCGTCGGGCCAATTTGTAGCGCGCGAAAGTAGGCCAGCCAGGATAGCCCCGTCGCCACGCCGGATAAAATCAGCATCAGCCAGGTGTGGGTCGTGAAGGTCGCCATCTGGCCCGCCTCCTGCTTGCCGAAGACGATCAGCCAGGCAAGAACGAGGACGACGACCGTTCGGACGGCCGTGCCGAGAGTCGAGCTGATATCCTGCATGCCGAGCTTGGCGAAGATGGTAGTCAGGGCAGCAAACAAGGCGGACAGCAAGGCATAGACCCACCACGGGATGGCGTTCATGCTCGTCACGACGCCGGTCCCGACGGCGCGGCGTCGGCGGCGAGAATCTCCTCGGCGACCTGGCGCATGGTGCGCCGCTCGCGGCGGCTCGTGTAGTGGATGTGCTTGAAGGCCTCCGGCTCCGTCATGTCGCGTTCCCGCATCAGCTTCGCCTTGGCCTGGTCGACCAGGGTACGCGTCTGCTCGGCGTCGCGCAGCGCGTCCTGCTCAGCCAGCAGGGCCATATGCTCGCCGAAGCGCGCCTGCGCCACGGCCAGAGTCGGCGCGATGTCACTCTCTTTGACGGGCTTGGTCAGGTAGCCCAGGATGGCCCCCTCGCGGGCGCGGTCAAGGTAGGGGCGATCGGTGTACGCCGTCAGCAGCACAATCGGGATGGGCTGCTCGTGCCAGATGGCGGCCGCCGTGTCCAGGCCGTCCAGGTGGGGCATCTGGATATCCAGGATAGCCAGGTCGGGGCGCGTGCTGCGCGCCATCTCCACGGCCTGTTGGCCGTCGCGCGCGGCGCCCACCACCACGTGGCCCAGGTCGGCCAGCATGGCGCGCAGGCCCATGCGAATCACAGCCTCGTCGTCGGCGATCAAAATACGGAGACCCATAGCGCTCACCCTCCTCGTGGAATGGTCAACGTGGCCGCGGTCCCGCCCGACGCGCCCGTCGCGTAGCGGAACGTGCCCCCGAGATCTTCCTCGATCAGGGTGCGGATGATCTGGATACCAAGATTGGCCTGCACGGCCGCGTCGAAGTCGGGGGGCAGACCGTGCCCGTCGTCAGTGACCACCAGGGTCACGGCGGCGGGTGTCTCGCGAATGTCGATGTGGATGTGACCCGCGTTGCGCCCGACCAGCCCATGTTCCAGGCTGTTCTGCACCAGTTCGGCGACAACCAGGGCCAGGGACGTGGCCGGCTGGGATGGCAGGCTGGGCGCGTCGCCACCAACGGTAATCTCCACCCGCTGATCGGGGCGCAGCATGTTGCGGCTGACGGCGTGCGACACTCGCTCGGCCAGAGCGCGCACGTCCACCATCCCCAGCGACGCCCCGGCCAGAATCTCGTGGACCTCGGCAATGCTGAGGATGCGGTTGATGCTTTCTTGCAGGGCGGGACGCGCCGCGGCGGCCTTGGGGTCGCTCAGCTGCAAGCGCAACAGCATGGCAACGGTTTGCAGGTTGTTCTTGACGCGGTGATGCATCTCCTGGACGACGGCAGCGCGCACCGACAGGTGCGCGTTCTCGATGGCGAGCGCCGTCTGGTTCGCCAGGGTTGACAGCAGCGCCACTTCGGTGTCACTGAAGGCGTGAGGCTCCTGGGTGTAGCAGCGCAGGACGCCGCGCACCCGGTCACGCACTACCAGCGGCACAGCCAGCAGGGAGCATAGCCCCTCGCGCCGCGCCCGCTCCGGGTCGCGGAAGCGCGGGTCGGCGCGCACGTCGGCGACAATGACCGGCCGCCGCGTCGCGGCCACCACGCCAGCAATGCCCTCGCCCGGCGCGCGGTGGGGGCGGCGTTGGTACTCCGCGCTCAGGTTGGGGCGGGCGTGGATAACCAGCTCGCCCTCAGGCTGGTCGAACAGGACCAGAGACGCCGAATGGACGTTCATAGTCTTGGCTGTCAGCTCGACGATGAGACCCAGCATCTCCTCCAGGTATAGGGACGAGGTGATCGCCTGGCTCACCTCCTGGACGGCGGTCAGCTCCTGGACCTGGCGTTGCAGCCGCTCGGTGAGAATCGCCTTTTCCAATGCCCCCGCCGCCAGGTCGCCGATGAGGGTCAGCAGGTCGATCTCGGCCTGGCTGAACTCGTGGCGCGCCTGAGTCTGGACATTGATCGCGCCGACGATGTGGCTCTGGTTGATGAGCGGCAGAGCCAGCAGCGACTGGAAGCGCTCCTCGCGGGTGCCGGGGACGTACTGGAAGCGCGGGTCACTGGCGGCGTCCGACGAGGCGACCGGCTGACCGTGGGCGACGGCCCAGCCGGTCAGCCCCTCGCCGACACGCAGCGAGCCGCGCCCCAGGGCGGCGCGGTCCAGGCCAGTGGATGCCTGAAGGGTGAGGCGGTCACCGCTGAGCAGATAGATGGAGCACGAGTCCATACCCATCAACTGGGCGGTGCGCCGTGTGACGAGTTCAAGGCTACTGTCCAGCCCCCAGGCGGAGTTGATGGCGCGGCCGATCTCGCGCAAAACATCAATGGAGCCGCGCGAGGAAGCGTCGCCAGCGACGATGGCCGTCATCCTTTCTCCGTGGGCGTCGCGTTGGCGGAGGCGGCCGCCGGCTCCGCGTCCCGCGCGCCGTTGCTCCAGCCGCGAAAGCCGCTGGTGATGGGCAGGCGGCGATCCTTGCCAAAGGCGCGGGCGGTGATCTTGATGCCCGGCGGGGCCTGACGTCGCTTGTACTCGTTGACGTTGACCATGCGGATGACGCGCTGGACGGTGGCGCGGTCGTAGCCCAACGCCACGATCTGGTCCAGCGACAGGTCATCCTCCACATAGGCTTCCAGGATGGGGTCGAGCATCTCATAGGGCGGCAGGCTATCCTGGTCGGTCTGGTTAGGGCGCAATTCGGCCGAGGGCGCCTTGGTCAGGCTGCGCTCAGGGATGAGGATGCGGCCAGCGGTGACATTGCGCCAGCGCGCCAGGCGGTAGACATAGGTCTTGTAGATATCCTTGATGGGCGTGAAGCCGCCCGCCATGTCGCCGTACAGGGTGCTATAGCCGACGGACACCTCGCTCTTGTTGCCCGTCGTCAGCACCATGCCCCCGAACTTGTTGGTGAGAGCCATGAGCAGGTTGCCGCGAATGCGCGCCTGCAAGTTCTCCTCGGCTACGTTCGGCTCCGTCCCTGCGAACACCCCCGCCAGCATGTCCAGGTAGCCCTGGAAGGCGGCATCGATAGGCACGTCCAGGCACTCGATGCCCAGGTTAGCGGCCAGGGCGTGGGCGTCCTCTAGGCTGTGGCTCGACGAGTAGCGCGACGGCATGGCGACGCCGGTTACGGCCGCCTGGCCCAGCGCGTCGACGGCGATAGCCGCCGTCAGCGCCGAGTCGATGCCGCCCGACAGCCCGATGTAGACGCGCTTGAAACCGTTCTTGCGCACGTAGTCCCGCGTGCCGAGCAACAGCGCGCCATACACCTCGGCCTCGTCGCGGGGGGCGGCGGCGATGGGGGCATGGTCCAGGGGCGGGCGCGGAGCGGCCGGCAGCGGGCTGAGATGAATCGCGTCCAGGCGCGCGTCGCTCAGGTGGGCGAGCTTCTCCTTGCGGCGACGCGGGTCCTTGAGGCGGCGGCGGAAGACGTCCTCAATGTCGATGTCGACGACGACGAAATCTTCCTCGAACGTCTTGCCGCGGGCAATCATCTCACCCGCTGCGTTGAAGACCAGGCTCGCGCCGTCGAAGATCAGCTCGTCCTGGCCGCCCACCAGGTTGCAGTAAGCGACGACGGCCACGTTGTCGGCGGCGCGAGTGGCAATCATGCGCTCGCGGCCGATCCCCTTCGCCATGTAGTACGGCGACGACGACAGGTTGATGAGCAACTCCGCCCCACCCAGCAACGCCTGGACCTCGGCGGGGGTCGTGGCCGTCCAGATATCCTCACAGATGGTGACGCCGAACGTGACACCGTGGCCGACGAAGACGGGATTGTACAGGCCCGCCTGGAAGTAGCGGTCCTCGTCGAAGACGCTGTAGTTGGGCAGGTAGCGCTTGTGGTAGACGCCGGCCAGCGCGCCGTCGTGGCAGATAGCGGCGGCGTTGAAGATGTCGTCCTGGGCGTCGACGAAGCCGATGATAGCGGTCAGGCCGCGTGTATCGGGTAGCAGGGACTCGAGGGCGTGCAGATTGGCCTGGATGAACTCCGGCTTCATCAGCAGGTCTTCCGGCGGGTAGCCGGGGATGGCAAGCTCCGGGAAGGCGACAATCTGCGCCCCGACCGCCCGCGCCTGCGCCAGCCCGCGACGGATGAGAGCCACGTTGCCGTCGATGTCACCCACCGTCGGGTTCAGCTGCGCCAGCGCCAGCCGCAGGCTCTGCTCGCGCATGGCGCGCTCTTCCAGGTGGTAGCCGTCGAGCATGGTCTCCCCTTATTACACGCGCTTGGCCTCCACCACGTTGGGCAGGCGGCCGATCTTGTCCAGGACGCGGCTCAGTTGCGACAGGCCCGTCAGCTCCAGCACCGCCGTCACCACGGCAATGCGCGTGCGCGGGTTGGTGGCTGTGCTGACCGCCGTCATGTTGATGTTGTCCTTAGCGACGACGTCGGAGATGTCACGCACCAGGCCGGGGCGGTCGATGGCGACGACGCGGATGGCGATCTGGCTCACCTGCTGGCCGTTGGCGGGCCAGTAGGCGCGCACCAGGCGAGCGGGGTCCATGCGCTCCAACTGGGCGCAGTCGGGCCGATGGAGCGTCAGGCCACGACCCATCGTGATGAAGCCGACCACCTCCTCGCCCGGCAACGGGTTGCAGCAGCGGGCGGTGCGCGTCATCAGGTTGCCGATGCCGTCGATGGTCAGGCCATCCGCCGACGTCGATTGGGGCAGGGCGGACGGCAGGGTCAGCGGCTCATCCTTGTCCCTGGTGGTCTCGCCCAGGCGGGCGGCCACCTGGACCAGATTGATGTCGCCCTCGCCGACCTTCGCCAGGAAGTCATCCGCCTTGTCGATCTTGAACAGCCTGGCGATGGCTTCGTAGGAAGTCTTCTCCAGCCCCAGCCGCTTGAGCTCCTTGTCGATCATCTCGCGGCCCTGACGAATGTTCTCGGAGCGGAGCTGGCGGCGGAAGAAGGAGCGAATCTTCTCGCGGGCACGGGCGGTGCGGATGTAGCCCAGGTTGGGGTTGAGCCAGTCGCGGCTCGGCGTGCCGTTCTTGTGGGTGAGAATCTCGACCCGCTCGCCGGTCTTGAGCTGGTAGTCCAGCGGCACGATGCGTCCGTTGACCAGCGCGCCCCGGCAGCGGTCGCCGACCGCCGAGTGGATGTGATAGGCGAAGTCGATGGGCGTGGAGCCGGCCGGTAGCTCGACAATCTCGCCCTTGGGGGTGAAGACGTACACCTGGTCGCGGAACACGTCAGACTTGAGAGCGTCGACGTACTCGGTGGCCGTGTCCACGTCGCGCCGCCAGTCGAGAATCTGGCGTAACCAGGCAATCTTCTCGTCGAGCTTGGGATCCGCCTTGCCCTGCTCCTTGTAGCGCCAGTGGGCGGCGATACCGTATTCCGCCTCCTGGTGCATCTCGTGGGTGCGAATCTGGACCTCGAAGGGCTTGCCATCGGGGCCGATGACCGCCGTGTGTAGCGACTTATAGAGATTATCCTTGGGGCGGGCGATGTAGTCGTCGAACTCACCCGGCACGGGCGACCACAGGCCGTGGACGATGCCCAGCACCGAGTAGCAATCGCGCTCGCTATCCACCAGGACACGCACCGCGTACAGGTCGTACACCTCTTCCAGGGGCACCTTCTTGCGCATCATCTTGCGGTAGATACTGGCAATGTGCTTGGGCCGCCCGGTAATCTGGGCCTGGATGCCCTCTTTGCTCAAACGCCGGTCCAGCGTCTTGATGATGACCTTGACCTGATTCTCGCGCTCGGCCTGAGCGGTCTTGAGCTTCTGGCTAATCTCGCGGTACTTGTCCGGGTCCAGATAGCGAAAAGCCAGGTCCTCCAGTTCCCACTTCAACTGCCAGATGCCCAGGCGGTTGGCGAGGGGTACGTAGATATCCATCGTCTCCTGGGCGATGCGGCGCTGGGCGGGGCCTTCCTTCGCCCCCAGCGTGCGCATGTTGTGCAGGCGGTCGGCCAGCTTGATGAGCACCACCCGCACGTCCTTGGCCATCGCCAGGAACATCTTGCGCAGGTTCTCGGACTGGTAGTCCTGGGCGGTCGAGAGCGGTAGCCCCGCCGCGTCGCCGTTCGAAGTGGCGTTGCCGTTCTGCCTAAGGGCGGCGAGATCGAAGCGCGACGACAGCTTGGTCACGCCGTCGACCATCGCCGCAATCTCGGAACCGAACTCGCTTTGTAGCTGCACTTTGGTGATGGGGGTATCTTCGAGGACATCGTGGAGGAGGCCGGCGGCAATCGTATCAGGGTCAAGGCCGAGATTGGCGAGAATATCGGCTGTCGCCAGGCAGTGGTCAATGTAGGGCGAGCCATCTTTGCGCATCTGGAGCGCGTGGGCCTCGCGAGCCACTTCGTAGGCGCGCCGGATGACCGTGCCGTCGCGCGAGGGAAGATAGCTGTTGACCTTCTCAACCAGCTCGTCGATGGTGGGTGTGAGCGTCTGCGGCATAATAACTCCCCAATTGCCGCAAAGGCTCGCGGCCGACGCCTCGCGCCAGCAGCACGAACCTTGAGTTGACAGTATACCCCGGTCAGTGGACTGAGGCAAGCTGACGCGATGCGTTAGGCCACGCAAGGGTCAGGGATATGAATGGGAAACGGCGGGCAGGAAGATTCTTACCAGGGAGAAGGCTACGGGCTGCGGGCGGCCACCGAGCGCGGCTACCGCCTGGGCCGTCGCCAGGGCGTCCGCCTCGGCGAAACCCGGCTGGAGGGGGAAGCCGCCATCCATGCCCTGCCAGCCCAGCACGGCCCGGAGCGGCGTGTTGGCGATCAACGGGCTGGCGTCGGTTGGCAGGGCATGCTGAGTCCAGGCTGCCCCGTCAGCGACCTCGCCCGCGGCCCGCAAGGCCTGGATCGCGGCCGCCGTTGCCCGCGTCGACGATCCTCTGACACCGAGGGCAGCGGCAAAGCCGCCATCGGGTTGCTGGCGGCCGCGCAGGTAGTTCAGGGCATGGGCGACCGCAGTATCCCCCCCACCTACCGCCGCCAATGCCTGGACGGCCAGGGCCGTCGTGACCGTATCGGGGTCCGCCGTACTCGCCGGCCCCCATCCCCCGTCATACGCTTGTAGCCCGACCAGCCGCGCTACCGCCGCCGCTGGGGGCGTCTGGTGGGTTGCCGCCAGAGCCAGCAAGGCCCAGGCCTGGTCAGGAACCCGCAAGCCGTAAGCGCCACTGGCCGG
Organism: Anaerolineae bacterium; assembly: GCA_034431435.1. Classification (GTDB taxonomy): domain Bacteria; phylum Chloroflexota; class Anaerolineae; order Epilineales; family JAHCIE01; genus JAHCIE01. The sequence continues at coordinate 9,008 of DAOUDG010000017.1, read as the reverse complement.
GTTGTACAGGGCATCCAGGCGGGCCACGAGGTCATCGCCACCCAGCTGGCGTGGGTTCCCGTCGAGGGCAATGACGGCGATGATCAGCCGCCCCAGGTCGAGCGCTGTCGCACGGGGGGCGTGGGCTGCGAGGTAGCCGAGGGTCGAGGCGTGGCCCGCTGCGGGGAGTATGTCCAGAGCGTGCGCCCCCGCCAGGGCGTACACCGTTTCTAGAGTCAACTCCACGTCGGCGACGTTGCCTTCGGGGGCGTAGCCGCCATCCGGCGTCTGGCGGCTACGCAGCCACATGGCCCCGGAGCGAACGGCCGGCGCGACGGCCGGCGCGCCCGGCGGCCGACCAAGCAGCGCTGAGATGCTCAACGCGGTGCTCGTTGGGTCGGCCGCCCCAAACCCGAACAGCGTCATCCCCCCGTCCAGGTCCTGGCGCAGGCGCAGCCAGTCGGCCGGCGAGCCGGCCGACCGATTCCAGCCGCCGGAGAGCGGATCGTGGCCGAGCAGCAGAACGGCCTGGGTTGCGCGGGCAGTGGAGCGCGCGTCGGGCAGGCAGCCGCAGTGGGGGTCACGACTGAAGCCCCCCGACCCCACCTGCGACCGACTCAGGAAGCCGGTGGCCCAGCCGAGGGCCGGTCGGTCGCGCGGCACGCCCGCGCGAATCAGCGCCGAGGCCACCAGGGCCGTCGTTTCCACATCCGATGCGCCGCCGGGGCCGGCCCACCCGCCATCGTCGCGCTGCCAGGCCAGGAGCTTCTCGACCACGGGAGTTGGCGCTTCCTCGCGCGCCGCCACCAGGGCCAGGATTGCCCAAGCCTGATCGATGGGCGTGGCGGTCGCGCCGCCATACAGGCCGCGCCCCAGGTCGTAGTGGCTTTGCAGCAGGGCCAGCGGGTTCAGCCCAGCCAGGGCGCGCGGGTTCTGGCCGGCGGCCGCCAGAGCGGCCACGAGGCGGCCAGCGCTGGCGGCGTCGCGGCGGGCGAAGGCCTCGGCCTGAGGCGCCAGGGCGGCCAGCAGCGTCACGCCGCGCGGGTCGGTCCAGGCGCGCGGGTCGATGCCCGCGTCGCCTAGCGCGTGCAGGGCGGCCACCGTCTCGTCGACTGTGCCGAAACCTACCGACCGATGCTCGACGCGCAGCCAGCCCACGCCCCGCGCCGCGGCCTCGACCGGCGTCCACGCGCTCTGCGCGGCGGCGGGAACCGCCATCAGAAGGAGCAGCAGGAGCGCGAGAACAAGGGAGAACAGGGATGGGCGATTGGCGATCGGGGTACAGCGAGGCGCAGCCCGCTCTACGGTCTCCACTCCCTACTCCCCCGCCACCAGCTTGTAGCCGATGCCCCATACCGTCTCGATACGCAGGCGGCCGCCCGCCAGGCGGTCCCGCAGATGGGCGATATGAACATCGACCGTCCGCGTGTCGCCGTAGAACTCGTAACCCCACACCGCGCTCAGGAGTCGCTCGCGACTCAAGGCCAGGCCAGGGTGCTGCATCAGGTACAACAGCAAGTCGAACTCCTTCGCGCGCAGGGTTATGGGTTGGTTGCCCAGGCTGGCCTCGCGGCGAGCCGGGTCGATGCGCACGTCAGCCAGGGTAACAGCCCCGTCGGCCGGTGGGGCAGCTTCGCTACGCCGCAGCACGGCCTTGACCCGCGCCACCAACTCGCGGGGATTGAACGGCTTGACCAGGTAGTCGTCGGCCCCCAGCTCCAGGCCCACAATCTTATCCACGTCATCGCCACGGGCCGTCAGCATAATAATAGGGACCTGGCTGAACTGGCGAAGCTGGCGGCACACCTCCCAGCCATCGAGGCCGGGCAACATAATGTCGAGGATGATGAGGTCGGGGGACACCCGGCGCGCGGCGTCCAGGGCCGCCGGGCCGCTGTCGGCTGTGAGTACCTCATAGCCCTCGTTCTGCAGGTAGAGTTGCGCCAGCGCCACGATATTCGGCTCGTCATCCACCACCAGGACTCGCGCCATGCTGCCCTCCGCTGGCAATTATACATCACCCGCCCCGCCGCTCCAGGGCCGCGCCCGTTTGTCCTTGCCTCATGTTTGGTGCTAAGATAGCCCTGCTCATGGACCTTCGCACCGTTCGCGCCGTGGTTCGCCGCCGCCAGCGCCGCCGCCAGGTGGCCGGCTTCCCTGTGTTGCCCAGCCTCGGCCTCCTCTTCCTCGCCAGCCAATCCGCCGTGCTGACGGGCGCGGCGAGCCTGGCTCTGCTGGTTGCCCTGGTGGTGGGTGTGGTGGGCGGCGCGGTCACGGCCTACGACAACTTCACCCGCACCCTGCCCTCGCCAGAGACGATCGGTGAGCAGACCACCGACCAGTTCAAGACAACCCGCATCTACGACCGCACGGGCCAGACCGTGCTGTACGAAGTCTACGACCCCCAGGGCGGCAACCGCACCGTCATTCCCCTGGATCAGATTCCCCTCAATCTGCGCCTGGCGTCCATTGCCCTCGAAGACAAGGACTTCTACACCAACCCTGGCTTCGACGTGCGCGGCCTCGGGCGCGCCCTGGTCAACAACTGGCTGGGGCTGCCCATCCAGGGCGGCAGTTCCATCACCCAACAACTCGTCAAGAACGTTGCCATCGAGCCTGACGAGCGCGTCGCGCGTTCGTATGAGCGCAAACTGCGCGAGGTCGTGCTGGCCTGGGAGTTGACGCGGCGCTATCCAGGCGTCGAGGGCAAGAATCAGATTCTGGAATGGTATCTCAACACCGTCTACTTCGGCCACCTGGCCTACGGCGTCCAGGCCGCCGCCGAGACCTACTTCGGCAAGTCGGCCGCCGACCTGACCCTGGCGGAGGCGGCCATGCTCGCGACGCTGCCGCGCTCGCCCGGCGCCAATCCCATCGATGACCCCGATGAGGCGCGCCGCCAGCAGGCCATCGCCCTCGACGAGATGGTGGAGGAGGGTTACATCAGCCGCGCCCAGGCCGAGGAGGCCCGCCGCGCCCCCCTCGGCCAGCCGCGCCAGCGCACGGAGCGCGCCAGCCTGCTCGCGCCCCACTTCGCCGTGTGGGTACGGCAACTGCTGGAGCAGCGTTACGGGCCGGAGCGACTCTATCGCGGCGGCTTGCAGGTCATTACCAGCCTCGACCTGCGCCTGCAAGGGCTGGCCGAAGGCGCGGCCCGCGCCCACGTCGCCACGCTGCAAGCCGCCGACAAGAATGTGACCAATGCCAGCGTCGTGAGTCTGGACCCGGCCACGGGCCAGGTGCTCGTCATGCTGGGCAGCATCGACTATTGGGACGCCGGCATCGATGGGCAGGTGAACGTGGCCCTATCGCCGCGCCAGCCCGGCTCGGCCTTCAAGCCCATCACCTATGCGACGGCCTTCGCCCAGGGCTACACCCCCGCGACCATGATTCTCGACGTGCGGACGACCTTCCCGCAGCCTGGCCGCCCGCCCTACGTGCCTGAGAACTACGACCGCAAGTATCACGGCCCGGTCCTGTTGCGGACGGCCCTCGCCAACTCGTACAACATCCCGGCCGTCAAGCTCTTGGAGATGGTCGGCATCCCCAATGTCCAGCTGATGGCCCACCAGATGGGCATCAATGGCCTCAACGGCCAGTATGGCCTGGCGTTGACCCTGGGCGGCGGCGAGGTAACTCTCCTCGATCTGACCTACGCATACAGCGTCCTGGCCGCCCAGGGTCGTATGCTAGGCGCGCCCGTGCCCGATCTGCGCCGCCGCATCGGCTACCGCGAGCTGGACCCTGTGCCCATCCTGCGCGTGACCGACTCGGCGGGCAATGTGCTGGACGACTTCAGTCAGCCGCAGGAGCGGGCGGTCCTCACGCCGTCGCAGGCCTTCCTGATCACCGACATCTTGGGCGACAACAAAGCCCGCGAGCCGGCCTTCGGCCCCAATAGCCCCCTGCATCTGAATCGACCGGCGGCGGCCAAGACCGGCACCACCAACGACTGGCGCGACAACTGGACCGTCGGCTACACGCCACAACTGGTAACCGGGGTATGGGTGGGTAATGCCAATGGGCAGCCCATGCGCGAGGTGTCCGGCGTCGACGGCGCGGCCCCCATCTGGCACGACTTCATGCAGGCCGCCCTCGACGGCCAGCCGCCGCTGCCCTTCGCCCGCCCCGAAGGGCTGGAGTGGGCGGAGGTGTGCGCCCTGTCGGGGCTGCGCTCCACGCCCCTGTGCCCCGACCGTCGCGGTGAGTGGTTCATCGCCGGCACGGCCCCTACTGAGTCAGACAACATCTATCAGAAGTTGCGCCTCTGTCGTGCGACCGGCCGCCTCGCGGGGCCGAACTGCCCGCCGGAGGCAATTGAGGAGAAGGTGTACGCCGTGCTGCCCAGCGAGGCCGCCGATTGGGCGAGGGCGGCCGACATCCCTCAGCCACCGCCCGCCGAGGGCGAGGCGCTGGTCACAGGCGGCGGCAGTGTCGTCCTGTCGTCGCCGCCGCCCCAAAGCTTCGTCCGCGGCATGGTTCCCATCATGGGCATGCTGGCTGGCCCCGACCTGCTACGCTGGCGGGTGCAGGTGGGCGAGGGTGTCAATCCGGAGCAGTGGCAGGTTCTGGCCGAGGGCGGGATGCCGCTGGGTGGGCGGCTCGCGATGTGGGACACGCGCACGCTGAACGGCGTGTATACCCTGCGGGTGGCCGTCGAGCGGCGTGGCGGCGTCGAGGACGTGCTGCGCCTGCCCGTGACGGTGGACACGACGCCGCCCACGATCGAGCTGGTTGGCATCCCGCCCCAGATCAACCTGGAGCGCGACGAGTTCATCAACGTGATTGCCGAGGCCGAGGATAACCTGTCCATCGACCGCGTCGACTTCCTGCTCGACGGCAAGCCGTTGGGCAGCGCGACGGTCGCACCGTATGTCATCCGCTGGACGCCAACGGACCCCCAGCTGGGCCGCCACTACATCGAGGCGGTCGCCCACGACCGGGCGGGCAACACCACGGCCGCCCCCCGCGCCGCCATCGAGGTCGTCAAACAGCGATGAGACAGGGGCGGAGAAACGAGTATAATAACTACCTTGAACACACGGCACGCAGACCTTGCCCCTATATCGAACACGGTAACCTACCATGTCACCTGAAAGCACCGGCGCGCGCCCGCTGGACATGACCACCGACGGCAGTCCCATCGACCAGACTCAGCCTCTTATTCTGATCACCAACGACGATGGCGTGTACAGCCCAGGTATCCTGGCTCTGAAGAATGGCCTGGAGCCGGTGGGCCGGGTCGTGGTCATGGCCCCCGACCGCAACCGCACGGCGGCGGGCCACAACAAGACCATGCACAAGCCGCTGCGCATGCAGCGGGTGACGCTCAGCGACGGCAGCCGCGCCTTCGCGTGCAGCGGCTCGCCCTCCGATACGGTGGCGCTGGCGCTGCTGGGCCTGTTGCCGCGCAAGGCGGACCTGGTGGTGTCGGGCATCAATCATGGCGCGAACCTGGGCCACGACGTCACCTACAGCGGCACGGTGGCCGCCGCGATGGAAGGTGTCATCTTCGACGTGCCGTCCATCGCCGTGTCCGTGGATACCTGGCAGCGATTCGACGGTGCGGCCCTGGCCGCGGCCGCCGACTTCGCCGCGACTGTGGCGCGGCAGGTGTTGGCCCACGGCCTGCCGCGCGGCGTGCTGCTCAACGTCAACGTGCCCAACCTGCCACGCGCCGAGATCAACGGCGTGCAGATTACCCGCCTGGGCACGCGGGTTTACCTCGACGAGCTTGTCGAGCGCATCGACCCGCGCGGCCGTCCCTACTACTGGATTGGCGGCGAGGCTCCCACCGGCGAGCCGAGCGCAGGAACAGACGTTGGCGCGCTGAAACAGGGCGCCATCAGCGTCACCCCCATCCATCTCGACATGACCGAGTACCATGTCCTCGATCGCCTGCGCGATTGGAACCTGTCCCTGGACCTGGGTCAAGAACCCGCCTAACTACCGAAAGGATATTCCCATGGCGACACCCGCGCCCGCGACCACGTCGGCCCAGCCCAAGGCGGCCCATCCCCAGTATGCATTCTTCCGGGGCCGCGTCGTTCCCATCGGCGAGGCTCAGGTGAGTGTGATGACCCACGCCCTGCACTACGGAACGTCCGTATTTGCCGGGATTCGTGGCTACTGGAATAACGAAACAGGGCAGTTGTACGTCTTTAGGTTGAAGGATCATTACCGACGGTTCTTGCAGTCGTGCCGCCTGATGATGATCGACCTGCCCTATTCGGGCGACGATCTGGCCCACATCACCCTCGATCTCATTCGGCGGGAGGGCTATGAGCAGGACATTTACATTCGACCCCTGGCGTACAAGTCCTTCGAGGGGATCGGGGTTCGCCTGCACAACCTGCCCGGCGATTTCACACTCTTCACCATCCCCTTTGGTAAGTACATCGAGAACGAGGCAGGCTGTCATGCCATGGTCTCGTCCTTCCGCCGCGTCGACGACAATGCCATCCCGGCGCGCGGCAAGATCGGCGGCGCCTACGTCAACTCCGCCCTGGCTAAGACCGAGGCCGAAATGGCTGGCTTCGACGAGGCCATCGTGCTGACCGAAGACGGCCACGTGTCCGAGGGTAGCGCGTCCAACCTGTTCATTGTTCGCAACGGCGTCGCTGTTACCGCACCCATCACGGACAATATCCTGGAAGGCATCACCCGCGCCACCCTTATCCAGCTGTTGCGGGATGAGATGGGGATTCCGGTCCAGGAGCGTTCCATCGACCACAGCGAGCTGTACGTGTGCGACGAGGCGTTCTTCTGTGGCACGGGTGTGCAGATCTCGACCATCACGCGCATCAGCCACCGACCGGTAGGCACAGGGGAGGCGGGTCCGATCGCCACGGAGCTGCGCCAGCGCTACTTTGACATGGTGCGCGGCGCGAGCGAGACGCACATGGAGTGGCTCACGCCCGTGTATTGAGCGGACCGAGACAGCGCTGCCTCGCTCCCCCAGGAGTGAGGCAGCATCAGAGAAGTGCGTAGGGACCAGGCCGCGCGCCGGTCCCTACGTTCATGTCTGGCAGACGACCCTAGAGGTCTCCGCGACGCATTATTAAGGAGGGCGCAGGTGACTGCGAAACAAACGCTTATAGCCGCCATTGGCGGCGTGTGTCTGGCCGCCATGTTGGCGCTGTTGGGGTCGGGGGTGCTGGAAGCAGCGGTCCAGGGTGGCTTGCTGACGCCGGCCTACTGGCGGACGGATGGGCCGCCTCTCCAGGTGTCCAATGCGGTCACGGCCGAGTTCAGCTCATCGGTCGCTTACAACCCGATGACGAACCAGTTTCTGGCCGTGTGGGAAAATAAGGACACGCTCAATGGCCGCGCCAGCATCTATGGTCGGCTAGTGGGGCCGGACGGCCAGTCGGCCGCCGACGCCTTCGTCATCGCCGCCGCATCGAGTGATGGCGAGCAGAACAAGAGTCCCGAAGTCGTCTACAACTCAGTCCTCGGCGAGTACTATGTCCTGTGGAGCTACAGCCGGATCGGCATTGGCGATGACGACGCGGGGAATATTCGCGCCCGCCGCATCGCCGCGGATGGCGCGCTGCTGGGGACGGAGGCCATCAAGATTACCGACGACAAGGACATCGCCAGTCAATCGCCGCGTTTCGCCTTCAGTCCCATCAATGCCGCCAGCGGCGACCCAACGGCGCGACAGAACGCGTACCTGGTCGTCTTCACTCGCCCGACCGGCGTGGTCAACAATGTCTATGGCCGCTTCGCCGACAATGACGGCAACCCGACCGGGATGATTGTGCGGCTTGGCCTGCCCCCTGGCGGCCCGGCGGCCAGTTTCCAGGACGAGCTGACGCCCGACATCACCTGGTCGGACGCCGCCAGTAACAGCTTCCTCGTGGTCTGGTCCAAGTGGACCAACGCCTCCGATCTTGGCGACGATCCTCTTGACCTGGACTACAAGATCTGGGGGCGGGTGGTGTCGGGCCTGGGCACGCTCCAGGACCCACCGCACATCCTGAGCGAGGCGCGGTCGAAGAAGCAGCAAGCGCCGGTCGCGGCCTTCCACGCCGGGCGGCGCGAGTGGCTGGTCGCCTGGCAAGACCAGCGTTCGGCCGGCGGCTCGTCCATCTGGGGGCGGCGCATCGAACTGGACGGCGACCCAATCGGCATGGTGGATAGCCTCATCGCCGACGTGTCCACCATGACCAACACGCGACCCGCCCTGATCTACGCGGCCCAGGCGGGTGAGTTCTTCCTGTCGTGGTATACGGCAGCGAAGGAGTATCGCGGCATCGGCTGGAGCGGTGTTGGTTCGCCCATCACCCAGCCCGTCGTCCTCGCCACCGCCGCCGATCCCGGCCCGGCTGGCTATGAGCTGGAACCCGACGGCCCCGCGCTGGCCTACCACTCGACCAGCGGCCACGTGCTGGCCTTCTGGACCGCCATCACCGAGGCGACGGGCGCCGACATCTGGGATCGCGCCGTGGTGTATGTGCCGCCGACGCCGACCGTCACGGCCACGCCGGCCGACACCGCCACGCCGACGGCCACGCCGACGCCCTCCGGTCCGCCCTTCGTCCAGGTGCAGGGCTATGTCCTCGACTGCCAGAGTGGCGCGCCCATCGCCAATGCCGAGGTGCGCGTCATCGGTACGTCGCTGCGCTCGTTCACCAACATCAGCGGCTTCTACCAGACGGGGCAGCTGTCGCTGCCGGCCCAGAGCTACACCATCGCGGCGACGGCCGACGGGCGCGCCACGGTGACGCAGAGCGTCCTCTTACAGAACCAATACACGCCCTTCGAGGTGAACTTCAGCGGTAACGCCTGCCTCGGCCCCGCCCCCACGGCGACAGCCACGCCCACGGCCACCGAGACGCCGACGGCCACGCCGACCGCGACGGCGACGGCTACGCCCACGGCGACGGCCACGCCGACCGCGACAGGCACGCCCACGGCCACGGCCACGCCCAAGCCGATGTACTACCAGTACCTGCCGCTGCTGGCGAGCAATCATCCGGCGCCGTGGCAATAGCGGCGAGACGTGGGGTGGGAGCCGTGTGCTA
>DAOUDG010000016.1:0-199154 GCA_034431435.1 Anaerolineae bacterium | reverse complement strand
AGAGTCTGGGGAAAATGCTCCGGCTGAACATCCGCGACTATGGCATGTATATCGCCCTGTTCGTGATCTGGGCATTCTTCACCGTCACGACCAACGGCCTCTTCATCTCGCCCAGAAACATCGCCAACCTGCTGAATCAGACGGGCTATATTGCCGTTATTGCCGTCGGTATGACGCTGGTCATCGTCATCCGGCATATCGATCTGTCGGTTGGTTTCCTCTCAGGTTTCCTCGCCGCATTGGCGGCCATCGCTATGAAATCCTATGGCCTGCCCGCCTATGTCGTCATCCCGCTGGCCCTCGCGCTCGGCGTCCTGGCCGGCTCGGTAACCGCCTTCATGGTGGCGCAGTTGAAGATCCCGGCCTTCGTGGCTACGCTGGGTGGATGGCTGGTCTACCGGGGCCTCCTCTTACTTGTTCTGGCGGCCTCCGGCACGATCATCATTGAGAATGACCTGTTCAACGCCATTGGCAACAGCTACATTCCCGACATCCCCGGCCTTGCATTCATGCCGGAAGTGCACAAGCTGACGCTGATTCTCGGATTGGTCGTCATTATCCTGTTCATCATGGGCGAAGTCAGAAGCCGCAGACAGAAGATGGCCTACGGCTTCGAAGTCCTACCGATGAACCTGTTCGTCCTCAAGCTGGCCTTTATCTCGCTTGTGCTCGCCGCTCTGACCTGGGTGCTCGCCGGCTACAATGGCCTCTCGTGGACCGTGGTGATCATGCTACTCGTGGTCGCCATCTATCAGTTCATGGCGACACAGACGGTACTGGGCCGACATATCTATGCGGTCGGTGGCAATCCAGAGGCGGCTCAACTGAGTGGCGTCAACGTCAAGCGAATCACCTGGTTCGTGTTCGCCAATATGGGTCTGCTGGCTGCTTTGGGCGGGATCATGTTCGCTTCCCGGTTGCGGTCCGCCACGCCGCAAGCGGGGACGCTGTTGGAGCTGGACGCCATCGCGGCGGCTTTTATCGGCGGCGCCTCCCCCGCCGGCGGCATCGGCACGGTACTTGGATCGCTCATCGGCGCGTTGGTCTATATGTCGTTGACGAGCGGCATGAACCTCATGGGCATCGACATTGCCCTCCAGTACGTCGTCCGAGGCTTGGTGCTGGTGCTGGCCGTCATCTTCGACTACACGACCCGCCGACAGAGCCGCTAGCATCACCAGCACGTCCGCCCTTGCCCTCCTATGACCCTAAAGGTCTCGCAGACCTTTAGGGTCTACTTATTGGTCGTGGCCGGTGGATGCGGGTGACACGCAGGCCCAGGGGCGGCGCGGGCACGCCGCAGGTTCGGAAGAGGCTCGTGGGGGGTTGACGTCGGTGGCGGGCAGGTTGCTGGTGGCGAGGTCGCGCCTACACGGCCAGGTCCTTCTGCCAGCGGGTGTCGTACTCGACGGACGTGAAGCCGAGGGACTCGTACAGGGCATTGGCGTAGTAGTCCGCGCCCGTGTTGACGTGCACCTTCTTCGCGCCCAGCGCCTTGACCCGCCGCATCGCCTCGAGCATCATGGCGCTTGACAGGCCGCGCCGCCGATGGGCGGGATGCGTACCGACCGGCTCGAAGACGCCGACGCGGTTGACGCTGTCGTACCAGACGGTACAGAAGGCGGCCAGCGTCCCGTCGGGCGTTGCGACGACGAAGTCCAGATCGGGGCGGTAGGTAGGAGCCAGCGCGACAACCCGCACCGTCTCGGCCGTCCAGTGGGTATGGGGAAAAGTGAGGGTCTTGGTCTCGGCCAGGCGAACCAGTTCCGAAGGCTCGTCGAGGGCCAGGGTACGCACGACGTAGCCCTCAGGCAACGCAGGCGCGGCGATGGGGATAGCCAGGCTGCGGGTGCGGTAGGCCTCGGAGCGACCGAGGTTGACGTAGCCGCGCCGGGCGAGCAGGGCGTGACGCGGGGCGTCGTTCTCGCCGGCGTAGGTGTACACCGGCCACGGAGCGGTATCGGCCGGGCGCATGGCGGCGTGATGGCCCTCCAGCCAGGCCAGCATGTCGTCCTCGATGTGGCGGTAGTGAGGGTGAACCTGAAGGAAGAAGTCGCCGTCGCCCTCGTTCAGCGTTGCTCCCACCAGCTTGCCGCCCTCGGCCTCCCACAGGCGAATACTCCGCGGCCACGTCAGCACGCCGGACAGTTCCTCCTGGGCATAGCGGCCAAATCGCAGCGCCTCGAGGCGGTCGAGCTGCCAGTTGAACTGCGTGTCGCTGAGGCAGTAGCTCTCGACCAGCAGGTAGCGCAGGCGGGCGTAGTCGGTCTCATTCTGGTAGGCGCGCGAGCGAATAGCGACGCGCTCGATAAGCGAGGGGCACGGGGTCTTCATCCGGAACTCCAAACTAGACAGCAATACGCTATACTAAAGAGGTCGTCGCCCACGCCAGAGCGTGGAGACGGCCCGACGGTATCACGAGCAAGCAAGATTTCGGTCGTAAGGAGCATATCACGCCGGGTGTGGGTCGTAAACAGGCGAAGGGGCGATGGTGGGTCATCCCAAGGAATGATTGTTACCCCTGGACGTTTGTGGAGGCGTTCCGGGAGGCGGGGGCCGGGACGGCGACGTGACGGCGCTACGCTGTCGATGCCGAGACAGCGTGGGTGACGCGCATGGCGCGGCTACGTGACACCTCTGGCGCAACGAGTGTAGCGATAGCAAGGAGGCTACATGGCATACTATCTGGTAACGGCGCGGCCCGACCCGACGCGACTGGATGAGCTACGGGCGCGCCTCGACAGTGGCGAGATTCGGGCCATGCGGCCCTTCGGTATCGCCCTCCACGATGGGTTGGACGGGGCGCGCGTCGCGGGCGGCGGGCTGGTCGTGTGGGAGGAGGAGGACTACTGCCGCCCACCACTGGCCATGGAGCGCGCCGCCGTGCTGGATACGTACTTTAGCGACCTGCGCGTCGAGACGGTCGCGGCGGGCGAGGGTTGGCGGCGCATCGACGGCCTGCCTCACTTCTGGGGTGAATGAGACGTGGGACGCGAGGCGTGAACAACTTCAGCAGTTCTCACGCTCACGCTTCACGCCTCACGTTTCACCTGTGCTATAATTATCCGTCACAGACACCACGTGGACTGAGGGCGGAGGATTCCTTATGGCTGGACATTCCCACTGGGCACAAATCAAGCGTCAGAAGGGCGCGACGGACGCCAAGCGCGGCGCGGTCTTCACCAAGTCGGCGCGTGAGATTCAATCGGCGGTGCGGCAGGGCGGCCCCAACCCGGACGCCAACTTCTCGCTACGCCTGGCGATTGACCGGGCGCGCGCGGTCAACATGCCCAAAGACAGCATCGAGCGCGCTATCGAGCGCGCGGCCGGCGGCGGCGAGGGGGCGGCCCACTTCGACGAGGTTGTGTATGAGGGGTATGGTCCCCACGGCGTCGCCATCCTCATGGAGACGCTCACCGACAACCGCAACCGCACCGTCGGCAACATCCGCAGCACGCTCACCAAGCGCGGCGGCAGCCTGGCCGAGGGCGGCGCGGTGGCGTGGCAGTTCGAGCAGAAGGGCGTCATCCTGGTGGGACTGAGCGGCCAGGACTCCGATGAGGTCAGCCTGACGGCCATCGACCTGGGCGCAGACGACGTGCAGGCGGTGGATGAGGGGCTGGAAGTGCTGACGGCGGTCGAGAACCTCCAGTCGGTACGCGAGGGGTTGATCAAGGCCGGGCTGAGCGTGAAGTCGGCCGAGCTGGCTCGCATTCCCAAGATGAACGTCACCCTCGGCGAGCAGGATACCCTCCAGGTCCTCACCCTGATTGATGTCCTGGAAGACCTGGACGACGTGCAGCGCGTGTACAGCAACCTCGAGGTCTCCGACGAGGTTTACGAGAAGCTCGAGGCGTAGCATGCGCGTCATGGGCATCGACCCCGGCACGGCCATCTGTGGGTGGGGCATCATCGACGCCGACGGCGACGACGTGCGCCTGGTCGACTATGGCGCGCTGACGACGGAGGCGGGCCTGCCCCTGGCGAGCCGCCTCCAGTTCATCTACTGGGGCCTGGATGAGCTGGTCCACCGCCATCGGCCGCAGGCTGTCGCCGTCGAGCAGCTCTTCTTCAGTAAGAACGTGACGACCGCCCTGGCCGTCGGTCACGCGCGGGGCGTGGTCCTGCTGGCTGCTGCCAATGGCGGCCTCGCGGTGCATGAGTACCGTCCCATGGAAGTCAAGCAGGCCATTGTGGGCTACGGCAAGGCCACCAAGGCCCAGGTGCAGCAGATGGTGCGCATGCTCCTGGGCCTGGACGACATTCCCCGCCCTGATGACGCGGCCGATGCCCTGGCCGTCGCCCTGTGCCATGCCCAGTCGGCGCGCTATCACGCCCGGCTGGAGGATGTGTCGTAGGTGGCAATGCGCGACGATCTTCGCTACTGGCTGGGCTTCAACCGCGTGTCGGGCATCGGCCCGGTGCGCCTACGTGCCCTGCAAGAGTACTTCGGCGGCATCGACCGCGCCTGGCACGCCTCGGCCGAGCAGCTGCGGGCGACGGGCCTGGATGCCCGTTCCATCGAGGCGCTGATCCAGGTGCGGCAACGGCTGGACCTGGACGCGGAGCTGGCGCGCATCGAGGCCGCCGGGCTGACGCTGCTGACCCTGGACGACCCCGGCTACCCGCGACTGCTGCGCGAGATCGACGGCCCGCCGCCTCTCCTCTACGTCCACGGAGAGTTGACCGAGGCCGATGAGATGGCCGTGGCCGTGGTCGGGACACGCCACCCGACGAATTATGGCCGTGAGGCTACGCTGCGCCTGGTCACTGGCCTGGCGGAGCAGGGCATCACCATCGTGAGCGGCCTGGCCTACGGCATCGACACGCTAGCCCACACTGCCGCCCTGGCGGCTGGCGGTCGTACCATCGCCGTGCAGGGCTGTGGCCCCGATATGGTGTATCCACCGTCGAACACGAAGCTGGCCGCCGAAATCGTGCAGCGCGGCGCGCTCCTCAGCGAGCACCCCCTGGGCACGCGGCCCGAAGGTCGCCACTTCCCGGCCCGCAATCGCATCGTCAGCGGCCTGTCCATCGCTATTCTGGTCACCGAAGCCGGCGCCGCCAGTGGCGCCCTGATCACGGCGCGCATGGCGGGCGAGCAGGGACGGGACGTTTTCGCCGTGCCCGGCAATATTTTCAACCCTGGCGCAGCCGGTGTAAACTACCTTATCCAGAACGGCGCGAAGCTGGTGACGAGCGTCGCCGACATCCTGGAGGAACTGAATCTGAGTAGCGTTGTTGAGCAGCGCGCCGTCCAACTGGCCCTCCCCGAAGACGACATGGAGCGCGCGCTGCTGGGGCACTTGTCGGCCGATCCCACCCATATCGACGTCATTAGTCGCGCCGCGGCCCTGCCTCTGCCCACCGTCTCGGCCACCCTCGCGCTCATGGAACTAAAGGGTCTGGTGCGTCAGGTAGGCGGCATGAATTACGTGACGGTGCGAGAGGTTGGGCCAACCTATCGCGTCGAGTGACGCGAAACCGCGATGATGCGGAGGACCACGCATGAGTCACCTGTATGCCCTCATCATGGCCGGTGGCGGCGGGACACGCCTCTGGCCGCGCAGCCGCCGCGACCAACCCAAGCAATTCCTGAACATCGGCAAGCCGCATAGCTTGCTGCGCGAGGCCTACCTGCGCGTCGCGTCCATCATCCCGCCGCAGCGTACCCTGGTCATCACCGGCGAGCACTGGCTCGACGCGGTCCAGGCCGAGCTACCGGAGATCCCAGTCGCTAATATCCTGGGCGAACCGGTCGGGCGAGGGACCGCGCCTGCCGTGGGCCTGGCCGCCGAAGTCCTGGCGCGGCGCGACCCAGACGCGCTGCTGGCCGTGCTGACCGCTGACCACCTCATCCGCGACGAGGAGCGCTTCCGCGCTGTGCTGCTGGAAGCGGCGGCGGCGGCGGCCGAGGGTCACATTGCCCTGCTAGGCATCACCCCCACTGAGCCAAATACCGGCTATGGCTACATCGAGACGAATGGCCGCGTCGGCGGGCGCGAGCTGCCGGTACTGCGAGTCGCCTCGTTCAAGGAGAAGCCGACCGAGGAACGCGCCCGCGAGTTCCTGGCCTCGGGAAACTTCGTCTGGAACAGCGGCATGTTCGTGTGGAGCCTGGCGACGATTCAGGCCGAGATGCGGCGTCTCATGCCGGAGCTGGCCGAGCGCGTGGCGGCCATCGGCATGGCGTGGGACACCGACCAGCGCCAGGCCGTACTGGCCGAGCTGTGGGAAGACATCCGCCCCGAGACCATCGACTACGGCGTCATCGAGCGCGCCTCCGACGTGGTCGTCATCCCGGCCGACATCGGCTGGAACGACGTCGGCAGTTGGGCCGCCCTGTTCGATGTGCTGCCGCCCGATGAGGCCGCCAACATCGTCGAGGGCGAGTATATCAGCGTCGATAGTCGCAACAACCTCATCTACAGCCCCAACCGCCTGGTGGCGGCCATCGGTGTCGAGGACCTGGTCATCGTTGATACCGAGGACGTGATTCTCATCCTGCCCCGCAACCGCGCCCAGGATGTGCGCCAGATCGTCGCAGAGCTACGGAGGCGCGGACGGATCGACGTTCTCTAGGTGAGGAGGCCTATGCAGCCCCACGGCAAACACCCCGACTACGTGGTCTGGCAGACCGAGCCATACAATGGCGAGCCGCCCGCCGCGTTGTTGCGGCAAGGCCTCATCACTCCCCTTGACCTGTTCTATACCCGCAACCACGGGCCGGTCCCCGCTGTAGACGCCGCGACGTACCGGCTCACGGTGGGCGGCCTGGTGCGCGCGTCGCTTAGCCTGTCCCTGGCCGACCTGCAACAGGGCTTCCCGCGCGTCACCCAGACCACGACCCTCCAGTGTGCGGGGAATCGTCGCACCGACCTGCTCGCCATCGCGCCCATACCGGGCGAGGTTCCGTGGCAGGACGGCGCGATCAGCACGGCGACCTGGGGCGGCGTCCTGCTCCGCGATGTGCTGGCTGAGGCGGGCGTCGACCCGGCGGCGCGCCACGTCGCCGGCATGGGCCTCGACTACGTGGAGCGCCACGGCCACGATGTCGGCTTCGGCGGCTCCATTCCCCTGGCTGCCGCGCTGCACCTGAATACCCTGCTGGCCTTCGAGATGAACGGCGCGCCCCTGACGCCACTCCACGGCTTCCCACTGCGGCTGGTCGTGCCGGGCTACATCGGCGCGCGCAGCGTCAAGTGGCTGGCGTCGTTGACGCTGCAACCTGAACCCTCCACCCAATACTTCCAGTCCCACGCCTATAAGATTTTCCCGCCCCACATCGGTCCGCAGACCGTCGATTGGGAGCAGGGTCTCATGCTTGGCGAACTGTCTATCACGGCGGCCATCACTACGCCCCGTGATGGCGCGGTCACGCCGGCGGGGCCGTTGCGTGTCGAGGGTTACGCCATGGCGGGCGGCAGCCGCACCGTCGAGCGTGTCGACGTATCCAGCGACGGCGGCGCGACGTGGCAGGTCGCGCGCCTGACGACCCCGCGCCAGCCGGGGGTGTGGGCCTTCTGGGAGACGGACGTGGACATACCGCCCGGCGACGGCGAGATTGTCGCCCGCGCCTGGGACTCGGCGGCCAACACCCAGCCCGAAGACGCTCGCGCCCTCTGGAACTTCAAGGGCTACATGAACAACGCCTGGGCGCGGGTGAACGTGCATCGGCCCTAGCGACTCGCCTGTGCAGGTCATCTCACCCCCCTCGTAGAAAGCGCGCTGGCCCGCCTGACAGGTAAGACCCTTCCCTGTCAGGCGTCAGAAGGCTAGCGCGTCTCCGCGCCATCTTCCGCGCCATCTAATGAAGGAAGCGGAGGCGCAGGCACAAAGAGTGAGGAAATTCCCCTATCCCAGGTGTGATGATGGACCTTGAAGCCTATTGCATGAAATGCCGGGTCAAGCGACCCGTTCAGAACCCGGTGGCCGAGTACAACGCCGCCGGTCGCCCCGTGACGCGCGGCGTATGCCCTGAGTGCGGCACCGCGCTATATCGCATGGGCGAGACGCCGGCCCATGCCGACGTGCCCAAGCCGGAAGTCCCGGCCACTCCCAAGAAGCCAGCGGCGAAGACAGCCAAAACGACAGCCCCCGTGTCCCTGGAGACCGTCAGCGGTCCCGGCGAGGCGGTGGAGGCTTATTGCGTCAAGTGCCGCACCAAGCGCACCATGAGCGAGCCGCGCGCCGAGTACACCGCGACAGGCCGCGCCGGGACGAAGGGCGTGTGCCCTGTATGCGGCACGACCCTCTATCGCCCCGGCGAGACGGTGGCTCACGCCGCACTGGCGAAGCCCAGCGCCGAGGCGGCGAAGGCCGCCCGCAAGGCCGCCAGCCGCGTCCGCAAGGCCCCGCTGACAGCAACGGCCCGGACATCGAAGGCGACGGGCCAGGGCGCGCCGGGTAAGGCAGGTGGCGTCGGCAAGAGGTCTGGCCGCGCGGCATCCGCGCGGGGTGACAGTCACGGCCACGGCGGGCGGTTGGTCATTGTCGAGTCGCCGGCCAAGGCGCGCACCATCAGTAAGTTTCTCGGCCGCGGCTACAACGTCCGCGCCTCGATCGGCCACGTCCGCGACCTGCTCAAGTCGCAACTCAGCGTGGACGTGGATCACGACTTCGAGCCGAAGTACCGCGTGCCCAACGAGAAGAAGAGCGTGGTCAAGGAGTTGACCGCGCTGGCGAAGGGCGCCGACCAGGTATTCCTGGCGACCGACCCCGACCGCGAGGGCGAGGCCATCGCCTGGCATCTGGTCGAGGCCGCCAAGATCGACCCGGCCAAGGTGCAGCGCGTCGAGTTCCACGAAATCACCAACGCCGCCATCGGCGAGGCCTTCGCCCACCCCCGCGACATTGACATGCAGCTGGTGGACGCCCAGCAGGCGCGACGCATCCTCGACCGCCTGGTGGGCTACAAGATTAGCCCCATCCTGTGGGACAAGGTGCGTAGCCGCCTGTCGGCGGGTCGGGTGCAGACGGTCGCCCTGCGGCTGGTGGTCGAGCGCGAGCGCGAGATTCAGGCGTTCGTGCCGGAGGAGTACTGGTCGCTGGAGGCGGAGCTTGCCAAGCAGCAGGCCAACGGCAAGGGCAAGCGGCCGAGCTTCATCGCCAGGCTCATCAAGATCGGCGACGAGAAGGCCGACCTCAAGAACGAGGCCGACGCGAAGGCCATCGTCGACGCCCTGGAAGGCGCGACGTACCGCGTGGCGAAGGTCGAGCAGAAGGAGCGGCGCCGCTACCCGTCGCCGCCCTTCACCACCAGCACCCTGCAGCAGGACGCCTCGCGGCGGCTAGGCTTTGGCGCGAAGAAGACCATGTCCATCGCCCAGCAGCTCTACGAGGGCATCGACATCGGCGCGAGCGGCCAGGTCGGTCTCATCACCTACATGCGTACCGACTCGGTCAACGTCGCCAAGCAGGCGCAGGAGGAGGCGCGCGAGTTCATCGGCCAGCGCTATGGGCCGACGTTCCTGCCGCCCCAACCACCCACCTACAAGACACGGGCGAAGGGTGCGCAAGAGGCCCACGAGGCCATCCGCCCCACAGCGGTGCTGCGCGAGCCGGCGGTGCTGCGCGACCACCTGAGCCGCGACCAGTACCGCCTGTACGAGTTGATCTGGAAGCGCTTCGTCGCCTCCCAGATGAACCCGGCCATCCTGGACGTGACGACGGTGGACGTGGCCGCCCCGGCCCGCTACCAGAGCCGCGACGAGACGACGGGCCAGCCCGTCACTCTAGAGCGGCAGGCTACCTTCCGCGCCACCGGCTCGGTCATCAAGTTCGAGGGCTTCCTGGCCGTCTACGAGGTCAGCCGCGAGAAAGAGGACAGCGGCGAGGAGGGCGAGGGCACCGTCCTGCCACCTCTTACCGTGGACGAGATGCTGGACCTGCTGCGCCTCATCCCAGAGCAGCACTTCACCCAGCCGCCGCCGCGCTATACCGAGGCGACGCTGGTCAAGGCGCTGGAGGAGTATGGCATCGGTCGCCCCAGCACCTACGCCGCTATCATCACCACCATCCAGGCGCGTGGCTATGTGGAGAAGGAAGATCGCCGCCTTATCCCCACTGAGTTGGGCTTCATCGTGTGCGATCTGCTCATCGAGCACTTCCCCGACGTGTTCGACGTGGGCTTCACGGCGCAGATGGAGGGTGAGCTGGACCTGATTGCCGACGGCGAGCGGGACTGGGTTCCTGTCGTGCGCGAGTTCTACGGCCCCTTTGCCCAGCGGGTCGCCGCCGCCGAGGCGACGATGGACAAGGTCAGCCTCGAACCGGAAGAGACCGGCGAGCTGTGCCCCCAGTGCGGCAAACCCCTCATCGTCAAGTTCGGGCGTTTTGGCAAGTTCATCGCGTGCAGCGGCTTCCCCGACTGCCGCTACACCACGCCCTACCTTGAGAAGATTGGCGTCGCCTGCCCCACCTGCGGCGGCGACCTGGTGGAACGGCGCAGCAAGCGCGGGCGTGTCTTCTACGGCTGCGCCAACTACCCGACGTGCAACTTCGCCTCGTGGCAGCGGCCTCTGCCGCAACCGTGCCCCAACTGCGGCGGCCTGCTCACCCAGGCCAGCAAGACCCGCGCCAAATGCCAGCGGTGCGAGCACTGGGTCGACCTGGACAAGCTGGAGAGCGCCGAGCCAGCCGAAGCCCAGCCCACCCCCGCCCAAACCAGCGCAGCGTAAAGCAGACCCTAAGGGTTTCCGATAACCCTTAGGGTCTGCTCTATTGCGCCACCGCCGGCCGACGCTGCCAGAACTGCGTCGCCTGCTCGAAGGCGTGGGCGAGTTGCAGGACGGCCAGGTCGGCGCGCCAGCGGCCGACGATCTGCACGCCAACCGGCAGACTGTCCTCGGTGAAGCCGCACGGCACGGAGATGGCGGGCAGGCCCAGGATGCTGACGTAGTAGCACGAGCGCATCCAGTCGATGTAAGTGTCCAGCGGCACGCCGTTGATTTCGCTGATGTATGGCGTCGTCACCGCGAAGGGCGGAACCTGGCTGACGGGCAGAACGAGGAACTCGTAGTCGTCCATGAAGCGGACCACCCGCCGGTACAGGGCGGCGCGCAGCCGCTCGGCCCGCCCCAGCTGCGGCCCTGTCACGCGTCGCCCCTCTTCGATGTTCCACACCACCGTATCCTTCATCTGGCCGCGATGCTCGTCCAGCAACTCGCCGCGCTGTAACTCGAACAGCCAGGCGCGGAAGGTCTTGAAGGCCTCGTCCGCGCCGTCGAAGTCTGGCTCCGCGTCCTCGACCACGCAGCCGAGAGCCGCGAAGGTCGCGCGTTGGGCCTCGATGACCTGCGTGACGCGCGGATCGACGGGCAGGCCGCCCAGGTCGCGGCTCCAGGCCAGGCGCACGCCCTTGAAGTCGCGCTCCAGCCGTTGGGCGAACACCGCCCGCGGCGCCTCGATGGACAGCGGGTCGCGGGGGTCTGGCCCCGCCATGACGCTCAGCAGTAGGGCGGCGTCGGCGACGGTGCGGGCCATGGGGCCTTCGACCGACAGGGGCGACCAGGCCGTCAGCGACGGGTAGAGGGGCACGCGGCCGGGCGAGGGGCGCAGGCCGACGACGTTGCAGTAGTTGGCAGGGTTGCGCAGGGAGCCACCCATGTCGCTGCCATCGGCCAGGGGTAGCATCCCGCACGCCAGGGCGACCGCCGCGCCGCCGCTACTGCCGCCGCAGGTTTTCGACAGGTCGTAGGGGTTGAGGGTCGCGCCGAACACCGCGTTGAAGGTCTGGGAACCGGCGCCGAACTCTGGCGTGTTGGTCTTGCCGACGGTGATGGCCCCGGCGGCGCGGATGCGCTCGACGATCAGGGCGTCCTCGTCGGGCACGAAGTCGGCGAAGATGGGCGAGCCGAAGGTGGTGCGGATGCCCTTTGTCGGCGCCAGGTCCTTATGGGCGATGGGCAGGCCGTGCAGCGGGCCGAGGGGCGCGCCGTGGGCCTGGGCCTCGTCGGCGGCCAGGGCGGCGGCCAGGGCGCGCTCCGGTAGCAGGGTGACGATGGCGTTGACGGCCGGGTTGACGCGCTCGATATGGGCCAGATGCGCCGCTATGACCTCGCGCGCCGACAGGTCGCGGGCGCGGATGCGGGTAGCCATCTCGGTGGCGGTCAGGAAGACGATGTCGGAGCGGGGCATGCGGTCCTCCAGACGATATCAGCCGCATACAGAAGACCCGACAGGTTTTCCGAAACCTGTCGGGTCTTTCTTATCCACAGCGCGATGGCTTACTGGACTCCGAGCAGCTCGACGTCGAAGGTCAGCTCGGCGTTGGGTGGGATGACGCCGCCCGCGCCGCGCGCGCCGTAGCCTAGCTCGGCGGGGATGATGAGCCGCCGCTTGCCGCCGACCTTCATGCCCGCCACGCCCTCATCCCAGCCCTTGATGACCTGGCCCGCGCCGAGGGTGAAGGTAAGGGGCTGGCCACGGTCGAGGGACGAGTCGAACTTCTTGCCGTCCTTGAGGGTTCCCGTGTAGTGGACGGTGACCTTCTTACCCTTCTCTGCCACCGGGCCGTCGCCTACCACGTTGTCGATATACTTCAGGCCCGACGCCGTCGTCACTTCCTTGGCCACCGCCGCCTCCTTGCCCGCCGCCGTCCCCCCCGTCGTCGCCCCGCTACACGCGGCGAGGAACAGGAGCGTCAGGAGCAGCGGAAGTATCTTCGTCATAATGCGTGACTCCTTGATGTGGAAACTCAGCCGCGAATTGTAGCACCAAGCTGGCAGTTCGGCCAAAAGAAACCATCGCTCTACCTCCGTTTGTGAACAATCTTTACAGAATTCTTCACGACCAATAACGATGTGCCTCGGCTGGCCGTTTTGTGTTGTAGCAACGCATTCCCCCTGGCGCATGCCGCTGATCGCCTCGCCGCCGCAATGCGCCCCCGTCTCGCCGAGAGGAGGCAAGAACAGATGCAGCATTTCCGATACCGAGTCTGGCTGCGGGGGCTGGTTCCCGCTCTGGCTATCATGCTCCTCGTCGCCCTGGCGGCGAGCGTCGGCGCGGCTCCCTCCGCCCAGAGTACCTGCGCCGTCATGTCCCTTGACCCGCTGACGACAATCGCTCAGCCCGGCCAGGTCTTTACCGTCGCCGTCAAGCTCAGTTCGACGGGCGTGTCCCTGGTGGGCGCGGACTTCGACCTGCGCTACGACCCGACCGTTTTGCAGGTCATCACGGCGGGTGGCGTGGATGCCACCCAGATCGACCAGGGCGATTTCGGCGGCATTGCGCCCGTCAATACCGTGGATAAGACCCTGGGCAAGATTCGCTACGCCGAGGTCCGCACCACGGGCGAGGTCACCGGAACCTTCACCCTGGCGACCGTCCGCTTCAAGGCCATCGGCGCGCCGGGCACGCAGTCGGCGCTGAGCTTCTTCTCGGCCGCGGCGGCGAACGGCACGACGCCGGGCAACCTGTTGTGCGCTGCCCCGACCAGCGGCAGCGTCACCATCCCCATCCCGCCAACCAACACGCCGACGGCGACGCTGACCCCTGGCCCAACCCCCACCGCCACGCAGACTCCAGGGCCGACCGCCACCCTACCTACCTGCCCCGACCTGGTGCAGAATGGCTCCTTCGAGACCAACGCGGCGTGGATTCACCCCATCACGCCCGCCACGGGCAACTACACCACCGACCAGGCCCGGACGGGGGCGCGCTCGATGCGCCTCGGTATCGTCCCGCCCAAGCCCGATACCTACGCCTACAGCACGGCCTACCAGCAACTCAGCATCCCGGCCAACGTGACCCAGGCCAAGCTCGTCTTCTGGTACAAGCCGTACACCGAGGAAGCGCCGTGGTCGGCCAAGGCCGACGAAGACTGGAGCTGGTACAACCCCGCCGACGTTATCGAAGGCCGCCTCAACAGCCGCGAGGATGCCAGCAAGGTCAGCGCGCCCGACTGGGCCTACACCCGCGATTGGCAGGAGGCCCTCATCCTCGACGCGAACTACCGCGTCAAGGACGTGGTCTTCCGCAGCCTGTCCAACTCTGGCGAGTGGACCCGCGTCGAGTATGATCTGACCCGCTTCAAGAATCAGACCATCAACATCTACTTCAACGCCCTGAACAACGGCACCGGCGGCCGCCGCACCTGGATGTTCGTCGACGACGTGGCAATGTTTGCCTGCGTCGGCCCCATCCCGCCCACGGCCACCCCGGTTCCCACGGCTACCCCCGCCCCCGGCTGTAGCGAGTTGATTCTGAACGGCGGCTTCGAGGCCAATGCCTTCTGGCAGCATCCCATCACGCCGTTCCGGGGCAACTACACCACCGCTGAGGCGTACCAGGGTCTCCAGTCGATGCGTCTGGGTGTGCCGCCGCCCAACCGCGACGTATACTCCTATAGCACGGCCTACCAGTCAATCGTCATTCCATCCAACGCCGATAGCGCGCGGATGACCTTCTGGTTCAAGCCTCTCACCCAGGAGCCAACCGCCCTCAAGGTCGGCGAAGACTGGAAGGACTACCAGCCAGCGCGCAGCCTGGCGGGCAAGGCCGACGCTCTGCCCGGCAAGACGATGGCCGAGGACTTCCAGGAGACGCTCATCCTCGACCGCAACTACAACGTCGTGCAGACTGTCTTCCGCACCCGCTCCAACTTCGGCCAGTGGGCGCAGATGACCGTCGACCTGAGCCAGTATCGCGGTCGCCGTATCGCCCCTTACTTCAACGCCTTCAACAACGGCGACGGCCAGCGCACCTGGATGTTCGTCGACGACGTGTCGGTGGAGGCGTGCTGGTTCGGCCCCGCCGCGTCGGCGGGCCAGGTATCCGGCCAGGTGACACTCCAGGGCCAGCGCAGCTTCGGTAGTACCCTGGTGGGCATCGACCAGCTGCCATGCGCGGAGACCGGCCCCACGGGCGACTTCCAGTGCGAACTGGCCCCCGACGAGCCGAAGGCCGCGAGGCTGACCGCCGAGCACGCTGGCTACCTGCGCGCCGAGAAACCCATCGACGCCGCCGTGGTGGAGAACGCCAACACCGAGCTGGTGGCGGGCGACGCCAATAATGATGGCAGCATCGACCTGTTCGATCTGGTCATCGTCGCCGCCAACTATGATACGAACCCACTGGGCGACCCGCGCGGCGACATCAACGGCGATGGGGCGATCGACATCCTCGATCTGGTCCTGTCGGCCAGTAACTATGGCGCGCACAGTCCTACGCCGTGGGGCACGACCAGCGCCAAGAGCGCGGCGGCCGCCACGCCGGCCGGTGTCTCGGTAGCCCTGCGCGGTGTGGGCAAGGGCAAGCCCGGCGGCATCGTCTGGGCCGAGGTCACCGTCCAGGGCAGCGACGTGTACGGCGTGGACCTGGCGCTGAGCTTCGACGCGCTACAACTCGTGCCGGTGGGCAGCAGTGGCGAGGTCGGTAAGTTCCTCGACGGCGCCCACGTTGCTCGCAACGTGGTGGATGGCAAGAGCGGCACGGCCCGCCTCGCGGCGACGCTGGTCAACCCGGCCCCCGCCGCATCCGGCAGCGGCGTCGTCTACCGTATCCCGTTCCGCTACCTGCCCGGCCCCGATGCCAAGCGCGCCCCGACCATCACCATCGAGAAGGCGAGCGTGGTCCAGAAGGGCGGCGACGCGCTCAAGGTGAACGTGAAGTAGCCGCGCCGCCGTGCCGATAAAAACAGGCCTGACAGGCTCCAAAAACCTGTCAGGCCTGTTTTTGTGCAACTTGCACGACAACCGGGCTTCGTCTAGACTCCTGACCAACCACCGCCCAGGAGTCTGCCCCATGTCCGGTCCTAACATCGGCGACCCCGCTCCCAACGTCGCCGTATTTGATACCGAGGGGAAGACCGTTTACCTCGCCGACTATTGGCGCGACCAGCCGGTTGTACTGGCCTTCCTGCGCCATTTCGGCTGAGCGATGTGCAAAGCCTTCCTCGCGCAGTTGCGTCGAGCCTACCCCGATATTCAACGCGCCGGTCTGGAAGTGGCCGCCGTGACCCTCGGCCAGCCGGGGGCGACCCGTGAGTTCTGCCGCACCCAGGCCGTGCCCTTTCCTTGCCTGTCCGACCCCGAGCGCGCCGCCTACGCCGCCTACGGGTTACTTGCCAGTCCGAACGTCATCGCCCAGAGCGCGGCGCGCCCCTCCACGTGGCTGGCCTTCGCCCGCGAGGCCCTCAAGGGCAACCTGAACCAGCCGCCCCCGCGCGGCCAGAACCCGAACCAGTTGTCGGGCGCGTTCATCGTCGATAGTGACGGTACGGTCGAGTACGTCCACCGCAGCCGACACGTCTCCGACCTGCTCAGCGACGAGGACCTGGCCGCTGCCCTGGCGTCCCTCGCCATCACGCCGTCAGCTGGCGCCTCACGTTGCCATTGATGAAGGCGGCGATTTCCTGAGTGGACGTGCCGGGGCCGAAGACGCCCCTGACGCCGAGGTTGTTCAGCATGGGGATGTCCTCGTCGGGGATGATGCCACCCGCGACGACCAGCACATCGTCCATGCTGTTCTCGCGCAGGAGTTCCATGATGCGCGGGAAGAGGGCCATATGCGCGCCTGACAGGATGGACAGGCCGACCACGTCGACGTCCTCTTGCAGCGCGGCTTCCACGATCATTTCGGGCGTCTGGCGGATGCCGGTGTAGATGACTTCCATGCCCGCATCGCGTAACGCGCGCGCGACGACCTTGGCGCCCCGGTCGTGGCCGTCGAGACCGGGCTTAGCGACCAGGACACGAATTTTGCGATCCATACACTTCTCCCTGTGGCAGGCGGGTGAGGCCCTGCCTCTCCCGCCGCAGACTGCGTGTGGCCATGGGCGATTATACCGCCCGTTGGCGGGGAAGGCAAAACGGGACTACAATCCCTTCCATCACTGTCCAGGGAGGCTGCAATGCGCGTGGGGTTGGTCCTGCTCGTGCTTCTCATCCTGGCTGTCGGCTGCCAGGAGGCCGAGGATCCGGCCCCCCCGTCGCCACCGTTCCCGATTGTGGCCGTCATTACCACACCTATCACGCCGACCGCGACCGCCGTCGCCGTCGCCGCCGCCCCGCCCCCGCCCGCCGCGCCTACCAGCGGGGCCTCCCGCGTCATCCCCACCCCCTACCCTACGGCCAACCTGCCCGCTGTACAGTCGCCTGCCTGGGCGAAGGACGCGGTGATCTATCAGATCTTCGTTCGCAGCTTCGCCGACGCCAACGGCGATGGTATCGGCGACCTCAATGGCATCACGTCGCGCCTCGACTACCTCAAAGACCTGGGCGTGACGGCCCTGTGGCTGACGCCCATCTTTGAGGCGGCGTCCTACCACGGCTACGACACCACCAACTACTACACGATACAGCCGGAGTACGGAACGATGGCGGACCTGACGCGACTGGTGGATGAGGCCCACGCGCGCGGCATGCGGGTCATCCTCGATTACGTGGCGGGCCACACCTCCAACGAGCATCCCTTCTTCGAGGACGCCTACGACAACCCTCAGTCGCAGTACGCGGGCTTCTACCGCTGGACCAACGAGGCCCACACCGCCTACGAGGGATTCGCGGGCCTGCGCGAGATGCCGTCCCTCAACTATGCTAACCCCGAAACGGCGCAGGCTATGCTCGATGTGGCAGAATACTGGCTGACCCTGGGCGGGACGCGCCCGCCCGGCCAGGGCATCGACGGCTTCCGCCTCGACTACGTGCTGGGCGTCCCCCACACCTTCTGGAAGCAGCTACGCCAGACGGTGAAGGGCGTCAACCCTGACGCTCTGCTCCTCGGCGAGGCGTGGACGAGCAACCGCCGCGAGATCGTGCCCTACTTTGACAACGAGTTCGACGCCGCCTTCGACTTCCCGCTGTACGGCAGCCTTCAGGGCAACCACGACAAGGTGGGCGACGGGGTGCTGCCGGGGCAGGCGTCGGCCGGCCTGCTGGAGCTGGATGTGCCGGGGCCACTCCGCGCCTACCCGCCGGGGGCCATCAGCGTCGCCTTTATGAACAACCACGATACCAACCGCGCGATGAGCGACTTCGGCGGCCATGTCGAGCGCGCCAGGACGGCGGCGGCCTTGCTGTTCACCATTCCCCAGACTCCCATCGTGTACTACGGCGAGGAGATTGGGATGCAGGGAACGAAGGGCGCGGGCAGCCTGGGCGACCTGCCGCGCCGCGAACCGATGGACTGGTACGCGGCCGAGCGCGGCCCCGAGATGACGACCTGGTCGAAGGTGGCCGATCGCAACAACCACCCGGCCGACGGCGTGTCGGTCGAGGAGCAGCAGGGGCAGCCGGGGTCGCTGCTGGAAACCTACCGCGTCCTGATTCGCCTGCGCCGCGACAGCCCCGCCCTGCGCCAGGGCAGCTACGAGCCGGTGAAGGCCGCCGACAACGACAAGGCCTATGCCCACGTCCGTCGCGCGGGCGACGACATCGTGCTGGCCGTGTTCAACTTCGGCGATGCGCCCGCCTCACTGACCTTCGACCTGTCGACGACGGGCCTCGTCGCCGATAGCTACGCCGCCACCGACGCCTTGACCGGGGCCGCCGTCCCCGACATCCGTCCCCCCACCTATCAGGTCGAACTCCCTGCTGGCGGCTCGAAGGTGCTGCGGCTCAAGGCCAGGTAATGGCAGGGGTGCGGGCTTGCCCGCGCCGATGGTGCATCGCCGGTGTTTAGTGTATAATCACCGCGCTGATGTAACCTCTGCCCTGGAGCCGCCGCCCATGTCCCGCGTCTATGTGGCCCTGGATATTGAAGCCACGGGCTTGAGCACCGACCGCGATGCCATCATCGAGATTGGGGCCGTCAAGTTCCGGGGCGATGAGCCATTGGGGGAGTGGAGCGCCCTGGTCAACCCCGGCCGCCCGCTGCCCTACCGCATCCAGCAACTGACCGGCATCACCGACGCCCAACTGCGCCGCGCGCCCGTCCTCAACGCCGTCCGCGACCAGCTGGAACGTTTCATCGGCCCTGCACCGGTCGTCGGCCACAGCGTCGGCCAGGATCTCGGCTACCTGGCGAAGGCGGGTATCCTGCCCGGCCACCCCCACATCGACACCTTCGAGCTGGCAAGTATCCTCATCCCCTACGCCTCGCGCTACAATCTCGCCACCCTGATGAGCGAGTTGGGCATCGCCTTTCCCAGCCAGCACCGCGCCGTCGACGACGCCCGCGCCGCCCGTGACCTGTTTCTGGCCCTCATGCGCCGCGCCGAGGATCTGGACATGGACAGCCTGCGCGAGATCAACCGCCTCACCGCGCGCATCGACTGGCCCCTCAAGACCGTTTTCCAGGAGGCCGAGCGCGCCCGCGCCCGCCACGCCTTCAGCGGTAGTATCGGCGCGCAGCTTCGCGCGAAGGGCGCGCTGCGCCAGGGGGCGCTGGGCCTGCTGCGCGACGACGACGACACCGAGCCGTTGGCGAAGTCGCCACGTCGCACCATGCTCGACGAGGACAGTCTGGCATCCCTGCTCGGCCCCGATGGCCCCTTTGCCGCCCGCTTCCCCGGCTACGAGCACCGCCCCCAGCAGGTGCAGATGCTGCGCGACGTGGTGCGAGTCTTCAACGATGGCGGCTACCTGCTGGTCGAGGCCGGGACGGGGACGGGCAAGAGCATGGCCTATCTGCTGCCCGCCATCTCCTGGGCGGTCCAGAACGGCGAGCGCGTCGTCGTTTCCACCAATACCATCAATCTTCAAGACCAACTCTTTGCCAAAGACCTGCCGGATCTCCAGCGCGTGCTGCCCTTCCCCTTCCGCGTCGCCATTCTCAAGGGCCGCACCAACTATCTGTGCAAGACCCGCCTGGCCGCCTTCCGCCGCCGCGATGACCTGTCCACCACCGAGGTCCGCGTGCTGGCGAAGATTCTCGCCTGGCTACCCTCCACCCTGACCGGCGACGTGGGCGAACTGGCCCTCATGGGCGACGAAATGGCCGTGTGGAGTAAGGTATGCGCCGACCAGGACGTGTGCCGCCCCGACGTGTGCGGCGACGGCTGCTTCTACTGGCGGGCGCGCACGCTGGCCGAAGCTGCCCACGTCGTCGTCGTCAACCACGCCCTGTTCCTGTCTGACCTGGGCGTCGACAACCGCCTGCTGCCCGACTACGACCACGTCGTCATCGACGAAGCCCATCACCTGGAAGCCCGCGCCACCGAGCAGTTCGGCCAGAGCCTGACCCAGGGCCAGGCCCAATCGACCCTCCACGACCTGAGCCACGCCCTGGGTCCTCTCCGCTGGGGTGGCTTCCTGGGCAACCTGGACGCCATCATCACCACCAGCAAGGCCAGCCCCGAGGACAAGGCCGCCTTCGCCCGCGTCTTCGCCCGCCTGCGCGAGGACGTGGACGTGGCCGCCCGCCGCCTGGCGACGGTCTTCAACCAGTTGCAGCGTTTCCTCGACGACCAGCTCGCTGAGCGGCGCGGCCAGAATGCCTACGACGTCCAGATACGCCTGACCCACGGCGCGCGCACCTCGCCCGATTGGGAACCCATCGAGGCCGAAGGTCACGAGTTGTACGCCGGTCTCAAGAACGTCCTCAACGGCCTCGACAGGCTGTGGCATGGCCTGGACGATGCCCACTTCCGGCTGCCCGAGCACCAGGAGTGGACGGCTGAGCTGGCCGCCCGCCGCCGCACGGTCCAGGACATCGCCGACGCCGCCGACGCCATCCTGGCCCACCCCGACCCGTCGTGTGTCTACTGGCTGGCGGTCCAGCCGCGCAACGACAGCGTTGAACTCAACGGCGCGCCTCTGCATGTCGGCGGCCTGCTGGGCAAGTACCTCTTTGGCGCGAAGGAGACCGTCGTCCTCTGCTCGGCCACCCTGCGCACCGGCGAGGATTTTGGCTATATCCGCGAGCGCCTGGGCCTGGAGGATGAGGTGGTCGAGGACGCCGTCGGCTCGCCCTTCGACTACGAGGCGTCCACCCTGCTGTACCTGCCGACCGACATGCCGGAGCCGAGCCAGCCGTACTTCCAGCGCCGCCTGGAACAGACCCTTGTCGAGCTGTGCAAGGCCACCGAGGGCCGCGCCCTCGTCCTGTTCACCTCCCACAGCCAGCTACGTCAGACCTATCGCGCCATCGGCCAGCCCCTGGGCGAGGAGGGCATCCTCGTTCTGGGTCAGGGGCTTGACGGCGGGCGGCGCGGCCTCCTCGAAGCCTTCAAGTCCAACGAGCGCACCGTTCTGCTGGGCACGCGCAGCTTTTGGGAGGGCGTCGATGTCGTGGGCGACGCTCTGAGCGTCCTCGTCGTCACTCGCCTGCCCTTCGACGTGCCCACCGATCCCATCTTCGCCGCCCGCGCCGAAACCTTCGACGACCCCTTCAACCAGTTCGCCACGCCCCAGGCCATCTTGCGCTTCCGCCAGGGCTTCGGCCGCCTCATCCGCGCCAAGACCGACCGGGGTGTCGTCGTTGTCCTCGACCGCCGCATCCTGAGCAAGGCCTACGGCCAGCAATTCCTGGCCTCCCTACCCCCCACCACCATCCAGCGCGCGCCCCTGGCCGATCTTCCCACCGCCGCCGCCGCCTGGCTGCGCCGCCCCCGCAACGGCCAGCCGATGGCCGAGGCCACCATCGCCACGCCCTCGACCAACCACGGGGGGCGCCCTGGCCTCAAGTGACGGCGGGCGGCCCAGGGCGAAGAAGCCTGACTCCATCTCCAGACACAACGACGCGCCCGACGGATACCCGTCGGGCGCGTGCAGTCAGGCGGCGGGCCAGCGTTGAGTATCAGGCCGCTTGCGTTCGGAGCCGTGTTGGCTCGAAGAGTAGACGCTCGTCGGCGATCATCGCGCCGAGGGTTACGGCCAGGCCGTGACACAAGGCGATATGAACATCCTCGACCAGGGGCATCAGGTGACTGGGGGCGATCATGGCGTGGCGCGCCAATCCGGCCAGCTTGCCGCCGTCGAAGCCCGTCAGGCCGATGGTGGTCGCGCCCTGCTCGTTGGCCCACTCGACAGCGCGCAACACGTTGGGCGAGTTACCGCTGCCGGAGATGGCGACGAGGGTGTCGCCGGGTCGATACAGGCCCATCAATTGCTCGACGAAGGCCCGCTCGTAGGCGGTATCGTTCGACCAGGCGGTCATGATGGGCACGTTGTCGGTGAGGGCGATGGCGCGCACGCGGCGATGTCCCTCATGGATGGTCCATTTGGACAGGTCGCATGCCAGGTGCGAGGCAGATGCCGCGCTGCCGCCGTTCCCGCAGGCGATGATGGTCCCATCCCGGCGATAAGTCTCCCACAAGGCCCATGCGATCTCGTCCAGGGGTTCGCGCGGGGTCGCGGTCAGCGCGGCCGCCAACTCGGCGAGATAGGCGTCCAGTCGGTGCATAGGGGGCCTCCAACGGTTAAGGGTGGGTATCGGTGTTACGGTTTGCCAGCGGGGACCAGGATGGAGGTGCGAAAGTACTCGACCGTGCGCGCCAGGCCCGTTTCCAGGGGCATCTTGGGATACCAGCCCAACTCCCGACGCGCCCGGCTCGCGTCGAGGTAGATCTTGTAGACTTCGCCCTGCTTGGATGGGCCGTGGACCACGGGGCCGTCGTAGCTGGTCAGCTCGGCCAACAGCGCGTAGATGCGGTTGATGGATGTGCCTGTACCGCTGCCAATGTTGTACACCCGGCCGCCGCCCTGGCTGAGGGCCAGCCAGTTGGCGCGGGCCACGTCCGACACATCGACGAAATCCCGCTCTTGCTCGCCTGTGCCATTGATGATGGGCTGGCCGCCCGATAGCATCAGACCGGTGAATATCGCCACGACGCCGGCCTCGCCGTGGGGGTCCTGGCGGGGGCCGAAGACGTTCGGATAGCGCAGGATGGTGTAGTCCAGGCCGTAGTTGGCCCGATACAGGTACAGATAATGCTCGACGTGATGCTTGCTCGCGCCATAGGGGTCCAGCGGGTTGATGGGATGGTCTTCAGGCACGGGCAGCTGCTGCGGCTCGCCATACGACGCGCCGCCGGTCGATGCGTAGATGACCTTGCGCACGCCGTGGCGGCGGCAACTCTCCAAGAGGTTGAGTGAACCGAGGATGTTCACGTCGGCGTACAGGATCGGCTTCTCCATCGACTCGCGCACGTTCGCTCGCGCCGCCTGGTGGCTGACCATGTCGGGCTTCTCCTGGGCGATGATGTCGTCCAGGGCCGCGTCTCGAATATCCACCTGGTAGAAGCGCGCCCGCGGGTTGAGATTGTGGCGGCGGCCTGCCGATAGATCATCCACGACGCTCACGTCGTGGCCGGCCGCGACCAGAGCATCTACCACGTGGGAGCCGATGAAGCCAGCCCCACCCGTCACCAAAATTTTCATCGAGCCTCCTCGGCGTCCGATACGGGCGGGGTCGACGCTTCCGTCAGGCTGCGTAGGCCCAGCCACCAGCGATAGGGGTAGTACAGGGGTGTCAGAGCGGGGTGGACGATACTATAGCGCCACCGCATGTAAGCCTGGGACGGAAACAAGTTAGCCGTGGCGAAGCCAATGCGGCGCGGCCAGTCGCTGAACGTCGTCAAGTCATCCCAGAAACGTTGGCCGACGGGACGGTGGGCCAGGGTCAGGCGCGCGACGACGCGCCTCTCGGCGCGGGTGGGGCGCAGGGCGGCCAGGCGGGCCAGCGCCGCTGGCGGCACGGGCGCGCCGAACTCAGTGGCGACGCGCGGTAAGGTGCGCTGCAGGGCGATCACCAGATCATCGCGCTGCGCCTGAGCCAGGACGGCATCCCAATCGATGGCGTCGCGGTCGTGGCTGACACACGCGGCGATGTCGTTGAGCCAGAGGAGATGGCCGTCGGGCGCGCCGCTGTGATGCAACATCAAATGGGCGCACAGGTACAGAATCTGGGCCGATGCGCCGAGGATGAGCGGCTGCGACTGCCCTGGCCGCAGGGGGCGCGCTGTTGCCCAGAACCAGTCGGTGCGCAGGTGGCTCTGATAGTGGGGCGAGTCAATCAAGCCCCAGTGAAGCTCCAGGATGACGCCCATCTCGGCGGCGTTGATGAGCGAGGTGTGGCTCTCGTAGGCCGCTTCCGAGCCGTGACGCGGCTCGTCCCACAGGCGACGAAAGCCCAGGGACGCCAGCGCCTGGAGCGCCCTGGCAACGTGTGCGGGTCGCACCAGTATGTCCAGGTCGTGCATGGGACGCAGCGCGACGTTTCCGTACACGGTCTGGACGAGCGCCGCGCCCTTCAGCACGATGACCGGGATACCGGCGTCCGCCAGGTGCGCAACCACCACGTCCAGGACGCGGAGCGCCACGGCGTTGCGCAGAGCGGTGGTCAGGTAGGCCTCGCGCCACTCTGCCTCCACGTCACTGGGGAGGCAGTCTTCGTCCCGCAGGGCAGCGTACAGCAAGGGTTCCAGGCGGTGTAGCCTCGCCTGGCGCGCCACGCTATCCCAATCGACAGCCGTCGGGAGGGGCGGGAACGGTGAGCCGTCGGTGGTCACGAGCCGAAACAACGGCTCCTGGTCGGCTGATGGCGCGAACGCAGCGGCCGACGGCGCGCCTACATGCATATGGAGTTGAAGCCGAACGACGCGCAGCGCAGGCCGGGGCAACAGGGCAGGCCGCTGCTCTTCGAGCAACGCTGGCCGGCGGCGATGCAGGTGCTTGGCTTGGGGGTGGCGATGGGTGGAGCGCCGCCCCCGCCGGTCGGTGTCGGGTACGGTCCGCTGCCGCCGCTCTGCCCGGGGCTACCGGTCTGTAGCTGGCTGGGGATACGCACCGACGACACGCCGGGAATCAGCACGAGGGATGCCACGCCCAGTTTCTGGACGAACTCGCGGCGCGACATGCCCGCCGCCACCAGGGGCGGCGTCACGGACTGCTGGAGCAGGTTGGCCCGGCTGAGGCGATCCAGGGCGAGCCACACCGCATCCTGGGCCTCGTCGAGGGTTGCTGCGCCTATGTCGCCCTTGACACGGCGTGCGATCGCCTCGACGCTCGTCTGCCCGTCGCACGCGCGCCACACCAGGGCCGCCGTGCGATTGAGGCAGTGGGCTTTGCCGCGCGCGGTGTCGTAGACAAGTACCTCATCCGGTGGCAAGTCCTGGACGACCAGGCCGTCGCGGCGTGCATAAGGCATAGCTGTCATGTCCACAAGAACCCCCTTTTCAGCAGGCGCTCTGGGCCTGGCTGCCAGACAACCGGGCCAGAACGCGACCAACAACCTTGTCTGCCTCGCCGCGCGTCCCCTTCAGCGCCGTCGCCTCGGCGACCGCGCGCTGGAGGATGCCGAGCGCCAGGGTCGGCTCACGATGAGCCACGAAGGTATGCGCGAACAGTGCGAGCGCGGCTTGGCCCCGTGTGACAGGGCGAGGCCGCCAGTGAGCGGTTGGCTTGTACTCTGTCAGGAGCACCAACCCTACCGGTAGCGGTGTCTGACCCACAGACGCGCCCAGGCTCTCGACTGGCTGGCGCGTCCAGCCGTTATCCTGGCGATGGCGCACACCCAGGGCGCGTGGAAAGGGATGGACGCGGCCATCGGGGTCGAGGACGGCGTATTCGTCGGAATAGTACGTAGCGCCCGCGCGGAGGAAGGCTTCCACCAGGCTCGTCTTGCCGCTGCGGCTCTCGCCTGGGATCAGGATGGCCTGATTCTCCCAGCCGACGACGCCGGCATGGACGAACAGTCGCTCGCGCGCCAGGTTCGCTATCACCGCCTGAATATCAGCCTCCAGGGCATGGAACACCGGCTCGATCTCATGCGACCGCCCAATGAGAGCCGCGTCTGAGTAGGCCAGGTGGAAACGGCGGACGCCGGGGCGCGCCCCTTCCCCACCTACCTTCAGCGAGTAGAGCCAGTCGACCTCGGGATCCGTCGCTGGCGTCCAGTTGGGGGGGAAGTACGATCCCAACTGGGGCAGAATGTTCGGCGTGTTGGTACGCACGCCGATGCGCAGGCCGTAGCTCTCGAAGGCGATGCCGGCCGCCCAACCTAGGCGGTCGAGGCGCTCCATTCAGGTCGAGGTCTGCGCCAGGCGCGGCATTCCCAGCCCCGTAGCCAGTTGCATTACTTGATCCATATGGGGTCCCAATCGTTGTATGGGCTGTCCATCAAGGGCCGTTGCTCGGAGCCGTCGGCGTTCATGATGTACAGGCTGCGGCGGCCATCGCGGTTAGACCAGAAGACGATCTGCTGGCCATCGGAGGAGTAGGAGGGGTGCTTGTCCCACGGCCAGCCGTTGTTTGTCAGGCGCTGCTCCTCGCGGGTGTCGGGGTTGATGGTGTAGATGTCGTCGTTGCCCGACTCTTGGGACACGAACGCTACGTGGATGCCGTCGGGGGACCACACCGGATCGTAGGTGGCGCGCGGCCCGGTGGTCAGTACCTTCAGCCCCCCGTCGGGGAAGTGCTGGGTCCACAGTTCGATGTTCGCCAGGACGGCCTTCGACTCGATGCCCTTGGTGGTGGATGATACTTCAGCCTGGCCGGGGCGTACAAAGACACGCAGGCTACGGTCAGGTGAGTATTGCGCCAGCTCGCGCGCCTGCAGATAACCCCAGCTATCGGTGACCAGCGCCAGGCCGCTACCGTCGGGGTTCACAGCGAACAGCCCCTCCTTGCCGTTTAGACGGTCAGACATGAACAGAATCTTGCCCTTGAGAATGTCGGGGATGACGGCCGGGGTGATGGTTGGGATGGGTGTTGCGGTGAGCGCCGGGATGTTGAGCGTCTCGATAGGGATGAGCAGCGGCAAGGGGGTCGCCGTCGGTGTCGGTGGCGGCGGCGTCCAGGTGCGCGTCGGGCCGGGCGTCGGGATGGGGGTCGCCGTTTGAACCTCCATGCGCGCGGGTAGGGGGGTTGGCGTGCCGAACAGGCGCAGGCGGGCCTGCGCTTCGATGGCGGCAAACTCAGCTGTCGCCGCATTCTCTGGTACTGGCGTGTTGGTGATCACCAGGGGCGGCGGTGCGGTGACGACGTTGGTGGGGAAGGGGGTCGGCGTGCCAAACTCCTGGGCCTGGAAGGTCGCGCGCGCGATCTGGGCCGCCGCCGTCGCCAGGTTGGCCGGTACCGGCGTGACCGTGATGACGATGGGTGTCAGAGTCGGAGGCGGTGAATAGACGATTCGTAGCACAGGGCGCGTGCCAAAGCCGCTGCCGTAGCCCGTATCCCAGGTGAACAGGTTCTTCGTCCCCTCCGTCGGCCCATCGATGCGGAAGGAAGCGAACCGGGCCTCGAGGCGGTCTTCCAGTAGCGGCAACTGTTCGGGGCTGAAGGCCAGGACATTGGCATGGCGCACGGCGAGGTCGGTCGCACTGAGCGGAGAGCCGATGGTATCCACAACAGCGGCGTCGCGGACGCGCTCGTAGGTGGTCGTTGACCAGTTGCTGTCGGCCTCAGGGTCGAGGAGGCGCAAGGCCCATTGACCGCCGCTGCCCATGTTCTCCCCGCTCAGCCCCATCAGTTCAACGGCGGCGTAGTGAATCTTGGAGCCAACGGGGACTGAGGCCAGTGGAAACTGAAGCGCGCCCCGGTAGGTCTGCCCGTCGAAGACGCCAGCGTGGAGGTTGCGGTCCCCGAAGTGGTTGATGCGGTCGCCACTGGCAACCCAGCCGACGCTGTTGCCGGCGGGGATCAGGCTCGCCATCAACTGCCCTGGGAGGAGTGTCGGCGTCGGCGGCAAGACCGGCGTCGACTGGCTGGCGATCAACTGTAGCGCCGGAGAGGGGGTGGGTGTGACGACGGGGGCCGTGCTGGTGGGTGGCGCCAGGGTCGCGGAGGGGGCCGCGATGGCAACGGCGGCCGAGTCAGGCGTCGGGGCCGCGCTACGTGGCCGTAGCACGACCACATACAGCGCCACCAGCGCCAGCGCCAACCCCACCGCCGCCACGACGGCGAGCTGCGGTTTCGAGGCGCGACCGAGACTCCCCCGCAGTCCGCCTTGCTCGCCCTGGCTGTCCTGCGGCACTTCCTGGAGCGCGGGCGGCTGGGGCGCGGGCCTCGCGGCTTGAACTGGCGTGGGGGGCGCTACATAGCGTGGGCATGTGGTGCACGCGCTTGTCAGGCAGAAGGCGGCCTGGTGCTGAAGGTCGATGACCTGGGCGCGGCCCGACACGTAGCAGCGATGGTCGTCAATTGGCTCGCTAAAGATCGACGTGCGATCGGCGAGCAGTCCCAGATGCGGGCAGTGCCCTTGAGGTGTGGCTTCAGGTCGCGATCCCATGTCACTCACTCCAAACTAGAGCCAGATACGTCGCGTTCCATCTCTTGCGCTGGTGTCAGTCCGCGGCCGAACTGGACTCGCTCGGCTGCTGCGCGGCTCGCTCCACGGGTGCGCTGCTGCTGCCCCGACTGCGCTGCTTGCCGTCGCCCGTCTGGGCATAGTAGTAGCCGTAGTAGCCGCCGTAGGTGTAGCCACCAGCGCCACGGCGCAAGGGTAGGTTGTTCAGCACCACGCCGACCGTGTGTAGCCCCATCTGGTCGAGGGTATCCTTCGCCCGCTTCACGGCCGCGCTCCGGGTACGGGCGGCGTTCACCACCAGAATGATCTCCGTCGCGCTGCCGCCCAGGATGGCCGCGTCGGCCACGACCAGGACAGGTGGGCTATCGAGAATCACCACGTCGGCCAGGGCCTGTGTCTCCGCGAGCCGGGTTTGCATCACCTGCGACGCCAGCAACTCGGCCGGGTTGGGTGGCAGGGGGCCACTGGGCAGGATGCGCAGGTCCGGCACATCCGTCTCGATGAGCACGCTCTCGACTGACAGGGTGGGGTCCAGGAGGAGGTTGGTGACCCCCATGCGGTTGGGAATCCCAAATACCTTGTGGATGGAGGGCCGTCGCAGGTCGGTATCGACGAGGATGACGGAGCGACCGGCCTGGGCCATCGTGGCGGCCAGGTTGGCGGCTGTGACCGTCTTGCCCTCGGCGGGGGCGGCGCTTGTGACGAGGAGGCGCGGCTCGGCCTGACCCAGACTGGTGAACTGGACATTGGTGCGTAGCACACGATACGCTTCGGCGCTCATCGAGCGGGGCGTGTTGACGGCCACCAGCGTATCGGTCGGCGTCTTGGCGTCGGGCAAGCGCGTGATCATGCCCAGGGTGGGCAGCTTCGTCAGGCGCTGCACGTCGTCCGACGACTTGACCGTGTCGTCGAGGAACTCGAGCAAGATGGCTGCCACCACGGCCAGCAGGCCACCAATCAGGGCCGCCAGCATCACGTTGTAGCGGATATTGGGGCTGAAGGGCGCGTCTGGGACCACAGCGGTGTCGACGACGGTCAGGTAGTTGGTCTGGTTGCCCTTGAAGAAGTTGAGCAGGTTCGCGTAGTTCGCCTGCCAGTTCATCACGTTCTGCTGCTGGGCCCCGATCTGGGTTTGCAGGTCCTGGATGGACCGCGCGCTGGTCTCCAGCGTCAGGCGTTTGTCGAGGGCCTCGATCTGCCGCTTCGCCGTCTCTATCTTGGTCTTTAGGTCGTTGATCTGCTGATTGACGAAGTCGCGCTGCTCGGCCTGTTCGCGGTCGGATGTCGTTGGACTCTGGAGGATGAGCTGGTGAGCAATCTCGTCGGCAATCGCGGCGGCGCGCTCGGGGTCCGTGTCAGCCACGCTGATCTGCATCAGCTGCGTCTGGGGTAGGACCCAGGCATTCACCTGCCCGGCCAACGCCGACCAGGTCATAGGCAGACCCAACGAGTCAGCCGTGGCTTGCAGAATGGGCTGGCGACGCGCCAGCTGGACGTAGGTCTGCGCCAACTGCTGACTGGTGTAGAAGTCGTTGGCTGTTGGGTCGGCGGCCTGCGTGAACCGGCCAACCATCATCGTGGTGTTGGCGAGGTACAGGCGTGGCAAGCGGTTGGTGGTCCAGTAGCTAACACCCGCCGCGAGCAAGGTTGCTACCAATATCAGCCACCACCACTTGAGCAGCGCCAATAGATAGTGCTTGAGTTCCATGCGCAATCTCCCGATCCCGCCGGTCTCAGTACGCCCCTCGGCCGCCGAGGACGACAGGTATTGTCTGCCAGATGATGTGCAGATCCATCCAGATGCTGTAGTTCCGAACGTAGTACATATCCAGGCGTACGCGGTCGGTATAGCCGAGGTCCGAGCGGCCCGACACCTGCCACAGCCCGGTCAGGCCGGGGCGGACCGTCAGCAAGTTCATATCCAACTGCTGATACTGGTCCAACTCCGGCGGGGTGATCATGCGCGGGCCTACCAGACTCATGTCGCGCTTGAGCACGTTGAACAACTGCGGCAGCTCATCCAGGCTGTACTTGCGGAGGAAGCGGCCACTGGGCGTGATGCGCGGGTCGTTCTTGAGCTTGTGAGCGCGCGCCAGTTCTTCCTGAAGCTCGGGATGAGCCGCCAGCACTTCATCGCCATTCGTCACCATGGTCCGAAACTTCAGGGCGTCGAACTGCTGCCCATTGAGGCCCATGACGCGGCGGCGGTGGAAGACCGGCCCCGGCGAGTCGAACTTGATGCGCGCGGCGATCGCCAGCATGACCGGCCACAGCACCGCCAGGGCGGCCAGCGTCAGCGCGTAGTCCAGGCCGGTCTTGAGCGCCATCTCCAGCCCGGCCAGGCGACTGCGGTGGATGCCAATCAAGGGCACATAGGCCATCTCGTGCACATCCAGGGGCGACGAGATCATCTCGAACAAGCCTGACGACAGGTGGAGCTTGATGTCAGGGTTGTGACCGTAGCGCCGGAAGACGTCGGCTACCACGTCGCGGGGCAAGGCGCTGGCTGCCAATAGGATGTTCTCTACCCCATACTCGCGAACTCTTTCGTGCAACGACGATACTGGCCCCAGCACGTACAGATTACCCGCCACCCGCGTTCCGACCCGAGTATGGTCGTCCAGGAAGCCCAGCACGACCAGCCCCGATGTCGGCCAGGTCAGCAATTGCTGGGCGACGAGGCGGCCTTCCTCATTGGCGCCCACGACGAGCACCGGCGAGACAAGGTAGCCGTGGCGGCGAGCTGCGTAGCCCAACCGCCGCACCCAGAAGCGGCCGGTAGCGACCAGGAGGAAGACCATGACCCAGGTCAGGCCGACCCAGCCACGGGCTACCACAAAATCCTCGGCCAGGAATTGAACGATGGCGATGGTAACCGCGCCAATCAGCGATGCCTGGAAAATGGCGGAGTACTCGCGCGTGCCGCCGAGGAGGATGTCCCAGTCGTACAGGCGCAGGACCCAGAACAGGCCCAGCCAGACGACGGTCATGATGGCGGCGAGGCGTACATAGTGGCCGGGCTGCGGGATAACCTCCTCGCGGAACAGGCCCAAACCGCCGTGAAAGCGAATCAGGTAGGCCACGGCGAAGGCCGCCAGGAGCATGACAATGTCGACGGCTATCAGGGCGGCCACGAACAGGCGGCGTTGCGAGACGCGCGACAGGCGCTGCGTGCCACGATGCAGCTTGCGGGCAATGGCGATCTCGATCGCCGGATGCATGGGGGACAGAGGGGTTTCCACAGCGCCTCCTCGTATCAGATCTGCGGCGTATCAGCGGGCGAGGCGGTGCGGCCGAGCCACGCGCTTCGAGACAGGCGCGCCAGCAGGTCGACCAGACCATAGCCGGCAAACACCAGAAGCACGGCATCCACAGGCAGCCGATAGCGAATCAGCGCCCAGGACAGAAGATGAATCAGCGTGTACCCAGCGGCGAACAGCATCAGCAGCGTGGCCGTCGGCCAGCCGCCAGCCCTGGCCAGGCTGCGCCGCCGATGGAGAGCCAGCCCCAGTCCGTAGAGCATGAAGGGCAGCAGCAGGGCGAAGGACAGGGTCCGCGAGATGTTGCTCAAGGCGCCCGAGTCGGCGGCCGGCCAGAACTTGAAGTATTCGGGGACGCGGCTGAGCGACAGTAGCGCGTAGCGGCCTGGGTCGGCCTGGAGAAAACCCATGCCCACCCGCATCAGCGCCTGATCAAGGGCCGCCTCATCCAGCGAGCGCAGCTCGGCGGGAATCAAGTCCTGGTAGGTAGGCCCACCCGCGGGCAGGATGCCCACGAAGTGCGTGCCGTAGATGGGGTGATTGCCCCAGAAGAAGGCGTAGCCCGCGTTGGTGTTGAGGAGGACGACGCGCCCGAAGGCCTGGTAGTTGCGGATGGTCCAGGGCGCGATCATCGCCGCGATGACGACCACCGCCAGCGCGGGGCCGAGGTACGTTGACGGACGGCGCGCATAGGTCCAACCGCCCGATGTCCGCGCCTGTGTCCAAACAATCCACAGGAGTAGCAGGGGTACGAAGAACAGGAACAATTGCCGTAGCAGCGTCGCTGCGCCCAGCGTCAGGCCCAGGGCCAGCCATGCGCCCCAGCGCCGGCGGCCGGCGGCGGGCGTCGCCAGCGGCCCCGATGCCAGGTCGAGACTGGCCAGGATGGCGACGATGTAAAATGGCTCGGTCATCAGCGCGCCGCCGTAGTAGACGAAGTAGATATAGGTCGCGCTCAGCGCGGCGGCGACCAGCCCTATCAGCGGGTCAAAGGCGCGTCGCCCTAGCCGAAACGTGATGAGCGGCAGCAGGATGCCTACCAGGATGGCCTGCACGACGCGCGCTATCACCGGCTGCGCGCCGCTTAGCCCATACACGCCGGTCAGGAACAGGGTGTACAGGTAGCTCCAATGCGCCGTTGGCTCCCCCGCCCGGGTGATAGGCCACCACTCGCGGTCGAAGCTGAAACCGTGGCCGTCGAGAACGCGGCGGGCCAGGCTATCGTATGACACCTGGTCGAAGATGCCGGGTAGCGTCTCGACGGTGTTGCCCTGGTACAGGGCGGATCCGATGCGTAGGGCCACCGAGATGAGAATGATCACCAGGAGCGCGCGGCGGGTCGCTCGCTGGCTGATAGGTGTGCTGGTCAGGGTCATAGGTGAGGTGTCCCGCTCAGTGTGCCGCGTCGGACATCGGTCCGAGCGTCCCTAGCCTGGCGTAACCGTTGGCGGTCGCCTCGGCCCGCGCGGGCAGCGCCGCCTCCGCGTCCCGCGTACCGTCATAAACGCTCTCGAGGCGATGTACGATACGTTCCCAGGCGTGATGTCTCTCAACATAAACACGGCCCGCGCGGCCCAGCGCCTCTCGCCGGGGAGCGTCGTCGATCAGGTTCAGAATGGCGACCGACATCGCCGTCGCCTCATCGACCACCGCGATATCGACCCCTGGCCGGGCCGCCAGAGCCAACACGGCCTGGCGCGTCGCCACCACAGGTGTCCCGCACGCCATCGCCTCCAGTACCTTGTTCTGGATACCCGCCCCATAGGGAATGGGCGCAACGGCCAGGGTGGCCCCGCGCAGATACGGGCGCATGTCGGGGACGGCGCCCGTCAGCTCGACCACGCCCAGGGCGTCGTCGGCCATGCGGCGCAGCAGCGGTGGCGGATCCTTGCCGACGATCTGGACGCGCACGGTGGGGCGCGCCGCCCACACGTGGGGCATCACCTGCTCCAGTAGATGGGCAGCGGCGGTCACGTTGGCGTGGTAGCTCATCTTGCCGCTGAAGACCAGGGTCGCCGCGCTGCGCGGCTCGTCGGTCGGCGAGAAGTACGCCAGATCGACCCCGTTCGGCACAACGGTCACAGGTGGCAATGCGGCGCGGGGCGCGTAAGTCTCAGCCAGCGCCAGCAGCGCGCGGCGGTCTACCTCCGACGTCACCAGCGCGCGGTCGAAAGCGGCCACCAGTCGGCCCTCGTGGCGGCGCGTCCGCCCCAACTCCAGGCGGGTCATCAGCCGCCCCTTGACGCTACGGCTGGCGTGCGCAGCCTGCTCGAACAGGTGGCTGATACAATCGACACTATCCCAGACTACAGCCGGCGGCCGGGATGCGCCACGCCGCGCCAGGACCTCCAGGCCGTAGCGCGCGCCGCGCAGGTGCTCGACGTGGACCACGTCGAACGCCTGGCGGGCGAGCGCCGCGTCGATGTCGGCGGCCAGGGACGGTTCCCAGCAGAAGGCCGCCTGGAAAGGCGCGGCGGTGGGTAGCGTCCCCGCGCAGTTGAGGGCGGAGCGGCGGCGGGTCAGCCGCCGGGCGATGACGCGAATCCCCTCGGTCGCCAGGCCTGC
This sequence comes from Anaerolineae bacterium, assembly GCA_034431435.1. Classification (GTDB taxonomy): domain Bacteria; phylum Chloroflexota; class Anaerolineae; order Epilineales; family JAHCIE01; genus JAHCIE01. The sequence goes on along the minus strand of DAOUDG010000016.1, from coordinate 165,201 downwards.
CAGGTCCGCGCGCTCGCTCTCGGAGGACCACAGCGCGGCGAGCGTCACCGAATGACCACGCTGGGCCAGCCCACGCAGCAACTGATATGATCGCACGCGGATGAGATTGGGCGCGTAGGGGACAATGAAGAGGATGTTCACGGTTTCAACCTTCCAGGCGGCGCAGCACGATGAGTCTCACGTATAGGCTTCGCGAACCTGGGGACTGGCCGCCTGTCGCACCTCGCGTTCCCCTTCGAGCGCCTCGTCTGAGTAGATAGCCTGCCATGCCCGGTACACTGAGCGCCAGTCGTATTCTGCCTCCACGGTGGCCCGCCCCGCCGAGGCAATCCTGTGGGCGAGGCGGCTATCACGCAGGAGGTGCGCCACCGCATCCGCCAGCGCCTGGGCGGTATCGGCCACCAGGGCGTTGTACCCATCGCGTACCCGAATACCCTCCGCGCCGATGGTCGTCGTGACCAGCGGCAACCCCCACTGCCAGGCGTCCAGAATCTTGACCCGCATGCCGCCGCCCGCGTGTAGCGGCACGATGAAGGCGGCCGTTTCGGCCAGGTAGGGGCGCGGGTCGTCCACGTAGCCGGTGATCTCGATCTGCGGCCCCTTCAGGTCGAGTAAAGCCTGGGGCGGATCCTTGCCGATGACTGTCAGCACGGCCTCTGGGGCCTGCGCCTGAACTTGCGGCCAGACCTCGCGTGCGAACCATGCCATGCCCTCGGCGTTGGGCGGCCAGTGCAGGCCGCCGAGGAAGGTGACGCGCCTAGCATCGGGGCGCCGGGCCAGGGGCGGCTGGCGGTGGGGATCGACGCAGATGGGGATGATGGTCGAGGGCGCGCCCACCGTCGGCAGGGCCGCGCAATCTTCCCGAGTCACCCACGCAACATGGTCAAAGCGATCGCAAACCGCTACTTCGTAGCGCAGCAGCTTGCGGGCCTCCAGTTCCAGCACCCGCCGCTTGAAGATATTGCCCTCGTTGTGGGCGAGGCGGCGCGGGATCTGGAAGACCGCGTTGTGCTGGTCCAGCACGAGGTAGGGGCGGCGCTGGGGTGGGGCCGCGTCGCGCGCCAGCAGCGCGTAGGGGGCCATCCACAGCTGATCGGCGTGAACAGCATCGAACTCGCCGCTGCCCATCAATTGCCGCACCCGCTCCGCCATCTCCGGCGCCGTGTCCCGCGCGATGAGGAAGGGCGTGTCGGCCCCCAGGCTCTGGGCCAGGTACTGCGCGTCCCTGAGACGCGAACGGCGCATCTGGACGGTGTACACGGCGTCACAGAAGGTGCGCAGGTGGTCCAGCGCGGTGGGCCGGTCCGCCTCGCGCACGAAGGACAGCAGGGTCACGCGATGGCCCTGGGCCAGGTAGCGCAGCACATAGTAGGCCCGCGTCTTGGGGCCGGCGTCCAGGGGATAGGGCAGAATCTGGCTGAGGAAGAGGATATTCATGGTCAGGCTATCTTGCGCGCGGCGGCGGCATGGCAGTACACATCCAGCGTCATGCGCGCGGCTCGTTCCCACGAGAAGCTCTTTACGCGGCGCAACCCTCGGTCGCGCAGTTCCACCTGGACAGCGGGGTTCTCCAGCACACACGCCAGCTGGGCGGCGATGGCTTCTGGCTGGTCTGGCGGAGCCAGGAGCGCCGCGTCCCCGGTCACTTCAGGCAACGCTGTGGTGTTGGAGGCGACCACGGGCGCGCCGCAGGCCATGGCCTCGAGGGCCGGCAGGCCAAACCCCTCCACGAAGGACGGGAAGACGAAGACGTCAGCGGCGTTGTACAACTGCACGAGCGAGGCCGTAGCAGGCTTGCGCACCACCAGGATGCGGCCGCCTAACCCGTAAGTCGTAATGGCCTGCTCCAGGCGCTCGCCCAGCCGGTCGTGATTCAGGACCAGCACCAATCGGTGTCGCTGTTGGAGTTCGGGCGTCAACAGTCGATAGGCTTTCAGCAAGCCATCGAGATTCTTGCGCGGATCGGCTGAGCCGAGCGCCAGAATGTACGGATCGCGGATGGCAAACTCAGTGGCGACCGCGGCTTTGGCCTCGGCGCGATCCACCCGCCTGAACAGGGGCGAGTAGCCCGATGGGACGACGAACAGTCGGCGCTCATCCAGCCCGTAGTAGTCCACGATCTGACGCCGCGAGTAATGGGAGACGGTGATGATGGCGGCGAAGCGGCGGGGCGGCACGGACATCGTCATCGTCGAGTACGAAGCGATGAAGAACTGACGCCACTCGCGCGTGGCGAGCGTGGCGGGTGGCTTGGGCCGCTGCAGGACCGGAATCAGGTCGTGAATGGTGAGGACGGAGGCTGGAGGAGCCAACACCGGGCCACTATTGCATGGAAAGTGCATCACATCCAGGCAGTCCCGGCGACTCCGGCGCGGTAGAGTGACCTGCTCGCGCCAGCCCACGGCGGACATGCCACGCCCGCCCTGGACGATCACCGTCTTGAAGTGAGCGGGTAGTGGGAAAGGTGGCTGGTAGGGCCGGTCGACGAACAGCCGGACGTCGTGCGGGCCGTCGAGCGCGGCCAGCCCCTGAATCAGCCCTTCCGTATAAGTCTTGAAGCCTCCATACTGCGGATGAGAGGCGGCGCGTGCGTCAATGCCGATGAGCATAGGTTCCTGCCAACCGTCTACGGCCGGGCGATGGATGAGGCGAGACCTTACTGTGGCGGTTCCGCCTATTCGGGGGCTGGCTGCGCTCGCAGCTGACGCAGGCGCCGGTCACGCTCCTTGCGAAGCTCCAGAGCCTGGCGCGCCTGGGGGCGATTCGGCAGGGCCGCGAGGGCCGTCCATAAGGAGAGGCGGATGCCGGCCGTGACTCGGACGAGGGCGCTGAAGCGACGTGCGGCATCCAGGCCATAGGCCTTGCCAAAGAAACGCACCTTGCTGGCATAGAGTCGATAGTAGCTTGGCGCTGAGACCTGGCGCGTACTGGCTCCACCGTGGTGAATCACGGCCGAGTCGGGATCGTACCAGACCTCCCAACCGGCTTGCCAGAAGCGCCAGCACCAGTCCGTTTCCTCGCTATAGAGGAAGTAGCCTTCATCCATCAAGCCGACGCCCTCGAGCGCACTGGCCCGCACGAGCATGGCGGCTCCCCCGACCCAATCAACGGGGCGCGCCGTCTCGTTCGGGCGTGGGCGCGGGCTGGGCGCGTGCGGGCCGATGAGGAGGCGCGAAGCCCCCGTCATGAGCGATAACTCCGTGGCGAGGCTCGGGAAGTCGGCATACGACGCCTGGAAGCTGCCATCGGGGTTGAGCAGCTTGGCGCCCAGCGCGCCCACTTTCGGATGCGCATCCATGAAGCGCACCAGCCTGTCCAGCGTACCGGGCAGCACGGCCGCGTCGCTATTGAGCAGGAGTACGTAGCGCCCACCACTCACCGTGATCGCCTGATTGTTAGCGGCCGGGAAGCCGCGATTGACTGCATTGGCAATGACACGCACGTTCGGGAAGCGTTGCTCGACCATGCTGGCGCTGCCATCCTGAGAGGCGTTGTCAACCACGATCACCTCGCACGCGCACGGCGGCGGGTAGGCGTCGATGGAGGCCAGGCACTCGGCCAGCAGCTCGCGCGTGTTCCAATTGACGATGACGATAGATAGCCTCACACCTCACCCCGTCGTTGCATCTGCTCGATGGCTACCAGGGCGCCGAGGAACAGCCACGCCAGCACGCTGCTGCGTAAGCCCCCCATGCCGATGTTGTACACGAAAGGCAGAAGCCAGTCGCCTAGCCAGGCCGCCAGTAGGGTCGCCCCGAGGCCAGCCAGGGTTCCGTTGACAAAGGCGCGCGCGAAGGGGTCGGCGACGGTTCTGTGGAGTCGCCAGCCAAGCCAGCTAATCTCCGCGACGAACCAGGCGAAGCACGCCATGCCCAGCAGCCCGAACTGGAGCAGGATGTCAACATAATTGTTGTGCGAGTTGAACTTGACCGCGTAGCCCAGGATCGGAAACAGGGGCGAGTACCACCAGTAATTTGACGGGCCGAGGCCCAGGATGGGGCTGAGGGGGAAGGCCTGCGTGAGCAGGACATTCCGCGCGACATCCCTGGTCAGGATACTATAGCTCTCCTCCGAGACGACAGAGAAGGGGCTATTGGGGTCGATCCAGAAAAAGTAGGCCGCTACAAGCGCGGACATGGCGAGGCCGCCCCGCCAGTCCTTCAGCCAGATGACAATCAGCACGGCAATCAAGGGCGGTAGCCAGCCGGAGATCCAGTCCCGCCCCATCACCCAGCCGACCCCCAGGGTAGCAATGGTAAGGGCGAGGAGCGCGCCGCGCCAGGGTCGCCGTAGGCCGTCGTTGAACACAGCCTGGCTGAAGGCCAGGGCCACCAGCCAGACCCAGAACAGGCTGGCCGTCGCACCATTCGGGTTGCCTGGCCAGATCGGGGGAGGGGAGATTGATAGGACGCGGCCGGCGATATACAGAGCGCCTACCGTCAGGAATAGCCAGACGAGCCACCGCAGCTGGCTGAGCCTCGTCAGATAGTGCGCCGCGAGCAGGAAGGCCGCCACAGACAGAACATAAATCGCCACAGTTCCCAACTGGCTGGGGAGGGGCGCGGTGAGGGCGAAGACGTGCCAGGGCTGCAACCCCGCGACCAGGGACACGAGCGTCGCGCCGATGAGGGCGAATAGTGGCCATATGGGGCGCGCGCGGATGAACGTCGTGCGGCGCAGGCTGAAGATGTCGAGGAAGAGCAGCCCTGACAGGGCAGCCGTCAGCAGGACGGTGAGGGTGAGTTCGGTCTGGGTTCCCGTACCCATCCCGAACGGAATACTCAGGCCGGCGGCTACCACCGCCAGCAGGCCAAGCCACGGCCGGCGCACGACGAACGCGCCTGCCACCATGACAAACGGGGCGATGACCAGCATCCACGACGGCCGCCGCCCGGCGTAGACGGCCATCGCCAGCAGGGCGGCGACGATGATCCATCGTTGCCAGGCCTCCCAATGCAGGGCGGGCCGAAGGCTCAAGAAACGATCACGCACGGGCAACAGTCTCCGCAAGAGTGAGAAAGCCAGGCAGGACGGCTTCCCAGTTGTACTTTCGCTCGACGAGTCGATACGCTTCGCCTGCCAGCCGGTCGCGCAGGCCCCGCTCTCGAAGCAGGCGCAGGACGGCCTGGGCGAAGTCCTCGGCGCTGTCGGCGATGAGCAGGTGTCGCTCGTGCTCGGCGTCCAGCCCTTCCACGCCTTTGGACGTAGCGACCACCGGCGTGCGCAGCGCCATCGCCTCTAGAATCTTGAGTCGCGTGCCGCCGCCTTCACGCAGGGGGGCCAGCGCGATCGCCGAGCGCGCCACCAGCGGCCGGATGTCGTCGACTAGGCCAGTCAGCGTCACGTTATCGGCCGGCGGCAGCGGCCGATTGGCATGCTCGCCGGTAATTGTCAGGTGAACCCCAGGCTCCTGGGCCTTGACAAGGGGCAGCACGTCGCCCACGAACCACCGCATAGCCTCATAGTTAGGCTGATAGGTGAAGGACCCGGTGTAGATGAGGCTGGCGGGCTGTACGGGGAGCGGGTCGAGCCGATAGCGCGCCAGCTCGACACAATTGGGGACGATCGCCACGCCGGCGTAGTTGGGCGCGAACTGGCTCAACAGGTCGCGCTCCGGCGCCGATACGACCGTGCAGGCCCCGAAGGCCGGCAGCAGCCGTTGGAGGTATCGCCTCAGCTTCACGATGGTCAGGGTTCCACGCAGGCGGCCCAGTGTCGAGGTCGCCTGCTGGCGGCGTGTCTCGAAGACGCCGACTTCCAACTCCTCGAAGATGGCGGGCAGCCCACGGAAGGCCGCCGCGTACGCAGCGGTGCGCTGCTGCGAGGCGATGACCAGGTGGTAGCGGCGTTCCGACAAGGCATGGTGAATAGCCTGCGCCATCTCAGGGACGTACGTGTCTACAATCGACCTGGGCGTGGGGCTGGCCAGGCTCAGCAGGGCGTGGGCGCTGGTTGGATTGTAAGCGCGATAGGGCACGACCTGCACGTCGCGGCACACCTGCCGGAGCGTGCTGATGTGGTCCCGGTCGCGCTCGTCCCCGAAGCTGATGAGCGACACGTCGTGGTGGCGTGCGATGCCGTTGAGCAGCGCGCTTACCCGCAGCCGCGTCCCGTTGTTGGCCGGGTAAGGGAACCAGCCTGATAGGAAGAGGATGTTCATGCCTGGGTTGCCGGGTAACAGATCGCGGCCACGTCCTGGCCCATCTTGCCATCGTGCCGGCGCAGGAAGTCGCGTACCGCCAGTACGTTAGCGTCACGCCGCCGTCGATACGCTTCCGACTGATAGCGCGGCTTGATGGTCCACGCGCCGACCGTGCGCAGGGTGCGCGCCAGGATGCTGGCGACGGCCAGAGGGCGAGAGGCGGGCGGCGCGTTGGTCCAGAAGAAGCGCAAGGCGTTGCGGGTCATGTAGTAGGTGTTGGCGGGCGACCCCAACCCGAAGGTTGCCGATACACGATGCCACATGACGGCCTGGGGCACGTACCACACCTCGAAGCCCTGACGGCGCGCCCTGACACACCACTCGACATCCTCGTAGTTGAGATAGTAGCCCGAGTCCAGGCCGCCCACGCTATCGATCAGGCGGCGTGTGACCAATACGGCGCAGCCGGCGATGAAGTCCACCATCTCAGGCGCGGCGGGCAATGGGTAAGCGGCCGCCGGGCGAAACATCCCCCGATTCTCCGTCACGCCACGCTGCCAGTCGATCCCGCTCCCGGCGGCGAAGAGCGTGTCCGCCGGCTCGGCGCAGAACATGGTCGGACCGGCGATACCCAGGCGGGGGCGGGATGCCGCAAAGGTCACCAGGCGAGATAGCATGTCGGGCGCGACCAGGGTGTCGTTGTTCAGGATGAGCACATAGTCCGCGCCGTGCGCCAGGGCGTGCGCCATGCCGCGATTGTTGCCCTCGGCGTAGCCCAGATTCTCGCCCAGGGCCAGGACCTCGACACCGGGATAAGCCGCGCGGATGCGCGCTACCGAGTCATCGACCGAACCATTGTCGACGACGAGGGCGCTATAGTTCGGGTAGTCCAGCCCCTGGATCGAAGCCAGGCAGTCGAGGGTCAACTGCGGCTGGTTCCAGTTCAGGATGACCAACGCCACGCTCGGCGCGGATTGTTCGATGGGAAGGGCACGGGGTGTCATGGCTGGGCCATCACCGATGGGTACAGCGTCCTGGTGGTCTGCGGCGCGACGGGGCCAGCCAGTGTAGCGGGCGTCAGACGGCGGTAACGGTCCAGAATCTCGTCGATTTCGGCCGCCAGCGGTCGGGGCGGCTCTACGCCAGCCTGGAGCTGCGGCAGCAGCTGTGGGTCATCGAGCAATCGTCGCAGTTGGCGCGCCAGGTCGTCGGCGTCGCCGGGGTGGAACAGCAGGCCATCGACACCCTCACGAACCATCTCTGGCAGCGCGCCGTGGCGGCTGATAATCACGGGCACACCCGCCGCAAACGCCTCGCGGATGACCAGCGGCGAGTTCTCGTACCACACCGACGGTACCACGAGCACGTCCATGCCGCGCAGCATGTTGAGAGTCTCGACGCGCTCGAATCGGCCACGAAACTCGATGGCGGGGTTGCCCGCCGCCAGCGCGCGCAGCCGCGCGGTATAGGCGTCATCGCGGAGGGGGCCGTGAATCTGAAGCGTCGCCCGGCCCTGGTCCAGCCGCTGGAAGGCTTCGATGAGGACGTGAACGCCCTTGATGGGCGAGAGGGTGCCGACATAACCAATGCGGAGCGTCGCCGACGAAGGCGCCCGGCGCGGCGCGTCGAAGGTGACATGGGAGCCATGCCTGATAACTTCAATGCGACCTTCGGGTACGCCCGCCATCTCGTGGCGTCGCTTGAGGTACTCCGACGTCGCCACAACGGCATCGCACTCGGCGATGCTTGCCAGGAGATAGGAGCGTCGACGGTCGAAGTGGCCTACGATGCCGCGCATCCCGGGCAGGCGCGTCGCGGCATCCACCTGTCCGATGGCCTCGATGAGGTTGAGCGTCATGGCCTCAGACACGACCTTGCGCGGCCACCGATAGGCCTTCGCATCGCCCAACATGCAGCGTTGGCAGTCAGCGGCGGTAACGGGGTCCGCGCAGACCGTGTCGTCCCAGCGCAGCAGTGTGTGACGGGGGCAGATGAACCAGTAATCGTGGAGTTGCAGCAGGATGGGCACACCCAGCGCACGCGCCGCCTCGATGACCGACGCGGATAGGGTGTAGCAGGACGTGATGTGCACGACATCGGGCCGCCACTCTTCCATCAACTGCCGACAATGGGCGGCCGCGACAGGGTTGTCGTAGAGGTAATCCAGCGGTCGGGGCGCCAGGGTCCAGTTGAAGGCCAGGCGTTCCACGGCTACACCCTCGTGTACATCGGACACCGCGCCGTTCCAGTACCGGGAACCCTGGCCCCACCGGGTCGCGCACACGACGCGCACCTCGTGGCCCACGGCTTGCAGCGCCCTGGCGAGCGTGTGGGTATAGACTTCAACGCCTGCCGTACCCTCCGGCAGATAGAAATGGGTGACGAAGAGAACTCTCATGGGTCGAATCGTCGGGGTTGCCTTTCTCAGTGGCTACCGTTGGCTGCGTGCCGCTCGGCCTCGCGCGCCAGCGAGGCGTCTTCCAAAGCCAGGGCACGCTCCAGTATGGTGGGTGGGCTGGCCGGGTTGACCTGCCGCCGCCAGCCGCTCAGCGCCAGAGCCGCGAGGCGGGGATTTACGTCCGCCGCCTGGCTGATGAGTCGGGTCTTGGCGTCGTCAGGCGCAAGGCGACGCGCCTGACGGAGCCAGTCCGTGGCGAGCGAGACGTGTTGACCAGCCAGGAGGTAGGCGGCGGCCGTTAGCCGCATCAGTCGGGCCTGCTCGCGCACGGGCAGCGCGCGAAACGGCTCGGAGGACAGGGCTTCGGTCTGCTCAGTCGGCCGATCGCGCAGGTCGTGGAGCAGGTAGTTGTAGAAGAAGGCGCTCTGCTGCGCGGGCTCGACCCGAGCAAAGCGCTCGGATGCCAGCATCTTGCGTTTCACCTGGATCAGGTCGGTCGCCTTTTTCTCGCTGGCCAGGGAGGCCGTCATATTCGCGGCGTGGAGTCGATAGTAGACCGTCAGGCCAGGGACAAAGTCGAAGGTGACGTGCTCGGCCAGGCGCGCCCAGAAGTCCCAATCCTGACCCATGGCGATCAGCGGGTCATAGCGCAGGCGCAGCGCTTCGATGCGGCTGCGACGCAGCATCACCGCCGCGCCAGTGCCGAAGAAGCAGGAGACCACCAGGGCATCGTAGATGTCACCCGTCGGATTGCCAGGCCGATTCTCGGTGAAGCGCATCACCGGCTCGCCAGACGCCGTGCAGTACCAACCGTCGCCGTAGACGGCCATGCACGCCGGATGCGCGTTCAGATGATCGACACGGCACGCCAGGCTATCGGGGGCGAGCCAGTCATCGGCATCCAGAGATGTGATGTAGTCGCCCCGCGCCAGGTCCAGCCCGTGGTTCATCGCCGCCGACTGGCCCTGGTTGGTCTGGTACACGTAGCGGATTCGGGGGTCAGGGTAGCTCTTGACGATGCTGGCCGTGTCATCCACCGAGCCGTCGTCAACGACAATCAGCTCCCAGGCCTGGTATCGCTGCTCGAGGATGCTCTCGACGGCGCGGCGTATGTAGTTAGCCCCGTTGTAGACGGGGGTGGAGATGGTGACTAGAGCATCCATATGGGTAGGTAGGCGCGGGCCATGATGGATCTGAACCCCTTGTTGAAGAGCCAGCGCGGCTGGCTGCGGACGGCCAGCGGCGCGGCTGTCCGCACCTCGCGCCAGTTCAGCCGCTCGTACTCGCGGAAGACATGCACGCCGCAGTATTGACCCCTGGCGCGCCGACGCAGTGGGAGGAGGGGACTCGCCCAGGCGGGCAGGTGATCGAAAAAGTTGTCAATGCAGGCCAGGGCCTCGTGCAACGGAGTGGCAACATCGTACAGTTGCTCGGCAAGGTAGGCGATGGACGAGACCATCGCCTCGTGGGGTGGGGCGAAGAAATCGGGGTCGAGCGCGTGGGCCGTGGTCAGCAGCGACTGCGCCCTGTCGATCTCGTTGAGGGCGAAACAGTTCCAGGCAGTCCGCCAGTAGGCGTAGCCGAGCGCCTTGTCACGTAGCTGGAGCAACTCAGGGTCGTCGATCTGCGCGAAGCTCTTCTCGACAATCCGGATGAGCGGCTCGTCGCCGCCGCGCGGGCGAAGGCGGCGCGGCATATAGCTGCCATGGTGCCGATAGTAGGCCAGCGGCTCAGGCACAGCGCCCATGGGGTAGTGGAGGCCGATGCGTAGCCACAGGTCCCAGTCCTCGGCGGGGATCGTCGCGGGGTCGAACACGCCCACCCTGTCCAGGCACGCCGCACGAACCATGACGGTGGCCGGGTTCACAATCCGATTGGCTACGAGAAGCGCGGCGAGAAACTCGCCCTGGGAGAGCGTAGCAGGGGTATCATGGCCCGCCAGGCCGAGAATGGCGCCCGATGCGTCGATACTGTAGGCGAAGGTGCGACTCAGCCCCAGCTCAGGCTGCGCATCGAAATTGGCGAGTTGCTTCGCCAGGTAGTCAGGCGTCCACAGATCATCGGCGTCCAGGAAGGCGACGAACTCCCCGCGCGCCTCGCGCAAGGCGCGGTTGCGAGCCTGAGCGCGCTCCTGGTTGCCCTGCAAGATGATGTGGATGCGAGGGTCGGCAAAGTGGGTCAAGACAGAGAGGCTGCCGTCCGTGGAGCCGTCATCCACGACAATCAGCTCCCAATCGGACACGGTTTGCCGCAGGACGCTGTCAATGCTGGCCCCGACGTACCGCTCCTGGTTGTAGCACGGCATCACGATACTGACCTTCGGCATCACGTCTCCACGCGGTGACGGGGGGCCGCTAGCGGCGGCGGAAGAGAATCAGGGCGACCACGCTACCCACGAAGAGCAAGACCGGCAGAATAGTCATGGACATGGTCCAGTCACGCTCATTCGACTCAATGGGGGCAGCGCCCGATTGGGCAATGTAGGCAGGTCGATACGGAGTCGGGGTTGGGCGGGCCGGCGCCTCTGTCGTTGGGGTCGGCGGGGGAGTGGGCGTCGGGGTCGGGGTCGGGGTCGGGCGGATGGCCGCTCGTGGCGCTTGTGGGTTGACACCGCGCGCGTAACCGATGTCGTAGGCGTCCGCTCGGCCTCGAATCTCCACCGCGACGTGCAACTCATTACCATTGGCGATCGTCGCCGTGGCGGCGTGGCCGCCGTGGAGCATGCCATCGTCGATCATGATGGGGGGGCTGGCCCACTCATCGCCGACCAGGTAGGAGTAGTACAACGCCTCTGGAAACCGCAACTTCATGACCCAATAGGCTGTCCCCGTGGCCGGATCAGCCACCACGGCGTCATAGTCGGCTGAGGCGTTCATGTCGCCGAAGAGCCTACGGGTTGGCCCCCAGGTCTCGCCCCCATCGAGGGACACCTGTTCGCAGCGGCCAGCCACCTCGCCACAGACCCACATGTAGTGGATGACCTCGTTGCCCAGGGCAACCAGCTGGGGGAGTTGGGAGTTGCGGATTGCGCCACCTATCTCGGCCATCTTGAGCGGCGCTGTCCACGTCTTGCCATCATCCACCGAGCGTGAGTAGTACACGGCCGTACCCGTGAAGTCTGGTGGGTCCGCATAATGCCACGCCAGATGCAGGCGGCCCCGGTGATCCTGGGCCAGGATGGGGAAGGGCGCCATGGTGTAGGAGGTGGCATCGAGATTGGTGATCTGGACAGGCTCCGACCAGGATTCGCCACCATCCCGCGAATCCCTGTAGTACACGTTGCCATCCTTCACCCCATCGCGGAACATGAGGGTATAGGCGATGCGCAACTCTCCATTGCCGCGCGCCAGAATCGTTGGCCGGGACAGAATGTTGCCCGGCTCGATAAGGCGGGTCTTCGTCCACGCCGCGGCGGATCCGGCCAGGTGCGACGGCGCGGAGCTGAAGTGCAGGCCGTCACCCGCCGTATACAACAGGTACAGGCGACTCGACTCATCCACGGCGGCGACGGGCGCATTGTTGCTTGTGCCGTCAAACAGGTCAACGGCCTCCGACCACTGGGTCCCGTCCCAACGACTGTAGTAGATGGTATTTGAGCGGCGTTGGGCGCCTTCCCTGGCGGTCGGGCCGTCATAGTCCTCGCCCCAGAATAGGTGGGTATAGCCGTAGCGGTCGCTGATCAGGGCTGGCTGGCCCGACATCGGCGCGGTGTGGGTGACATTCTCAGGTGGCGACCACTCGAAAGGCCCTGGGGGCGCCGCCAGGAGAACGTCATAGGAGCGCGCGACGCCGAACCCCGCCAGGTTCAGCAGCATGAAGAGAACGATAAGCGCGACTTTCACGAGAACAGCCCGCATGCGAAACACTCCGTCGGATGATGCGACCAATCAGGCCAGGCCGTGGTGTGCCGTGACGGCCTCGAGCGCCACCCGGAAATCGGTGACGACCAGGCCATCGCTTTCTGGGCGCATGCCCAGGCCCTGGGGCTGGTAATCGACGACCTCCACTTCCAGGGCCTCTTCGCGGTAGTCCAGCACGGTGCCGCTGAAGGCGGCCTCAATGGGGTCGGCCAGCCATAGCCCGATGTGATACGCGCCGGGCGTCAGATAGAGCCGGTCGATGTCGAAGCGCACGATGTTGCGGCCAGGTTCCAACTGAATCGACTGGCCGAGCTTGATGGAATCGGCGTTCACCAGCTTCGTGCCGGAGCGGCTAAAGAACACCACAGATGCGCTGCCGACGGTGCGCGCCTTGTCCGACTCGATCGCCAGGCGAAAGGTCACTGGCCCGTTGGGGTAGGGGCGGAAGCTGGTCGCCTCGTTAGGGGTGTGGTACTGCAAGGCCACGAAGCGGGCTTCGCCTGTCCCACGGGTAGAGGGGACGGCCGAGATGTCGATCCACTCCCCAGGTAGGCCGCGCAGGGTGGTCTGTGACAGGTAGTGCCGCACGGCGTCGGCGGTTGGTCCCGCCAGGGCAACTGTCCCGCGATCGAGGAGCAGGCAGCGGCTGCACAGCCGCTGGATGGCATCCATATTGTGGCTTACAAAGATGACGGTCCGGCCATGATGCGCCACATCCTGCATCTTACCCAGGCACTTCTGCTGAAACTGGACATCGCCGACGGCCAGAACCTCATCGACGACCAGGATTTCCGGCTCCAGGTGTGCGGCCACCGCAAAGGCGAGGCGCACGTACATGCCGCTTGAGTAGCGCTTGACCGGGGTATCGAGGAAGCTCGCCAGCTCACTGAAGGCGACGATCTCATCGAACTTGCTGTCGATCTCCTCGCGCCGCATCCCCAGGATCGCACCGTTCAGATAGATGTTCTCGCGCCCGGTCAGTTCGGGGTGAAACCCCGTGCCAACCTCCAGTAGCGACCCTACTCGCCCGTGGATGACCGCCCGCCCGACCGTCGGCTCGGTGATGCGCGAGAGGACCTTGAGCAACGTGCTCTTGCCCGCACCGTTGCGACCGATAACCCCGATAACCTCCCCGTGGTGGACCTCGAACGAGACGTCCTTCAAGGCCCAGTGCACATTGGCGGCTTCGCTGGTGGCGGCCTGGCCGCGCCGCCCCAGCCAGTGGCGCGACCCGCGCAACCCGTGGGCGAGGCTGTCGCGGAGGGTGTCGTGCCGCTGCTGAGCCGGCCCAAGCTGATACCGCTTGCCGAGGTTCTCGGCGCGAATGGCGATGTCACTCATGGGTTATACCACGTCCGCAAAGGTGCGCTCGGTGCGGCGGAAGAAGACCAGCCCGCTGCCAACCACAGCGGCCAGCATCACCAGGGAGATGACGAATACTACAGGTGTCGCCTGGGAGATGGACATGGCGGATCCCAAGAGCGACCAGCGAAAGCCTTCCACGACCGCCGTCATCGGATTGAGCGCCAGGATGAAACGATACTGTTCGGGTACCAGGCTCGCGCTATACACGACCGGCGTCAGGTACATCCACATCTGAAGGAGAAAGGGTACGAGGTAGCCTACATCGCGATAGCGAACGTTGAGGGCCGAGAGCCACAACCCAAAGCCGAGGGCCGTCAACATGGCGAGGAGCAGGAAGAAAGGCAGCATCAGCACGGTCGGCGTCAGAGGGACGCGGTAGTAGACCAGTAGGGCGGCCAGCACCACCATCGACACGGCGAAATCCACCAGACCCGCGATCACGCCACTCACGGGGATGATCAGCCGCGGAAAGTAGACCTTGGTGATGAGATTGGCGCTCTGCACAAGGCTCTGGGACGCGCGCGTCAGCGAGCCGGTAAAGTAGTTCCAGGGAATCAGCGCGGCCAACGCGAATAGGGGGTAGGGGACATCGCCCGAGGGCACTTTGAGCAGCCCGCCGAACAGGAGGCTGAAGATGACAATGCTGACCACGGGTTGAAGGATAATCCACAGGATGCCGAGCGCCGTCTGCTTGTAGCGCACTTTCACATCGCGCCAGGCGAGAAAGTACAGCAACTCGCGGTACTCCCACACTTCACCGAGGCGCAGCGCTACCAGGCCGCGTGACGGCTCGATCACTGTCACGGGCCGCTGTGCGGGTTCGACTGGCTGAGCCTCGGTTGTCGCGATGACCGTTCGGTCCGGTATCGCGTGGGGTGGGTCGATCGTAACCGTCACAAAGTCCTCACTTGGCGCATTGGCTTCGTCGCTGGCGGCCGATTCTGTTCAGGCCGGGCCGCCCCGAACGCGGTCTGGCTCACGGGCACGCCTGACCCAGTCTGGCGGCCACGGCCATGATATCCGCGACATCGATGTTTCCATCCCCCGTCACGTCGAAGGGCAGATCAGCCGGCCCGGCCGGGCGCGCCGGCCAGTGCTGAGCGACCAGTTGTACATCGGCTGAATCCACCCGACCGTCGTGGTTCACGTCGCCGGTGAGGTTGCACGGCGGCGGGGTCGGCGTCGCTGTCGGTACCGGCGTGACCGTGGCTAGCGGGAGCGCGCCGGGCACGAGGGCGAAAGTCTTGATCTGCTGCGCCGCGAGGGTCTCCACCAGCGCACCGCCCTGGCGGGTGGCGGCCCCCATGGGCGTCTCGATGTGGGACAGCCACTGGGCGTCGGCCACGCCGAAAGGCGGCAGCGACAGCCTGAAGCCGGCCGCCTGGGCTGAGACGTTCCACACCCGCGCCACCAGTCCCTGGGCGATGCCGTCGTCGGCAGGCTTCAACGCCCACAGCAAGACGTTGGGGTTGTCAATGGTCAGCAAGGAGTACGAGGTCTCCGGATACGCGCTGCCGCCCGTTACCAGGCCGGTTACCAGGGGATTCTGGTGCTCCAGCGCAAAGCGCATCGCGGCCGACGGGTCGTAGCCGCCGTGGGTCTGCAGGGCGAAGCGTTGCAGGAAGTAGGTGTCGCCGCCCTGATTGGGCAGCCCCGCGCCACCGCCGCCGCCCACGCGCCCGCCAACGAGGGCTTGAATCTGCGGTGTCGCCACGTCGAGGCTATCTACCCGACTGTTTCCCAGGCCCATGAAGCAGCAATCGGCGTTGGAGAGGGTGACGCCAATGTTGCCGTCACTCATGTCGGCAAAGTGGTTGAACGTGAGCCAGTCGTAGCGGGCGTTTCGCGTGGCATAGTGGCCGACGGGCTGCAACCTGGCCCTGGCAATGGCCCCCACTTCCTCGTGGTTCACATCCGGGTTGTCCAGGTTGAAGCCAAAACTCCACGTGTAGGTATCCGTGAAGTTCTGCTGGATCTCGTTGCGCATTTCGATGCGGCGCAGGCCGCGCAGCAGGCGAATCCGAGTCGTCCGACCCAAGGGGGCCGCAGCCTGGGCGAGCAGGGTGACTGACACTGGCCCACTATGCTCGACCCGCAGCTGGCCCGCGCCGGCGGCGAGGTCGTTCACGGTCCGCCCACCGATGGACCGGACGAACTCCCGATTGCCGCGCGTCTTGTCGATAAGGCTGGTGAGTGCGCCCCGGTCGGCCAGCGTCAGCCGATAGAACTCGTTCTCCACGACTGCGCCCGAGACCTGGGCGGCCGGGCTGAAGGTGATGCCCGGGCCGGACCGTATCTCGAACACCTTGTAGCCCAGGGAGGGCACGTTGGCCGCCACGATGCGCAGAACCTGTTGGCCGTCCACCGTATCCAGCTCGGAGGGTGTCTCCTGCCCTGTCGCCAGGTCGATGACGCGCAGGCTGCTGGAGCCGGTATAGGGCAGCTCGGCCACGTCGGTGCGTGTCCAGGATAAGGGATTGAAGGCAAAGAAACGCTGGCCGCTACCGCGAATCAGCCCGCCGAGCGTGGCGGCGGCATCGGTGGCTAGCGTGTTGACGTACCCCTCGATGTCGGCCAGTCGCTCGCGCTGCCACGCAATGCGCTCCGTGACCTTCGGGTCCGACGCGCCGTAGCCCACCATGCCGAAGTTGTGCTCCCAGTACAGGCCGAGGCTCATCCAGGCCTGGTCCCGCGCGGCGGTGCGGCCGGCCATGAACGTCGGGCTGACCAGGCTGACCAGGCTGGCGAGGGCTTCAGCGGCGCGCAGCCGCTCTACACTGCGCTTGACGCGGGCCGAGACCTCGGCCAGCGAGGCGCAGTAGATATCCCACTCGTTGCCGAAGCTGGCCCCGTAGGCTGAAATCTGGCTGCCGTAGCTCACCTCGAAGTCGTTGAAGAAGTCAACCTGGTTCGAGACAATGACCGTCCGTGACGCTGTGGTCTTCGCCCTGGCGACCTGGACGAACTCGTCGGTCAGCGTCTTGAAGTCGTCCCAGCCCTTGCCGAAGGCCCCCACCACCCGATAGGGATAGCGAGCGAGGAAGCCGGGATCCGTATCGACGAAGTCGACCGTGTTGGCCGGGTTGCGGGCCTCGGCATAGCCGCCGATGGACTCGTTCGACCCCAGTAGCGAGTTCCACTTCATCAACACCCGGCTACCATCCGGCCCCGCGTGCCAGTAGATCTCGCGCTCGCGGTTGCCCAACTGGGACACCTGTGTATCGCAGGCGCAGACCCCCTTCCAGCTATAGCGCGCCCCCGACCCTGCCCACAGGGCGGTCAGGCCGTAGGGCAGGGTCTGGTTCTCCATGCTGATGGCGACCGGCAGGCGAAGGTTGAAGCGCCGCTCGAGGCTGCCCGCGTAGTACATGCCGCGCAACACTGCCTCGGCCGGCGCGCCGCCCAGGCAGACGACCAGCGCGTTCAGCGGGACGCTGATGTGCCCATCGCGCACGCGGTTCATCAGGCGGTTGAAGCCGGCCGGCTTGGCGCGTTCGTACGTCCACAGCCAGTAGCTGCCGTCGCAATTCCAGCGGCTCTGGAATTCGGGGCGCTCGGAGGCCGTGGCGTCTGCCAGGTCAAGGTAGTAGTCGAGCATCTCGACGAAGGCCTGGCGGTATTCCGCGTCGCCCGCCGTCCACCACAGGTCCGTATGATCGTCGGGGGCCAGGTAGATGCGCTTGGGGTCAACGGCCCATAACGTCTTGACCGGATTGAAGGCGACGCCGCCTAGCGCGGTGGCCGCCGCCAGGGCAGCCCCGGCCCGCAAGAACTGGCGGCGCGAGACGCGGAATGCAGGCTTCGAGACGGGCACGTTATCTCACCTTCTCCCTCAGGCAAGGCCGGGTGTCAACGCAACTGACAGGCGTCAGAACTAGAAGTCCGAGGGAACTACGGTGCGGCTGATGCGTCCTTCAGGCGATACAGGTAGCGCGGGAACGCATGGTCCCAACGCTTGGGCAGTACCCCCAGCGACTGGAAACGCGCGCCGAAGTCCGTGTCGAGCACGTAGGTCTCGTTGAGAAACTCTATCCACGGATACGCTTCGACGGGATAATTGGCGAGGATGTAGGCGGGGCCTGATGGGCGCAATGCGGGGTCCAGCAGGCGGCGCGTCAGCGGGTTGTTGCGCGTGTCGATGCCTGGCCCGCGAATCATGTCTTCCAGCGCCACCCAATGCGCGGCGGGGGAGAGGGTGTAGCCAGTGGGCAGCTGCCCGATGGAGGGCGCATACACTGGCCCATCCAACCCTTCCAGCAGCGTGACCAGTTCCTGATAGCGCTGGGGGGCCTCGGCCGAGACGACGAGGGGACGCGGGTCGTACAGCAGCAAGGTCAGCGTCGCGATCAGCACCAGCGTATCCAGGCCGTAGCGCGGCAGTTGGGGCAGCCGCCGCGAGAAATCGCACAGGCCAAGCACCCCCAGGAGGATGAACCAGGCGCCCATGGCGATGTAGACATTGTTGGAGGAGCCGGGGTCGAGACTGCCCATGAGACCGCTCAGCAAGGCGGCGCCAAATTGCACGACCCAGACCGTGAGGCGTTGGCGCGGCTTGAGGAGGCTCCAGAGGGCGTAGGCCCCCGCGATAAGCGCCAGCGGCAGATATGAGATCACGATGAACCGCAGATAGCGACTGACGGTGGCGACATTTAGCTCTGTCCAGCCGCGCGGCGTCTGCCAGGTGAAGAAGTGGAAGGCAGGCCCGAACAGGGCCGGTCCGGCGAAAAGGTACAGGGCCGGGCCTAGCAAAGCGGCGACGCCCCAGTAGACCAGGGAGCGCCGGCCTTCTAGCCACGTCAGATACACCAGCCCACCCAGCAGGAAGAGCGCGCCATGCTGCTTGAACCAGAACGACGCGACCAGCACGATGATGCCGGCCATGTTCCAGGCGCGCGATCGCTTCAGGCTGATGAGGTAGCTGCCGAGCAAGGCTGTGCATAGCAGCCACGAGTCGGAGTGCGCCGTGTCCAGGTAGACATCCATCACCCGATACGCCGCAGCAAACAGGCCGAGCGAGACGAACCCCCACCATACTGAGCGGGTCGTCTTGAACACGATCCAGAACATCAGGCATGCGCTGCCCAGCGCCCCCAGGATTGCGACCAGGCGGGCGGTAGGGAGGCTTGCCCCCAGCAGCCAGGTGAACGGCGCCGTCAGCACGTAGAACAATGGATTGTAGGATAGGGGCACGTACTCAGGCGTGGGTTGCGGGTAGATGGGCTGGAACGTCGCGGCGCGCTGGATGTGCTGTAAGACGACGCTTTCCATCAGGTCCAGGTTCAAGGGAAAGCGCAGGTGATTGGCGAACAGGAACAGCAACACGCCCATGTAGGCGAGCAGAATCACAGCCACCGCCCCCCGCCCGAGGCGCACCGCGCCGCCGGAACGTCGCAGCCACAGTACCTCACCCAACAGCAGGAGGCTGCACATCCCGAACACGGCTGCTCGCGCCAGCAACATATTGTTCATGGCCTACGACCCACTGCCCTGGCGAAGTCGCGCCAGGCGCGCGGCCAGGAAATCTGCGACGGCGCTGTGACCGGCGGTCGTCCAGTGCATGTTCGACGGTTGATAGGGGCATCCTTCGGGCAACTGGCTCAAGGCGGAGCGCAGGTCCACATATGTGAACTGCATCTGGTCGGCCAGCGTTTGGGTCAGGCGCTGGGGCTTGTCGAGATCGAAGCGAGCCGTGTCGCTGAGGTCGACATTGTGGGGATAGTAAGCCAGATCGCGCGGGGCGCAGACCTGGGGGGCGGCCGGCGCCATGACAATCATGACGGGGGTGTGGGTCTGGTTCGCCACGCCCTCGATTTGCCGGAGGCGCGCCTCGACGGCGCGCTGGCCGTCGGCCCACGCCGGCCAGTCTCGTTCCAGGAAGGTGAAATTCCCCAGGCTGTAGCCATGCGCCTCAGGGCGATTCTTGATGAATGCGGCGAGGGGTTCGCGAACCTGTAGCCGCAGGAACTGGCGCAGGTGGGTGAGGCCGAGCACAGCCAGCAGGCCGTCGGGTGACCGCTCGCCAAAGCCGATGGAGGCCTGGAAGGCGTCGTTAGTGGTGAGGGCGTCTAGATAGTCGTTGACGAACATCTCGATCACAATGAGATCAGGCTGATAGGTCGGCGCGTAGTCCTGGATAACCTCGGCGTACTGATTGGGACCATAGCCTGTCATCGCGAAGTTCATCACTTCAACGGGCGTGTTTGGTAGCCGTTGCCGAAGCTCTTCCTCCAGCAGGCGCGGCCACGCTTGCTCGGTATTCACCCCCTCCGCACTGCTGAAGGCGTCGCCGGTCACAAGGATGCGAAACGCGCCCGGCGCTTTAGCGGGTGGGTATTCTGGGCCAGGGAAGCCGAGGGCGTTGGCTGTCACGCGATAGTCGTAGCTCTCCCAGCGCAGTCGCGTTGTCTGCGACGGCTGGAGCCGCCAGCCGAGCTTTGGGTCGGCCATCAGCGACGGTCGCTCCCCCCAGCCCAGCGCCTCCTGCGGCGCTATGGCCCGCACCGCCAACTCAGCGCCCACCAGGGCAACCAGCAGCAGGAGCACGCCGGCGACACTGGCCATCGCGGTGCGGGCCAGACCCAGCGAGCCAACCGCGCGCGACAGGCCGCGCAGGGTGGCATTGACGCCGGCCTCCAATACCAGCGCCAGGGCCACCGTTCCTACGGTCGCTGCGACGATTCCCCCCACGATCCGCACCGGGCTGACCAGCAGGGTGGCCGGTACCAACGCCACGATGACAGGGTGCTGCACGAGAAACAGCGAGTACGAGTGGCGGCCGATCCATCCGCCGATGCCTCCCACCGCCTGGGCGACCGAGGGTGTGCTGAAGAGCGCGCCGAGCAGGATGAACGCGCTGACGCCGGTCAGGAAGGGGGCGAAAGTCATCCCTACCAGGGTTATCGAAAGGGCTGTGCCGACGACATAGGCGACGGCTGCGCCAACCAGGGTGAGGGGGGCGCGAAGGCGAGCCTGGGTTGCGGCCGGGTTGTCGTGCAGCCAGGCGGCCAGGGTCATGCCAAACGCAAACTCCGGCAGGCGCGTGATGAAGATCGCGCCGCGACTCCAGGCATCCAGATAGCCATCGAGGGTCAGCAGCCCAATGGCGCGCGCGCCGAAGGCAACGACGCAGGCCACAATCAGCAGGCGCGTGGGGCCGAGGCGGCGCAGGCCCTGCCACAGCAGCGGGTAGACGAGGTACAGCTGAATCAGTACGGTGACGTACCACCAGGCCGGGGCGAAGTAGTACAGGGTGGACGGCGTCACGCGCAGCCCCGCCAGGCTCAGGTAGAAATTGGGGTCGGTTGGGCTTAGCCCCAGACCTAGCACGACGGCGAGCGCCAGGAAGAGCACGTGAGCGCCCCACCACAACGGCAGGATACGCCTGGCCCGATCCAGGTAGAAGGGGCCGAGGGCGAACGTCCCGCGCCCATAACGGTGCAACAAGGCCCAGGTGAGACCAAAGCCGCTGGCGATAAGGAACAGTTGCACGCCCTGGTCACCCATCCAGCCAACATAGCGGAGGGCGTTGGCTGGCAACGTCCACAGGCCATAGCCCGCCAACGGCTGGAGTTGCTGGACACGCTCGGCGAGAGGCGGCCAGTCTGCCCCCGGATTGGCGATATATGGATAGCTGAACAGGCGCTCCGCGACGTGATTCAGGAAGATCCAGATGACCGCTGTGGCGCGAATCAGGTCGAGGGAGGCGAGCCGCGTTGCCTGGACGCGAACGGCCGCGCTGGCTGGAACCTCGCGGGCGCTTATGGGCGTCGCGATGCTGGCGCTACGTGCTTGAGGTAGCATCAGGCAATCCCCTTAGCGTGGCGTGGGCTGGACAACTTGATACAGGTCATAAGGTCCTTCCCGCAGCACGAGGCGGCAGCAGCCGGTCGCGAGATAGTCCGCGTACAACTGGGTCCACTTCGAAAATGGGCCATCGATCATGTATTGGGGCGCGAAGGGGGTCGGGTCGTAGGGCAGGCGGCTACTACCTTCCCCGAACTGGGTCACTTTAGTCAGCTCATCCACCCAGACGTTGGTAGGGTGGTGAACGTTGAGGTCGGCCCAGACATCCAGTTCCCATTCCCACGATTCGACGGGCGCAGTGGCGGGGATGAGATCCGAGACGGCGCGCGCGAAACGCTCGGCCGCCATGTCCTGGTGCGCCGTCAGGCGGTTGACCTGACCGACGAGATGTGCGATGTTCGCCACCACGACGGCGATGGCGAACAGCGCCGCCACCCCGCGTAGCCAGCGATTGGCTCGCCCGGTTGCCGTGGCTCCGCCCCCCGCCGCGACCAGAAAGGTCGCCGCGTCCACCAGCAGTCTGGCGGTGAAGATGCCACCGAAGAGGAGAGGCTCAAAGGCATAGCGCGACCAGCCCACCGAGGCGAACGCATACCAGGCCAGCCAGATGACACTCAGCAGGAGCAGCAGCAGGCTACGAGAACTGGCGAGGGTGCGCTGGCGCGTCAGCCACGCCACGTACAGCAGGCCAGGCACAAGATACAGGTAGCCGCCCGACCGCAGGAGATACCAGAGACTGCCGGGGATACGCTGGGGTCGCAGGGCCAGTACCGTGACAGCCGTGCTGGAGCGAATGGCATCGACGTGGGCGGCGTAGCCTGAAGCTCCAACCAGGGCGAATTGTACCCCTTGCCATGCCATCAGTGACAGAGCCAACGCGCCTAGCGTCAGGCCGATGGTGAACAGGCTGACCTGCCTGTAGTAGAGCCTGTCCAGGGCGACGAAGACGAGCAACGCGGGCACGAGCAGGAGATACTGCCCCTTGGTAATGCATGCCAGCCCAAACAGCAGACCGGCGGCGAGGGCGGCGGTTCGGGAGCGGCGCTCTAGCGCCGTCAGCCAGGCCAGATAGCCCAGGAGAAAGTATAGCAGGCCCGGGACCAGCCCCAGGGCGTGGCGGCCATACAGGAGCAAACCTTCGTCAGGCCAGGCCAGCGCGATGACCGATGCGACGATAGCCACCGGCAGCGAGTAGAGTCGCCGGGTGAGCAGAAAGAAGACTACCACCGTCGTGACAAGGAAGGCGGCCATCACCAGACGCGCCTGAAGCAGGCCAATGCCGAAGACGGCGAAGATTCCTGCGATGGGGAGGACAACCCCAGGCCCGTTCGCAATGAGGGGCTGGTCCAGGACGCGAAAGCCCTCGGATGACTTCATCGCATACTGCCCGTGGCGGGCCAGGTTCATCGCCCCTTGCAGGGTGAAGCCTTCATCCTGCCACGTGGCGGGGTAAGCAGGCTGATTCCATGTGGCGAGCCAGACCAGGGCTATGATGGCCGATAGCGAGGCCATCCAGACGAGCGCAGATCGAAGCCTGAGGTGGGTTGTTCGGTTCGATAGACTGGCGCTCGCCATTCGTCCCCCTAGCGTTCAGCGACGATTCTGCGCAACTCGTATCGTGTATCGCCTGTACCCACCGAGGCGATCGGTATCGTGTGCTCGGCGATGAAGCTGGGGTCGTAGGCGTCGAGCCAGCGCGAATACCAGCCCAGGACGAGGTAGGCCGGTGATTGGCTCTGCAGAAGGGAATCGCGGCCGAGGCCATAGTTCTTCGTGCCGCCGCGATACATGGCGGCGTGGGTCTTGCTCAGCAGAGATTGGTCGGGGGAGTGGTACTGATGATTCGTCAGAAAGGCCAGCTCGCGCTCCCACGTCTCGATCACCTCATCTCGCTGAACCGTCCGATTCAGAATCGCCGCCAATTCTTGGGGAGCCTGGTCGCGCACCAGAACCTCGTTGCGCAGGCGGCCCTGGAGCGACCACAGAATCACGATACTGAAGAGTGCCAGCAGCGCCAGGTGACGAGTCGCCTGGCCCGGTCGCCCCTGGTCCCATTCCTGGCGCAGGGCTGCTCCGGGTAGCGTGAAGCCAGCGGTCAGATCGTGCCAGAGCTTCGCGACAAAGAATGCCGCGATGGCGGCCGGGGCGAAGAGGTAGGCGATCCAGGGGACACTCCAGAAGTAATAGCCCAGCCAGAGGACGGCAAAGACGAGCAGCAAGGCGGCTATGAAGCCGGACTGATCGCGGCGACGGGCCAGGAAGACGCCATACAGGAGGGCCGGGAGGCCCCAGAGATACAGGAAGTGCCCCGATCCGGAGCCCATGAAGAATTGCAGGGATGCGGCCATCACCCGCGGGTTGAAGCCGGTCGTCCCGGTCGCCAGCTGCTGCATCTTCCTGGAGTTGTCCCAGAAGATGTCAGGCCCGAAGTAGGCGTATTGCGCACCCATCCAGGCCACGACACACGCGGCGGCAACGAGGACGGCTACGACCAGCCCGCGCCGATTGTGCTGTCGGTAGTAGAACCAGTCGAGGCCGCCCACCACCGCCAGCGTCACGAAGCCAATCGCAATGTAGGTACTCTTCGTCACCATGGCCGCGCCGATGAGCAGCCCGGCCGCCACGGCGACGAGTAGTCGACCGCGTGCCTTCAGGGTGAACAAGCCTATCCCACCCAGAAAGAACATGAGGGCGGGCGCTTCGCCCAGCACCTGACGGCCGAAGTACAGGAGTCGCACATCCTGCACAGCCAGTAGCAGGAACGTCGTCACGATGGCCGTCCGCAGCCCAAACAGGCGCCAGGCGAGGAACGCCGCGACGGCGAGCAGCAGACACAGGTAGACCGCCGCTACCAGACGGGCTTGCAACAGACCGATGCCGAACAGCTTGAGAGCCAGCGCGACAGGCAGCAGAACCGTTGGCCCCACGCTCTGGACGGGGCCGAACGTCTGATAGCCGTCGGAGTTGCGCATCGCGTAGACCCCCTCCGTGGCGAGGGTCTTGGCGACGTTCAGGGCGGCGCCCTCATCGTGCCAGGTCCGTGGCCCGTAGGGTAGGTTGTAGAGCGCAACCGCGGGCAGTAATACCAGGAGCGCCAGCAGGGCCAGTCGCTCACCCAGCGTCAACTGCCTGTAGCGCGCCGGCAGCGACGCTCGCACGCGCTGCGGAACGCCCACCGTCCAGTCTGTCATGTAGACCTCACCGCGCCCATCGCTGGTACGTCACGTAGGAAGCCGCAACCAGGCAGAGCAAGGCAGCCATCACGAACATGCCAATCGGCGCCGGCCCAGCGGCCTGGATTTCGCAGCGGATGCGCTGATAGACCGGTCGCAGGAGCCGCTGGGCTTCGGCCTTCGCGGATCCCCTGGGGGTGCGCAACTCCGTAGGCGCCGAGATTGTGGTGCGCGCGTCGGCGTCGGTCGCGGCGATCTGATAGTAGTAGGTGGAGCTGGGGTCCAGCCCATCGATAGTTATGGAGTGGGAGAGCGAGGGCGCCTCATGCGCGCCATCCCCGATGCTCGGCAGCTGCCCAAAGGCAAGGTTCGCGAGACTCCAGTCGACTCGCCCCTTCTCCCGCCAGATCCAGGCCTGACCGCTGCTGGGGACGTCCGTCTCCCACTCTATGGTCGCTGCGTCGCCGACGATAGAGGTGCGGGCGGGCGATAGCGTCGGCCCACCCGGCGCGGGCATGGGGCGGGCGGCCGTGGAAGAACTGGCCTCTTCGCCCTGGGCGGTCATATCAAGGTCCATCGAGGCCAGGGCATCCCGAATAGCGCGGCCAACGCTGGCCGCTGCCCCCGCCGCCGCGTCCTCGGCCAGAGTGGACTCACCACTCTCGGCGGGCGCGTCATCGAGCTGGATATGACGCGCCGGTGTCGCGGGCTGGACTCCCATGTCAGCCAGGAGATTGACCGTGATCTGTTGCAGGCGGCTATCCGGCTCGACCAGCGCCAGCCCCCACGGCCACAGGTTGGTGCCCGCCGCAAATACCAGGGCGCCGCTGGGGGCCACATAGCGGGTGACGTGACTGGCGGTTGTGCCCAACTCGTAGGCGCCGCCGTAATCGGTCAGCAAACTGCCAAAGACTGGTGTCTCGGCCAGGATACTGATGCCGTCGGGCGTGTGCCCGTTGTCGGTGATCGCGTCCCACTCCCAACCAATAATGTGTCGGCCGATGTCGGCATACGTGCCGGGGGGCATGGTCTGCAAGTCGGTATGGCGGTACAGCCGGTCGGCAGCATGCTCAGCCGTCACGCGGAGCGGGAAGAAGCGGATGTCATTGTCGCCCACATACTGGATGCCGACGAGTTCATTCTCCGGGTCGTTCGCCCCCTCTGGGTCGCGCCACGTTCCGGTCGGGACACCACTGGGGTCAGGGTTGCCGCTCTCCGTCGTCTTGTAGGTCACCACGACGCGGTCCGCCTCGCCGGTCCAGGGGTCTGGCTCAAATCGGATGCGCCAGTAGCTGACGTTCGACGACAGGAAGGCGAGATTCACCCCCGCGTCGCGCGCCGCCATCATGGCATCGCGCATCTCACCCGACCAGTACTCGTCATGGCCCGCGATGAGGATGACCTGATGCTGCAAGAGGGAGTTGGGCGCGCCCGCCTTACCCGCCTGATGGACGTCCAGGCTCGTCCCATAGCTCACGTCGTAGCCCTGACTCTCCAGCCAGTAGACCATCGGGAAGTCGGCCCACTCGTAGGTGTTGAAGTAGGGCACAGACAAAGCCAGCGGGCGGTCGAGGGACACCTTGACAGCGCGTGGCGCTTCGGCGACGGTGCGGCAGGCCCCACTGGAGACGCTGTAGAGCGACTTGCCGCCGAACCAGTTGTAGGCCTGGTACGTCGTGAGCGCCAGCGGGTAGAAGATGGATGCCTGGCGCGCGTCGTCGCGCACGACGAACGTCATATGCGCCTGGCCGCCGGTATCGGGCCGCGTGAGCCGGGCAAGGTAGATGCCGCTTGTCCAGTCGCTGGGCACTGTCAGGGTGTGGGAGGGCGACCAGTTGGCGCAACTCGTGAGGCCCAGGCTTGAGTCGGTGCGGCAATCGGGCTGCACCTGGCCGGGTAGATCGGTGATGCTGTCGACCAGGCGCGCGCCGGCGCCTCCGTAGTAGCCCGTGCGATAGATATCCAGGTTGAACGTCGGCGCATCGGTATTGACACGGAACTGAAGCGTTTCGCCAGGTGCGACACTCGTGGGCGAGGCGAAGCCCTCGATGTCGCCGAGCGGTCGCGTCACGGCCCAGTCGGCCGCGCCAGGGCGACAATTCTCCGCCACGACAGGATTGGGCGGATTATCGCATATGGAGGGGCTGGCCG
This sequence comes from Anaerolineae bacterium, assembly GCA_034431435.1. Lineage (GTDB taxonomy): Bacteria > Chloroflexota > Anaerolineae > Epilineales > JAHCIE01 > JAHCIE01. Next base: position 138,309 of record DAOUDG010000016.1, on the reverse strand, counting down.
CCGACAGGGGGCCGCCCCGCGCCAGCAGCAGGACGGCCAGCCCGGCCGCCGCTGCGAGCCGAAGGGATAGGGGCAGGATGTTGAGGCGCATGGCGATGAGGTCCCGTGAAGAGGCGCAACTACCGCGTGACCGCGACGCTGTCCAGGGGCGCAACCGGCGTCGATATGGCGACACTGTCGGCGACCGAGCGGCGGGACATGAGGCCGTCCAGCAGCAGCTCGGCGGCGCTCTCAGCGTGACGGGTAACGGATTCGCCGTTGGTGAGGGCGGGGTAGATCTGGGCGGTCGTGCACAGGGTCAGGCCGGCGATGGGCGTCTGGACGCCGGGGATGGCATCCGTGCCGTTGAGGCGGTGCAGCGGCTCGACGTAGCGTTCGCGATGGACCAGGAAGTAGCGCACCTGGTCGCGGGTGAAGCGTGGGAACATGCGCTCCAGGCTCGCCAGCCATAGTTCCTGAATCTCGGCGTCGGTCTTCTGCTGCCACGGGCTGCCGGGGGCGGTGTACTTGGGCAGGTAGACCAGGTGATGACCGCCGACGTACTGGGGGTCGATATAGGCAGTCGTCTCGATCACGCCGGTGAAAGGGACACTCTCGTCGGTGATGTTGAGGGTCCAATAGCCTGTCAGAGGTCGGTCGAGGACGACGACGGGGCAGACGATGCCCAGGTACTCGGTCTGGCCCAGGAAGGCGCGATAGTCTTCGGCTGCGCCAGGGATCAGGCGCTGGAAGATGGGGGCCTGCATCGTGACGGCCACGGCGTCGAAACGGCGCACGCCGTCGGCCAGTCGCACACCCACCGCCCGCCCGTTCTCGATGACCACCTCGCGCACCGGCGTGCTGAGGTGCAGGCGGCCGCCACTGGCCTGGATGCGCTCGACCAGGGCGTTGATGAGGGTGATGTAGCCGCCGATGAGGTGGCCCGCCATCTCCTTCTGGTTAGCGCCCTCGCGGGTGGACTTCATGCGTACCAGCCGCGACCAGATGTATGTCGCCGGGGTGTCCTCGAAGCCGCCGTCGAACTTCGCCATGAGCATGGGCCGCCATACGGTGTCGAAGGCGCGGCGGCCACTGAGGCGTACGAGCCAGTCTTCGACGCTGACATCCTCCAACTGATGCCAGTCGCGGACCAGTTGCGCGGCCAGGACGGTGAAGCCGAGGCGCACGCGGTCCAGCGGGTTGAGCAGCGGAAAGCGCAGGAACTCGGCGATGTTGTTCATCGAGTAGATCGCGCCTTGACGGTAGAAGCCCATGCGCGTCTCGCGGAATCGCAACTGGTCGGCAATGCCAAGCTCTGTGCACAAGCGGGCCAGGTGGCTGTCGCTGGACAGGATGGCGTGATAGAAGCGGTCGATGGCCGTCCCGTCGGGCAAGGTCATGGGGCCGGCCAGGCCGCCCGCGACGGGCGATGCCTCGAAGATGTCGACGCTTACGCCGCGCTGCGCCAGGTGGTAGCCCAGCGTCACGCCCATGATGCCGCCGCCGATGATGGCTACTTCCATACGTCGCCTCGCAAGGGGGCTGGCGCGAAGTGGCCGTTGACCTCGATCGCGCTGGCGGCGACACGATGGGACGGCGTCCACGCGCTGAGCACGGCGGCGATGCGCGCCCCAGCCGTGCCGTTGCCGAAGATAGGTGGGCGCTCGGCCGGTGGCACAAAGGAGCGCCACGCCTCAAGAATCGCTCCGGGGTCGACGCCGACCAGCCGGTTCCAGCCGGCCGTGACCGTCTCGGTCCATTCGGTCTCGTCACGGAGGGTCAGGCAGGGCGTTCCGAGGAAGTAGGCCTCGCGCTGCACGCCGCCGGAGTCGGTGGCGATGAGCCGCGCATGGGCCTCCAACGCCATCATATCCAGATAGCCGACCGGCTCGATGAGGCGCACGTGAGGCCCGAAGCGCGCCGGGAGGCTGTCGAGAGCATGCCGGGTGCGAGGATGGACGGGGAAGACCACCGCCTCGCCGCACTGGTTCAGGGCCTGCACGATCTGGGCAAGGCGGTCACGTGAGTCGGTGTTGGCGGCGCGGTGAATCGTCACCAGGCTGTACTCGCTATCGAGCAGGCCCAGGCGCTCCAGAAGCGTGGAGGTACGGCGGGCGATGGGCAGATAGCGTTGGCAGGCGTCCAACATGACGTCCCCGACCCAGTGCACATCCGTCGCGCCCCCCGCCACGAGCCGCCACGCCGCCGTCTGGCTGGCGCAGAAGAGCAGGCTGGACACGGAATCGGTGAGGAGGCGATTGATCTCTTCGGGCATCGAGCGGTCGAAACTGCGCTCCCCCGCCTCGATGTGGGCGGTGGGGATGCCGAGCTTGGCGGCGACCAGCGCGCCCGCCAGGGTCGAGTTGGTGTCGCCGCGCACGATGACCAGGTCGGGCTGCTCATCGCGCACGACGGGTTCCAACCGCGTCATCATCTGCGCCGTCTGACCGGCATGGGAGCCAGACCCTACTTCGAGGTTGTAGTCGGGCGCGGGAATGCCCAACTCATCGAAGAAGGTCTGCGACATCAGGTAGTCGTAGTGCTGGCCGGTGTGGACCAGAATCTCGCGGTGCTCGCCGCGTAGAGCCAGGCTCACCGGCGCCGCCTGGATGAACTCGGGCCGCGCCCCGACGATAGACAGAATCTTCATCTTTCCTCCGTCTCTCGCAGATGCAGGCTAGCTTCTGGCGATAAGGAGCACGCCCAGACCCACTACGAACGTCCCCATCAGGCGCAAGGGGCTGATGTCCTCGTTGAAGATCTGCCAGCCCGCCGCCAGCATGACGATGTAGCTGAGACTGGCGAAGGGGTAGGCGTAGCTGAGGTCCACGCGGGACAGGGCGGACAGCCAGAACAGGGTGCCGGTCACGTACACCAGCAGCCCGATGAAGACATAGGGGTTGGTGCCGATGCGCCAGACGGTGCCAGGTAGATCAGCCACGGACAGCGTGACTGCGCCCAGGCTCACCATGCCCTTCTTCAGCAGGATCTGACCGACCGCGCTCGCCACGACGGCGACCAGGATATACGCGATTGCAATCGACATACGAGACCTCCCGCGCGCCAGCGCGTTGCCAACTACGCCCATTTCTCACCTCCCAGGGACGGTCGAACGTCGGCGGCCGAGGGCACATTCAGGCGGCCCAACACGATACGGCTCTGGAAGCCGAGGTGGGCGCGAATGGTACGCGCGATCTTGGCCTTCGACGCGCCATATTGCCGCACGTGGAGCACGGCGGGGCACTCCACGACACGGTAGCCAGCCAGCGAAGCCTTGACGAGTAGTTCTGTGCCGGCCAGGAAGCCATCCGACTCGAAGGGGATGGTGTCGATGACGCGGCGGCGATAGGCGCGGAAGAGGGCGGTGTAGGTGTGAATCCGCGGGTTGACCGTGAGCCGGTACAGGAGCGACGAGCCACGGCTGAGGACGAGACGGTAGGCAGGCACACCCTCCACGCCCCCTTGCGGGTGATAGGGCGACGCTGTGACGAGGTCGGCCCCATCATCGATATAGCGCAGCAGGGTTGGGATCTCGGTGAAGCGATACGTGCCGTCGCTGTCGGTCGTGACGATGACGCTGCCTCGCGCTGCGCCGAACCCCGTTCGGAGCGCTGCGCCCAGGCCACGGTTCGTGGCGTGGCGCAGTATCCGCGCTTCCACCCCTCCCATCTCTGGCGCGTCGAGAAGGGACTCCAGGGCGTCCAGGGTACGATCCGTGCTGCCATCATCCACCAGCAGCAGTTCGACCTTGCCCCCGTGCGCCAGTTCCGCCAGGACGGGGAATAGTTCGCGCCGCAGCTTGTCGGTGTTCTCGGCTTCGTTGTAGCACGGGACGATGATCGAGAGGTCCATAGTGCGTAACTCCAGGGTCTCACGGGGGTCAGGAGTGTCTTGGGGGCCAGTCAAGCCAGCGCGGCGCAACCGACCGGGAACCAGCAGCAAAGTCAGATGAGGCGGGGGCTAAGGGGAGAGGTGCGGGACAGACGTCCAGGGGGATGTGAACCCACCGGGGGGGACGAATGGGCTCACGCGCATCTGTCCCGCTCTCCCCGCCCGCGCCTGCCCGGCGCGCCTGCTGGAGGCGTTCCGGGCTGACACGGACGGCGCGCTAGGGGGTGGCGCCAGGATACTTCAGGGCCGGGCGCGAGTGGCGCTAGGGAGTGGCTCGTAACCGCGAAAAGTGTATGTCGCCACACGAGAAGGCAGGCTCGTGCTCAAACACCAGGACGGCATCGAGCGCATAGCCGGTGTCACGGATGCGCTGCTTGACGTCGGCCGGGGCGTCGCGCCTGTCCACAACGTACACACTGCCGCCGGACCTCTCAGCGCTCTCGATGGCGGCGCGGATAGGGCCTACGGCCGATAGATTCGGCGGGAGTCCGAGGATCCTGCCTTGATAGCCAAACAGATACGTCGCGTACTCCGTCCAGGCCCAGTCGAGCGGGACCAGCGCATCCTGCGGCGTGGTCGCCTGCACAAAGCACTCCGCGACGGGAATCTCCGGGCCGGACATGGTGTGACGCGGATACACGGAGGTGGTGAAGTTGGCCGCCGCGACGATGGCGACCAGGCTGGCGTACAAGAACACGGGGCCTGGATTCCTGCGGTGCAGGCGCCTGGACAGCATGAGGGCGGCGCCCAACACCAGGAAGGCGTTGGGGATGACGAACCACTTGGGAGCCGGATCCCACCACACCACGAAGGGCATATAGAGAAGATAGCCGGCCAGTAGCAGCCACCCCAGCCGCCGCCATTCGGGGCGCGCTGGTTTCCAGCGGGTAGGCTCGTGGCTCAGGAGGGCAGCCAGCATACCCAGCGAGACCAGGGAGAGCTGGGGGACGAGCTTGTGCAGCTGGAACTGACCCTGGGCTAACTTCCTCAAGCCCAGACCATCCCACACGGGAATCCAGCTAGAGATGGCCGCCACGGCGGCGGCCGGGACCCGGTCGAGGGACCAGACGCCCCAGATCGGCGGGCGACCGAATTCATCGCTGCCGTGGGATAGCAGCCAGTCGAGCAGCGCCTTCCCATCACCGAGGCCATGGACAGCGACCGCCACGGTGAGATAGCTGGCTGCGGTCAGGCCGCCGACGACCACCAGGAAGGCCAGAGCGTTTGTCCGCCGTCGGCGTCGGGCGCGGCGCGGCGCGTAGAAGAGCAGGAGGCCGAGGCACAAGGGAATGGCGAAGATGTTGGCCTGCCACAACAGGATACCCACACTGACAAACACCGCCGCGCCGATGGCTGCTCGCAGGCTGGTCGTCGCTGGAATGAGCAGCGCCAGGGCGCAGAAGATGGCCAGCGCGGCCGGGGTGATGTAATAGGCATCGGTGCTGTAGGCCCAGAACGACCACGATGTCGCCAACAGGGCCGTGGCCCAGAGCGATGCGGTCATGCTCTTCGTGAGCCGAAAAGCCACGACGCAGAACACCGCGATGGCTACGCTCGACAGGAACGCGCTCAGGAACTGCAACAGCGGCAACGATGGGCCGGAACTCCGTAGCGCCAGCTCGTACCCCAGCGCTCCTATGGCTCGATACAACAGCCGATTAGGGGAGAACAGGAACGTTCCGCCGCGCTCCACCGCCTGGGCTTCGATGATCCCATTGACATCGAACTGAATCGATAGGAACGGCACATAGAGGAGAAGAGCGCCGACAAACGCGACGGCGAAGCAGGCCAGCTCGCGGACAAGGAGCTGCGGCGGCAGCAACGACGGCAACGCGAGCGCCTTCTCGCGTGCGTCGGGCGTATAATCGGTCATCCACGAACCCCCCCCGTAGTCAAGTCGATCCGAACGCTACCGCAGCACCCACTGGAGATGTTCCATCCCGACACGAACGGCGCGCTTGAAGGTGGCGCTATCACTTACCAGCATCCTGGCGTAGGTCTTGGCCGGGCCGGGCCGCAAGGCCCACTCCTTGAAAGCCTGTTTCTGCCAGTACATCAGGTCCTCGGCGGAGAGGTTGTCGTATTGGAGGACGGTGCCCTTGTCCATATCGACTTCCTCCCACTTGGTGCCGGGCTTGAACCAGCCATTCTCGACCACCTCGAAGAAGAAGGGCGTGCCGGGGTAGGGGGCGGCAATGTGGAACAGCGCCAGTTCCAGCGGCAGCGACTTGGAAAAGTCGATGGTCTGGCGGATGGTCTCGACCGTCTCGCCGGGCAGGCCGATGATGAAGTAGCCCCAGTTCTTGATGCCGGCCTGCCGCGCCCAGGTCAGGGCCTGCTTCGCCTTCTTGGGATCGGCGCCCTTGGCGGCGCGCTTGAGGATGGCCTCGTTACCGCTTTCGATGCCCCACGAGATCATCCAGCAGCCCGCACGGCCCATGAGCTTGAGCATCTCTTCGTCCACGTAGTCGACGCGGCTATTGCAGGTCCACTTGACCTTCAATCCCTCCTTGATGATCAGCTGACACAGCTGGACCACCTGCTCGCGGTTGATGGTGAAGAGGTCGGCGTAGATGTGGATGTTGTGGATGCCCAGGTCGTGGAGTAGCCACATCTCCTGGAGGATGCGCTCTGGCGAGTGCAGGCGCACCGACCACTGGTAGGTGACGTGCTTGATGCAGTACTTGCAGCCGGCCGTGCAGCCGCGGCTGGTGACCATGAACACGAACGGCCCCTTCATCAAGGGCATACGGTACTTGTCCAGCGGCAGCAGGTGGTAGAGGGGAATGGGCAGATCGTCCAGGTTGGCGATCCAGGGGCGCGTGGCGTTCATGGTGATGACGCCATCCTTGCGCCACACCAGCCCCTTGAGGTTCGTCAGGTCGATGGGGGTTCCGTTCTGCGGGCCATGATGGCCGACGGGCTTCCACCACGGATCGGACTTCTCCAGAATCGCCTGGACCCACTCGGCGCGGTCGGTCTCGCGGCCTTCGAGGACGTCGATTAGCTCGCGGAAGGTCAGCTCCGGCTCGCCGCGAATCACGAAGTCCAGCGCCGGGAAGTCGCGCATCGTCTCGGTGGGCATGGCGGTGACATGCGTGCCAAAGGCCATCGTGATCGCGCCCAGGCTCTTGGCGAGCATGACCCCGTACATGTCGTTGGTCAGGGTGGGCGCGGTGACCTGGGTGAAGTAGTACTTGGGCGCCTTTTCGCGCAGCAGCGTCTCGAAGTCCTGCCACGACATGCGCTCGGCGATGCAGTCGACGATGGCGATGCTGTACTCCGGGTGCAGCATCGCGGCGTGCTGCGCCAGGGAGCATTGTGGCCACACCATCTCCTCGCGGCTGCGTCGCCCGACGCGGTGCTGGGTGCGAATCCAGATGCCGCCGTCGGGGGACGGGGGATTGACCAGCAGCACATCGACGGCCGTCGAGGGCCGCGTGTGGGTCAGGTCGCGTACCGCCGCGCCCGCGTCGGGAAAGTCGGGCGGACGCGGCGCTTTGACAGGGCGCGTGCCCAGGTTGTGACGTAGCTCGTCCCGAGTCTTGATGTCCTCGGGCTTGATGCCATTGTGGGTAACTGCCATGCCCCCTCCTCGATCGTCTATCGCAACGCTGACCGATGTCTACGGCGTGGCGCGGGCCATTTCCTGGCTGATACGCACCTCGCGCTCGCTCAGCGCCTCTAGCACGCGCATCAGAATCCACGAGATGAACAGTTGCAAACCGATCAGCGCCAGGAAAGCGCTGGTCAGCATCCAGAACCATGAGCGCGAAATCTCCCAGCCCTGGAGACCCAGGACCAGAGCCACCACGGCGAGGGCAGCGCCCAACGCCCCCGCCAGTAGCCCCATCCACCAGAAGTGGCGATCCAGCGGCGTCTTGAAGACGGGTCGCCCAAAGAGGCCCACCCGCACCGGCTCCTTGCGGAAGAGCGACACGAGATAGTTGAAGGTCGCGCCGAGGGAGAACGTGCTCACGCCGACGAAGCTGAGCACCATCGCCGTGAACAGGCAGAACACGCCCCACGGTCCAAGCTGCGTGACGCCCTGGGCGCGCAGCGCGACAAGGCCGGCCGCCAGGATGGCGGCCACGACAAGGCAGGCCAGCCCCACCATGCCCAGCAGGCGCGCTGGGTTATACTCCAGCGAGGTCCAGAGAATGGTCTTGAGGAAGCGCGTCCCGTCCCTGACCACGCTGAGCTTGGAGCGACCGACGCGCTCGCTGTAGGCGATGGGAATCTCGACCACCTTGAGGCCCTCGTGGACCGAGCGCGTACTCATCACCGGGGTAAAGTTGAGGCCATCGGGCAGCGGGTACAGCTGCGCCAGCGCGTCGCGGCGCACCACGCGCATGCCACTGGCGGGGTCCGCCACGCGCTGGTTGCCGATGACGCTGACCAGGTTGGACCAGATGAAGTTGCCCACCTGCCGCACCATCGGCATGTGACTCTCGGCCCCAGAGCGGCGCGACCCCACGGCCACGTCCGCCCCATCGACGAGCGCGGCCTGGCACAGGCTGGGGAAACGCTCGGGTGGGTACGTCCCGTCGGCGTCGGTGAAGGCGAGCAACTCGCCATGCGCGGCGAGGAAGCCGGTCTTGATGGCCGCACCATAGCCGCGATTGACGGGATGGCGGACCAGGCGCGCGCCGGGTATACTCTGCACAATCTCAGCGGTCCGGTCGGTGGAACCGTCGTCCACGACGATAACTTCGAGATGCTCGACGCCCACCTCGCGCAAGGCAGGCGCGACGGCCTGGATGCGGTGGACGATGTCGGCGATGCCGTCTTCCTCGTTGAGCGCGGGGATCACCACCGACAGCGTGACCGGCGGTAGCAGCGGCGCGGCGACGGCGGGCCGGGCGAAGTCGATGGGTCGAAGCGCGGCGTCTACAGTCATGCGTCCCCCTGAGAGTAATACACAGTCTCGGCGCGTGACTGCGCGCCGTTGGCGACGATATGGCGAACGATACGGGCGGGAACGCCGGCGACGACGGTGTGAGGCGGCACATCCTTCGTCACGACGGCGCCGGCCGCCACCACTGAGCCGCGGCCGATGCGCACGCCGTCGGTGATGATGGCGCCGCCGCCAATCCAGACGTCATCCTCCACCACGATGCCCTGGGCCGTGATGCCTTGACTGACGAAGGGTCGCGTGGGGTCGTCGAAGAGGTGATTTACCGCCAGCATCTGGACGAGCGGTGAGGTATAGACCCGATCGCCGATCGTGACGCCACCCTGGCCGCGCAGCACGTTGTACTCGCCGATCAAGCTATCGCGGCCAATGTGGATGCCAGAATGGGGCATGTGGCGGAAGTTGTAGACGTGCAGCACGGAGCCATGCATCACCAGGCTGTTGGGGCCGATGCTGATGCCGTTGGGGCAGGCGTGCAGGTAGACACCGTGGTCAAGGTACGCGCCGTGGCCCAGGCGGATGTTGCTGGCGAAGCGCAGCCGCACCCCGTTCTCGATGGCGGCCGTGCCGTCCATGCGCAGAATCAGGCGATACACGACGCTCCGCAGGCCGATGCCGACGATGGTCGGCATCCACCCGAAGAGCGTCATGATCGTCTGTTCGATGAGATAGTAGCGCAGGCTGGCCGCCTGCCGCATCATGTAGAGGCGGAGTTGCTTGACCACGGAAAGAGGGTGGGCGGGGTGATGGCAGGCACACCAATGGGCAGGCCCGAGTCGGAGACACGCAAGAGCAGGCGACGACGCTCAGCGCGGACCATCCACGTGGCGGCGTCGGCGAGGTCGCTCGCCACTTGATGGGGCCGCAGGGACAAGGGCGGCGCGGTCATCATCTGCTGCAAGCCCCGACCCGTCTTCACCATGATGGTGCGGCAGCCGACGGCGCGACCGGCCTGAATGTCGCTGTAGGCGTCGCCGATGATGTAGCACTGGTCCAGCGGCAGGTTGAATTGGGTCGCGGCCTGTTGGAGCAGGCCAGGGCGCGGCTTGCGGCAGTCGCAGTTCTCTTCAGGCCGGTGGGGGCAGCACATCACGGCATCGATGCGGCCGCCGTGAATCTCGACGGTCTCGCGCATACGCTGGTTGATGTCATCCACGGTGGCACGCGGGACGACATTGCGGTGAATGATGGCCTGGTTAGTGACCACGATGGCCCGCCAGCCCGCCTCGCGCAGGAGACGCAGAGCGTCGAGCGCACCCGGCAGGAACTGGAACTCTGACCACGCCTTGACGTGATCGGGGCGGTTCTCGTTGATGACGCCATCGCGATCGAGAAATACGACTCTCACGAACACCTCCTTAGGGGGGACTATCGGAGGGCGGCGCTACGCGCCGTCGCCCATGAGGGCTGCGTCTGGACTCCGTTCGTACGTGATAGGGTGTTTAGGAGGACGGTTGCGCCCTGGAAGTCGAAGCGGAAGTTCATGCGAACGAGGCCATCGGCTTCGAGGGCTTGAGTGACGGCGGCCTGGCGATCGATGGGGCAGTAGAGCATCAGGAAGCCGCCACCGCCCGCGCCGGTCACCTTGCCGCCAATCGCGCCGTGCTGACGAGCCAGCGCATACCAGCGGTCGATGCCCGACGAGGAGACGTTCGGGGCGAGTTTCTTCTTCTCGCGCCACGACTCGTCCAGCAGTTGGCCGAAACCGTCCAGGTCGCCCAGTTCCAGGAAGCTGCGCATGTCGTGGGCCAGCGCCTTGATCGTGTGCAAGGCGTCGATGACGACGGGATCACGCTTCTCGCTTGCCTGCTTCTGATGCTCCAGGATGTTGGATGACTCGCGGCTACTGCCGGTGAAGAACAGGATGAGACGGCTCTCCAGGCGTCCCAGCGTGGCGTCATCGAGGCGCAACGGCTCGACGGTGACGCCGTCGGCGCTAAAGGTGATCACCTTTACGCCGCCGAAGGCGGCGATGTACTGATCTTGCTTACCGACCGGCATGCCCATCTTCTCGACCTCGATGTACGCGGCGGTCTCGGCAATTTCCTGTCGCGACATGGGGATGTCGGCCAGGGTACTCAGGGCGCGCACGAGGGTGACGGCCACGCTGCCCGACGAGCCGAGGCCGGTGCCGGGCGGGACTTCGGACGCCAGGAACACGTTGTACTCACGCTCGACGCCGAAGTGGTGCAGGATGGCGCGCGGCAGCTGCAGGTTGCCGTCCCAGAAGAAGGGCTGGCGCGGGTCGTGGCGGTAGAACGTTCGATAGTCGGAGGAGATGACCTGCACCCCCTCGTCCTGCGCGCCGCGCGAGATGAAGGTATAGAAGTACTTGTCGATGGCCGCGCTGATGACCATACCCCCGTAGGGGCGATAGTAGGCGGCCAGGTCAGTTCCGCCACCGCCGAGGCTGATGCGGACCGGCGCTCGTGCGATGAGCATCTCAGATCCTCCTGAGCCAGTTCTCCCGAATCTCGACACGGGTCATTCGCCCCAAAACGTTGACCAGTACCTGGGCGCGCTCGACACTCGACAGGTGGCCCTGGAAGATGCCCTCCAGGTCTTGCAGCGGGCCAGCGGTAATCTCGACGCGATCGCCAGGCTCCAGGCGGCGCGGCCCGGTCACCGGCAGGTCGCCCAGGTGGCGCTGGATCGTGTCAATGACAGTCGGGGCGATGGGGATGGGGTGACCCTCGCTGCTGACGACTGCGCGGAGGCCGGGGACCCAGGTGATAGCCGACAGGCCCACGGTCGAGAGGGCGACCCGCACGAAGCTGTAGCAGGCGAAGAACGGCTCGGCCTCGGTTCGGCGGCGCCGGGCGCGCCAGACGGGAATCGTGGGCAGATAGGCCTCGAAGCCGCGCGCCTGCAACGCCGTCGTCACCTGCTGCTCAGCGTGGGGCTTGGTGTGAAGTGCGTACCAGGTAGGCACGTCAACTGAGTTGGTGGGTGCGAAAGCAGGCATAGCCATAAGGTCTTCCATCCTCGCTAGTCGTGAAAGGGAACCGGAATGCTGTGGGCCAGGGCGGAGAGAGAGGCGACTAGGGCCGTTGGGCAGGCTCCGCCCATCCGTGCCGGTTGGGGACCGAACGGGGCAGGAACTGCCGAGGATATACAGAGTGTCGCGGGCGACGGGTAGGCTCCGCCCATGCGTGCATGACTATGCCGCACTGAGCGTACCACCTATGGGCGAGCGCACGACGCTCGTTGTGGGCGCTGGGAACAGCGACCAACGTGACGCCGGCGTCCCTGCCCGCGCGGGATAGCTCCGACGAGGACACGGAACACGGCATCGATCCAGACGTGCCGTCAAGACCAGGCGACTGAGGCTCAGTTACGCCGACATGGGCAGGAGCCAGCGGTAAGGGGGGAATAGGCTCGGGAGTGTGAGGTGCGTGAAGTCCGACGTTATCCCGAATTTGGAGACCGCGGTCGCCATTGACCGAGGGCTTGTGTCCCACAGGACCACCTATACTCAGGCGTACCACCGACCCCCCGCCGGCAGTCCTGGCCCAACGTATGCACCAACGCTGGTGCGGTCATCCTCTGGGTAGACACAAGAACCGTCTACTCAATTTTTAGTGTAATGCCTGCCGCTTGCGGAACTGCTTGTGGAACTGCTTGAATTTTGGTCGTGAAGTAGGCCTTCACAGCCATGTTGCGTAACTGATACTGCATTCGGACGACCACCAGGCTATTTGCCGCTAGATGTATACGCAACCTGGGCGGCCAGGCGCTGGAAAAGGGCCGTCGTCTCGGGCGCGGGGACCGATGCCATCTCCGTGCGGAGGTACTCCACAAGGCCCTGATAGTGCTTGAGGGCGCGACTGATCTCGCCTTGCAGCTGATAGCAGCGCATCAACTCGCGATGAGCGACCTCCAGGTAGCTATCCTGGGCGATGGCGCGCCGATAGATATCCGCCGCTTCTGTGTAGCGTTGCGCCTCGAGGAGCAATCGCCCGAGCAGGAGCAGGGCCTCCAGGAAGGTCTGGCGCAGTTCCTCGCGGCGGATGAGCGCCCACTCACTGGTGACCGTCATGTCGGCGAGGAAGTCACCCTGATACAGGGCCACTGCCGCCTTGAGGTCCGCAATTGCCTGGTTGGGGGCTTTCTCGGCGTAGCGGCGGGCTTGCGTCACGAGGGACTCAAACTCGTCAACATCGAAGTAGTAGGGGATATCGCGGTTGAACGAGTAGCTGTCCTGGCGGGTCACGACGCGCCGGCGGTCGCCCAGGGTGCGCCGCAGATGATACAGGGCCGGGTGCAGCGCGGCGCGGAGCTGATTGGGCGATGCGTCCGGCCACAGCATCACGCCGATTTGCTCCTTGGTGCGCGGTGGGTGCGACAGCAGGAAGAAAAGCATCTCACGCGGCTTGGCGTAGGTCCAGTCGGCGGTGGACAGCAGTCGCTCGTCACGATAGACCTTGCTCTGGCCGAGGGCCAGCACGCGCAGATCGGGGCCGGAGTCGGCGGCTGGCGGCGCGGCCACCGCCACGACAGGTGACGGCCGCGTGGCGCGCTGGTCGGGAACCGCGAGCGCCGGCTCCGTGCACGCCAACCGGTCGAGTTCCTCGAAGGGGGCGCTGTGCGCCTGGTGGCGGAGAGCCTCATACGGCTCTGCGCCCAGGCCACAAACCGCCGGGGACAGGCGACACCGCAGATCGGCGTCGAAGGCCGGTGGGCGGGGCGCGCCGATGGTCTCGCGCAAGGCGGCGGCGATGCCCTCTAGCCGGGGCGCATGCTCCAGGGGGCCGGTCGTGGCGTAAATGGCGGCCGCGATGTCGAGGCACTCGGCGATGCCGTGCTGATCGCGCTGGCTGCGGCGCATCTCTAGCGCCCTGTGGGCCAGGGCCAGAGCGCGCGGGCTATCGCCGTCATGGAGCGTGACGAGCGCCTGGATGCTGAGCGCCGTGGCGATGCCGTCGCTGGCGCCCAGTTCCTCGTAGAGGGTCAGGCTCTCGGCGCAGGTCATCCGTGCGTGGGCAGGGTTGTCCTGGTAGACAGCCAATAGCGCCAGGTCGGCCAGCACGCGGGCGACGCCCCCTCGCGCGCGGAGGTGGCGGTAGCGCGTCAGGCTATCGTGCAGCAACTCGGCGGCGTGATCCAGGTGGCCGCTGTCTCGCGCCAGCGCGCCCAGATCGGCAAGGGAGGCGGCGATGCCCATCTCGTCGTGAAGCTCGCGCCGCAAGCCGAGCGCCTCGTCAGCGAGCGTCCGCGCTTCGTCGCGGCGACCCTGGACGCTCGCCGTGGCGGCGTGCGCGCTCAAGGCCAGAGCCAGCCCCCGCGCGTCGCCCAATACCCGGTAGGCTGCGACGGCCTCGTCGAACAGGGCAGTCGCCGCGCGGTAGTCGCAGCAGGCATGACGCAGCCGACCGAGATGGAGGAGGGCGTAGGCCGTGGCGCGGCGGTCGCGGCGCTCCCGGCTCAGGCTAAGGGCCTCCTGACACAGCGTTTCTGCCCGCTCGTAGTCGCGCCGGTCGATGCTGAGGGCGGCCAGGGCGCACAGCGAAGGCGTCTGCCGGGCCTCATCGCCGCTCTCGCGCTTGAGGGCCAGGCTGCGCGTGTGCAGGGTTTCGGCGCGCTCGCCGTCGCCCTGGAGGTAGGCGAGGGTCGCCGCGCCGTCGAGCGTGCGGATGTGAAGCTCTGCCACATTCGTGCCCGACAGCGCCAGGGCAGCGTCGAGGAACTGGCGTGTTTCGTCGCTGACGCCCCGCGCCTGCCAATAGGGCCACAGCGAGGCCGACAGCCGCAGCGCCGTCTGGGCATCCCCGACTTCGAGCGACCAGGCCAGGGCCGCGTGCAGATTGTCCCGGTCCAGGTCAAGCCGCGCCATCCATTGAATCTGCTGTGGGCCGTCCAGGTGGGGCAGGGCAGCCTCGGCCAGGCAGGCGAAGAAGGCGGCGTGGGCCGCGCGCACCGTGTCGCCCTCGCCGGCGGCGGTGAGCTTCTCGGCCGCGTAGGTGCGGCTGAGGACGGGCAACCGATAGCGCGCGGCGCCCAACTGGCTCTCGACCTGCAGCAAGTAGGCATCGACTAATTCCACCAGGCTGTCGAGGACTTCGAGGGTCGATAGCTCAGCGGGCGCGCAGACGGCCTCGACGGCTTCCAGTGAGGCGCTGCCCTCGAATACCGCCAGGCTACGGAAGACGCGCTGGTCGGGGGGGCTGAGTCGGGCGTGGCTCCACTCCAGGCCGGCGCGCAGGCTCTGTTCAGCACTGGCGGCCTGGCGAGCGCGGGGACGAGGCGGGCGAATCAGATCGCCGAGGGTCGAGGCAATCTGGACGACCGACAGGACGCGGCTACGCTCGGCGGCCAATAGGATGGCGCGCGGTCGGCCTTCCAACTGCCGGCAGATGTCGCCGACCAGGCTGACCGTCGCGGGCGTCAGCGCAAAGCCGGGCCGCGCCGCCTGGGCGCGCGCCACGAACAGGCGGACAGCGTCGTACTCGGCCAGACTCTCAACATAGCGGGCCTGGTCGTCCGGCGGCATGGCATCGACGCCTGTGGTGATCTCGGCTGCCGTCGGGACGGCCAGCGCCTGGGTGTGCCAGGTTCGCTCGTCGGGCAGGCGCAGCGGCTCGCGGCTGGTGGCCAGGATGGTGACGGCGCGAGCCGCTGCCAGGATATGGTGAATCACATCCGCCGTGGCGCGCGTCAGCGGCTCACAGTCATCGAGAAGGAGCAGGAGGCGCTTCGATTCAAGGTGCGACAGCACGGCGGTGGGGGACTCGTCGGCGTCCTCGTCCATCTGAAGCGTCGCGCGGATGCGGGTCACAACCTCGTCGGCGTCAGGCGTGTGCGCCAGGTCGACCCACCAGACACCATCAGGATAGGCTGACATGACCGAGGCGGCGACTTCCAGGGCCAGGCGGGACTTGCCGCAGCCGGCCGCGCCGGTCAGAGTAACGAGACGCGCCTCCGACTCGGTGAGTAGCGCACGCAGCTCGGCCAGTTCATGGTCGCGGCCAATGAGAGGGATCGCCGGGGGGGGCAGGTTGCTGAGGGCGCTGGCATTGCCCCGGTCGGGGGCGCCCGAGCGCGAGAGGATGCGTGTTGGCCCACGGAAGTGGCGTAGGTTTTTGGTCGAGCCGCTGTCATCCTGCCCGCGAGCGGCGGCCAACGCCGAGCGTTGAACGGTATGCGTATTGGGCGTAAGCTCGCGGACACGGTGCGGCGGCTTTGGGTAATGCGTGTTCGCCTTCGACACAGTCCCCCCCCAGGGTGGGTCGAGAATCCCTCTGTGAGTTGGGCCCAGGCGGCGCGGCGCGGTCTCGCTGCTGATCGGCGCGCTTCACCCTTATTCTATCACAACTGTGCCGCCCCGTCAATGCCTGACTATTTGATATCTATTTCGTAACCCAGTCATGTTTAGGGCCGCTACGCTGTCGGCGTGTTGCCGCCTCAAGCGACCCTTAGTTTCGTCGCTGTCACTCGCGCCCTTCACTCAGACAACAACCTGTAACGCAAGGGGGGAGCAGACGGCCGATCCGCCTGCTCCCCCCTTGCGCCGGCAACTCTCAGTGTCCGCTGGCTCTGCCGTACACAGCCTCACGTAGGCCACGGATGTAGCCCAGGGCGTAGAGCCGACCGTACGAGGAGTAGCCGGCGGCATCATTGCGGTCGCCTTCGACGGTCGGCACGTGATCGGGGCGCAAAACGCCGTCAAAGTCGATATCTTTATACGCCTGCATGCAGGCGAACATGTCGGTTTTGCCTTCGTCGTGCCAGGTTTCTTTGAACTTGTCTGGCGTGCCCAACACGTCGCGGAAGTGGACGAAGTAAATCTTGTCCTGGCGGCCAAAAGCGCGAATCACGCCCGGCAGGTCGTCGGTCATCAGCGTGAAGTTGCCCTGGCAGAGGGCAATGCCATTGGCCGGGCTGGGGGCCGTGTCGATGAGCCGCTGGAAATTCTCGACGCTCCGCATGATGCGGGCGACGCCGCGAATGGGCGACAGGGGCGGGTCGTCGGGATGCATGGCGAGCCTGACGCCCCACTGCTCGGCGACGGGTAGGACGCGGCGCAGGAAGTAGGCCAGGTTGTCCCAGAGTTCCGTCTCGGAGATTGGCCCCTCGTCGGTGTCGGGCGCGCCCTGCATCAGGCTGTTGTCGAAGCTGGTGACGACCGAGCCGCCACGCGATGGCGTGATGGTCGAGGTGCGCAGCCAGTTGAAGTCGGTCATCCACTCGTAGCACCAGACGGGAATACCCAGCCGCCCCATGTTCTCGATGAGGGTGCAGATGCCCTGAATCTCCTCGTCGCGGCCTGCCTGCCCACGCTTTACCTTGTTGTAGGGTGGGCGGGCTTCGATGACGGCCAGTTGGAACCCGCCGTCTTCGTAGCGCTGCTTCATGCGCAGCAGAGGCATATAATCCCACGGGCGGTCGTCGCCGAGCCAGGGGTCGTCGTAGGGCAGGCCGCCGACGGCGTAGTCAGCTCCGCCTTGCCTGGCGAGCTTCCACAGCGGGGAGGGGCTGGGCGGCAGGTACTCGGCGATTCCGATCATGGTACACCAGACTCCTTGTAGACGCCTGTCGGGGTGCGACGGGGATACCGCCACGGGTAAGCGGCGGTGGCCAGTCGCGGATACGAGGCGGCGGACGGTCACATCCGCCACGAACAGGGGAATGTGTTGTTCGGGAGGCGCTACAGGCTCGCCTTGAGGGCGCGGAACGTCGGCGCCGGTTCGAGCCGATACGCGCCGGTGGCGGCGGGGATGACGACGCTGGCGTACTCACCGAGCGAGCACACCTCCGCGCCACCGATGATCAGCCGCGCCGCGCCGTTGATGACGGTCAGGGCGTGGAAGGTCTCCCCCGCCGTGTCCAGGTCGCAGGCGCGCCCCTGGCTCTGCAACATCGCCAGCGTGAAATATTCGGTGCGGCACAGAACGCCGCCCTCGCCATCGCCCAGGTCAGGGGCAGGCGTGGCGTTGGCGAGCGCCAGCGGGTCGGTGACGGCGATGGACTGGTCGATGTGCAGGCTCCGGGAGGCGGTCGGCGGTCGGCCCCAGTCGTAGACACGGTAGGTCAGATCGGAGGTCTGCTGGACTTCGTAGACGAACAGGCCCGGTCCCAGGGCGTGCATCGTACCCGCCCGCATCACCACAGTGTCACCGGGGTTGACTGCGAGCGATTCGGCCAGGTCGATGACGCTGCCGTCTCGAATCGCCGCCGCCAGGGCGGCCTGGGTCGTGCCGGGGCGAACGCCCGCGATGAGCGTCGCGCCGGGGTCAGCGTCCAGGATGTGCCAGGCCTCGGTCTTGCCGAAGTGGCCCTCACCCTCCAGCCGCGCCGCCTGCTCGTCGTTGGGATGCACCTGGAGGGAAAGCCACTGCTCGCAGTCAAGCAGCTTGATGAGGAGGGGGAAGCGGGTTCCGGTGCGGGCGACGGCGCGGCAGCCGAGCAACGCCGCGCCGTACTCGGCGGCGACGTCGGCCAGGGTTCGCCCCGCCAGGGGGCCGCCCTCGATAGGGTCGCGCTCATAGACGACCCACGCCTCGGCCGTCAGCTGGCCGGGCCGCAGCCGTTTGCGGCCGCCCCACACGTAGTCGCGATACTCGGATTGCAGGCGCAGTGCGCCGGGTAGTTCAGGCATGACCGAAGCGCAATTATCCGCTTGTTAGCGATGCTCTCTGAGGCGGCGGCGCGGCGCGTGGGGCGAGCCAGCGGCGCGTAGCTCGCGCAGCAGCTCGCGCCGCGCCTCGAGTTGCTCTGGGACCGGCGCTACCGCCATCGTCTCGTCGCTGTCGAGCACCCGCTGAGCCTGAATTGTCTGCAAGACCCGATGGCGGCGCCGGTAGACCGCCCGCGCCGCCGCTTCGTTGGGCGCGCTCAAGAACTTGCCGACGGCGGCCATCAGTGGGTTGTCGAGGGCCGCGATCAAGCTATCTAGCTCGTCGAGGCGGTCGCGCATCTCCTCTGCCTCGTCATCATGGCCCTCCGCTTCGAGGGAGTCCGCCACCTCCGCGACAGCCATCGGGAAGATCGGGCGGACCTCGGGCGGCGCGGCCAGGTAGACCGCGAGCAGTTCCGCGGGCGTTTCGGCCAGCAGGAATTGCTCCAGCAGCGCGCCGAGGGTCAGGGTAAGCACCACGTCGGGGTGCTTCTGTGCGTAGCGAGTGAACTCTCGTTCCAGGGCCTCATTCGCTTGCAGAATCTCAAGCAGGCTGGAGGGGCCTGTCACACCTGCGGCACGCATGCGTCGCGCTAGCTTGGGTGGGAACATCGATAGGAAGTCGTCCATCGAGATGTCAGCTCCGCAGGTACTTGTTGAACCAGGCGATGGTGCGCGCCCAGGCATCCTGGGCCGTGTCAACCTTGAAGTTGGCGCCCGTGTCGTTGAAGAAGGCGTGATTCGCGCCATCGTAGGTCTTGATCTCGTAGGTCTTGCCTGCCGCTTTGAGCTTCTCCTCGAAGGGCGGCACCCCAGCGTTGATGCGCTGGTCGTTGCCGGCGTAGATGCCCAGCAATGCCCCCTTGAGATTGTTGACCTCGTCCAGGCTCTGGGGACTGCTGCCGTAGTAGGGCACGGCGGCAGCGATATCGGGGTTGCGCAGGGCGAGCAGGATGGTGCGCGCCCCGCCCCAACAGTGACCCGTCACGCCGATCTTCTGCCCCTTGACGGCGTCGTGGCCCTTGAGGTAGGCGACGGCGGCGTTGAGGTCGGCGGTGGCCTGCTCATCGGTCACGCGACCGATGGCGGCGGTGGCCTCCTGTGCCGAGGCGAACTTGTCCGTTCCACCCTGGCGGCTGAGCAGGTCGACGGCCAGCGCGACAAAGCCCGCGCTGGCATAGCGCCGCGCCAGGTCCTGTTGGTGGGGCGTGAGGCCGCGATTCTCGTGGATGATGATAACGGCCCGGTGGGCGCCGGGGCCGGTGGGCCGCGCCAGGTAGCCTTTGATCTGGGCGCCGCCTTCACTGGGGAAGGTCACGGTCTCGGCCTGGATGTTAGCGGCGTCGGCGGGCACGGTCCCCAGGGGTGGAACCGTTGGCTGCGCGCCAGCCGCCGGCGATGTCATCGCCTGGGGCGAGCAGGCCGCCAACAGGGCCGCCGCGCCAGCCGCCCCGACCAGGGCGGTGGCGCGGCGCAGGAACTCGCGCCGACCAATTGAACCGTGCTCGTACTCATCGATGACATAGGCGATGGGGGGATGGTTGTTACCGTCCAGACACATGGGCGTAGCCTCCTCGTCTATGCTCACTGGGTGAAGAGCCGATGTCTACTCGTAACCGCCCGCGCGGGCCACGGCTGCATTGAAGGGGGTCGGGCTAGTAATGTACCCATACCCATGTACCCGGATTCGCGGGCGAGGCAAATACCGAGTTGGCGCCCGGCGGGACGATTGGGCCGGCCCAGCCGAACAGCCACTTGGCGTCGACGGGCGACAGGTTGACGCAGCCCGCACTGCGAATCCAGCCAAAGCCATCATGCCAGTACGCGCCGTGGAGGGCGTAGGCCTGGTGGAAGTACATCGACCACGGCACTTCCTCCAGGTAGTACGTGCCAGTCTCTGACATACCCTTCATGGTGTGGCTGACATACTTGGAGTGGACGGCGAACAGGCCGGTGACGGTCGGCGTCGTGCGCTTCCCCGACGACATCAGGGTGGCGAAGACCATGCGGTCGCCCTCGTAGGCGGCCACCGTCTGCTGCGTCAGGTCTACGTCGATCCACTTCTGGCCGGGGCCGACGCCGGCCGGCCGCGCCTGGTAGCGCATCGGGCGAACAAAGTTGGAGGAGACCCAGGCGTTGTCGCCCATGTTCCACCAGCCATTCTGCATGTCGTTGAGTGGAACCCAGGTGTATTTCTGGTAGTAGTCGAGATCGTTGGCGTCGGGGTCGGGCGCGCCGTGGACGTGGGTATCATAGTTGGTGACGAAGCCGAAGCGGTCAGGCATCGCGCCGTCGTCGTAGAGACCGTTCCAGTATGCGCCGCGAAAGCGCGCCGGGCCCAGGACGCGCACGTCGCTGGCGCGTACCCACAGGTTCTCCGCCGTGCGATACCACGTCTCGCCGTTGACGACCTGCTGACCTCGGACGCTGATCCACCACGACTGGTTGCCGTCCAGGGCCTGTCGCGGTTCGCCGTTGGGTGCAGAGTAGGCGTAGGTGCTACGCTCGACGCGCGCATACGTGGCGAAGACTGGGGGCCTGTCCCCACCATTGGCTCCACCCTGAGCGGGCGGGGCGGCGACCGTTGAGTCCGCCGCGACCGGCGACGTGATCGTGGCTAGCAGCCCTGCGAGGAGCAGCAGCCATACCATAACCTTTCGCATACGCGCTCCTGATGTGTCCAGGTGTGGGCGAAACAGGCGTCGGGTTTGCCACTGTTCTGTCATCACCCTCAAATGCTAACGCTCAGCCGCCCAAATGCCAAATGCACCCCGAATCGCCGGGTTGACGTTCGCAGCGGCTGGGGCTATAGTAGGCCGTCTACCGACGCGATCGCCCTACGCGCCGCGCGCCTGCGGCGCATCGACCGCGCTGGTTCTACTCGCCTGGAAAGGAAGCTATGCATGCCCGACCAAGCTACCCCCGCGCCTGACTCTGCTGAACATCCGGTTGCCGGCCAGGCTCCGCAGCCGCACATCAAGATTCAGGAACAAGGCCCGTATGTGGTTACCGGCGGTCCTAAATTGACCCAGCGTATTCGCGTCCTCAACGCCCAGGGGGAAGCGGTCGCCTGGCAGGCGGGACCAGATTGGGAGCCGAAGCACTCGACGTATCTCCTCTGCCGCTGCGGCCACTCATCTAACAAGCCTTTCTGCGATAGTACCCACAAGACCATCGAGTGGGATGGCACGTTGACCGCCGACCACGCGCCGACCGACAGCCGACGGCAGGAGTTCGAGGGCGTCGGGATGACCATGACCGACGACGAAACGTTGTGCGCCGGCTATGCCTTCTGTGATCGCTTCGGCAGCGTGTGGGAGGAAATCAAGCACACCGCCGATCCCGAAGTCCGCGAGCGGCTCAAGGCCCAGATTCAACTGTGCCCCAGCGGTCGCCTCCAATACCTCATCGAGCGCGCCCAGGGGGCGGTGGAGCTGCCCTACGAGCCGACCATCGCCACCATCGTCAATGGCGCCTATTGGGTGCTGGGCGGCATCCCCGTGACCGGCCCCGACGGCTTCACCTACGAGGTGCGCAACCGCCAGCTTTTGTGTCGCTGCGGCCAGTCGCAGAACAAGCCCTTCTGTGACGGCAGTCACTGGCAGATCCGGTTTAGAGCGCCGTGAGGCGGTGGTGGCTCCCCGCGACGGCCTCGCCCACGCCGGGCCCCGCCACTGACGGCTTGCCGGACGTGTGGCGGGCGCCCGTGGTCTCGCGCGTGACCGAGAGCCTGTATGTTGGCGCGCTGCCACGCCCCGAGCAGGCGGCCCCATTGGCGGCGCTTGGGGTGCGGCTGATTATCTCCCTCAGTTTCCAACGACCACCGTCCGCCTACTATCGCAGCCCGTTTCGTGTCTTGCGCCTGACCTGGCCCGACTCGCCCCTGTTCCCGCTGCCGCTCTCGCTGCTGGAGCGCGGCGTGCGGGCCGCGCGGCCGGAGGTGGCCGCCGGGCGGCCGGTCCTGGTGCACTGTCGCGGGGGTGTTCATCGCAGCGTGGCCGTGGCGGCCTGCATCCTCATTGCCGAGGGCCGGTCGCCCGACGAGGCGATGCGCCTGATCAAGGAAGCCCGGCCCCTCGCCGATCCTTATGCATGGCACGTCCAACCTCGGATTCGCCTCTTTGCCGCCCGCTGGCAACGGCAGGCGGCCGCGAGCGACCCACCTGGCGCGGGCTGACCGCGCCACGGGCGCCACGACGCGAGCCTCGGCAGCCGCTCGGCGTTCCTGGCCGGTACACAGTGGTACACATGTCGGCGGCATGTACCGGGCGTGGCGCCCTGTTTTCTGGTACACTCTTGGAGGACGAGCTGTGGAATGGCCTGGGTCGTGAGGCAGCCATGCATTGCGACGGGGATACGCCAATTACCTCCTTACCGCGCTCCTATCGCGTCAGTGTCGAGTCGCACCTGTCGCCGGATTGGCTCTCGCTCCCCCACGTGGTCGAGGTCGCTATTGGCTATGACGCGGATGGGCGGCCCGTGACGACGCTCCTGCTGCAGATCACCCACCAGAATGACCTCATCGCGATGCTCAATGAGCTTCACGGCGTGGGCCTGCCGCTCTTGTCCGTCTACAGGGCGGCCGAGGCCGCGCCATCGGGGATGAACACGAGCGGGGCTAACCCCTGACGCACGGGCCGAGACTATCTAGACTATCTAAAGTACGGAGGCGTGGCTGCGCTGTACGTGTTGTTCCAGGGACCAGCCGTCGTCAGCACGGTTACCACCATCATTGGCTGGGTGCTGATCATCGGGGGCGCGATCCTGGCGGTGATGGCCTTCCTGCGCCGGCGCGCCATCGTCTAGTAAGGAAGTCGACCCGCCTTCGCGCAGTCGACCGCAGCGGAGGCTGCCTCCGCCGCCGTCACCACGGCGGCGCCCGCTCCGACAGGCAAGGCAAGCGCCAGGCGGAACATCCCAACGATGTTCCGCCTGGCGCTGTGTGCGTTCTCCGCTAGCCGGTTGAGGTAGGCTGCGACGATGCGACGGGCGGGGCAGGCAGCGTGTCGTGGTCGCGCCAATCGCGGGTCTGGATGAACCACTCCTGGGCGTTGAACTCGGCCTCGCCGGGGGCGGGCAGCCGCCGCGTGTAGGTGGCATCGGGCTGCATCAGGCGCACCTTGGCGGTGTCTGCCAGATACGCGGCCAACACCACGTCGCGCAGGTAACGCACATTGGCAGCGTCGCAAATGGGGAAGAGAATCTCGACACGGCGGTCGAGGTTGCGAGTGCGCATGTCGGCGCTGCCGAGATAGATTTCCTCCTGGCCACCGTTGCTGAAGTAGTAGATGCGGCTGTGCTCCAGAAAGCGGCCCAGGATGCTGAGAATGCGGATGTTGTCGCTGAGACCGGGTACGCCGGGGCGCAGCGAGCACATACCGCGCACCAGCAGGTCGATCTTGACGCCCGCCTGGGAGGCGCGGTAGAGCAGGTTGATCATATCCTTGTCGACGAGGGAGTTGGTCTTGAAGATGAGATACCCGACCTGGCCCTCCTGCTGGCGCTGAATCTCGCGCTCGATAAGCGTGGTGAGTTGCGAGCGCATGTTGACAGGGGCGACGACGAAGCGGCGATAGTCGCGCTTGGCCGAGTAACCGGTCAGATAGTTGAACAGGTCGGAGGCGTCGGCCCCCATCGCCTCGTCGTCGGTCAGCAGGCCGAGGTCGGTATAGAGCTGGGCGCTGACGGCGTTGTAGTTGCCTGTCGAGAGGTGAACATAGCGGCGCAGGCGGTCGCCTTCCTTGCGCACTACCAGGGCTATCTTCGAGTGAGTCTTGAGGCCGACCAGGCCATAGATGACGTGGACGCCCTCACTCTCCAGTTGCCTTGCCCACTCGATGTTGCTCTCCTCGTCGAAACGGGCTTTCAGTTCCACCAGCACGGCCACCTGCTTGCCGTTGCGCGCCGCATCGAGCAGCGCGCGCACGACAGGCGCATTCCGCCCCACCCGATACAGCGTCATCTTGATGGCCAGCACGTTGGGGTCATGGGCGGCCGTGTCGATCAGCTCGACCACCGGCTCGAAGGAGTCGTAGGGGTGATGGAGGATGATGTCCTGCTGCCGAATGGCGGTGAAGATGTCGGCCTCGTCCTCGACGACCGGCGGGATGGCAGGGGTGAAGGGCTTGAATTTCAAGTCGGGGCGGTCGACGCGGGCCAACACCATCAGGTCACTGATGCCCAGCGGCGGATCCAGAGTGTAGATGTCGCCGGGGTCGATGTCCATGTTCTCGACCAGAATCTCGCGGATGTAGCTCGGCATGAACGGCTCGATGGTGAGGCGAACTACCGAGCCGAAGCGCCGCTGGCGGACGCCACGCTCCACGGTGTCCAACAGGTCTTCCGCCTCCAACTCCTGGATCACCATCTCGGCATCGCGGGTGGTGCGGAAGGGGTGGGATTCGACGACCTCCATACCGGGGAAGAGGATGCCCATGTTGGCGGCGATCACGTGCTCCAGCCACACGAAGGTATGTTGGGTGGGGCTGGGGTCCGCGGCCGGGACCTCCAGCAGGCGCGGCAGGGTGTTGGGGACTTTGATGCGGGCGAAACGCTCTACCCCCGCCTGGTCGCGGATCATGATGGCCAGGCTCAGGCTCATGTTGGAGATGTGAGGAAAGGGGCGGCCGGGATCATTCGCGAGCGGGGTCAGAACCGGGAAGACGATTTCCTGGAAATAGGCGTCGGCCGCGGCGCGCTGCTCATCATTCAACTCAGCGTAGGTGAGAATGTGGATGCCGGCGGCGTTGAGCTGGGGCAACAACGCCTGGTAGGCGCGGCGCGTGTCGACCATCAGTTGCCAGGCGGCCTCACGCACGGCGATGAGTTGCTCGGCCGGCGTGAGGCCGTCCATCGAGCGCTCGGTGACACCGGCCTCGATTTGCTGCTTGAGGCCCGCAACCCGCACCATGAAGACTTCGGCCAGGTTGGAGCTGACGATGGCGAGAAACTTGACCCGCTCCAGCAGCGGGTTGCGCGTATCCTCGGCCTCCTCCAACACGCGCCGTGAGAAGTCGATGAGACTCAGCTCACGGTTGACGTAGCGCGCCGCGTCCGACGGCACGGGTGGGTCTTTCTTGCGCCCGTTGCGGGACACGACGACGGTTCGGAGTTCTGGCTCTCGCCCGTTATGCTTGTCGCGGCGTCGATTGCGGGCCATGCTGGCGCTCCTGGGCCGGACAGGCTAGAGGATGTCCGGCACCCAACTTTGTTCGTTGATGGGGGGCCGCACGTAGCCCTTGTCCTGCTGGCGGGGCGGGAGGGCCAGGGGCGGCGGCGTCAGGTCTTCGTAGGGGATCAAGGTTAGCAGGTGGGCGATGCAGTTGAGGCGCGCGCGTTTCTTGTCGTCGGCGTCGACCACGAACCACGGCGACTGCTTGGTGTCAGTATAGGCGAACATGGTGTCTTTGGCCTTGGAGTATTCGACCCAGCGGGCGCGCGACTCCATATCCATCGGGCTGAGCTTCCAGCGTTTGGTGGGGTCATCGATACGGTCCTGGAAGCGTCGCTCTTGCTCCTCGTCGCTGACTGAGAACCAGTACTTGATGAGGATGATGCCGGAACGAATGAGCATCCGCTCGAACTCTGGACACGAGCGCAGGAACTCCCAGTATTCCTCGTCGCTGCAGAAGCCCATCACCCGCTCGACCCCGGCGCGGTTGTACCAGCTGCGGTCGAAGAGAACCATCTCGCCCGCGGCGGGCAGATGGGTGATGTAGCGCTGGAAGTACCATTGCGTCTTCTCGCGGTCGGTGGGCGCAGGTAGGGCGGCGATGCGGCAGTAACGCGGGTTGAGGGTCTCGGTGATGCGCTTGATGGCGCCGCCCTTGCCCGCTGCGTCGCGGCCCTCAAAGAGTACCACGACTCTGAGGCCCTGGTACTTGACCCACTCCTGGAGCTTGACCAGCTCGACTTGCAGCCGCGCCAGCTCACGCGCGTAGGCGCGGTTGTCGAGCTTCTCCCGGCGGCGGTCGGGGTCGTGGCCGACCTGGCGGGCGGACGCGCCCTTCTTGCCGCGCCGGGTGCGGGTGTCAGGCGAGTGGGTGGGCGGAGTAGCGGGTGGCGGCGACGCGGGCAGCGAGGATGCCGCTGCTGAAGGGGGTGTCAGGGGCGACGCGGCGGCGTTGGGGACAGGTTTCTCCTTCGCTGCGCCGTCGGTGTGGCCGGGCGCGCCGTTCGCGTCGTGCGGCTTGGCCTTGCTGCGTTTCGACATGGCTCACCTCCGGGTATAGAAGAGCGAGACTCGGCAGGCGCGGAAGCGTCTGAGCTTCATCATATCATAGCGCGATGTCCATCCTGATAGACACTATACCATAGAACAGGCTGGGCTGGCAACCGAGACTCTCCAGGCGCGAGATGTCGGGTGCATGCCAACCAGAAAACGCACCAGGCCCACCCAGGACACAAGGCGATGAAGTTCGGTTCTCCGCTCCGTGTCCTGGGTGGGCTTCGTGACCTCAGCGCGCAAACAGCACAGCAGACTCGCGCCCAGCCCGATGTCGCTACAACTCGGCGAGGCGGGCCGTGAGCTTAGCCTGGCGCTCGCGGGCAGCGGCAAGCTTGTCGCGCGCGCCCTGGACAACGTTGGCGGGGGCCTTGTCGGCGAAGTCCGGCTTGGCGAGCAGGCCCTCGGTGCGCGCCACTTCGGCCGCCGTCTCGGCCAGTTCCTTGCCTAGCCGCTCGCGCTCCTTGTCCAGGTCGATGAGGCCCGCCAGGGGCAGGTAGGCCTGGACGCCGTCGCCCACCACCAGGGACACCGACTGGGGCGGGGGCGTCGCCAACCCCTCCACGATGTCGAGGCGCGTCCCGTCCACGCGAGCCAGAAACTCGATGATGGGAGCCTGCTCGCGGAAGAGGGCCACTCGCCCGTCGGCGTTGACGATGGCGGCCACGCGCCGCCCCGGCTCCACGTTGTACTCCGTCCGCGCATTGCGGATGGCGCGGATGAGGTCTCGCACCAGGGTCATGTCGGCCTCGGCCTGACCGTCGCGGGTTCCGCGCGCCGTCGGCCACGGGGCGAGCATGATGGTATCGCCCTGGCGGGGCAGCCGCTGCCAGATCGTCTCGGTGATGAAGGGCGCGAAGGGGTGCAGCAGCCGCAGCGCCTGCTCCAACACCGTCACCAACACGCCCTGAGCGGTAGCCCTGGCGGCCGGGTCGTCACCCTGCAAGCGAATCTTGCTCATCTCCACGTACCAGTCGGCGAACTCATCCCATAGGAAGTCGCGAATCTGGCGGCCCGCCTCGCCGAACTGGTAGGTCTCGAAGAGGCGGTTCACGTCGGCCGTCAGGGCATCGAGGCGCGACAGAATCCAGCGGTCGGCCAGGGTCAGGCGCGCGGCGTCCAGGGGCGGCGGCGTCCCGTCCAGGTTGCTGAGGGTGAAGCGGGCCAGGTTCCACAGCTTGTTGATAAAGTTGCGGCCCGCTTCCAGGGCGCGCGTCGACAGCTTGGTGTCGTTGCCGGGCGTGCCGGATGTCATCAGGGTGAAGCGCAGGGCGTCGGTCCCCACGTCCTCGATGACCTCCATTGGGTCGAGGGCGTTGCCGAGGGACTTAGAGTACTTGCGCCCCAACTCGTCGCGGATAAGGCCGTGGAGATAGACGGTGTGGAAGGGGACATCGCCCGTCATCTCCAGGCCCAGGAAGATCATGCGCGCCACCCAGAAGAAGATGATGTCGTAGCCCGTCTCCAGCACCGAGTTCGGGTAGAAGGTTCGGTAGTCGTCGCTGTCGTCGGGCCAGCCCAGGATGGAGAAGGGCCACAGGCCGGAGCTGAACCAGGTGTCCAGCACATCCTCATCCTGGCGGAGCGGCACGTCGTGGCCGTAGTGGGCGTGGGCCAGGGTGTGGGCCTCGGCCTCGTCGAAGGCGGCGAAGGGATGGTCGTCGGGGCCGTACCAGACCGGGATACGATGCCCCCACCACACCTGGCGGCTGATCGCCCAGTCGCGCACGTTCTCCATCCAATGGAAGTAGATTCTCTCGAAGTGCTCGGGCACGATGCGGATGCGCCCATCGCGCACCGCGTCGATGGCCGGGCCGGCCAGGGGCTTCATTCGCACGAACCATTGGGTGGAGATGAGCGGCTCGATGATGGTGTGACAGCGCTGGCACGTGCCGAGGTTCAGCGTATGGTCGGCCACGCGCACCAGTAGCCCCGCCTTCGCCAGGTCGGCCACCAGGGCATCGCGGGCGGCGTGGCGGTCGAGATCGGCGTAGGGGCCGGCCTCAGCGTTGAGGCTGGCGTCCTTGTTCATGATGTTGATGATAGGCAGGCCGTGGCGCTGGCCGATGGCGTAGTCGGTCGGGTCGTGGCCGGGCGTCACCTTCACCGCGCCGGTGCCAAACTCGCGCTCCACCGCGTCGTCGGCGATGATGGGGATGGGGCGGCTCACGCCGGGCAGGAGGGCCATGCGGCCGATGAGATGCTGGTAGCGCTCGTCGTCGGGGTGAACCGCCACCGCCGTATCGCCCAGGATGGTCTCAGGGCGCGTCGTCGCCACGGTGATCCACTCCGTCGCGCCCTGGCCCCAGGCGGGCGTACCCCACGCCGCGTCGCCCAGGCTCTCGCCCACCGGCAGCAGCGGGTAGCGCACGTACCACAGCTTGCCCTCGCGTGGCTCGTACTCCACTTCCAGGTCGGAGATCACCGACATGTCGTGGGGACACCAGTTCACCAGATACGTGCCCCGGTAGATGAGGCCCTTGTTGAAAAGCTGGACAAAGGCCGTCTGCACCGCCCGCGACAGGCCCTCGTCGAAGGTGAAGCGCTCGCGGTCCCAGTCGCACGAGATGCCCAGCCGCCGATGCTGGTCGCTGATGCGCCTGTGGTAGCTGGCCTTCCATTCCCACACGCGCTCGACGAACTTCTCGCGGCCCAGGTCGTGGCGGCTGATGCCCTGCTCGGCCAGCCGCCGCTCCACCACGGCCTGGGTAGCGATGCCGGCGTGGTCGGTACCCGGCACCCACAGCGTCAGGTCGCCGCGCATGCGATGGTAGCGAATCATCAGGTCTTCGACCGCCGCTGTCATGGCATGGCCGATGTGGAGCGCGCCAGTGACATTGGGCGGTGGCATGGCGATGACGAAGGTCGGGGCATCTGCGCTGGTCTGGCCGAGCGCGATTTGCGTCTCAGGCTTGAAATAGCCCTGCGCCTCCCACCAGTCGTAGAGGGAAATCTCCACGGCGTGGGGATCGTAGTTCTTGGGCAGTTGCGTGTCGTGCATAGCAGTCATACAGCCTCCTGGTTCGACCCGGGGCTCGGGGTGAAGGGCCAGCGGCGCGCGGCCCAGTCGTCCTTCGTCAGTGGTCGAAATACAAAACCCCCCTCGTCTCAAGGACGAGAGGGGCTGAAACCTCGCGTGGTACCACCTTGCTTCCCGGCGGCGCGGCCGGTGGGCCGCCCTCGTCGCCGAGCGCTCGAAGCGATAACGGGCTGACCCGGGTGGACTTACCCACGGCGCGCGCCCGCTTCAGTCCACCGACTCCCAGGCGACCTTCGGCGTCCCTTCCCGTGGCGGGCTTCCAGCCGGTGGCCCTCCTTCTCTAGCGGGCAGGCGACGCGTACTCCTCCTGTTCCCAGTCCTGCGCTATTAGCTTGCCACGTATTGTACACCCAGGCCGAGCGGCTGTCAATCAGCCGTCTGCCGCCGCATCATCCGTCCTTCGCATGACAATCGTTTGCATAATCACCGGGAACAGATTATCATTTCCCCGGCGGTCGCCAGTCGGGCCGCCCGCCACGAGGATAGGCTATGGTCAAACTGCTGATGACTTGGGATGTCCGGCCAGGCAAGGAAGAGCCTCACATTGAGTTTGTCGCCAAGACGTTCATCCCGCGCATGGTGCGGCTGGACATGCGGCTGATCGATATCTGGTCAACCCTGTATGGTCAGGATGTGCCGCAGATGAGCATTGGCTGGGCGGCCGAGGACCGGCCCACGGCGCTACGCATCATGAACACGCGCGAGTGGCGCAGCCTCCACGAGCAGTTGGGCGAGTTTGTGACCAACTTCCGCTTCAAGATCGTGCCCCTCGACACGGTGGTCTAGGGGCGACAGACGAGGCAGAATGGATAGGCTCGCGCGGGATGGTCACATCCCGCGCTTCGCTTGCGGTGGGTGATGGCTATCCGGCGCGGCCTGTCAACGTCACTCGCTCGCGGGCGCTGGAGCCTCGCTGGCCGCGGGCGTCTCGCTCTTCTTCTCGGCGCCGTTGGTGGCTACGGTATCGCTCTTCTTCTCGCCGCTTGTTCCCACGGTCTTGGACGAACTGCCTGCCTTGTCGGTGCTGTACCAGCCCGATCCCTTGAACACGATGGGCGCGGGTGTGATCAGTCGGCGGACCGCCCCCCCACAGGTGGGACAGACCGCCAGCGCATTCTCACTGAACGACTGCCACTTCTCGAACTCGCCACACGTCTTGCATTCGTAAACGTACGTTGGCACGGCTTGTACCCTCAAAACATGCTAGCCGCCGGCCCGCGGCCGACGGCGCCCCATTCTGCTGCTTGTTTGAGCCGCGACAGGCGAGGAGTCTTACGTCAGTACGCGCCATCGCCCAGGAGGACGGTGGGGATGGTGCGCAGCAGAATCTTCATGTCCAGGCCCAGCGACCAGTTCTCCGCGTAGTACAGGTCCAGCATAACCATCTCGTCGAAGGTCAGGTTGCTGCGGCCGCTCACCTGCCACAGGCCGGTGATGCCGGGCGCCACTTCGAGCCGCCGCCGATGCCAGTCGTCGTACTGCTCAACTTCGTTGGGCACGGGGGGGCGTGGGCCGACCAGGCTCATGTCGCCCAGCAGGACATTGAAGAACTGGGGCAGCTCATCCAGGCTGGTGCGGCGCAGGAAGCGGCCGACGCGGGTGCGGCGCGGGTCGTCGCGCATCTTGAACAGGGGTCCGCTGGCCTCGTTGTGAGCCTGGAGCTTGACAAGCTCCTGGTCGGCGTCAACACGCATCGAGCGGAACTTGTAGACCGTGAATTCGTGGCCATTCATGCCCACCCGTGTCTGTCGATACAGGACCGGCCCCGGCGAGTCGAGCTTGATGGCGGCTGCGACGAGCGCCATGATGGGTGAGGTGACGAGGACGGCCAGCGAGGCCAGCGCCACGTCCAGGCCGCGCTTGACGGCGCGATTCCAGCCGCGAATGTTGGTGTCGCGGACGCCAATGAGCGGGATGCCGTTGATGGTCTCAATGTGCACCTGGTTCAGGCGCATCTGAAACATGTCGGGCACGATGCGCGTCCGGACGCCCATCCTCTCACACGCTTCCAGTACGCGGTGGATGCTATCGCGGGCGTACCAGGGCAGGGTGATAATCACGTCGTCAATCTGGTAATCCCTAAGCACGCCAGTTGTATCGGCAATCGTGCCGAGGGATGGGAAGCGGCCGATGGAGCCGCCGGCCTTCTCGGGGTCATCGTCGACGTAACCGATGACCTGATAGCCCAGGCCCGGCTGGGCGACGATGTTGCCCATGATGGCGCGGCCGACCTCGCCCGCCCCAACGATGAGCAGGCGGTCGGTGGCGACGCCGCGCCGGTGTAGCGAGCGGCGGATCGCCCCCCCTACCAGGCGGCTGAGGGAGACAAGCACGACGATGATGACGGCGGCGTAGAGGAGCATGAGGCGCGAGACGGCCAGGGGGCGCGAGGAGAAGTACCAGACGATGAGGGCGGCGACACCCACCACGGTTCCGCTGAAGATGAGATAGACCGAGTCCAGCCAGGACGCGGTGCGGCGCTGGTCGTACAGGCCCTCGATCTTGTAGGCCAGCAGCAGAATGACCAGCAGCAGCAGCGCCGACCCATAGTACGCGCTGAACTCGACGAAGTTCGCCTCATCGACCGGCTCAATCCATTGGACGTGGTAGCGCAGCCAGTAGGCCAGGGCAAAGCCTACCAGAATCAGAATCGCGTCGCCGATGACAGTGGCGACCTTCCAGCGGCGGCGAAAGTCGGGGTTCACGCGCCGCCCCCCGCCGTGGCCGCCGCCCGGTGGGGCAGGGTGCGGCCCGCCAGCACCGCATCGTACACGGCCGCCGTCGCCTGGGCGGTGCGCTGCCAGGTGAAGGTTGCCGCCCGCGCCAGCCCCCGCGCCCGCAGGTCGGCGCGCAGGTCAACGTCGGCCAGCGCCCCGCGCACGGCTTCGGCCAGCGCGTCAACGTCCGTCGCCTCGACCTGCATGCCCGCGTCGCCGACGACCTCTGGCAGCGATGAAGCGGTGGAGGTGATGACCGGCGCGCCGCAGGCCATCGCCTCCAGGGGTGGCAGGCCGAAGCCCTCATACCGCGAGGGATACACGAACAGCTCGGCCGCACTGTACCAGGTGGGTAGCTCGGCCTGGGGCACAAAGCCGGGGAAGAGAACCCTGTCCTTCAGGCCCAGAGCTTCGACCAACTCAAATACAGCCTGATAGCGCCAGCCCGCGCCACCCGCGATGACCAGCTGGGGCGCGGCAGGGTCCTGCCGCCGGAGCGCGGCGTAGGCCCTGACCAGCGTCTCGATGTTCTTGCGCGGTTCCAGCGTGCCGAGATAGAGGATGAAACGCGGGGGCAAGCCATACCGCTGCCGCAACGCCTCGACCTCGGCGGGGGGAGCGGGACGGTACTGGGCATCGATGCCCAGCGGAATAGCGACGACCCTGTCCGGCGCGACACCCAGCAGCCGAATGATGTCGGCGCGGGTGTTGGCGGAGTCGGCAATGATGGCGTCCGCGCGGCGGACGGACTCGCGGGTGATGGTGGACACGTAGAGGCGGTTCGTCCTGTTGAAAGCTTCGGGATACAGCAAGACGGTCAGGTCGTGGACGGTCACCACGCTTCGCGCCCCGCGCAGGGCGGGCAGGGCGTAGGCCAAGCCGTGGACCAGGTCCACCCCCTCGCGGCGTAGGGCCAGCGGCTGGGCGACCTGTTCCCAGGCGATACGCGCCGCCCGCCGCGACTGGGTCGGCCAGCGCGGAAAAGCCAGCGCCAGGCCGTTCGGTGGGTCGTCGGCCAGGCGGCGGTCGGCCACAAAGGCCGTGAACGCCAGGTGCGGCGCTGCGGCGGGTAGGTGGGTCAGCAGCCCGTAGATGTAGCGGTTGATACCCGCGCCTCGGTAGTCCTCCGATAGGGACAGCAGATGCGCGCTCAGGCCGATACGCGGGCGTGGCGAGGCCACGCCTGGTCCTCGCCGCCGGGTAGAACCTTCCATAACAACTTCTGATTATACCACATGCGCCCGCCTTTTCAAGACGAGCGGGCGAGCGAAATCTACAGCGGCCAGTCGCGCAGGATGCGCTCGGTCTCCTCGGAGTGGCCGCTCTCGTCGCGCACCATGTCCTCCAACTGCACCTGCAAGCCCTTGTCGCCGTACTCGGCCGCTTCGTCGGCGCGCTGCGAGTAGTCGCGGGTCGCCTGGCGCTCGGCGACCAGCACCGCCTCCAGCATCTCGCGATTGGTGCGTGCAGCGGGCACGGGGCGCGGTGTGGTGGTCGGCTCGCCGCCCAGGGCGACGATCTTGTTGGCGAGGAACTGGGCGTGCAGCTGCTCGTCGGCCACCTCGGTCAGGAAGAACTGAGACAATTGGGGGCGATACGGCCCGGTGGCCTTGGCGGCGTAGGTGATGTACTGGATAATGGCCCCCAGCTCGCCGGCCAAGTCTTCGTTCAGGCGTTGGATCAGAGTTTCCTTGTTCATATGTGCCTCCTATGGCTGAATCCTCGGCGGTGGGGAAATGCAGCGCCATTCGTTATGGCGCAATTTGAGCCTGTGACCTGGTCGAGACGGACACTGGCCATCAGTTCCGTAGCAGCGCGACCCACCTCAGTTCCCTGGGCATTGTACCACGCAGACAGCGGCCCGCCCCCTACGTAGAGGCGCGCGGCTAGCGAAGGTAGTGCAGCGTCTGGTAGTTGCGCCGCAGGGCGATCACGTCCTCGCGCACGGCGGCCGGGTCGCCACCGCCGACCAGGACGCGGGCCATCAGCTTCGCCACCTCGACCATGCTGTCGGGCGTCATGCCCCAGCGGGTGACCTCCTGGGTGCCGATGCGGATGGCGTTGAAATCATTCGGACATGTCGGCCCCGGCAGCCCGATGCCGCTGACCAGGATGTTGGCGCGCTCGAGAAGGCGCGAGCCGGGCGTGCCGCCGCCGTAACGTTGGGCGGGCAGGCCGACGTGCTGGCTGGCCGTAAAGCCCCGTCCCTCGACGTGATACACCGGCACGCCCTTGGCGTCCAGAGCGGTCGCCAGGGCTACGGCGTTGTCGATGCACATCTGAGCATAGGCCGGGCCATGCTCGCGCAGGTCCAGGGCCGCGACAATCAGCGCCGCCGTCTTGCTCAGGTCAAAGTTAGCCGTCATGCCGGGGTAGGCGACATACTCGAGCCGCTGGGCCAGCTCGGCGTCGTTGGTGAGCACCAGGCCCGATGGCGGGCCACCGAAGGACTTATACGTTGAGCAAGTCAGTAGGTGCGCGCCCTCGGCCAGGGGCTGCTGGAACGCGCCGCTGGCGATGAGGCCCGACATATGGGCCGCGTCGTATACCACATACGCGCCGACCTCGTCGGCAATCGCGCGCACGGCGGGCACGTCGTAGGGGAACAGGCACATGCTGCCTGCGACCATGATAATCTTGGGCTTCAACGCCCGCGCCTCGCGGGCCAGGCCGTCCAGGTCGACGGCCATGCGCCGGCCGTCGAAGGGGACAGTGCGTACGTCCAGCCCGTACAACCCGGCCGCGCCGCCCTCGTGATGGCCGACGTGACCGGCCGCTTCTGGCGGGAAGGCCAGCATCAGGTCGCCGGGGCGCGCACAGACCATGTAGGCGTACAGGTTGGCGAGGGAGCCGCTGCCAACGCGATACTCAACGTAGCGGGCGTGGAACAGGTCCTTGAGCACCTCGGCGGCCAGGATTTCGAGCTGCTCGGCATATTGCATGCCCATCTCGTACTTGTCGCCGGGGTAGCCGAGGCTGGGGCGGCTACCGACGCTGGTCGCCAGGAGACGCACCGCCCGTGGGTTCATGACGTTGGTCCCCGCATACAGGCTGATGCACTCGTGGTCCATGTAGCGTTCGTGGTCGTCGAGGAGGCGGTGGACCTCGGCCTCGACGGCATCGGCGTCCAGGGTGCGGTAGGTGGCTGCGCGCTCCTGGATGGCAGTCTCAAGGGGGCCGGGCACCCAGGGGCGCGCGGCGGCGTCAACAGGCGCGGTCATGGTGAGTCCTCGCTGGTCGAGAAGGTGGGCGCGAATGGCCCAAGTATACCGCCGAATCGCCCCAAGCGGGAAGGCCGAACGACTCCGTCACTTGCCCGCGCGCCGCGATGGGGGTACAATACCAGCCATGCCTGACCCGCATCGTCCCGCCGCACAGATACGGCCGTCGGCGTCCCTCATCGCGCTCTGCGCGCTCCTGGTGGCTGCGTTGGCCCTGTTGGCCGGCCTCGCGGCCGTCCCGGCCGCCGCCGAAGGCCCACCCCCCGCCCCCGTTGCCTTTTTCGGCCGCGACGTGTCCCCCGCCGCGCCGCTGAATGTGCTCATTGTCGGCGACTCGCTCGCTGGCCCCCTCGCCACCGCGATGGTGGGCCTCGCGCGGCACGACGGCATGCTGCGCGTCACGCGCGATTTCCGCGTCGGTTCGGGCCTTGCCTACCCCCCCTACTTCGACTGGCCGTCGCGCCTTAGCTATCTCCTGGCCACACAAGGGCCAGAGGCGCTCGTCGTCTCGCTGGGCACGAACGATATCTTGACTATGCGCCGCGACGGCCGCGTGGTCCACGTGGGCACACCGGGCTGGCAGCAAGAGTACATCGACCGCGCAGGCTACATGATGGACCTGGCCCACCAGGGCGGCGCGGTGATGTACTGGGTCAGCGCGCCGAGCATGGCTGACCCCTTCCGCAACGAGACGATGGTTCTGGTCAACGAGGCCATCCAGCAGGCCGCCGCCAGCCGCCCCTGGGTGCATGTGGTGGATGTCTGGCCGCTCTTCACCGACGACAATGGCGAATACGCTGGCTCGCTGCCCAATCGAGACGGTGAATGGATGCAGGTTCGTTCCAATGATGGTGTGCATCTGACGTGGGCAGGCTCAGCGTGGATGGCAACCGCCGTCTACGAGCAGATGCAGCGGGACTGGGAAGGCCTGCCTTACGTGCCTGTTCACACGGACTACGCCGCCAGCCGCGCCGTCGCGGAGATCGAAGCTACCCCGACCCCCACACCCCCCCCGACTCCCCAACCCCAGCCAGAGAAGAAAAAGAAGAAGTAGGCGACGCCAGGACCCTCACCCAGGGGGAGAAGGGGCCTCCAGCAGCGTCTGGTACACCTGCCACGTCTCGCGGGCGATCTGTGCGTGGGTGTAGTGGGCCAGGACGCGGGCGCGGCCGCGGGCGGCCAGGTCGCGCCGTAGGGCGGCGTCGGCCATGAGCCGCGCCAGGCGCTCGCGCAGGGCGAGCGCATCGCCTTCGGGGAAGATCAGCCCCGCGTCGCCGATGACATTCGGGATCTCCCCGCTATCCGACCCCACCACCGGCACGCCGCTGGCCATCGCCTCAATGAGCACGCGGCCAAACTGCTCCTTCCACGACGCCGTCGTCCGCGACGGGAGGATCAGCGCGTCCAGGCGGGCCATGTAGCGCGGCACGTCGGTAGAGGGCGCGTAGGGAGCGAAGTCGACGCGGTCGGCGATGCCGAGGCGCGCGGCCTGGGCGCGCAGGGCGTCACCGGCCGAGCCGCCACCGCGTAGCTCGACACGCCAGTCATCGGGCAGCCCGGCCGCTGCGTCCAGCAGCAGGTCCACGCCCTTGTACGGCTCCCAACGCCCCAGATAGCCGATACGGAAGGGACCGTCGCCGTCGCGCTGGGCAGGCTTGAACTGTTCCGGATCGACACCGAACTGGGGAATGACGCTGACGGGGCCGCGGTAGCCCTTGGCGCGCAGCACGTCGGCCGCCTCGCGGTTGCCAGCCAGGGCGTGGCGCGCGGTGCGGTAGCTATAGCGCTCGATGAGACGGAACGGCGGCGGGTACTGGCGCAGGATGTTCTGCCAGGTGAAGAAGAGGGCCGGGATGCCGCGCCGCTGGGCGAGCCACAGGGTGTGGCCCGTGACGAGGTTGTAGGGTTCCTCGTCGATGTGGAGGATGTCGGGGCGCGCCTCGTCCAGACGGCGACCCAGGCCGGGGTAGGTATGGACGTGATGGCGACCGTTGAAGCGCAGCGGCTCGACCACCAGGCGGTAGCCGTGGGTGTAGGCGCGGTCGAGAGTCAGCGTGGTCGTGCCCTCGCGCCAGGCAGGCGGCACGACCACGGTCAGGTCTACGTCGGGCAGGGCGGCCAGCTCCTCGACCTTGCGCTGGTACGCGCCGACGACGAGGGCCTTGGACAGCATCAATACGCGCATGGCGACCACGAAGAGGCCAGACAGGATTTACAGGACGAACAAGAACAGAATATTACCTGCAATCCTGTTCATCCTGTAAATCGTGTGCGCGCCTGTCCGGCTACGAGGCAGGTTCTTTCGTCCGCCGGCGGCGCGTGACAGCGACGGCGGCGGCGGTGGCAGCGGTGGCGGCGGCGACGGGCACGGCGACCTTCTTCAGCGTCGAGCCGTTGCTGGCCTTGACGCCCTTTGCCATGATGGGGATGTCGGCCAGCTTCGCGCTCGCCTCGGCCTTGACCTGGGCGAACCGCTCGGGGTCGTTGCGTAGCTCCTCGGCCAGGGCGCGCTTGGCGGCCACGTCCTCGTCGGTGATGTACTTACCGAAGGAGCGCAGCCCGGCCAGCTGATAGTCGTGCTTCTTGAACAGGTGATAGATCTCCTTGACGCGCTCCATGGTGATGTTGCGGCCCAGGGTGTAGTCCTCGAAGCGCCCCTCCATCGCCAGCAGCGATGTCTCGGCCAGGCAGGCGTAGACGGTCTTGGGCGGCAGGCCGATGGGATAGGTGATGTCGATGTCGCCGGGGATGCGCACCTCGCCGCTCTCGATGACCAGCACGTCGGGGCGTAGGGCGGCCTCGGCGGGGTTGATGTCGGGCGGGCGAGCCACGTCGCAGATGACCGCGCCCGGCTTGCAGCGGGTGATATCGATGATGCGCTGACCGAAGGCGGATGTGGCGGTCACGATGAGGTCACAGTCGGTGGACAGGTCACCGGCCGTGGTGGAGATGGTGACCTGGGCGCCGGGCGTCTCGGCTTCGATGGTGCGCTTCAAGTCGATGAGGCGCTCCGGCTCGATGGATACGAGTACCACGTTGCCGATGGCCTGGGCGATGAGACGGGCGCACACCGAGCCGATGGAGCCAGTCGCGCCGATGATCATGGCCTTGCCCTGGGTCAGGTCGGTCGCGCCCATCTTGATGACGGCCTGCTTGGCCGCCTCCAGGGTCGCCGCCACCGTCAGGCTGTTGCCGCTGGTGATGGCAATGTCGGTCTCGTGGGCGACGGTGATGCCCGCATCACCCACGACCGAGGTGAACGCGCCGAGGCCCATGATGCGCGCGCCCAGCCGCTCTGACATCTTGGCCGCCTGATTCAGTCGCTCGTAGGTGAACTTCTCGTCGTGCTTTAGCATCTGGCGCGGGGTCGCCCCAAGGGAGATGAGATAGCCCTCGATCTTCTGGCCGGTCGCGGGCGACTGGCCGCCGGTGATCTTACCGACGAAGAGAGGCGGCATATATGCCGCCGTGGTCTCGACGACCTCGTCCGGTAGATAGCGTGTCCAATGCAGCATGGGGTGGCTGCGGATGAAGCTCACGTCCAGGGGGTGGATGACGAAGGCAAACTTGTTGATGCCTACCTCGTCGGGCTGCAAATAGCGGATGTGGGGCGTCCAGTCCAATCCCGCCATGAGGTCGAGGTAGGTGTCCTCGTTGAGGGGCAGATTGGGGTCGGAGCGCGCCGCGACCAGCACGCCCTCGATGACGGCGGGCGACCAGCGGCCCAGGCTACCCTTTGCTTCGAGGGACGGCATCAGCGTCACGACGATGGACGCGCCGCGCCGCCGCATGTCGTCAAGGTCCTCTTCCTGGGCCGACTCGACGACAATGGTCTTGCGGCGCAGGAGCGGCGGAGCGTAGCGGCGAATGGTGTTGATATCGCCCGCCAGCACGTCGGCCCACTCGAAGGGGTGCTCCGCGCGGGGCGTACCAGGGTGGCCGAGCTGCGGGTTGAGGCGGCGGAAGGGGGCGTCCTTGAGTTGCTCCAGGGTCGGGCCGGCCGCCTGCTCGAGGGTGGTCTTGCTGCCGACACCGGGCGCGTCGGGCAGGGCGAAATAGACAATGGGGTCGGCGTAGCGCACATCCGCGCTGCGGCGGGTGAGCGCCTGGGCCATGCCCATGTGATTGAGGCCGGGCGTCATCAGGATGCGCTTCTGGGCGAAGATGCCTGGCTGGGCGCGGTCGGCCAGAATGATGCCCCAGCGCGAGATGCCGTCGCGGATGCCAGAGCCGTCGATGACCGGCGTGACCTGGGCCACCTCGCGCAGCGATGCGCCGACGGCGTGGGGGCGGCGGGCCGGGCCGAGTTGCAGCGTGGCAGGCATGCCTTCCAGGGCGATGACATCCACCTGACCGTCGTTCTCGGCGATGAGGGCGCGCACGCGATCCGGATCACCGCCCGAACCGACGCGCCGAATTTCCATCTCGTATCCCAATACCTTGACCGGCGACGTCTCGTCGCCGTGGTTGAGGTCAATGACCAGAATCTGCTTCATAATAGCTGCCTCCCGAGGGATTCTCCCTCAGTATAGCAGTATACGACAAGCGGGGGGTTGATAGCGTGGCAGAAGGCTTCACCCGGCGGAACGATGTGTTCACCCGTCGGATGGTCGCGCTGCCTGTACCATGTCGATGATGCGTCGCATGCGCTCATAGTGGGAGCCGCGCCAGTAGACGCGCCCGCACGCCTCGCAGCGGTGGAACTCGTCAAAGTACAGGCGGGTCTTGGGCAGCAGCTGGTCCAGCACCGTAGCCTTTGGGGCCGCTGTGACCAGGCCGTTGCAGCGCACACAGCGGTGGAAGGGTTGGACTGTGTCGAACAGGTCGAAGCGGCGCGCGACCTCGATGGTCTGGGCGAGTGGCTCGATGGCGCGCACGAAGTAGCCGTGGCTGACTTCGCCACGTTTGAGCAGGCCCCGGTCGCGGGTGAGGAGGATGCGGTTCTCCTGGCTGGAAGTGCGCGCCAGGTCGCTATCGTGGGCGTCGTTGCTGTAGAGGCAGTCGAAACCGAGCAAGCGCAGGTAGGTCGCCAGCTTGCCCAGGTGCACGTCCAGAACGAAACGCGGCTCGCGCAAGGGGCGGGGCCGCAGGCGAACCAGGGGCGTGATGTCGATGGTCTCGAAGATGGGGTAGACGCTGATGCGGTCACCGGGCTGGATGCGATAGGCGAAATCGACGGACACGCCGTTGACCAGAATGAGATCGACCTCGGTGTGGGGCACGCCGAGGGCCTCGATGGCGTCCTTGACCGAAGCGCGGCGCGCGAAGCGATAGACGACGTCTCGACCGCGCTGCGACGGGAGGAAGTCGTTCAATTCAGCATAGAAGCGAAAGGTGACCTGGTACATGCGGAGCCGCGAAAAGTGGAGGCTGTGCTATAATACGGTGACGCTAGTATCGGCGAAATTCGATGATTGTCAAAAGGGATGATATGAGCGTTTCTCGTGTCGCGCGGTCGGAGTGGCATCCCGGCGTCGTCTTCTCGTTGTTTATCAGCTTCTTTCTGCTGCTTGGCCTTATCATCGGCTCGTTGGGCGTGTTGTGGGCAGACATCGTGCCTGCCCTGGGCATCAGCCTGGGTGTGTTCGGCACGGCGCAGCTCGTGTCGCCCCTGGTGGCGGTGGTCATCCTGCTCTTCGGCGCGTCGCTGTCGGCGTGGGGCGGCAAGAAGCGCCTGGGTCTCATGTCGATCGCTCTGGAGGGCGCGGCCGTCCTGGCCCTGGCGGCGGCGGGCGGGCTGGCTGGACTGGTAGCGGGCCTGGTGGTCGCGGGTGTGGCCAATGGCCTGATGGAGATCTCGGTCAATGGGGGGACGCTGGACTGGGAGCGAGCGACGGGCCGCCATGCCATGAACTACATGCACGCCGGCTACAGCGGCGGGGCGGTGCTCGGCGCGCTGGGCGCGGGCCTGCTACGCGGCTGGGGCTGGACGTACCAGCAGGTACTCACGCTGCTGGCGGTGTTCGCGGTGCTTGTCTTCCTCGCCACGCTGCCGACCCGCTTCCCGCCCACCCTGGACGGTCGCGAGAAGTCTCGCCCGGCCGATACCATCAAGATTCTGTTCAGCGGGCGAGTGATGATGACGCTGGCTCTT
This sequence comes from Anaerolineae bacterium, assembly GCA_034431435.1. Lineage (GTDB taxonomy): Bacteria > Chloroflexota > Anaerolineae > Epilineales > JAHCIE01 > JAHCIE01. Next base: position 96,615 of record DAOUDG010000016.1, on the reverse strand, counting down.
ATCGCCATCATTGGCCCGCTGGCCGAGACGGTCGCCAACGTCTACTCGGTCATCTACCTGCGCGACCTGGGGGCAGCGGTGGTCGTCGGCGGTCTGGCCTTCGCCCTGTTCAACGCCGCCATGTTTGTTGGCCGCATCGGCAACGCCTCGCTGGTACAGCGGCGCGGCGTGCTGACGTCCCTGCTGACCTCGGCGGTGCTGCTGGTGGTCGCCAATGGGTTGCTGTTTATCCCCGGCGGCGTGCCCATGGCCGTCTTGGCCTTCGTGGTACTGGGCGTCGCGGTGGCCGGCGTGGTACCGACGGTGCTGAGCGCGGCCGCCCAGGCGATGCCGGACCATAGCGGGGCCGTCGCGGGGGCGATGATGGCCGCCTGTTATACTAGCTTCGTCATCTGGTCGCCCATTATCGGCTGGATTGCCGAGCTGTTCTCGCTCCAGGCGGCGCTGCTGATGGTCGGCGTCAGTGGTGTCGCCCTGTTCGGGCTGACGTGGAGCCTCAAGGGGCGGATGCGCTAGGGCGGCGACAGGCCCAGGATCGCCGCCGTCAGGGTCGCCCTGGCGGGCCTGTCGCGTGCAGACCAGCGATGAAGATGTCCACCAGGCGGTGGTAGCTCTCGTCCAGGTCGAGGGGCAGGCCGAAGCCGCCCGCTGCTTCCATGGCGACGAAGCCGTGGGTGAGGCTGCGCAGGGCGCGGGTGGCGTGCAGCGCGTCGTCGCCGGCCAGGCCGAAGCCTGCGAAGATGGCGGCGATGACGGCCAGCAGATCCTCGCTGACCGCGCGCAGCTCGGCATCGTCCGGCGTGGGGGCGCGCAGCGTCGCCGCGTACAGGCGGGGATGCTCGTGAGCGAAGGCGCGGTAGGCGTGGGCCACCGCGCGTAGCGCCTCATCCCTCGACTTGCCCACCGCTGCCCGCTCTAGCCGCCGCCCCAGTTCGCGCACCCCATACAGAGCCAACTCGTGACGGATGCCTTCCTGCCCTGCGACATGGTTGTAGAGGGAGGGCGGGCGCACACCCAGCTCGGCAGCCAGCCGCGTCAATGTCACTGCCTCCAGGCCCTCGCTATCGGCCAGCGCCACCGCCGCGCGCACCACCGCCGCCCTGTTCAGCCGCGCCCTAGACGCCATGCAACGCCGCCTCGCGCGCCTCAGCCAGGAAGGCCAGGGTGCGCGCCGCCGTTGGCTCGGGGAACTCGACGTGGGGATAGTGGCCCGCGCCATCGATGACATCCATCGCGCCGTGCAGCCGCTCGGCGACGAGACGCCCCTCGGCGAGAGGGTCGGGAAAGTCGGGGTCCTCGCTGCCCATAAGTACCAGGGCCGGCGCGTGCACCTCCCCCAGTCGCGGCTCGATGGCCGCCTTATCGTCGTTCATCATCGCCACCGCGGCCTCGAAGCGGCCCGGCTGCTTGAGGTTGGCAACTAGGGCCGCCTTGTAGCGGTCGAAGTCGGCGGGGCGCTGGGTGGGGTAGAGGGTCTGGTAGTAGTAGCCCCAGGCAGTCGGTCCCCAGGGGCGACGCATGAGGGTCTTGACCATCAGGGTCTGAACGACTGAGCCTGGCAGCGGGCGAACGAAGGGGTTGATGAGGACCAGCCCCACCACCCGATCGGGGCGCTCGGCAGCGGCCCAGGCGATCGCGCCGCCGGCCATTGATGTGCCGATGAGCAGGGCCGGTCCCGCGTTCAGACTCTCCACCAGGGCGAGGATGTCAGCGCCGACGCTCTGGGTGAGGTAGTCAGGCCAGCCGACGCTCGACTCGCCGTGGCCGCGCAAGTCCAGGGTCACGACGCGGTAGCCCGCCGCGATGAGACGCGGGGCGAGGAAGCGGTACTCCTGGCGCACGTCGCCGAGGCCGGGGATGGCGACGACCAGTGGCCCCGGTCCGCCGCTGTCCTCATAGGCAAGGCAGCCAGCCGGCAGGGTCAGGACACGGGTGGCCAGGGTAGTGTTGGTGTGCATACGCTCAAGTCCTCCTGATTACTAATGCGCTTAGATTATATACGAAAGTATTTAGTTTAGCAAGGTGGAGACGGCGCGGGGCGCGCGGTTGAGTCACTCAATCGCGCGCCCCACGCCCCTGTGGGGGGCTGACTGTGAAGCCTGGGCTAGAAGTCGAGGGTCTTGAAGCGTTCGTGGGCCTCGCGCTCCAACGTCTCGCGGTGGTCCGGGTGGGCGATGTTGATGAGGGCGCGGGCGCGCTGGCGCAGGTTCTTGCCGTACAGGTAGGCGCAGCCGTACTCGGTAACAACGTAGTGGATGTGGGAGCGGGTGGTGACGACGCCCGCGCCCTGCTTGAGGTAGTTGACCAGGCGCGACTCGCCGCGGCCGGTGGTCGAGGGCAGGGCAATGATGGGCTTACCGCCCTCGGACAGGGCCGCGCCGTGCATGAAGTCCATCTGGCCGCCGACGCCGGAGTACATGCGCGCGCCGATGGAGTCGGCGCATACCTGGCCCGTCAGGTCGATCTCGATGGCGCTGTTGATGGCCGTGACTTTGGGGTTGCGGCGGATGACCGCCGTGTCGTTGGTGTAGGCCACGTCGAGGAGGACGACCAGCGGGTTATCATCGACGAAGTCGTACAGGCGGCGTGTGCCCATCAGGAAGCTGCCGACGATCTTGCCAGGGTGAGTGCGCTTGTTGTGGCCCGTGATGACACCGCGCTCTACCAGGTCGATGACGCCCTCGGAGAACATCTCGGTGTGGACGCCGAGGTTGCGGTGATGGGTCAGGGAGGCCAGCACCGCATCGGGAATCGCGCCGATGCCCATCTGGATGGTGGCGCCGTCCTCGATCAGCTGTGCGCAGTTCTGGCCGATCTTCAGTTCCACGTCGCTCAACTGAATCTTGGGCAGCTCTGGCAATGGGTCGTCCACCTCTACGGCGTAGTCGATCTGGCCCATATGGATGAGGCCGTCGCCGTGGGTGCGCGGCATGTGCGGGTTGACCTGGGCGATGACGTGGGTCGCCATCTCGACCGCGGCGCGGGAGATATCCACCGACACGCCGAGCGAGCAGAAGCCGTGACGGTCGGGTGGCGACACTTGAATCATCGCCACATCCAGGGGCAGGATGCGCTGGCGGAAGAGGCCGGGGACCTCGCGCAGGAAGACGGGGATGTAGTCGGCCTGACCGCTGGCGACGGCCTCGCGGATGTTGGGACCGATGAAGACGCTATTGGTGCGGAAACTCTCGCGGTACTCGGACCGGGTGTAGGGGGCCTCACCGCTGGTGATGAGGTGAACGATTTCAACGTCGCGCAATTCGGGGGCGCGGCGGACCAACGCCTGGACGAGTTGTTGGGGCGCGGCGGCGACGCTCTGGATGAACACACGATCACCGGAGCGGACAATGGAGACTGCGTCATCGGCCGTCACCCTCCGGAAGTGGGTAAGCTCGGCCAGGCCCTGGAGTTTCATGGCGTCGTGTCCCTCCTGAGGACAGAATCTGGAGCATTGATTGCGATTGCCTCTCAGGATACCTGGATTGGGGATTAGCAGCGGGGAGGATTCGACACCCGGCGTGAAGAAGTGTTCGCGTGGTCACCGACCATCGAGCGCCAACCGTTCCGCCTCAACCACAGAACCTTGCATCCCTCGTGGGCCGGTCAATGCCCCGCCAGGGCGCGGGCGAAGACGGCCTGGGTCTGGGCGGCGGTGGCAGCCCAGGTGAAGCGCGCGGCTCGCTGCAGGCCGCGACGGCGCAGGTCGGCCCGCAGGTCAGCGTCGCCCAGGGCGCGGCGCAGGGTCTCCGCCAGCGCGTCCCAGTCGAGGGCGGCGAACAGGAGCGCTGCATCGCCGACGACTTCGGGCAGCGACGTGGCGTTGGCGACGATGGTGGGCACGCCACAGGCCATTGCTTCCAGGGGCGGCAGCCCGAAGCCTTCGTAGCGTGATGGGAAGACGAACACGGTGGCCGCGCTCAGCAGGGCAGGCTGATCCTCGGCGGGGATTCGGCCGGGGAACAGCACGTCGGTCAGGCCCAGGGTTGCCGCCTGACGGCGTGGGTCGGGCGTGACGGCGCTGTCGGTGGGCAGGCCACCCGCGCAGACGAGGGGCACGTCGCAGCCGCTCGCGCGCAGGTGGGCGTAGGCCGTGAGGAGCGTGCCGACCTCCTTGCGCACGTCGTAGCCACCCATGTACAGGATGAACTCCTGGGGCAGGCCGTAGCGGGCGCGGGCGGCGGCGATGGCGTGGGAGTCGGCGGGGCGGAAGCGCGCCGCCGGGGCGAGGGGGATGGCCGTCACGCGGTCGGGCGGGATGGAGAAGCGCAGCAGGATATCGCGGCGGCTGAACTCCGAATCGGTGATGATGTGGGCGGCGCGGGGCAGGGCCGCCTGCGCCAGCCGGAAGTAGGCGCGGGCCAGGGGCGAGCCGCGATAGGCGGGCAGGGCCAGGGGAATCAAGTCGTGGACCGTGACGACGGTCGGCACAGTCGGGTTGAGGGGCGACGCGAAGTAGGGCACGAAGGCCAGGTCAGCCTGCGCCGCGAGGCGCGGGAAGGCGACCTGCTCGAACCACGTCTTGGCCGCGTCGCCCAATACGCCAGAGCTGACGGGCGGCCGCCAGGCCACGACCCGCGCGCCACGGGGCGGCGTGTCCACGTCGGCCATGACCATCAGGGCGCGGTCGTCGGCCGGCGACAGGTCCGCCAGCGCGGGCAGTAGCTGGTGCAGATACTGCCCGCTGCCCACGTGGGGCATGGGCCAGAAGTAGCCGTTGACGGCGAGGCTGGTGCGGGAGAGCGCGCCGACTGCGTCGGCGGCGGCTCTCTGCGCCAGGCTAACGGTCGCCATAGCCGTCGGGATGCTCGGCGCGCCAGTCCCAGGCGGTGCGGATGATGGCTTCGATGTCGGTGTATTGGGGCTGCCAGCCCAACTCGGTGCGGATACGCTCCGCGCTGGCGACGAGGGCATCGGGGTCGCCACGGCGGCGGGGCGCGGCCTCGTAGGGTACGGGCTTGCCCGCCACGCGGCCCACGGCCTCGATGACTTCCAGGTTCGTGTACCCGCGCTCGCTGCCCAGGTTGTAGATCAGCTGGCCGCTGCCAGTATCCAGGGCGCGCAGGGCGAGCAGGTGCGCCGAGGCCAGGTCGCCCACGTGGATGTAGTCACGGATGCATGTGCCGTCGCGCGTCGGGTAGTCGGTCCCAAACAGTAGCAGGCGTGGCCGTTGGCCGAGGACGGCTTGTATCGCCAGCGGGATCAGGTGGCTCTCCGGTCGGTGGTCCTCGCCCAGCGGCGGGACCGCGCCCGCGGCGTTGAAATAGCGCAGCGCGGCGTAGCGCAGGCCGTGAATCTGGTGGAACCAGCCGAGCATGTTCTCGACCATGAGCTTGGCCGCGCCGTAGGCGTTGGTCGGGCGCAACGGCGCGTTCTCGCGGATGGGCAGACTGTCCGGTGTCCCATACACGGCGGCGGTGGATGAGAAGACGATTCTGTTCACCCCCTGCGCCAGCATGGCTTCCAGCAGCGATAGACTGCCCGCCGTGATGTTGCGGAAGTAGGTTTCCGGCTGCTTCATGCTCTCGCCCGCCTCGATGAGGGCGGCGAAGTGGATGACGGCGTCGACGCCGTGGTCGGCCAGGGCGCGCTCGACGTGGGGGCGGTCGGCCACATCGCCTTCGATGAAGGTGGCGGCCGGGGCGACGGCGTGGCGGTGGCCGCGAACCAGACTGTCGTAGACGACCACCTGGTCGCCAGCGGCAATCAACTGGCGGGTCACGACGCTGCCGATGTAGCCGGCGCCGCCGGTGACGAGAATCCTCATGTCTGTTCCTCTATGCGCGGGCGCTGGATGCTAGAAAACGAGCACGAACGCCAGGTCGTTTACATTGGTGCGGGTCGGGCCGGTGATCAGCAGATCGCCCAGGGCCTCGAAGAAGGCGTAGGCGTCATTGTTCGCCAGGTACGCCGCCGGGTCGAGGCCGAGGGCCGCCGCGCGGGCGACGGTCGTCCCGTCGGCGAAGGCGCCGGCGGCATCGGTCGGGCCATCGTTGCCATCCGTCGCCAGCGTCAGTAGCAGCGCGCCGTCCAGCCCCGCCAGAGCCGGCGCGGCGGCCAGGCTCATCTCCTGATTGCGGCCGCCACGGCCGTGCCCGCGCAGCGTGACCGTCGTCTCGCCGCCGAGGACGATGCAGGCGGGGCGGGGTAGGGGGCGTCCCTCGTGGACCAACTCGCGGGCGATGGCGGCCAGGACTTTGGCGACTTCGCGGGCTTCGCCTTCGACGTAGGTCGTCAATAGCAGGGTGTGGAAGCCTAACTCGCGCGCCTGGGCCAGGGCAGCCTCGGCCGCCTGGCCGTTGCTGCCGACAACGACGTTCTGCACGCGGTCGAAGATGGGGTCGCCCGCTGTGGGGGTGTCGGGGATCTCGCCCGCCACGCCGGCGCGCACGCGAGCGACGACGGGCGTAGGCAACTGGTCCCACAAGTCATAGCGCTGCAAGATGCGGGCCACGGCGGCGTAGGTCGTGGTATCGGCTACGGTAGGCCCCGAGGCGATGACGTCGAGCGGATTGCCGACCACGTCGCTCAGGATCAGGGCGACCAGGGTGGCGGGGGCGGCCAGCCGAGCCAGGCCACCACCCTTGACCAGATCGAGGTGCTTGCGTAGCGCGTTTAGCTCGTTGATGGTCGCGCCGCTACGCAGCATGGTAGCCGTCAGGGCCTGGAAGTCGGCCAGGGTCAGGCCGTCGGCGGGCCGCATCATCAGCGCCGAGCTGCCGCCCGATAGCGCGCACAGTACCAGGTCGTCCTCGTCGGCCGATCGGATCAGTTCCACTATCGCCTGCGTGCCGTCCACGCCCGCCTGGTCGGGGACAGGGTGGCCGGCCTCGTGGATGGTGACGCCTGGCACGGGCAGGCCGAAACCGTGCTTGACGTTGATCCAGCCACCCGTCAGTCGTTCGCCGAGGATGTCGGCCAGAGCGGCGGCCATCGGCGCGCTGGCCTTGCCCGCGCCGACGACGAAGACGCGGCGATAACGGCGCAGGTCGTACTCGCGATCGTCGACGATCAGCCGGTCGCCGTCGCGGCGCACGTGGGCGTGGACGGCGGCGGCCGGGTCGACGGCGGCCAGGGCGGCATGGGCCAGCGTGCGCGCCACGAGGCGATGATCGGCGACGGTCAAGGGGATGGCTCCTCGGCGTCGACAACCTTCCCCTTGCCGTCCGCCTTGTCGGCGGGGGCGGCGTTCGCGGCTCCCTTGCTGTTGGCGGGCGCGTCCGCCACAAGCTCTTCGCCGCGAGCGGCGGCCAGCAACTGGTTGACCTTGTAGTCGGACTGGTCCACGGCCTGTTGCAGGCGGCGCACGATGTCGTAGCGACGGCCAATCAGGTCGACCACCGCCTTGCGCGACAGGTTGGGGTCGGCAGTGGCGCGCAGCGCCGCGCGGATCAGCATCCCCCACAGCAGCCGCTCGAAGGCCTCCCTGTTGAACCAGAGTGTATCCTGGAAGCGGTTGATGCGCAGTAGACTCTGCACCTCGGGGTCCTTGAGCCACGTCTCCAGTACCTGGGCGGCCTGGCGCTCGGGTGTCGCCTGGCGCTCGAAGGATGCCTGCTGACCGACGAAGACGTGGATGGCGGCCACGGCCTGCGCCGCCTGCTCGTCGGTCGCACCCAGGTCACGCAGGGTGCGGGCGATGATGCTGCCCAGTCGCCACTCGTCCAGCCATGAGCGACTCTGGCGCTCGAAGCCCTCGGCAGTCACCACCTTGCCCAGGGAACGAGTGAAGACGTAGGCCAGCAACGCCCCCCAGACCACCGGATCGCCGTCCAGCCCATCCTCGATGTAGGCCGCCGCTGCCCGGAAGTCGGATCCCTTGCGGGCGCGGTACGACCGGGCCAGATGGGGCAGGTCAGCGACAGCTTCCAACTCGCGGCGAATGTCGGCAGCGATGCTCGCGGGGTCGCCCTGGCCCTGGCTGAAGTCGCGGACGGCGGTCAGCGTGGCGCGGGTCTTGGCCTCGATGTCGTCCAGCACCTCATCGCGGGTCTCGTGGGGGTCGGCGTTGGGCCTGGCTCCCGTCGGCGTTGGCTCCAGGACGCGAATCAGGCGGCGGAAGTCCGTCGCGTTGACGACCTGCATGAAGGGCAGGCGCACCGGCGTGTACAGCAACTCCTGGAGGGCCTCGTCGATACTGGGCACGCCGCGCCCCTCCAGCCGGTCGGCGAGTCGCGTATAGCGGCGCTGCTCATCGTCCATCACCTGGCGGAAGTCCATGAAGACGTGGTAGCGATACGCGCCCAACTCGATGTACAGGCCGCGGTCGGTCATCTCCTGATTGTTACGCAGGTATTCCAGGCCGGTGGACTGGTCGCGAAAGATGGTGAAGGCATCCGCGCCCGCTTGCAGGTCGAGACCGTCCGCCAGGGTGCGCTGCAACAGGCGGCGGTTGTCGGGGGGTGAGCTACGGTCGAGGTAGGCCGCCGAGAGCCGAATCCAGCCGCGCGTGGCGCCATAGGCGTTATGGTACAGGACGAGGGCGCGATCGTCGCCGACGCGGTTGGAGTAGGCGTAGACGTTCTCATCGACCGTGCCGTCGGCGGTGTAGAAGTCGTAGAGGAGGAAGTTGTCGACATTGGCGAAGATGGCGCGGCGGTGGAGCAGCGGGAAGATCTCGCGCTCGTGGCGCGCGATAAGCCACTCTTCAGGCCGTTCGTCCCACAGTGGGCGGCGGAACTCCATGCCGTACTTCTCGCTGTAGCCCTCGACCTGGCCGTGGCCGAACATCGGCAGGCCGGGCATGGTGGACATGAGGGTGGCGATGCCGAAGTACTTGTCGCCCTTGCCGAACTGCTCGGCGGCGGTGCGCTCGTCGGGGTTGTTCATGAAGTTGACGTAACGCTTGAGAACCTCAGGGTCAAACTCCAGGGTGTTCTTGATAACAGAGCGATACTTGGCGTTATCCTCATCGCGCAGCATGTTCATGAACGCGCTGTTGTACACGCGGTGCATACCGAGGGTGCGGACGAAGTAGCCCTCCATGAGCCAGAACGCTTCGGCCAGCAGCAGGGTGTCGGGGGCTTCGCGGGCTACGCGGTCCACGACCTCGCGCCAGAACTCTTCGGGCATCGCCTCGTCGAACTGGGCCTTGGTCATAGCGTACTCGGAGCGCGACGGGATGGAGCCGCCCGTACCTGGCTCCGGGAACCACAGGCGTTGATAGTGCCGCTTGGCGAGTGTCATGGCGGCGTCGAAGCGGATGACAGGGAAGCGCCGCGCGACATTGAGGATGGTCTGGATGACGGCCTCGCGTACGTCAGGGTGTAGATAGTTGAGCTGGGCCGTGTCGTTCCACGGCATGGTGGTGCCGTCGTTGCCGTGGTAGATGTAGATGGTGTGGCCCGTGCCGTGATCGATGCGCTTGAAGACCACGGCGGCGTCAGTCTTGTCGAAGTAATGGTCTTCCAGATAGATGCCCACGCCGTCGTGCCAGGACAGGTTTGGCCCAGTGAAGGTATAGCTGGGGTAGGGCACGTCGTCGCGGCGGACGAACCAGTCGGGGTGGGCCACGACCCACGGCGAGTCGATGCCCATGTGATTGGGAACCATGTCGCTGGCGAGGCGCACGCCGTAGCGCGCGGCGCGCTCGCGGAGTGTCTGGTAGGCCGCCTCGCCGCCCAGGTCCTCGGCGATGTCGTAGTCGAACAGAGAGTAGGCTGAAGCGACGGCGTCAGTGTTGCCCATGAGCTGCTTGATGGTCTGGGAGGCGCGGCTGCGCTCCCACAGGCCAATGAGCCACAAGCCGCTGAAGCCGGAACGGCCGAGGCGCTCCAATTCTTCGTCGGGAATCTCGTCGAGGCGGGTGATGGAGCGATTGTACTCGCGGGACAACTGGTCGAGCCAGACATAGGAGTTCTTGGCGAGCAGCACCAGGCGCGGCATCCATTCGGTGTCGAGGCTGAATTGTTCCGGCTCGTCAGCCAGCAGGCTGAAGTCGGGGGCCTCGATGGGGCCGGGGCCACCGGGGCCTGCCTGCTGCGCGAGAAAGTAGCGCCCCTCTTCCTTGAGCAAGTCAACACCGGTCAGGAGGCGTAGCAGAAAGCCGCCCAGCAGCGCACCGAACCGCTCCTGAAAATACTGGAGCTGGCCATCGAGGAGATAGGGGGAGGCGAGGGCCGGGGCGCGCAACAGGTCCAACAGGTTGAATCCGCGCAGTTCGCTGAGGGATGCGCTGGCGGTGGGGGTCAGGGGTCGGCCGCCGGTGAAGACGGTGGCCTGGCTGTCGAAGAACTGGTCGAGGCCAACGATCACCTGGGAGTAGGCTGGGTTGCGGCGTAGCGCGCTGTCGTCGAAGAGTTCGCGAAATTGTTCCAGGGCCGGATTCATGTTGGCGACACTGAGTACTATCAACTCTTCGACGGCCAGCTCGCGGTGGCTGCGGCCCTGGGTCTCGCCTGCCAGGTACTGCTCCGGCGTGAGGTCGCCTCGGTAGACGGCCACCGGCGGGAACTGATCGACGAACTCGCGCAGGACGCGCTCGACGTTATCCGCCCCAACCTGGGTCGCTAATGCGTCTAGCGCACGCCCCATAAGATCGGGGCCGACCTGCTCCTGGTAGCGGCGGATGAGGACATGCTGCAACTCGTCGAGGAGGCCCATCGCGTTGACGTCGCCGGGTCGTACCGCCTGTTCGGGGTACGTAACCAGGTCACGTTCGTCATTGAGCCGGTGGGCGAGTTCGCGGGCGGCGTGTAGGTTACCCAGTATGACCCGCCCATCGAAGGAGAAGAGGCTCTCATCCAACTGATAGCGGTCGCGGGCGCGACGGGAGATATGGAACTCAAACATCGTCGATGGCCTCTTGGGGGGGTAGAACATGGTCGGGCATCAGATCGGCGGCGGTCAGGCGGGCCAGAATCTCTTGTGCCACCTGTTGGGGTGTGAGATCGTCAGTGGCGATGGTCAGGTCGGCCTGAGCATAGGCGGCGCGGCGCTCGGCCAGCAACTCGTGGATGCGCGCCAGGGGGTCGGACGCTTTCAGCAAGGGGCGCGGTTCGGACCCTGCCGCTCGCTCGAGCCGCTTCAGGATAGTCAGCGGCTCGGCGGTCAGGCAGATGATAAGAGAGCGGGCGCGCAACAGGTTCTCATTGACCGCCTGGGTGACGACGCCGCCGCCCGTGGCGACCACCTTGCCGCGCCCCGCCAGGGCGCCGGTCAGAGCCGCGGTCTCGCGGGCGCGGAAGGCTGCCTCGCCCTCGCGGCGGAAGATGTCGATGATAGGGCGACCCGCCAGGCAGACCACCAGGGCATCGGTGTCCACCGCACTCCAGCCCAGTCGGTCGGCCAGCAGGCGGGCGACAGTGGACTTGCCGGTGGTACTGAACCCCACGAGGGCGATGTTGGGGCGACGGGGGCCGCGCCCGTTCGGGCCAGGGAAGTCGGCATGCTGGGGGGCAGTGTGCGCGGCGGTCATGCAGGCTTCTCCAGGGAAAGATCGGCGACAAAGCGCCAGGGGACGGTGCGCGCCGTCTCATCGCCGACCACCCCGATGCGGGGGGTGCGCCGCACACAGGCATCGGCCACCGGCCGGCCGGTCTCGATGAACAGCGGGCCTGCCTGGGTGAGGTCCGTCCCGTTCAGTCGCAGGTCGATGCCCAGGGCCTGGGCCAGCTTGCCGGGGCCATTGGTCAGCTCGCGGTCGGGACGCCCGGCGCGCCATTCGCGCATGACCTCGATGCCCTCCTCGGGGGCGAGGCCGCGAATAAGCACGCCGGCCGGGAAACCGTCCCTCTCGGCAACCGTGTTCAGCGAGTAGTGGATGCCGTAGATTCTGTACACGTAGGCCCGGCCCGGCGGCCCATAGAGAACCGCGTTCCGCTCGCGCCAACCGTGAGCGGCATGACTGGCCTGGTCGGTCTCACCAATATAGGCCTCGGTCTCGACGATGCGGCCACTCAGCCGCAGGCCGTCGATGATTCGCACCAGCCGCCGACCGAGCAGGTCGCGGGCTACATCCAGCGTCGGGCGGGCGTAGAAATCGCGTGGCAGAATCATTCAGTCGAAGCCGCCCGCGATGGGCAGCAGGATGCGCAGCGTGTCGCCATCGGCGCACGGCGTGACTGCCGCCGCCGTGGCTGGCAACGCTGCGTCGTTGAGGAACAGGACATACTCTGGCCCCTGCCCGCTGGCGTGGGCCTGGTAGGCCGCCTGGAAGCCGGGATGCTTCGCCAGCCGCACCAGCACGTCGGCGATGGTCGCCGGATCGGGACAGGTAACGCTCACCTCGCGCTCGCCCACGGCCCGCCACAGCGGCTCGCCCATCTTCACGCGCACTGTCGCCATAGACCCTACCCGTCTAGCATGGGCATCCGGATGCCCCGCGCCCGCGCCGTCTCGCGCGCCAGCTCGTAGCCCGCGTCGGCGTGGCGCACCACCCCCAGGCCAGGGTCGTTGGTCAGCACCCGCGCCAGGCGGCGCGCGGCGTCGTCGGTCCCGTCGGCAACGATGACCTGGCCCGCATGGAGCGAGAAGCCAATGCCTACCCCGCCACCATGATGGAAGCTCACCCAGGTCGCGCCGCTGGCCGTGTTGAGCAGCGCGTTCAGGATGGCCCAGTCAGCCACGGCGTCGGAGCCGTCGAGCATCGCCTCGGTCTCGCGGCGCGGACTGGCGACGGAGCCGGTATCCAGATGGTCGCGGCCGATGACGATGGGCGCGGATATCTCGCCGCGCCGCACGGCCTCGTTGAAAGCCAGCCCCGCCTTGTCACGCTCGCCGTAGCCAAGCCAGCAGATGCGGGCCGGCAGTCCCTGGTAGGCGATGCGTGCCTGGGCCATCTGTAGCCAGCGATGGAGCGACTCGTTCTCTGGGAACAGGTCGGCAACGATGCGGTCGGTGACCTCAATATCGCGTGGGTCGCCGGATAGGGCCACCCAGCGGAACGGCCCCTTGCCCTCGCAGAACAGGGGGCGGACGAAGGCGGGCACGAAGCCAGGGTAGTCGAAGGCGTTGGCCACGCCCGCATCGAAGGCCCGCTGGCGCAGGTTGTTGCCATAGTCGAAAACGACGCTGCCCGCGCGTTGGAAGGCCAGCATGGCCTCGACGTGGACGGCCATGCTCTGCATCGACAGTCGTTCGTACTCGGCCGGGTCATCGGTGCGCAGGGCGTCCGCCTCGTCGAGGGATAGCCCCATCGGGATGTAGCTCAGCACGTCGTGGGCGGAGGTCTGGTCGGTCACGATGTCGGGCACGACTCCCGCCTGGGCCAGGGCAGGGAAGACCTCAGCGGCGTTGCCGAGCAGGGCGATGGAGCGCGCCTGGCCGGCCTCAAGGGCGCGCTGAACCTGGTCCAGGGCGTCGTGCAGATTGTCGGTCATCACGTCGACGTAGCGCGTCGCCAGCCGTCGCTGGATGCGGCTCTCGTCCACCTCGACTACCAGGGCCACGCCGTCGTTCATGGTCACCGCGAGTGGCTGCGCGCCGCCCATGCCGCCCAGGCCGGCCGTCAGTGTCAGCCGCCCGCGCAGCGTGCCGCCGAAGTGCTGCCGCGCCGCCTCGGCCAGGGTTTCGTAGGTTCCCTGCAAGATGCCCTGGCTGCCGATGTAGATCCACGAGCCGGCCGTCATCTGGCCGTACATGATCAGTCCGGCGCGGTCCAGCTCGTCGAAGTGGGCCTGCGTCGCCCAATGGGGAACAAGGTTGGCGTTGGCGATGAGCACGCGGGGCGCATCGGGATGGGTCTGGAAGACGGCGACGGGCTTGCCCGACTGGACAAGCAACGTCTCGTCGGCTTCCAGGTCGCGCAGGGTGCGCAGGATAGCTTCGAGGCAGGCCCAGTTGCGCGCCGCCTTGCCGCGCCCGCCGTAGACGATCAGGTCCTGGGGGTGCTCGGCCACTTCGGGGTCCAGGTTGTTCAGGAGCATGCGCAGTGCGGCCTCGGTCTGCCACGTTTTGCAGGTGCGCTGCGTTCCGCGGGGGGCGCGAAGAACAGAGAGACTAGAGACAGGCGATTGGAGATTGGCTGTCGTCATGGACCCCTCCTCGGGCTAAGAGGCTAGACAGAATGCACGTAACGCTCGTGATGGTTGGGCTACCCTGGCTGCCATGTCCAACCCTGTTGGGGTTTGCGGAGCGCAGTGGACCAGGTGGCATAGGCGTCACTATCAAAGAGGACGATGCGCACCCGGCTGGGCTGTGCGTGCTGGCCCATGTGCGCAGCAATGACAGCCAGGGCGACGTCGGCCGCCTCGGCCATCGGGTAGCCGTAGATACCGGTACTGATGGCCGGGAAGGCCACACTACCCAGTCCGTGCGCGGCGGCGACTTCGAGGCTGCGACGATACGCGCTCGCCAGCAACGCGGCCTCGCCGCCTCCACCGCCGCGATAGACCGGCCCGACCGCGTAGATAATGTAGCGCGCAGGCAAGTCGCCACCAGGGCCAATCTTCGCGTCGCCCGTGGCGCAACCACCGAGTTGTTGGCGGGCGGCCAGGGCGATTGGCCCCGCGGCGCGGGTTATCGCGCCATCGACCCCGCCGCCAGGCACGAGGGCGGTGTTGGCGGCGTCCACGATGGCGTCGGTGGTCTCGCGGGTGATGTCACCCTGGACTAGCTCGATGACGCCATGCCCCACTCTCACGCGCATGCTGGCTCCCGAACGTAGTATAGCACCGCGCCGGGCACGGGTCAACGACGGGGCGTGGCGACATAGCGGGCGCGGGAAGGCAGTCGCTCGCCGCGGCTGGCCCCAGCCGCGGCTCTCAGACGCTACTCGAAGGTTACCGTCTCCACCTGGCCCGCCATGATGTGGACGTGGCGGATCAGGCGGCGCGGAAACGCTTGCGGATCCCACGGGTCGGCGTAGGTGACGATGCGGTAGTCGCCTGGCGTCAGGCCGACGACGCCGAAGAAGCCGTTGGCCTCCGTCTGGACCGTCCTGACGATGTGATTACCGGGCAGGCTGATGATCTGAACGAAGAGATTCTCGGTCGCCTCGCCGTGGCGGCTGACGAAGCCCATCAGGTGGCCCTGGCTGGGCGTCTCCTTCCAGGGCATGGCGGGGATGGCGGCGGGCGCGGCGAACAGCGGCGGCTGGCCGTCGGGATCAGCGGTCGTCAACTGCTGTGACAGCTGGGCGCGGAAGGCGTCGGCCTCGGCGACGTTGGTGTTGCTATCGACGGTCGTGCCGTGGGGCACTGTCACGCCGCCGCAGTCCCGTGTCGGCGGGTCGGGCTTGAAGGCCGGCGCACCGTAGGAGTAGGCGGCCACACCGACGGCGGCGCGGCCGCCAGCATCGGGCGTCAGGGACTGGCGGAACTGGCGCACCGTGTTCTCGGTGTAGTTGAGGTAGGCCGCGTTGCCCATAATCATCTGCCGCGCGCCCAGCTGCGCCCTGGCCCAGGCGTCCCACTGGCCGAACATGAGCTGCTGATTGCCGCCGCAGGCGGCGGGTGAGTTGGCGGCCAGGTGCTCGCGCTTGTAGTTCATGGGGATGTTGAGGTCGAGAATGCCCTCGCCCATCCAGCCGACCCAGTCCTGATAGACTTCACTGTAGGTGCGGCTGGCGAGCCACTCGGCCCAGGTCGTCGGGCCGTAGCCGTAAGTGATGGTGTCGGCGCTGACCTTGACCGTCGGCTTGATGGCCGTAGTCGCCAGGTAGATGCGGCGGACGAGACTCGTCACCTGGTCACGCCGCCACTGCTGCCAGTCGGGGTCGCTGTTGTCGGGTGTCCCGGTGCGGCCATAGCGGGCATTGAAGCGGGCGACGGCGGTCGGGTTGTAGCTCCAACTCCGCCCGGCGACAGTGGAGTCGGGATAGCGGATGCGGTCGAGGTTGATGCCATCCACGTCGTAGTTCTGGACGATGCTGGTGGCGATGCTGGCGATGTAGGCGGCGGCGTCTGGGTGGCCGGGGTCGACGTACCAGTCGCTGCCCAGGCGCGTCGTGCCGTCCGAGCGGACCATCAGCCACATGTCGCGGCCCGTTGCCGTCGGGCCGTGGGTGTTGAAGACGTGGCTGGGGTCGAGGGGCGGGGTCGCCGAGTTCCAAATCGCGGTGGCGATGATCCAGGCGTGGACCTCGATGGGGGGATTGGCCGCGTGGGCCTTCTCGATCAGGTAGGCCAGCGGGTCGAAGCCGGGCGTCACCAGCGGGTCCTGGGTACGGGGCGCGGTGGCGTGGTTGCAGTAGCAGTCACCGCGACGCACGACCTGGACGACGATGGCGTTCATGTTGGCCGCGTCCAGGTCGGCGATGAGCCGGTCGACCTGGGCGGGGGTCTTGATGCCATCGTGGAAGGCATCGACCCAGAAGGCGCGGTACATGGGGGAGTCGGCGCTGGCGGCGGGCGCGTGGGCGGCGGCCAGGGCCAGCATGAGGCCCGTGAGCAGGGCCAGCGGGAGACTGCGGCGGATCATAGAGACCTCCTTGTCGCCTATGTTTCTGCTAGCTATCGAGTTGAAGACGAAGCCGAACAGCAGGCCCTGGGCGAGGCGAACCAGGGTCATGCCGACGACGAAGGCGACGGCTTTCAGCGGCCCCTGCTTCTCGCTCGTCAGGAGCAGGATGGCCGCGATGATCAGCAGCGGCACGAGGGCCGCGCCAATGATGAGGGGCAGGAGGGAGACGAGAGTCGCTGCCATGTGAAGCGCCCCTGAGGTGCAGTTAGCTGGATACGGCAATGATACGCCCACTGACAAGGGGCGGCAAGGATACCGGGCCACATCCGCCGCGAGCGCGCTCACCACGGTCGCCTGGCGCTTGACGCGCTCGCTACGCATTGCTATGCTTCCCGCTATGACGACCTACAACGACGATAACCCCCTCTCCTATTGGCTGGCGACGGCCCCCGCCGTCGCGGCCGATGCGCCGCTGCCCGACCGTGCCCAGGTGGTCGTAGTGGGCGGCGGCGTGTTCGGCGCGTGCGCCGCGCTGCATCTGGCTCGCGTGGGGGCTGACGTGCTCCTGGTGGAGCGCGGCGACCTGGCGAGCGGCGCGACCGGGCGCAACGCGGGTATCCTGTCGCCCGGTACAACCGAGGATTACCTGGCCACTCGCGCGCAGCAGGGGGCGGACGCGGCGCGCGCCGTGTGGGCCTTTACCGAGGATGGCGCGGCGGGCCTGCGCGCCCTGCTGGCGGAGGAGGGCATCGACGCCCAGTTCCGCGCCGAGGGCAGCTATACCGCCGCCCTATCGGCCGAGGAGGCGGCCGCCCATCAGGCGGCCGTCGAGCAACTGGCACGCGACGGCTTCGCCCTGGACTGGCTCGACCGCGACACACTTCAGGCGCGGGTCGGGACGCCGCTGGCCCTGGCGTGGCGCGGGGCACGGTTCAATCCACGGGGTGGCGTGCTGCACTCCGGCAGGCTGGTGCGGGGGGTAGCGAGGGCCGCCGTCCGTCATGGGGCGCGGGTGGCCCAGGGGGTCGCGGTGGCCGACGTGCGCGGCGGGGTGGTGCAAACCGACCAGGGCGACATCCGGGCCGATGAGGTGGTGCTGACGACGAACGCCTATACAGGCAGCGTCTACCCTGGCCTGGCGGGCGTCATCGAGCCGGTGCGCGGCCAGATGCGGGCGACGGCCCCGCTGGCGCAGCGGGTCTTCCCTGGCGCGTGGTCGGCCAACGCGGGCGGCGAGTATTGGCAGCAGACGGCCGACGGGACGTGGGCGCTGGGCGGGATGCGCCGCGTCGCCGCCGACGCCGAGCGCGGCTACCGGTCGAACGCGCTGCGGGCGGAAGTGCAGGCGGCCCTGGACAGCTTCGCCGCCGAGAACTTCCCTGCCCTGGCCGATGCGCCAGTCGCCTATCGCTGGGGTGGCGTCATGGGCTTCACGCCCGACGCGAACCCGCTCATTGGCCCACTGGAGCGCGGCGTGTGGGTGGCGGCGGGCTGCACCGGCCACGGCATGCCCTTTGCCGCCGAGGCGGGCCGTCAGATGGCGCTGTGGTTGTGCGGTGGCGGCCCTGACCGCGACATGTCGCCCTTCGACCCGGCCCGTTTCGGCTAGGCGCATCTGGGGATGGACAGTATGAGCCACGCAACTGACCACGACATCTTGCGCGACCTGGGCGACGGCCTGCTCTTGAGGCGCGGCCGAGCGTCCGACGCGACGGCGCTGGCGGCCTTCAACGCCGAGATTCACCGCAACCCCGGCTCGTCGGAGCCGGATATCGCGGCCGGCGTATGGACCCACGATTTGTTGACCCGCCCCCACCCCACCCTGCGCCCCGACGACTTCACCCTGGTCGAAGACCGCCACAGCGGGACCATTGTCTCGTCGCTGAACCTCATCCCCCAGACGTGGACCTATGGCGATATTCCCTTCGGCGTCGGCCGCGTCGAATTGGTGGGTACGCTGCCTGAGTATCGGCGGCGCGGCCTGGTGCGCCGCCAGATGGAGGTGGTCCATGCCTGGAGCGCGGCGCGCGGCCATCTGGCCCAGGCCATCACGGGCATCCCCTTCTACTACCGCCAGTTCGGCTATGACCTGGCCCTGGGGCTGGGCGGTGGCCGGGCGGGCTACGTCTCCCACGTGCCACGCCTGCGCGACGGCGAGGCCGAGCCGTATCGGGTGCGCCCGGCGACGGTCGACGACTTGCCCTTCATCCATGACCTGTACGCAGCCAGCCAGCGCCGCTACCTGGTCAGTTGCCCGCGCGATGCGGACATCTGGCGCTATGAGTTGCTGGGCATGAGCGAGCAGAGCGGCGGTCGCCTTGACTGGTGCGCCATTGAGACCCCCGACGGGCAGCGGGTCGGCTTTGTCGGTCACGCGCCGCGGCTGTGGGGCGACATGTGCGCCGCGCAACTCTACGAAGTCAAGCCGGGTGTGTCGTGGCTGGCCGTCACGCCGTCGGTCATCCGCTACCTGTGGGCGGCGGGCGAGGCGCTGGCGGCGAGACGCGGCGGGCAGCCGATGCAGTCCTTCGGCTTCTGGCTGGGCAGCGACCACCCGGTGTATACCGTTCTGGGCAACCGCCTGCCACGTGTCAGCGCGCCCTACGCCTACTACATGCGCGTCCCCGATGTGGCGGGGTTCCTGCTGCACATCCGCCCTGTCCTGGAAGCGCGGCTGGCCGCCTCCGTCGCGGCCGGGCATAGCGGCGACCTGCGCATCAGCTTCTTTCGCGGCGGGGTGTGCCTGACCTTCGAGCACGGCCGGCTGAGCCATGTCGAGGCCTGGCAGCCGTCGCGCGAGGAGGGGGGTGACGTGCGCTTCCCAAACCTGACCTTCCTTCAGGTGTTGTTTGGCTACCGCTCGCTGGATGAAGTCGAGGCGGCCTACGCCGACTGCTACCCCGATAGCCAGGCGGCGCGGGTCCTGACCGATGTCCTGTTCCCCAAGGCCCTGTCTGACGTGTGGTGCCTCAACTGATGGCCGAGCGTGCCGACCGCAATTCTGCCTGCGCCTGGCGGCTGGCCCTGGCGGAGTGTGTCGCACCCGCCTACGCGGCCCTGCCGGGGGTGCGGGCCGTGCTACTGGCCGGGTCGGTGGCACGGGGTTGGGCCGACCGCTTCTCCGACGTGGAAATGACCGTCTTCTGGGACGCTGCGCCGCGCGATGAGGCGCGCCGCGCAGCCGCGGCCCAGGTCGGCACGCTCACCACCCTGTACCCCTATGACGACGAGAACGCCGAGTGGTCGGACGATGTCCATGTGGCGGGCATCGAGTTCCAGGTCAGCCACCGCCTGGTGGTCGCGACGGAGCAATGGCTGGCTGATGTGGTGGAGGGCTACGATACCGCGCTGGTCAAGCAGGACCTCATCGCCATCATCCAGTACGCCCTGCCCCTGCACGGCGGCGACCTCATCGCAGCGTGGCGGGCGGTGGTCGCCGACTACCCCGACGGCCTGGCGGAGGCGATGGTCCGCGAGCATCTGGGCTTCCGCTCGCGCTGGGCGCGCCAGAAGATGCTATACCGCGACGACCGCCTGCTCCTGTACGACGACTTCGTGCAGGCCGAGAAGGCGATCCTGCTCAGCCTGATGGGTTTGAACCGCGTCTACCTGCCACACCTGGGCTTCCGCTGGATGAATCGCCTGGCCGCCGAGCTGACCATCGCCCCGCCCAACCTGGCGGCGCGGCTGGCCGACGTCTTCCGCCGGCCGCCCGCCGAGGCCGTCGCGGTTCTCGACAGCCTCATCGGCGAGACGCTCCGTGTGGTGGAACAGCATATGCCCGAGGTGGACGTGAGCGCGGAGCGCGCCGACTTCGAAGCGACGCGACCCGTCACAGACGCGCCGACCGCGTAAGACGGGTCACACCCAGGCGTCGAATGAGTGCCAGGCGGACGATGGATTGACGCAGCGGCGTCCACGGCCTATAATTGAGCGCGCCATCGCCACGGAGAGGTCGCATAGTCTGGTCTAGTGCGCACGACTGGAAATCGTGTTGGGTCAAAAGCCCTCGGGGGTTCAAATCCCCCCCTCTCCGCCACATCGGCCCAGGCGCTTATCTCGGTAATACGGACGGGGGCCCTGAGCGGCAGCGGCCTGTGAACCCGGTCAGGACCGGAAGGGAGCAGCCGTAAGCAGCCACCGCTGGGTGACTCAGGTAGCCTTGGTCACGATTACCGAGATAAGTCCCTGGGCCGATTGATTCCCCACCACCTCATGGACCGCGAAAGTCTGCCCGCCCTCCTCAAACGCCACGGCCTGTGGGCCAGGAAGAGCCTGGGCCAGCACTTCCTGCTGGACCACGCCGCGCTCGACAAGATTGTGGCCGCTGCCGAGCTGACTTCCGACGACACGGTGGTCGAGATTGGCCCCGGCCCCGGTCCGCTGACCCGCAAGTTAGCCGACGCGGCAGGGCGCGTCATCGCCGTCGAGCTGGACGGGCGCATGGTGGACCTGCTGCGCGCCGAGGTGACGCCGGGGCGAGCGGTCGAGGTCGTCCAGGGCGACATTCTCCAGACCGACCTGCGCGACCTGGTCACGAGTCGCGGCGCGACTCGCTACAAGGTCGTTGCCAACCTGCCCTACTACATCACCTCCGCCGTCCTGCGCCACATCCTGGAGGCGTCCCTCCCGCCGACGCGGGTCGTCGTGCTGGTGCAACGCGAGGTGGCCGAGCGCATCGTTGCCCGGCCGCCGGACATGAGCCTGCTGGCGGTCAGCGTGCAACTGTTTGGCGCGCCGCGCATCGTCGCCCGCGTGCCGGCCGGCGCGTTCTACCCGCCGCCAAAGGTCGACTCGGCCATCGTGCGCCTCGACGTCTACCCGCAGCCGGCCGAGGGCGTGACGGATGTGGCGGGCTTCTTCGCGGTGACGCGGGCGGGTTTCGGGCAGAAGCGCAAGCAGCTGCGCAACTCGCTGAGCCAGGGCCTGCGCCGCCCGGCGGCCGATATCGACGCGGCCCTGCGCGCAGCGGGCATCGACCCCACCCGCCGCGCCGAGACCCTCACCCTCGCCGACTGGTCCCGCCTGCAACAGACCCTGGCGAGCGGCACGCCGTGACGAGCTTCGGCTACGCCCGCCCTGTCAGGGCGAAGAGGCCGTCGCCGGGATGAACGCGCAGCAGGCCGCGCATGCTGATGACCACACCCGGCGTGGGGGCGCGCACGACCTCCAGAGCGCGGCCCAGCGGGTCGCGCACCTCCCCCAGCACGTCCCCCGCCCGCACGTCGTCCAGCAGCGCCACGGCCGGCACGAACAGGCCGCCCGCGTTGGCGGCAATCGACCGGTCCAGGTCGCCTGACCCTAGCAGATGATGCGTGGGTGTCACAGGCTCCACTGTGCCTTCAAGCAAGCCCATCACCCGCAGGCTGTTCCGCACCCCCCGCGTGAAGGCCGCCACGTCCTCAGACCGCGCCCGGCCGGCCCCCGGCGCTTCCGTATACACCCAGGGAATACCGCGCTCGGTGGCGAAGGAGACGGTCCGACCCGCCGCCACGTCGGGATGGCCCCACAGCACATCGACGCCGAAGTGGCGGGCGACCCGCTGGGATGCCCGCCCCGCCTCGGTATCGGCGTGGTAATAGCCGACCAGGGTTGGAATGTGGTAAGCCAGGCCCGCACTGTGCAGGTCGATGAGCAGGTCTGCCTCGGCAATGACCTTGCGCCCCAGCCAGTAGGCGATGCGCTGCGTGATGGTCCCGTGGGGATCGCCGGGGAACACCCGCGCCAGATTCAGGCCGTCGATGGGGCTGGAGCGTTGCGCGGTCACAAAGGCGGGCACGTTGCATACCGGGACCATCAGCGCCCGGCCCCGCAGCGCGGTCGGGTCCAGGTCGGCGAAGACCTGCGGGATGACCAGCATCCCCTCGTACTCGTCGCCGTGGACGCCCGCCAGCACGACCACCGTTGGCCCCGGCTCCGCGCCGACGGCGGCCAACAGCGGCAAGCGCAACTCCTCGCCACCCGGCAGCGGTGCGATGTCTAGCGCCAGGTAATGTTTCGCCCCGTGCGCCAGATCCCGCACGTCGAAGGCCTCCACGGCTACAGTCGCCAGCGGCTCGATGCGGGCCATACTATCTCTCCCCTGTCACAGCGTGAACTGCCGCCCGGCGGCCGAAAACGAGGCCCAGGCACAGCCCACCCGCGTATTGCTCGTTGTAGATACCGCCGGTGTCTGCGCCGACGGCGTACAGCCCTGGGATGGGTTGCCCATCACGAGCCAGCACGCGCGCGTCCCTGTCGATGCGCAACCCGCCCAGGGTGAAGGTGATGGCCGGCGCGACGCCGAGGGCGTAGAAGGGGGGCGTGGTGAGGGGATTGGCGGTGGTGCGGCGCGGGACGCGCAGCCGGTCGGCCCGCCCCTCTCGCACCGCCGCGTTGTACTCCTCCAGCGTCGCCAGAGCCGTCGGCGCGTGGTAACCCCACGCCTGCATCGCGTCGGTCAGGGCCGCCAGGCTGTCAGCGGTCGCGGCCGGTGCGCCGAGGGCCTGGGCCTCGTAGAATGTGTCGCTGGCCCGCGCCCCACCGCCGGCAGGGCGCACGGCAAAGGCGCGGTACACGACGTCATCGTAGACCAGCGCCGCGCGCGCCTCCGGCTGGCGCAGCACCGCCTGGTTGTTGGTCTCGTCGCCCTGGGACTCGTCGGTGAAGCGCTCACCGTGCGCGTTGAGCAGCACGGCCTGCCCGCTGTGATACTGGGTGTAGGCGATAAAGTCGTCGGCGGGCACGGCGGCGGGTGGGCCGGGCATGAGGTGGCCGTAGAAGCTGCCCAGGGCCGCGCTGGGCAGCGCGCCGATGGCCGTCGCCATGTGGAAGCCGTCGCCCGTGCTGTGCGCGTTGCTGCGCAGCACGAGGCGGTCGGACCACGGCCCAAAGTAGCGCGCCCGCATCTCCGGGTTGGCCTGGAATCCGCCGCTTGCCAGGATGACCGCGTCGGCGTCGTAGCTCTGGACGCCGCCATTCACGCGGGCGCGCAGCCCCGACACCCGCCCGTTGTAGGACAGGCGGAGGTCAGCCGCTGCCGCGTTCATCACCAGCGCGCCGCCGGCCGCGCGGAGGCGGTCAACCATCTGGGCGACGAAGGCGGGCGGCCCTGGTTCCAGCCAGTAGACGCGGCGGTCCGGTGGCGATGGCAGCGGCGTGGGGGTTGCGCCCTGGCCGCGCAGCCACTCGACGCCCGCCGCGAAGTCGTCGACGAGCGCCCGGCCCAGGTCGGGGTCGCCGCGCGGCACGAGGCGGCGCAGATCGTCGTAGTCGCGGGCGCACCACAGCGTGCCCCCCGACAGGGCCAGCGAGCCGCCGGGCGTCGGGCCTTTCTCCAGCAGCGTCACCCGCGCGCCGAGGGTCTGCGCCTGAAGAGCGGCGACCAGCCCTCCCATGCCCGCGCCAACAACGACGATAGATGGGGCCGGCAACGTCGCCTCCTCTCGCCACTCGCGGCGGCTAGTCCAGGGGATCGAGGGGGTAGATTGGGCGGGGCAGGTGGCGGTACTCGAAGGTCGTCAGGTCGGCCGTGACCAGGCCCGGCGTATCGACCTCGATGATCTCGGCGGCGATGGGCTGGTACGCGCCACGGAACGCCACCGGCGACTTGACGACGATGATGCGCTGCGCTTCGGGCGCGATGCCCTGGCTGCGTAGTTGGGCCAGGTCGCCCGGCGGCGTGCGGCGCGTCGTGAGCAGGATGCGTACCCCGCCGACGCGCACGACGGCGCACGGCCCCATGTGAATCTCGTGACCGTACAGTTGCGAGAAGTGGTTGATTCCCTCGTTCGTGAAGCGGCCATCGGTCAGTCCCTCGACCACGCCCGCTACCTGGACCGGCGCGCCGTGCTGGCGGTCGGTCTTGCCGCCCACCGTCAGCGCGACGGTCGCCCCGACTCCCGCCGCCCACGCCTGGGCCACGGCCTCGGTGTCGGCGATGACCACGACCGCGTCCTGGGCGTCGGCGTCGAGCAGGGCGCGCAGGATGACCGTGCCGTCGCCCGGACTGCCGCCGCCGATGTTGTCGGCCACGTCGGCCAGGATGACCGGCCCGCGTGGGGCGGCCATCGCGCGACGCACCGCGTCGGCGACGGGTTCGCCCTTGTAGGCCGCCGCCGCGCGATGCTGCCAGGCGATGTCGGCCAACTCCTCGGCGTAGTGGTCGGCAAGAGCCTGATCGCCGTCGGTGATGACGGCAACGCTCATCCCGGTGTGGGGCGTGTCAGCGTAGGCAAAGCCGCCCATGACGCTGATGACCACCACCCGCGGATCCTGCTCCATCGCCTGGGCGCGGGTGTGGACCGGGGCCAGTGGCGCGCGCTCCGTCCAGGTTGCCAGCGCGCTCAGCAGCAGCGGCGGTCGGCGCAGGGCGCGGGCCGTGCGCAGGCCCGCCTCGACCATGCGGCGCAGGATGTCGCCCGCCTCCCGCCCCCGCTCGTAGGTGTCCAGGTGGGGGTTGGTGTCGAAGGCCACCAGGGCGTCGGCGGCGTCCACGGCCGCCTGGCTCAGGTTGCCGTGCATGTCCAGGGCCGATACGATGGGCGCGTCCGGCCCGACAATGTCGCGGATGGCAAGCAGAAGCTCGCCTTCGGGGTCGTTCGCGCCTTCGGTGGCCATCGCGCCGTGCAGCGCCAGCAGCGCCCCGTCCACCGGCCCCGCCCCGCGCAGTCGCGCCAGCAGTCGGTCACGCAGCGTGGCCCACGCCTCCGCCGTCACCAGCCCCGACGGCATCGCGGTCGCCCACAGCAGCGGCACAATCTCGTAGCCGAAGGCGTCCAGCGCGGCAATCTCGCCGCCCAGAGGCGTGCGCGTGCCCCGCATGGCGTCGAGGATGGCGTCGCCCTCGATGAGGAAGTAGTCCTCGAAGGCCGCCAGCCCCGTGACGGTCGGCGCGAAGGTGTGGGTCTCGTGGACGATGCCCCCCAGGGCGATACGCGGCATGCCGCCTCCTCACAGGGTTGGGATGTCCTCGGCGCGAATCAGTGGGATCTCGACGGTCTCCGTCGCGCGGCTGACGGCATCCATCACCTTGAAGCCGATGCCTGTCAGCAGGCATACCACCGTCTCGTCGCCGTGGAGGCGGCCCGCCGCCCGGTCGAGTTCCACTGCCGCCGCCACGATGGCCGCCGCTGGCTCGACGAACAGCCCCTCCCGCGCGGCGAGTTCGCCATGCACTCGGTAGGTGTCGGGATCGGGTGCGGCGATGGCCCAGCCCCCCGATTCGCGCACCGCGCGCAGCGCGAGTTGCCCGTCCGGCGGGGCGGCCAGTTGCAGGCCCGAAATCGTGCCGTGGCAGGCGGCGATGGGTTCCACGTCGCGCCCCGCTGCGTAGGCGTCCACCACGGGCGCGCAGCCCTCGCCCTGCACGGCCACCAGGCGCGGCAGGCCGTCGGTCAGCCCCAGCGCTGCCCACTCCTGGAAGCCCTTCCACACGCTGCTCAGCAAGCCGCCCCCGCCGACCGGCACGTAGACCACATCGGGCGCACGCCCCAACTGGTCGCAGATCTCGTAGGCGATGGTCTTGCAGCCCTCCATACCGAAGGGGCTGAACTTGCGGGCCGTGACCAGCATCATCCAGTTGTGGCGGTCGCACAGGTCGAGGACGTTGGCGAAGGTCTGAATCTCTACGTCGCGGTCCACGCCCAGACCCTGCACGGCGCGCAGGCGCGGACCGTACATCAGAATCTGGGCGATCTTGGCCCGCGACGCCTTCTCCAGCACGAACAGGTGGCCCGCCAGCCCGGCCCGCACGCCATAGGCCGACAGGCTTGCCCCCGCGTTGCCGGACGAGGTGGCCGCCCAGGCCGTCTTACCCACCTCGCGGGCGCGGCTCATGCTGACGGCGGCGATGCGGTCCTTGTAGGAGCCGGTGGGGCACGTGCCCTCGAGCTTGAAGTGTAGATCGGGCAGCCCCCAGGCCGGTCCCAGGCCGCCGCTGAGCAGCAGCGGCGTGTCGCCTTCGCCGAGGCTGACGATGTGGGTGCGGTCGCGTATCGGCAGCAGGTCGAAGGCGCGCCACATCCCGCGCCCTAGCGGCTCGAACTCGTCGCGCAGCCGGTCCAGCTCGTAGACGATGTCCAGCGTCCCACCGCAGACCGGGCAGCGGTTGATGTCCGCGTCCGGCATGGCATGGCCGCACATCAGGCAGCGCAGGCTGAACTTGTCGCTGGTATCGGGCATACTGTCTCCATTGGGCGACCCGCGCCCACCTACCCCAGCGCCGCCGCCAGCGCGGCATCGGCCGCGGCGAGCGTGGCGTCGATATCGTCGGCGGTGTGGGCCGCCGAGATGTACCACGTCCCGCGCAGGATAGTCCGCACGCCGCGCACCGCCAGCTGGGCTACAAATTTCTGGTAGAGGGCCTGGTCGCGGGCCGCATAGTCGCGGTAGTCAACAATGGCGGGCCGGTCGGTGAAGGTCAGCTGCACGGCGGGACCGACCCCGCTCGCCACGCACGGGACGCCGCGCCGGCCGCATATGGCCCGCAGCCCGTCACGCAGGCGGTCGCCCATCGCGAACAGGCGTGGGTAGACCGTGTCGCGCTCCCGTTCGAGATAGGCGACGGCCGCGTTCGCGCCCGCCATGACCAGCGGGTGGGTGTTGTACGTCCCGCCGTGCAGCACCGAGCCATTGACGATGAGGTCCATCAATTCGCGCTTGCCCGCGACGGCGGCCAGGGGCAGCCCGGCCGCGATGCCCTTGGCATACGTCGCCAGGTCGGGTGTGACGCCGTACAGCTCCTGCGCCCCACCCAGCGCCACGCGAAAGCCGGTGATCACCTCGTCGAAGATGAGCACGACACCGTACTGCTCGGTCAGTCGCCGCAGCCCTTCGAGATAGCCCGGCCCCGGCGCGATGCCGCCGGAGTTGACCATGATCGGCTCGGTGATGAGGGCGGCCACCTCATGGCCCCACTCGCGGAGCGTCGCTTCCACCACCGCCAGGTCATTCCAGGGCAGGACGATGACCTCTTCGAGGACGTGGCCCACCATGCCGCCGCTGCCGGGGATGGCGCGAGGATGCTCGCGTGGCCCCGCCTGGGCCGGGTCGGGCCAGTAGCTGATGATGACCGGATCGGGCCAGCCGTGGTAGTGGCCCTCGAACTTGATGTACTTCTCGCGGCCGGTGGCGGCGCGGGCGATGCGCAGCGCCGAGGCGACCGCCTCCGAGCCGGAGCCGTTGTAGCGCACCAGGCCCGCCACCGGCAGGCTGCGCTGGAGCCGCTCTGACAGCTCGATTTCCACGACATGCTCGCCGGCCGAGATGAGCAACTGGCCGACCTGCTCGCGCACGGCATCGATCACCGGCTGCGGGCTGTGGCCCAGCAGGAGCGGCCCCTGGCCCAGCACGTAGTCGATGTACTCGTTGCCGTCCACGTCGTAGATGCGCGGGCCGACACCGCGCTCGAAATACAGCGGGCCCGGCTGCTCGGCGAGGCGGACGCCGCTGCCCACGCCGCCCGCCAGGGAGTTCTTCGCCCGTTCCAGTAACGCCTGCGACCTGGCGCGTGAGTAGGTCATCTGTGGCTCCTCGTTCAACCGTCGACTTGTCGAGTGTATACAATGCCGGGAACTGTTGGAGCGGATGATAGCCGAGGCAGGGCGGCGGTGTCAACTGCACGGACGTCGGCCGCTCGCGGCCGGGTTGACAGGATGGGCACGAGCACTAGAATAGCAGCGTCACCGAGGGAGGCTGTGTGAGTCAAACATCCAACGAACGCGATGCCCACTTCATGCGCCTCGCCATCGAGGGCGCGCGGCGGGCCGGGGCGCGCGGCGACCGCCCTTACGGAGCCGTACTGGTCGATGGCGACGGGCAGGTTCTGGCCGAGGGCGAGAACAACACCGCCACGACCGCCGACATCACCGGCCACGCCGAGACCAATCTGCTGCGGGGCGCGCTGCGTCACTACACAGGGGCGCAGCTTGCCGACTGCACCCTGTACGCCAGTGGCGAGCCGTGCGCCATGTGTGCGGTAGTCATCTACTCGAGTGGCGTCGGGCGCGTCGTCTATGGCGCTAGCGCCCCAGCCACGCAGGCGTTGGTGGGCGGACCTGCCGACCGCCTTGATCTGCGCTGCGCCGACGTGCTGGCGCGGGGCACGCGCCGCGTCCAGGTCGATGGGCCATTCCTGGAGGATGAGGCATTACAGGTATTCGAGGCGTGGTAGCGCCCCACCCTGGTGGGGAGTAAGGAAGAGCCGCATGCCCGACACCCCGCTCATGGAGGCGAGCGACGCACAACTGGCCCTGGCCGTCCAGGACAACCTGTTTGCCCTGTTCCGCGCCATGTCTGCCCTGCCCGACGCCGAGCTTCACGAGACGCCCGCCCTCGCGTACCATCATGCCTTCCCCACCAGCCCCATGTTCAAGGGCGTCTGGCGGACGCGGCTGACGCCTGACACCGCTGACGCCAGCATCGCCGACACCCTGGCCTGGTTCCAGGCGCGTGGCGCGCCCTACGTGTTCTGGTGGACAGGCCCCGGCGACGAGCCGACTGACCTGCCCGACCGCCTCCAGGCGCACGGCTTCGCCGCCAACATCGTCGGCGACCCTGGCATGGCCCTCGACCTGGACACGCTGGCGGAGCCGAGCCTGCCGCCCGGCCTGACCATCGCCCGCGCCGCTGACCGTCGCACCCTGGAAGACTGGCGCGACGTGTTCGTCGCCGCCTACGAGGTTCCGCCCTTTGCGGGCCAGGCCTGGGTTGACGCGACGCTCAGCCTCGGCCCCGAGGCCGCGCCGTGGCAACTATACGTGGGTTACCTGGATGGCGAACCCGTGGCTACCAATATTCTCTTCGGCGGCGCGGGAGTCGCCAGCGTGTATGGGGTGGGTACGTTGCCGGCGGCGCGTGGGCGCGGCGTGGGCGGGGCGATTACCCTGTGGCCCCTCGTCGAGGCGCGGGCGCGGGGCTATCGCTACGCCGTGCTCTTCGCCACGGAGATGGGCCACCCGGTCTATCGACGGCTAGGGTTCCGCGATGTCGGCTCGGCCATTGGCCGCTACCTGTGGTGGGGCGGCTGAGTCAACCAAGCTGTTCCAGGAGGCGAGCCAGGATGCGCGCTTTGCTGACCGGCGGGACCGGCGTTATCGACCGGTCCCCGCAAGCCCCTGGCCAGGGTTGAACATGCGAGAATTATGACCGACCCCGTTACCTCCCTGCCGCCCGACGAAGGCCGCAACGCCATCCACACTGATCGCCTGGGCCTGGATCGGCTCATCTTCTTTAGCGATGCCGTCGTCGCCATCGCCATCACCCTGCTGGCGCTGGAGATTCGCCTGCCGCCCAGCGCGGGCCAGCTCTCCAACCAGGAACTGCTACGGCAGCTTGTTGACATCTGGCCCTCGTACCTGGGCTATGTGGTCAGCTTCCTGGTCATCGGCGCGTTCTGGATCGGCCATCATCGCAAGTTTCGCCTCATACAGCGCTACAATAGCCGCCTGTTGTTTCTGAACCTGCTCATGCTGATGACCGTTGCCTTCATTCCCTTTCCTACCGCTGTGCTCAGCGAGTACGGGAATCGCACTGCCACCATCTTCTACGCCCTGGCCGTGGCCGTGGTGGGCCTCACATCGGCGCTGGTGTGGTGGTACGCTCTGCGCCGCGAGCTGGTGACGCCGGGGCTGACCGCCACCGAACGACGGCGGCACGCCCTGCGTCCCCTCATCATCACAGGCGTCTTCCTGCTCTCCATGCCCATCGCCTTCGTCAATCCGACCTTCGCGATGCTGTCGTGGTTGCTCGTCATCCCGGCGCTACGCTGGGCGGGCTGACGCAGCAACCTGCCGCGAGTTCACCATTTGGTCGCGCCGGATGTCGATTTCGCCGCAACCCGTGCGTCGATAGAGTAGAACGACGTCACTATACACAGCAAGGAGATGACACGATGCAGTATCTGCTCTTGATCTACGGCGACGAGAAGGCGGCGGAGGCTTACATGGTCTCGAATCCTGAGGCGGCCCAGGCCGAGATGGCCGAGTACTTCACCTTCACCGACGAGGTGGGTACGGCGGGCGTGCTGCGCGGCGGCGAGGGCCTGTACCCAACCTCGGCGGCGACTACCATCCGCGTCCGCGACGGCAAGACCCTGACCACCCACGGCCCTTTCGCCGAGACGAAGGAGCAACTCGGCGGCTACTACGTCGTCGAGTGCGAGAATCTCGACCAGGCGATTCACTGGGCGAGCAAGATTCCTGGCGCGCGCCAGGGTAGCATCGAGATTCGGCCCATCATGGAGTTTACTCGCGAGTAGATGCCCCCGCGCCCAGCGGCCCCGATGCGCCGCTGGGCGCGCGCTCCTGCTATGGACACTGTTTCCCCAATCGCGCCGGACGACCAGCGGCATGCCGTCGAGCGCGCCTACCGCCGCGAGGCGGGCCAGGTTCTCGCCACCCTTATCGGCTGGCTGGGCGACTTCGACCTGGCCCAGGACGCCTTGCAAGACGCCTTCCTGGCCGCCGTCGAGCGTTGGCCGGATAGTGCGCCACGCAACCCCGGCGCGTGGCTGACCGTCACGGCCCGCCGCAAGGCCATCGACCGCCGCCGCCGTGACCGCACCACACCCCTCGACGACGAGCCGCTGGCCGCGCTGCCCGACCCTGGCCCCTCCATCGAGGATGAGATTCAGGCCCTGGGCGAGATCCCCGATGAGCGGCTCAAGCTCATCTTCACCTGCTGCCACCCCGCCCTGCCCCCCGACCAGCAGGTCGCGCTGACGCTACACAGCCTGGGCGGCCTGACCACCGCCGAGGTCGCCGCCGCCTTCCTGACGCCCGTGCCGACGATGGCCCAGCGCCTCGTGCGCGCCAAGCGCAAGATTCGCGACGCAGGCATCCCCTACCAGGTTCCGCCCGCGCACCTGTTGGCCGAGCGCCTGGAGTCGGTTCTGGCGGTGCTATACCTCATCTTCACCGAGGGCTACGCGGCGACGACGGGCGATGCCCTGCTTCGCCAGGAACTGTGCGAGGAAGCGATTCGACTGACGCGGGCGCTGGAGGGGCTGATTCGTCGCGAGGTGACCGACGTGGCCGAGCGCGGCTACGCCGAGGTGGTTGGCCTGCTGGCCTTGCTGCTGTTGCAGCACTCGCGGCGGCGCGCTCGCCTCGACCCCGGCGGCGAGATGGTGCTGTTGGAGGACCAGGATCGCCGGCAATGGGACCAGCGCAACATCCACGAGGGGTTGGCGCTGCTGGACAAGGCGCTGCACATGCGGCTGCCCGGCCCCTACCAGATTCAGGCTGCTATCGCCGCCCTGCACGCCCAGGCGGATCGCGCCGAGGCCACGGACTGGCCGCAGATCGCCGCGCTGTATCGCGAGCTACGCCGCCACGTCGACACGCCGGTCGTCCGCCTCAACGAAGCCGTGGCGGTCTCCCTGGCCTACGGCCCGCGCAAGGGCCTCGCCATCCTGTCCGGCGTAGCGCCCGGCGGCGACCTGGACGGCTACGCCCCCTACCACCTGGCGCGTGCCGATATGCTGCGCCGCGCGGGGCAGACCGCCGCCGCCCGCCGCGCCTACCAGACCGCCCTCGACCTGACGCGCAACGACGTGGAGCGCGCCGCTATCCTGCGCTGGTTGCGGACGCTGGGCGACGAGGGGTAGCTTGTGAACTCAGGGGACACTGGCGTAGTAGATGTCGCGCGCGTCGTCCTGAGCTTCCCACGCCATGTGCGCCTGCCCTCGCGCGTCCACCGCCACGGCAGCGACGACGCCGCTACGACCCACTGGGGCAATGAGCCGACGGGACCATGTCTCATCGGGTTGCTGATAGCCGTAGATGACTTCACCGAAACCCGACACCCACACCCCGTGCGGCCGCCCGTCGCTATCGACCGCGAGCTCCTGGATGCCCGCCGGCAGGCGGAACCGACCCAGGTCCAGAGTCTCGCCCCAGCCGCCCTGGGGCGTCCAGCGGCGGTAATACGCACTCCCCTGGTTGCCTCCGTACACCAGGTGGACCGCTCCCCCCGGGCCGGCGGCCAGCCTCACCCAGTTGCCGGCAGGGATGGCAGAGTCCGTGCTCAAGCGAACGGCGGGTGTCCAGGTAGCGCCGCCGTCAGAGGAAGAGCGATATTCCAGGCTATAAGGATCGCCGAGCCGAACCCAGGCCAGGTGGTACGTGCCCGCCGTATCGATCGCGAACTGGATGCCACTCGCTGCTTTCAGGCCATCGGACAGGTCAGTGTCGCCGAACAGGGGCGTATAGCCCGGCGGTTGCGTTCGTATTGAGACCAGCTTGCCATCGGGTGCGAAGGCCCCAACCATCCCGCCGCTGAGAGAACTCTGCTGCACCCGCTGCGGCGGCGCCCACTGTCCATTCGCCAGGCAGCGCATGTAGAAGCCGTCCACGTTCTCGCGGCTGGCGTCGCCCTGCCAGATCACGCAGGGCGCAGCGGCCGGGTTGAGCAGCATCTGTAGAGAATCGTTGGCCACCGACCGGAACCCCTCGCTGAGGTTCGTGATCTCGGACCACTGGCCGTTGGGTTGAAGCTGGCGATGCAAGACATCGGACTTGAACAGGTCGGACTGGCCCTGGCGGAGGGTGTCATCGAGCCATGCCAGGTGCAGGACGCCCTTTCCGTCCACCAGCAAGTGTGGCTTGACCGAGCGGGCCGCCGTGCGCGAGACGTTCAGGGTGGTGGGCGGCGTGAGCGTGGGCGTGACACCGGACGCCAGAAGAGGGGCGAGGGTCGGCGCGGCGCCCTGCGGCGCGTTGACCCGGGTGGGCGTTGGCAGCGCGGCGGCGCTGGCAGCGGGTGGCGTGGGCCTCGGCGTCGCGCTGGTTTCGCCTGACGATCGGCCGCGCAGGGCGAACAGCGCGCCGATCGTCACCGCCGCCACCACGAGCAGCAGGGCCAGGAGCATGCCCGCGCCGCCGCGCTGTCGGGCCTGGGGCGCATTGCTCGTGGCAAGGGGCGGCTCGTCCGGGGCGAAGCGCAGCAGGTCCGACCAGCGGACCAGGGGGCGTTCCGTGGCGCACTGAGCGACGAGGTCGTTGAGGCGGCCACGGTCCTCGAAGTACGTGACAATCTCGCGGACCCGGGTCTCCTTGTCGCGGCCATAGCCGGGTACGCTCTCGTAGTCGACACCGAGATCGGAGCAGAGGGTGTCTAGCTCGTCGAGGCTGAAGTACTCAGCGAGCGCCTTGCGGAGACGGGTCCGGCTGTCGGGGGTGAGCTGGGACATGGCAGCCTCGCGGCGACGAGTCACGGGCAGGCTATGTTACACACTTCGGCCCAGCCCGGCAAACGCAGGCGTCCCCGTGCCTCAGCCGCCCCGTGGCGGGTACTTCACCGCCAGCCGCTGGACCGTGTTGATGCCGCGCCAGGTGGCCCGTCGGCGTAGGGCGCGCTCCAGGACTGCGTTGGAGAAGGTCGATTCGCTCTGTTTCTTGCGGCACGCCCAGTAGATCTCGCGCTGGTGAACGTGGAACGTGTCGATAGCGGTGGCGAAGGCGTGCACCTTCGCCACCGCGTCGTCGTCGAGGACCTCCCCCAGAAAACCGACGTTGAGCGCCTGCGCCGCCGCCAGCTCGGTCGGCGGGAAAGGCTGGTAAGCGGCGATGGCGGCCACCTCGGCGTCGCTACGGAGGAACGTCGCCACGTCGTAGCCGAGGGCGTCGCGCAGGTGAGCCTCAATCCGTCGCTCCAGCGCCGCTGCATCCGTCTCCGCCGTCTCGAACACGACGTTGCCGCTGGCGATGAACGTCTCCACCTCCTCGAAGCCCAGCTCTTCGAACAATCGACGCAGCGCGTCCATCTTGACGATGTGCCCGCCGACGTTGATGGCGCGCATAAAGGCGATGTGGCGCGGCATAGGACTCACTGGGGCGGCAGGCCGTGGTCGAAGTTGTAGTACAGAGTCTGATAGCCCTGGCGGAAGTCGACCACGTCTTCCCCGACCGTCGCGGGCGACTGTCCCTCGACCAGGATACGGCCCATGAAGTCGGCGATGACGTCCATCTCCGGCTCGCGCATCCCGTAGCGCGTCACCTCGATGGTCCCGAGGCGCAACCCACCCGGCCGATCCCAGTCCGCCGCGCTGTCGCCGGGGATGAGGTTCTTGTTCGTGACCAGGTTGGCCCGCGCCAGCAGGTGCGCCGTGTCCAGGCCGCCGCCGTAGGCCCGCACGTCGGCGATGACCTGATGCGTGCGCGTGTAGCCCTTGTGCGCGCCGAGCACGCGAATGCCGCGCTTCTCCAGCGCCGCGCCGAGGGCCTGGGCGTTGCGGACGATTTGGGCCATGTAGGCCTGGCCAAACTCAATCATCTCGGCCGCCGAGACAGCCAGCGCGGCAACGCGGTTGACCTGATGCGTCGCCGCCAGGACGGGGAAGATGGCGTGGCTCAGCGGCCCGGTCAGCGCCGGGTCATCCCAGACGATGATGCCGCTCTGCGGCCCGCTAAAGGTCTTGCCCGCCGAGCCAGTCAGCACCACCGCACCCTCGCGCAGCGGGTCCTGGAACTGGCTGCCCGCGATGAGGCCGATCTGGTGCGCGCCATCGAAGTAGAGCTTGCCACCCCACTCCGCGATGACCTCACTCATCTCTCGCAGTGGGAAGGGGAACAGGGTCATCGACGCGCCCACGGCGACGAGCTTCGGCCGAACCAGGGGCGCCACCTTGCGGAAAAGGTCCAGGTCCACCACCAGTTCGTCGGGATTCATGGGCACGTCGACGATCTTCAGCCCGCGCACGCCGGCCGGGCCATCCCAGCGGTTGCTGGAATGGCCGCCGAAGGGCTGCGCGATGCTCATGATGACGTCGCCCGGCTCGGTCAGCGCAGTATAGACGGCCAGATTGCCGATCATGCTGGCGACAAGGCGGTGGTCGGCGTAGCGGGCGCGCAGGGCCTGCTTGAGCAGCTCGACGCACAGCGCCTCAATCTCATCGATGTACTTGGTCCCTGCGAACCAGCGGTTGACCTTGCCGATGTGGCCCTCGGCGGCGCGGGTACCAACCTCCGACGCCAGCAGCGCGCGGACGGTCGGGCTGGTCGGCGCTTCCGGCGCGAGGAGGTTGATGCATTGCTCGCCGCGCCACTGCTCGTTGCGCCGCACAGCGGCGACGACGGCGTCTTGCATCGCCCGCCCATCGCGACAGGCATCCAGCACTGCCCGCGCCTGGGCCAGAATCTCCGCGTCGTGGACTTCCGTCGACTGCGATACCACTGCCTCTGTCATGCGATGTTCTCCTGGTCCGACACAGCGTCGGTAACCCCGCCCACACGCGAGTCGCCCAACGCCACGGCCCCCACCCAGGGGAGCGCGCCCAGGCGCTCGGTGATGCTGTGGGTGAGGGAGGGAGCGGGAGGCGTCAGCATAGTTCCGTTATTGTAGTCGCTCTTTCCTGGCCCTTCAAGCTAAACGGACCTCCCACGATACCTTGACGCCTCCCGCAAGCGGCCCCTCACTTCCCTCCGGGTAGTACAGCGCGGTATAATATATACCAACGACGATGGGGAATCGCTTCTTGAGGCGAGGGTGTGATGAACGTCACCATAGAGGATCTGCGCTCGATCTTCCTCTTCGCCCCGTTTGATGATGCCGAACTGGCCCTCGTGCGCGAGATGATTACCGCGCGTGACTATACCCCACGCACGATCATTTTTGCGCAGGGTGAGCCAAGCCCCGGGCTGTGGTTTGTGCGGCGCGGGCGGGTACGACTGTATCGCCTTGCGCCGTCGGGACGCGAATTCACACTCTGTATCGCGCGCCTGGATCGTTTGCCGTGTATGGGCGCGTGCCCGTTGTTCGACGGTGACAAGTGCCCTGCGAACGCTCAAGCGCTGGATGAGGCAACTATCTACTTTATCGACCGCCAGCGCGCGCTGGCAATGGCCGCCGACCACGCCGGCATGGTGACCCTGTTCGCGCGCGTGCTGGCGAACCATTCACGTTATCTGATGCAACTCTCCTCGAGTCTGGCGCTGCGCTGTTCCTCGTCTCGCCTGATCGATCTCCTCCTGACCTACGCGGACGAGCGCGGTCGCGCCACTGCACGGGGTATCGAATTGGATCTGGGCGTGAGTCAGCAGCTGCTTGCCAGCATGTTGGGCGCAACGTCGCAGATGATTGCGCACGATTTCTTGCGACTTGAGCGGGCGGGCGTGATAGACGCCCAGGGTAAGCGCATTGTGATTCTGAATATGGAACGACTCAAAAGCATGACTTGAGGATGTGACTTTTTTGGTAGTATTTTGGTCACACCTACCGTATACTGAGCCGCAAGTCCTTGCGGCTCAGTGTTTTTTCCGCAGGATGGAACAATGCGTGATCCCACTAGCGAGGAATTGAAGACGGTTCCCCTCCTGGCTTCGCTTGATGCGGCCGAGCTTGCGGCGCTGGCAAGCTCGATGCAGGAGCGCACGTTCATCAATCGCCGCTTTATCTTCCGCGAAGGCAGCCCATGTTTGGGCCTGTACATCGTCAAGGCGGGTCAGGCCAAACTGGTCCAAACGCGCCATGACAAAGAACAACTCCTCGCGATTGTCGGCGCTGGCGACCCGCTCGACCTGGTGCCTTTTCTCGACGACGGCCCCCATTCGTGTTCTGCTCTTGCGCGCGGCAAGGTGACGCTTTATTTTGTCGAGAACAATACTGCGCGCGACTTGATTTGGAGTACCCCGTCGCTGCTCTCGGCCGTTTTGCACATGGTCAGCGCCCGCTTGCGAACCCTGGCGATGCTGGCAAGTGACCTCGCATTCAAAGATGTCACTGCGCGCGTCTGTCGGATTCTCCTCGATCAGGCGCAACAAGAAGGTACGCTCCAGGCCGATGGCATTCATGTGAAACGCACGCTGTCGCAGCAAGAATTTGCGTCACTTGCGGGAACGGCGCGCGAAGTTGCCTGGCGATCGCTCAAGAAGCTGGAAGATGAAGGCATCGTGCGAATCGAACGCACGGAAATCACACTGCTCGACCTGGAACGCCTGGCGGCGATGGTGTAATCCGAAATGCCGCGCGCGCTGCTCGCGGTGCGGATTCTACCTCAGGGGGTAGATTGGATGTACAGGCTAGCGCTGTTCAGAACAAGTCTTGCCATCCAAGTATTGGCGTTGCTCGCTGTGGGGGCGATTGCCTTCGGTAGCGTTGCGAATGCCGCGCCGCCGGCGCAATCCGCCGATGAGGGGCAAAAGCTCTTCAGCGAAAAATGCGTCGCGTGTCACACCATCGGCAAAGGCCCGTTGGCCGGCCCTGACCTGCAGGGCGTGACGACCCAGCGCGACCCGGCGTGGCTGACCAAATGGTTGTCTGCGCCAGACCAGATGCTCGCTGCCAAAGACCCGACGGCGGTGCAACTCCTGGCGGAATTCAACAATATTCCCATGCCGAACCTGGGGCTAACCGATGCCCAAGTCGCGTCACTCATCGCGTTCTTGGGCGCGAATCAGGCCGGTGCGTCCACCGCGCCGGCCGTTCCCCAATTGCCACCGGGCGACACGGCAACTGGCAGGGCGCTCTTTACCGGCGCGCACCGCTTTGCGAATGGCGGACCGCCGTGTATGGGTTGTCACAGCGCCGGCGCCATCGGCGCGCTGGGCGGCGGCGCGCTGGGGCCTGACTTGACGGCCGCGTACACCAAGTACGGCGGCGACGCAGGTACCACGGCATTCCTGGGCGGCGTGCCCACCCCGATAATGAACGCGGTGTGGAGCAATAACCCGCTCACGCCGCAGGAGCAAGCCGACCTGGTCGCGTTCCTCGGGCAAGTTTCTATAAGCGAACGCCCATCGGATATGGTCAGGCAACTCGCCATCATCGTCGCCATTGTCGCGATTGTGCTTCTTGCCATCGTGCAACTGTATTGGCGCAAGCGATTGGTGGCGGTGCGGCGTCCGCTCGTGCAGCGCGCGCGGCTGCCGAAGACGTGAGCTCCAGATACGCCGCTGAATCTTCAGCTTCTGCCTCGTGAGGAGTGGACACAATGGGCTGGATCCAGGACCTCGTCAATCCCAAAGCGCGCCAGTGGGAAGAGTTCTATCGCAATCGCTGGCAACACGACAACGTGATTCGTAGCACGCACGGCGTCAATTGCACGGGCGGTTGTTCCTGGGCGGTCTATGTCAAAGACGGCATCATCACCTGGGAAATGCAGCAGACCGATTACCCCCTGCTTGAGCCGGGTCTGCCGCCCTACGAGCCGCGCGGCTGTCAGCGCGGCATCTCTGCGTCGTGGTATGTCTACAGCCCGATCCGTGTCAAGTATCCCTACCTGCGCGGGCCGTTGATGGACTTGTGGCGCGAAGCAAAGGCGAAGAACGCGAACCCCATCGAGGCGTGGGGGTCGATCGTCGAAGATGACGCCAAGCGCGCGCGCTATCAGAAGGCGCGCGGCAAAGGCGGCTTTCGGCGTTCGAACTGGGACGAGGTGCTAGAAATCGTCGCTGCCTCCACGCTCTATACCGCGAAAACCTACGGGCCTGATCGCGTGTTCGGTTTCTCGCCGATTCCCGCCATGTCGTACCTGTCGTACGCCGGAGGGTCACGCTTCTTGCAGCTTTTCGGTGGCGTGAATATGAGCTTCTACGATTGGTACGCCGACCTGCCGAATGCCTTCCCCGAGATCTGGGGCGATCAAACCGACGTGTGTGAGAGCGCGGACTGGTACAACAGCCAGTACATCATCGCGATGGGGTCGAATCCGAATATGACGCGCACGCCCGACGTGCATTTCATCTCCGAAGCGCGGCACAATGGCGCCAAGTTCGTCGTCATCTCGCCCGACTTCTCCCAGGTCGCCAAATATTCGGACTGGTGGATTCCTGTGCAGGCAGGACAGGACACCGCGATGTGGATGGCGATCAATCACGTCATTCTTCAAGAGTTTCATACTAACAAGAAGGTCCCCTACTTTGTCGACTACCTCAAGCAGTACACCGACGGCCCGTTCCTCGTCAACCTGACCAAGAACGGGGCGGGTTACAAGGCGGGGCAGCTCGTGCGCGCGAATCGCGTCGCCCGTTACGGGGACGTCGAGAATGGCGAGTGGAAGCTGCTTGTCTTTGATGCCACGACCAGTCAGCCCAAGATGCCGAAAGGCAGTGTCGGCTATCGCTGGCAGAGCCAGAAGGGGCAATGGAATCTCAAGATGGAGGACGGCCTGGACGATACACCCATCGACCCAGTGCTGTCGTTCCTCGATCAGCATGATGAAGTTGTACAGGTCGAGTTCTACGAATTCGCGTCGGGCAAGACGTTCTTGCGCGGCGTGCCCGTCAAGTACATCGAAACGAGCGAAGGGCGCGTGCCGGTGGCTACCGCCTTCGATCTGCTCGTTGCCCAGTTTGGCGTGTCGCGCGGTTTGCCGGGCGATTACGCTCACGACTACGACGATATGACGCCGTACACTCCCGCGTGGCAGGAACAGTACACGGGCATCGGACGCGACACCATCATTCGCCTGGCGCGCGAGTTTGCAGCCAACGCGGAAGCGACGAACGGCAAGTCGATGATCATTATCGGCGCCAGCATCAATCACTGGTACAACAACAACCTGTCGTATCGTGCGCCGATCACCGCGCTGATTCTGTGCGGCTGTTGCGGCGTGAACGGCGGCGGCATGAACCACTATGTCGGCCAAGAAAAGCTGACGCTCGTCGCGCCGTGGACATCCCTCGCGTTTGCCCTCGACTGGGTCAAGCCGCCGCGCCGCCAGCAAACGCCGACCTGGCATTACGTGAATAGCGACCAGTGGCGCTATGAAGGTGATTTCACCGATTATGCCCCTGTCCCACCGGACGCCAAATGGGCCAAGGGCCACGCGATGGATCAAGAGGCGCGCTCGGTGCGCATGGGCTGGATGCCGTACTACCCACAGTTCAACCGCAACCCGTTCGATCTGGCGCGCGAGGGAGCAACGAACGACGAGACGATTCGCTCGGTGGTCGATCAACTGCAATCGGGCGAGCTGGGCTTCGCGGTAGACGATCCCGACGCCAAAGAAAACTGGCCGCGCGTGTGGTTCATCTGGCGCGGCAACGCCATCATGGCGAGCGCGAAGGGGCATGAGTTCTTCCTGCGCCACTATCTTGGCACCCACGACAATGCCATCGCGGAAGAACACGCGAAAGGCAAAGTCAAGACCGTCACGTTCCGCGAGCCGGCGCCGCGTGGCAAGATGGACCTGGTCGTGGACATCAACTTCCGAATGGACACGTCCGCCCTCTACTCCGACGTCATTCTGCCGACGGCGATGTGGTACGAGAAGAACGATCTGAACACGACCGACCTGCACTCCTTCGTGCATCCGTTGGGCCAGGCAGTGCCGCCCGTGTGGGAAGCGAAATCGGACTGGGAGATTTTCAAGGCGTTCGCGAAGAAAGTGAGCGAACTCGCGCCGACCATTTTCCCTGAACCCGTCAAAGACGTGGTCGCTTACCCGTTGTTGCACGACACACCCGACGAACTGGCGCAGACCCAGGTGCAGGATTGGCGGGCGGGCGAGTGCGAGCCGATTCCTGGCAAGACGATGCCGCATCTCGCCATCGTCGAGCGCGATTACAGGAATCTCTACCATCGTTTCATCTCGCTTGGCCCGCTGGTGCGGAGAGACGGTCTCAGCGGCAATGGTGTGCATGTTCCCATCGCCGAGCAGTACGATGCATTGATGGATAACCCCGTGGGTCTATCGCCCGACCCGCGCCATATGCGCTGTGTGGAGTGGGGCGGCCAAAGATACCCCAGCCTCGAAGATGCGCTCGACGCGGCGAATACGTTGCTCGCCCTCGCGCCCGAGACGAACGGGGACGTCGCCTACAATGCGTTCAAGCACGAAGAAGAGCTTGTCGGCGTGCCGCTCGCCGACCTCGCGGAAGAGGTTCGCGGCGTGCGCATGACGTTCCTCGATATCACGCGCCAGGTACGCCGCACGCTGATCAGCCCATGCTGGACGGGGGTCGTCAACGACGGTCGCGCGTATGCCGCGTGGTGCATGAACATCGAGCGCCTGGTGCCGTGGCGCACGCTCACGGGCCGCCAGCATTTCTACGTTGACCATCTGCACTATCTCGACTTCGGCGAGCATCTGCCGACGTACAAGCCGAAGCTCAATCCAGTGCGCACCGGCGATGTCGTAGAGAGTCTGGTGGACGACCAGAGTCTCGTATTGAACTACATCACGCCGCACGGCAAATGGCACATCCACTCGACGTACTACGACAATCAACGCATGCTCACGCTCTCGCGCGGCATCGAGCCGTGCTGGATCAACGACAAGGACGCGGAAAAGATAGGCGTGAACGACAACGACTGGGTGGAAGTGTACAACGACAACGGGGTGATGGTGACGCGCGCGGCGGTCAGCGCGCGGGTGCAGCAAGGCACGTGCATGGTCTATCACGCGCCCGAGCGCACGCTCTCGATCCCGAAATCGCAGGTGCGCGGCGGGCGGCGCGGCGGCGCGCACAACAGCCTCACGCGCACGCGCATCAACCCGGTGCAGCTGGCGGGCGGATATGCGCAGTTCACGTATGGCTTCAACTACTGGGGGCCTATCGGCATCTTCACGCGCGATACCTACTGTGTTGTCAGGAAGCTCGAGAAACTGGAGTGGTGACATGAATATCCGCGCGCAAGTCTCCATGGTCTTTCATCTCGACAAGTGCATCGGTTGCCATACGTGCAGCATCGCGTGCAAGAATATCTGGACCGATCGCAAGGGCGCCGAATACATGTGGTGGAACAATGTCGAGACCAAGCCGGGCACCGGCTATCCAACCCAATGGGAAGACCAGGAAACGTATAAGGGTGGTTGGGAGAAGCACAACGGCGATCTCAAATTGAAACTACAGGGTCGCACCCAGGGTCTGGGGAATATCTTCTTCAACCCCAACCTGCCGACGATGGATGACTATTATGAGCCGTGGACGTACCAGTTCGAAGAACTCTTCAACGCGCCCGAAGGCGACGACCAACCGACCGCGCGCCCGATTTCGCTCATCACTGGCAAGCCGATCGACATCCAGGCGGGGCCTAACTGGGACGACGACCTGGGCGGTTCGCCGGTCTATGCCAAGAATGACGTCAACCTCGACGCGCTCTCCGAGGACGAGCGCGCGCAGATGCAGGAACTCGAGCACCTCGTGTTTTTCTATTTGCCGCGTATCTGTAATCACTGCCTGAATCCAGGGTGCGTCGCGGCCTGCCCGGCCGGCGCAATCTACAAGCGCGGCGAAGATGGCATCGTCCTGTTGAGCCAGGACAAATGCCGCGCGTGGCGCATGTGCATCTCCGGTTGTCCATATAAGAAGACGTATTTCAACTGGTCAACCGGCAAGTCGGAAAAGTGCATCCTGTGCTATCCGCGCCTCGAAAGCGGAGAGCCGCCCGCCTGTTTCCATTCGTGTGTCGGACGCATTCGCTATCTGGGCGTGCTTCTGTACGACGCGGACCGTATCGTGGAGGTAGCCTCGGCGGTGGCCCCGGCTCTGGTGGAGGCTCAACGCACAATCATCGAGGACCCCTTCAACCCGGACGTTATCGCGTCGGCCAGGGCGAATGGGGTCTCCGATCAGCTGATCGACGCCGCCCAAAAATCGCCGGTGTACAAGTTCGTGAAGCAATGGAAGATCGCGCTGCCCCTACATCCCGAGTTCCGCACCGTGCCGATGCTGTTCTACGTGCCGCCGATGCTGCCGGTGCTCGCCAAGATGAAGGATGGGCAGTACGACATAGGCGCGCTCGATCGCGAAGGGCTGCATCCGCTCATCAGTTCCCTCGACCGCGCACGCCTGCCGATCAAGTACATGGCGAGCCTGTTCTCGGCGGGCAACACCAACCTGGTGAAGACGGTGTATCACAAACTCATCGCTGTGCGCATCTATATGCGTAGCAAGCGCGTGAACGATGTGCCAGAGGACGAGGTGCGCCAGGCGCTGGCAATGGGAGGCACAACAGCCGAAGAAGTCGAAGCGATTTATCACCTCACTGCGATGCCGACCTTTGAGGAGCGCTTTGTCGTGCCGCCGCTGGCGCGCGAGCAGGCCATCGAGGCGACCCTCGACCCGTTCACGCGCAAGCGCGAAGGCGGTTTCGGCTTCCGCAAGGCGCCGCTGCGAGGGACATGAGATGCAACACCTGGTTCAGCTGTTCGCCACGCTGCTCGATTACCCGTCGCCCGCACTGCCGGATGTGGCGCAAGAATGCGCCGACCTGGTTGCGCCGCTCAGTGTTGAAGCGGCGGACATCGTGGGCGATTTTCAGTCGCTTGCCGCGTCCACCGACCTGGGCAGGATGGAGGAGATCTATACCGGGTTCTTTGAACTCAACGCCATGGCGTATCCATACGTCGGCTACCATCTATTTGGCGAGACCTACAAGCGCAGTGTGTTCCTGTTGGGGCTGCAAGAATGCTACGCCGCGCACAACTATACGCACGGTGTCGAACTCGCCGATCACCTCGTCGTGATATTGCGCTTTGTCGCCGAATGCCCAGACGAGGCAGCCGTCGACGAACTTGTGAACGAGGCGCTCCTGCCCACGCTGGCCAAGATGGCCGGCACATCGGCGGAAGACGAGGTAGGAGAGACCGAGTCGGTGGCCTTCCAACGCGGGTACTCGGTCTACCAGCGACTGTTGCACGCCTTGCAACTGACGCTCGAGGCGCTGCGCTGTGAGGCGGTGGCGACGTAGATGGCTGTGCGTGGCCGTCGGGTATCGGTCGCCAGGCGCTTGCCACACGTAGGAGGTAATCGAAACATGCAAGACGCGACTCCCTTCAATGTGGTGCTATATGTCGTGTTCCCCTACTTTGCGGTGGGCCTGGCGGTCGTTGTCACTGTGATGCGCTATTTCAACGACCGATTCTCTTTTTCCAGCCTCTCGTCCCAGTTCCTCGAAAACCGCACCCTGTTCTGGGGTTCGGTGCCGTGGCACTACGCCATCACCCTCATCCTGGGCGCACATCTCGCCGCCGTGCTCTTCCCATCGCTGTGGGGCGACCTGATTTCGAGCGAAATGCGCCTGTACATCATGGAAGTGACCGGGATTGCGCTCGCGGTGGTGGCGATCGTGGGCCTCTCGCTGCTGATCCTTCGCCGCCTGAGGGACGCGCGCGTGCGGGCGGTGACGACGTGGATGGACTGGCTGCTCCTGGCGCTCTTGCTCTTGCAGGTGATTCTGGGGTTTTGGATCGCGCTGTTTTACCGCTGGGGTTCGGATTGGTATCTGCACATTGCC
Organism: Anaerolineae bacterium; assembly: GCA_034431435.1. Classification (GTDB taxonomy): domain Bacteria; phylum Chloroflexota; class Anaerolineae; order Epilineales; family JAHCIE01; genus JAHCIE01. The sequence goes on along the minus strand of DAOUDG010000016.1, from coordinate 52,119 downwards.
GTGCCCTGGCTCTATTCCCTGGTGAGGTTCAACCCCCAGATCCAGTACGTCACGGCTCTGCCCTGGGTAGTGCAGCATCATTTCCTGAATGCGTTTCTCATCGTGATGCTTCTCCCCTTCTCGCGGCTCGTCCATCTCTTGTCGTTCCCGTTCACGTACTGGTGGCGACCTTATCAAGTTGTCATCTGGAATCGCCATCAGAATACAGACAAAACATGAGAACTCTGGCCGAGCTGTTGCAAGCCAGCGTCGCGCATCACCGCACGCTTTGCCCGCGCCAGGTACTCGGTGTACGCATGGGCATGTTCGCCGGCGAGATGCTCGATCTCGATCTGCCGCAAGCGGACAAGCGGCTGCTGACGATTGTCGAGACCGATGGCTGCGTGACCGATGGCCTGGCCGCGGCGACGGGCTGCTGGGTTGGGCGGCGCACGTTGCGGGTCGAAGATTTCGGCAAAGTCGCGGCAACCTTCATCGATACACACACCGAACGCGCGCTCCGGGTCGTACCGCGCGGCGAAGCGCGAACTCTTGCGCGCCAGTACGCGCCGGGGGAGACCGACCGTTGGCGCGCGCAACTCGTTGGCTATCAGCGGATGCCCGATGAGAAATTGTTGCGTTGGGAATGGGTCACGCTGACGACGCCGTTACGGCTGATCGTTGCCAGCGAGGGCGTGCGCGTAGTGTGCGACATGTGTCAGGAAGAGATCATCAACGACCGTCAGGTGGTGCGCGATGGGAGTGTGGTGTGCCGCGCGTGTGCGGGGCAGGCGTACTATCGCCACATCGAAGCGAGCGAACTGGTAAGCGAGCTGTTCAACGCTGTATGACCGTCCCAGCGCCTGCCCACCGCAATTCTTTGCTGCATGCGATCGCGAATCTGTACCCCGGCTATTTCGCGCTGGTGATGGCGACGGGCATCGTTTCGATTGCCGCCCATTTGTTGGCGATGGCGCCCATTGCGTGGACGCTCTTTCGCATCAATCAAGTGGCATACGTCGTGCTCTGGTTGCTCACACTGGCGCGCCTCATTCGGTTCACTCAGAACCTGACGGCTGACCTGACGAGCCATGCGCGTGGAGCGGGATTCTTCACCCTCGTCGCAGGGACAAGCGTGCTCGGCGGCCAGTACGTTCTTATCGCCCAAGATAAGACGACTGCAAGCGGCTTGTGGTTTCTGGCAATCGCGCTGTGGTTCTTGCTGACTTACACCTTCTTTGTTGCGGTGACCGTGAGCGATACCAAGCCCAGCATTGAGGTTGGGCTGAATGGGGGCTGGCTGCTTTCGGTCGTTGCTACACAATCTGTTGCGCTCTTGAGCGTCGCCGTCTCCTCCCAATTCCCTGACTGGCAACCCGTCATTCTGTTATTCTCGCTGATGATGTATCTCATCGGCTGCGCGCTCTATCTCTTCATCACCACGTTGATCCTCTATCGCTTTGCCTTTTTTCACCTCACCCCTGAGTTGCTCACCCCGCCGTATTGGATCAACATGGGCGCCGTCGCTATTACCACGTTCGCCGGGGCGACGTTGATCTTGAATGCATCCGCATGGTCATTTCTCCAGGAGATTCTTCCTTTCCTCAAGGGCTTTACGCTGTTCTCCTGGTCCATTGCTACCTGGTGGATTCCGTTACTCCTGATCCTGGGCATCTGGCGGCACGTTTACAAGCGTGTCCCCCTGACCTACGACCCCCAGTATTGGGGCATGGTCTTCCCTTTGGGAATGTACACCGTCAGCACTTTCGAGGTGGCGCGGGCAACGGGTCTGGCGTTCCTGTTCGTGATACCGCAGTACACGATCTACCTGGCCCTGGCGGCGTGGTTGGTGGTAGCCATAGGGTTGATTTACCAGCTGCGATAGGAACGCCACACAGCGCCCGTCATCGTAACCCCTCTCCCCTAGCGTTTCAAGTCACATCGGGGTCGCACGATTTCTTGACGCCTCCTGCTGGGCGCGGCATACTCTCCCGACGCACAGAGAGGAGGCCTGCCCATGCCCGACCCCACCCGCCTGGCGGAATGGCTCGCCCGCCTGGTTCAGACACCCAGCGTCCACCCCGACCACGCCGGGCCCCGCGCGGGGACGACGGGCGAGGCGCGCCTGGCGACACAGCTTGAGCACTGGTTCGCTGAGTTGGGCGGCGAGGTTCACCGCGATCTCGCCTACCCACATCGCTGGAATGTCCTGGGCATCTGGCGCGGGACGACCGACGCCTGGGCCGCGCTGGACGTCCATATCGACACGGTGGGCGTGGAGCAGATGCTCGGCGACCCCTTCGACGGCCGCGTCGAGGCTGGCAAGGTCTGGGGGCGCGGGGCAGTCGATACCAAGGCCAGCCTGGGCGTTGCCCTGGCCGTGCTGGAAGAGCTGCGCGCCGCCGGGCAGCGGCCCGCGCCCAACGTTCTGGTCGTCGCCACGGTCGATGAGGAGGTCGGGCAGGGCGGGGCGAAGGCCTTCGCCCAATGGGTGCGACGCCAACGGCTGACCCTGGACACGCTCATGGTCGCCGAGCCGACGCTGTGTCGGCCCGTCCACGGCCACAAGGGCGGCGCGCGTGTCGAGATGACCGTCCACGGCAAGACGGCCCACTCGTCGCAGCCGCACCTGGGCCAGAACGCCATCACCGGCGCGGCGCACCTGATTCTCGCCCTGGACGAGGAGAACCGTCGTTTACAGAGCCTCGACCCCAGCCCCATCGGCAACCCCACCCTGAGCGTTACCATCATTCACGGCGGCCACGCGCTGAACGTCATTCCCGATACCTGCACCCTCGCCATCGACCGCCGCGTGGTGGTCGGGGAGCGCGCCCTCGCGGCGGGCGAGGCGTTGGGCGAGTTCGCCGCCGCCCGCTCCGCCATGCCGGTCACGACGACGGTGGTGCGCGAGTTCGACGCCTTCTATCAACCGCCCGACACCCCCTGGCTCCAGCAACTCGCTGCCTGGTCGGGCAATGCGCCGGCCGTCGTGCCCTATGGCACGAATGCCTGCGCCTACGGCAACCTGGCCCGCGAGACGGTCATCTTCGGCCCCGGCTCCATCGACCAGGCCCACGGCGAGGTAGAGTGGGTCGCCATCGACGAGTTGGCGAAGGCCGCCGAGGTGTACCGGCGCTGGTGGGGGGTGGATAGGTAGGCCCGGCGCTTGCGCGCTGGCTCGCTGCGGATAGCCACATCCGCAGCGAGAGCCACGAAGGGAAGGAAGCCGTCACATGGACCTGGGAGTCAGCTACATCCCATCGCATTTGCCCGACCACATCGCCGCCGACATGGGCCACCTGGCAGATATCGGCTGTACCGAGGTCCTGTTCGCCATCCAGGAGAACCACCTGGATACGCTGACGGGCGCGCTCACCTACGGCCCGGCCATTGCCCGCGATCACGGCCTGCGCCCCTACGCCGTCATCTGGGGCTACGCCAACACCTTTGGCGGCGGGCGCATGTCACGGCTGATGCTGGAGCACCCTGAGTTGTGGCGCGTTGCCCGCGATGGCAGTGTAGCGCCCCTGGCCTGCCTGAACAATCCCCTGCTCGGCGAGCGCTTCGGTCGCATCGCGGAGCAGTGTCGCGAGGCGGGCTTCGCGGGCCTTTTCATCGACGAGCCGACGCGCCAGGAGTGTTTTTGCGCCCACTGCCGGGTGGCCTTCGGCGGCGACCTGCGCCATGCCAGCCCCGAGGCCGCTGACAGCTTTCAGCGGGCCACGGTGCGGGGCTACATTGCCGACATCTGTCGCCGCGTGAAGGCCATCGACCCCGCGCTGACGACCATCACCTGCCTGATGCCCATCGATCGCGACGCCTGGCCGGCGGTGGCGGAAGTCGACGGCCTGGATGTCCTGGGCACGGACCCGTACTGGTTGCTGCCCTTCTTTCGCATGACGCTCGGCGACGCTGTGGCCGACACGCGCGCCATGAAGGCGTTGTGCGACGGCCACGGGAAACAGTCGCAGGTGTGGCTGCAAGGCTGGCGCATCCCGGCCGGCTGTGAGGAGGAGGTTTACGCGGGCGGCCGCCGCCTGGCCGAGGTTGGCTGCGACTCCTTCTACACCTGGTCGTATCGCGGCGGGCTGGGGACCAACGAGGCCAGCGACGACCCCGCGCAGGTGTGGGCCGCTGTCGAGCGGCTGTATCGCGAGCTGTCAGGCCGCGCGTAGGGCGTCATGTTTCAGTCGTTGCTACCGCAGCCGCTACGACGCCCGACGGGGGATAACGTCGACGACTGGAACGCCCACTACCTCTACATCGAGATCGCCTGGCTCGGCATCGCCATTGCCACCCTCAGCTTCAACAGCGTGTTCGCCGTGCGTCTGGGCGCGTCGGACTTCCTGGTCGGCATGGTATCCGCCCTGCCGCCCCTGATTACTGCTCTGTTCACGCTGCCGTCCGCCCGCTGGCTGGAAGGGCAGCGCAACCTCATGCCCGCCCTGGTCAAGTCCATCGTTGGCTACCGGCTGGGCTTCCTCGCCATGGCCCTGATGCCCTCCCTCGTTCACAACCAGCAAGCCCTGGCCCTGGTCATCATTGTCGGCGTGATGAACATTGCCCTGGGGCCTATCAGCATCGCCTTCAACGCCATCTTCGCCGCCGTCGTGCCGGAGGGTCGGCGGGCCGAGGTTGTCGCCTGGCGCAATATCCTGCTCGCCGCCGTGGTAACCACCACGAGCCTTGCCGCCGGGCGCGCCCTCGACCTGATTCCCTTCCCCCTGGGCTACCAGCTTTTCTACCTGACCGGCTACCTGACGGGCCTGGTCAGCCTGTACTACGTCTCGCGGGTCAAGGTTCCCGACGTTGTGCAGCCGCCGACAGCCGCGCGCCCGTCCATCTCACCGCGCGCGGCGTGGCAAACTCTGCGCGGCTCACCCGCCCTGAAGCGTGTAACCGGCAACACCTTGCCCCACGCCCTCGGCCTGTGGATGGCTGCCCCACTGTATAGTCTGCTCTACGTGCGGGAGATGGGGGCCAGCAACACCTGGGTGGGGGCGCAGGCAGCCGTCGTCAGCCTGACGGGGATGCTCGGCTACTTCCTCGTCCAGCGCTGGGTGCGCCGCTACGGGACGGGCCGCGTCCTGTCGTGGTCGATGCTCCTGTCGGGTTTCTTCCCCTTGCTCGTCGGCCTGACGCCGTCCCTGGAACTGATTCTGGCGCTGTCGGCGCTGTATGGCCTGGCCTTCTCCAGCCTCACCCTGAGCCACTATAACACCCTGCTCAAGACCCTGCCCGAGGAGCGGCGGGCCATGTCCCTGGCGGTGTATACCATGCTCGTCCAGCTCTGCGCCTTCGCCAGTCCGCTGCTGGGCGTGGCTGCCGCCAACGTTGTCGGCGTGCGGCCCATGCTCGTCGTGGCCGGTCTGCTGTGGATCGTCAGCGGCGTGCTGTTCTTCCGCCGCCCGCCGGAGGCCGCCGCGTCCGCGCCCACCTCGTCAGCCACTCCGGCCCGCGCCTGAAGTTGACACCTTCACCCCGTCGCGTATAATCCGCCCACCGGTTGTATACATTAGGTTGTCGACAAAGCACAGAGGAGTGTCCGATGCCCCCGCTGCGCGCCGGCATCATCGGCCTGGCCTGGATCGCCGCCAATCCGCCTGACCCCGCACCGGCCGTGGCCCTCGGCGTGCGCCACCCCTACAGTCACGCCGCCGCCTACGACCAGCTACCAGAGACCGAGGTCGTCGCTATCTGCGACGTGCTGCCCGCTACCCGCGACGCCTTCGTCGCGCGCTGGGCGACGCGCTGGCCGCGCCTGCGCGCCTACGATGACTACCGGCGCATGCTCGCCGACGCTGACCTGGACCTGCTCAGCATCTGCACCCCCGACCACCTCCACGCCGACATGGTGGTCGCCGCCTGTGAGGCCGGTGTCAGGGGCATCGTCCTTGAGAAACCTTTGGCGACAACTATTCGCGACGCCGACCGCATCCTGGCCGCCGCCGAGCGTTACGGCGTGCGCCTGTCCGTCGAGCATACGCGCCGCTGGGTGTATGAGTACCAGGCGATGCGCCGCCTGATTCGCGAGGGAACCATCGGCCGTGTGACCCGTATCAACGCTACCCTCAATGGCGAGCGGGCGATGCTGTTCCGCAACGGGACGCATATCATCGATCTCATCACCTTCTTCGCCGACAGCGATCCCGTGTGGGTCATGGCCGCCCTGGACGAGGACTTCGACGCCTACCCGCCACGCTACGCGGGCGACGGCGGCCGCGATCCCAAGACTGACCCCGGCGCGCTGGGTATCATCGCCTTCGCCAACGGCGTGCGCGCCGTGTACCAGGGGTCGCAGGGAACCCAGGCCCAGACGAGTATCGAGGTCATCGGCGAGCAGGGCTGGATTCATGCCGGCATCTCAACCCACGACTTCCGCGTCCACCTGCCCGGCCCGGAGGGGTCGTACGATACCGTGTCCCGCAGCCTGCCGCGTCACGCCACGACACGCGGCGGCGTGCTCGGCGCGGTGGGTGAGATGGTGGACCTTATCACCGTCGGCGGCGAGACGTTGTCCCCCGCGCGCGACGCCCGCCGCAGCGTGGAGATCATGCTCGGCTTCCTGCAATCTCACCGCCGCGATGGGGCGCGGGTCTACATGCCGGTCCAGGACGAGTAGCCTCAAGGAGGAGCCATGCAGCTGGTGACATTCTCAGTGGACGGTCGGCCCCAGGTGGGCATGCTGGAGGGCGAGCGGCTGGTAAGCGCGGGTTTCGATGGCTCGATGGTCGAGTTCATCGCGGCGGGCATGCCGGTTCAGCCGGGCGGGCGGGTCTACCCGCTGAGCCAGGCGCGGCTGGCCGCGCCTATCCCGCGCCCTGGCAAGCTACTGGCCCTGGCGGGCAACTTCCAGGACCACATTGTCGAGGGGGGCGGCCAGCGCGTCGACAAGACACGCATCACGCCGCGCGTGTTCATGAAGCCATCCACCACCATCATCGGCGCCGGCGACCCCATCCGTCTGCCTCGGGTGTCGGACACCGTCGACTACGAGTTGGAGATGGCGATTGTCATCGGCAAGCTCGCCAGGCATGTGCCGGTCGCTCAGGCGCTGGACTACGTCGCGGGCTATGTCATCGTCAACGACATCTCGTCGCGCAGCCTGAACATCGGGACGCACCGCGAGGCGCGCCCGATGGACGACTTCTTCGACTGGCTCAACGGCAAGTGGCAGGACAGCTTCGCCCCGATGGGGCCGTACATCCTGACCGCCGACCAGGTGGCCGACCCCGACGACTTGTGGATGAAGCTGTGGGTGAACGGCCAGCTACGCCAGAACTCCAACACGCGCCACATGATCTTCAATACCGCCGAACTGGTGTCCTTCGCCTCCGACCTGATGACTCTGGAGCCGGGCGACGTCATCGCGACCGGCACGCCTTCCGGCGTCGGCGCGACCACGTCCACCTATCTCAAGGCTGGTGATGTGGTGCGCTGCGAGATTCAGGGGCTGGGGACGCTTGAGAACCCGGTTGTCGGGGAGTGATGCTAGCGTGCGGCGGCGCGGCTGGCGCACGCTAGAACGGAGGCCATATGCTCGACATCCTGTTCAAGAATGCGCGCATCCTCGACGGCACGGGCTGCCCGTGGTTCAGGGGCGACGTGGGCGTCCGGGGCGACCGCATCGTCGCCGTCGATAGGGTGGACGAACCTGCCCACCGCGTCATCGACGTCGCCGACCGCTTCCTGGCCCCCGGCTTCATCGACGCTCATGTCCATACCGACATCATCCTGCTGGCCGACCCGCAGCACGCCGCTGGCCTGCGCCAGGGCATCACCACCCACATCATCGGCCAGGATGGCATCGGCTTCGCGCCGGCGTCGCCGCGCGTCATGGACTATATGCGGTCGTACTTTGCCGCCATCAACACCGTGCCCGACATCGGCTGGGACTGGTCGAGCGTGGCCGAGTACCTGGCCTGCTTCGACGACCACACCGCCATCAACGTCGCCTACCTGGTTCCCCACGGCAACGTGCGCATTGAGGCGATGGGCCTCGACGACCGGCTGCCCACCGCCGACGAGATGGCCCATATGCAGCGCCTGGTCGCCCAGGGCATGCGCGAGGGGGCCATCGGCTACTCCACCGGCCTGGACTACATCCCCAACCCCTACTCCAATACCTGGGAACTGGTTGAACTGGGCAAGGCTGTCGCGCCGTGGGGTGGCGTCTTCGTCACCCACATGCGCAGCTACGGCGAGCGCATCGCCGAGGCCGTGGCCGAGACGTACGCTGTGGCGCGCGAGGCGGGCATCCCCGTCCACATCTCCCACTACAACGGCCCCGCTGATATCTTGCTGCCCCTCATCGACGCGGGCCGCGCCCAGGGCATCGACGTCACCTTCGACACCTACTGCTATCTGGCGGGCTGCACCATCCTGGGCATGAGCGCGCTGCCCCAGTGGGTGCAACTGGGCGGAGTTGAGGCGACTGTCGCGCGGCTGCGGCGGCCGGAGGTGCGCGCGCAGCTGCGGCCCTGGTTGGAAGCGCCGGAGCGGCGGCTTGACGCCTTGCAGATGACGTGGAACCGCGCCCATCCGGAGGAGGAGGGGCTGCGCGTCGCTGAGGCGGCGGCGCGGGCCGGCCTGTCGCCCACCGACTACATCTGCGACCGCCTGGCCGAGAGCGACATGCAGGTGTGCGCCATCATCCACCACGCGGGCTTGCGTACTGAGCAGGACATGGTGCGCGTCATGCAGCACCCGGCCCACATGGCGGGCAGCGACGGCATCTACTCCGGCCGCCGCCCCCACCCGCGCGGCTATGGCTGCTTCGCCCGTTACCTGGCCTACCACACCCGCGAGCGCGGCGACTTCACCTGGGAGGAGGCGGTGCGGCACATGACCTCCCACGCCGCCCGCCGCTACCACCTCCACGACCGCGGCCAGGTCCATGCCGGCTTCGCCGCTGACCTGGTGGTGTTCGACCCGGACGCGGTGCAGGACCACGCCACGTACGACAACGGCGCACAGCTTGCCACCGGCGTCGACTACGTCGTCGTCAACGGTCAGTTGGAGCTGGACGAGGGAGAGGTGACGGGGACGCTGGCGGGGCGCGCCTTGCGGGGGTTGTGGGCTGCGAGATAGTGGTCAGTGGTCAGGAGGAACGGCCGCGCCCTACGGCTCACGGGCCACTGACTACTGCCTACTGGCTGCGCCCCCGCGCCGTGACTCGCCAGGCGTACTCGACCACGTCGTGGCGGGTCATGTACACCCAGTCGTGGAGGTTGAAGGTCGTGCAACCGTGGCTAGGGATGAGTTCGATCTTGTCGCCGACCTTGATATCGGGTAGCGGCTCGCTAAGCTCGATCTTGGTGTGTTCCTCGGACAGGTAGATGACTTTCGCGCCCGGCCGGTCGACGATGTCGGGCATGCCGAACTCCGGCGTAATCACCTTGAGGCCGCTGTCGCCGACCATGACCCCGTCGCGGGGGCGGCTGACGATGGTTGTCAGCACCGTCAGCGCGCACTCGAAGGGCATGCCGATGCGTCTGTAGCCGACGTCCATGGTCACGTACGACCCCGCCTGTAGCTCGGTGACGCCGGGGTAGCGGCCGGTGATGGCGTAGGAGCCGGTGCCGCCGCCGCTGAACACAGGCACGGGCAGGCCGTCGGCCTCGATGAGGGCCTTGCTGTCCATCGCGATCGCGAGCGCCTGCTCGACCGCTGCCTTGCGCGCCTCGAAGTCGGGCAGCATGACGACGTGGCCCTCGTAGGCTTGCAGGCCCAGGAAGCGCAGGCCTGGCGCGTCGGCGACGATGCGCGCCAGGGCGAGGGTGGGCTGGCCTGGCTCGGTCCCGCAGCGATTCATGCCGTGGTTGATCTCGACCAGCACGCCTAGCGTCACGCCCGCCGCCACCGCCGCCCGCGACAGGTCGGCCACGTTGTCGGCGCTGTCCACGGCGACCATGATCCGCGCCCGCTGCGCCAGGTTCATCAGGCGACGAATCTTGACCGGGCCGACGATTTGGTTGGCGATGAGTACATCCGCGACGCCTCCGTCCACCATCGCCTCGGCCTCGCCGACCTTCTGGCACGTCACGCCCACCGCGCCCGCCCGAATCTGCATGAGGGCGATCTGCGGCGTCTTGTGGGTCTTCATGTGGGGGCGCAGCTTGACCGGGCCATCGCCGAGGAAGTCGGCCATCAGCCGGATGTTGCGCTCCATAGCATCCAGGTCGACCACGAGCGCGGGCGTGTCCAACTCCCACTTGGAGCGGCCGATCATATCCAGGGGCGAGGTCAGAGTGTGCAGCATGGGTAAGGTATCCTTGCGCAAAGGGTCAATGGTCGACAGTATACATGTCGCCCAGAGCGGCGTCAATTAGCGGAGGACACGAGATGCGCAGCCTGCGCCTGATGGCCCGCCCTGGCCCCCTCCTGGAGGCCGTCGAGATCGACCTGGCCCCGCCCGGCCCGCGCCAGATGCTGGTCCGCGTCGAGCGCAGCTACGTCAGCGCGGGCACGGAGATGAACTACTACCGCGAGAACCCACCCGGCCGCGCCGCCACTCCCGCCCCGCTCGGCTACATGACCGTCGGCACAGTCGAGGTCATGGGGTCGGCGATCGAGGGCTACGCCGTCGGCGAGCGCGTGCTGACGGCGGGCTACCACGGCGCGCATTGGCTGGTAGACCTGGACGACGCTGGTCCGGCGGCGTGGTACATCGAGCGGCTGGACCCCGCCCACGACCTCGATAGCGTCGGCTTCGTCATCCTGGCTGACATCGCCCTGCATGGCGTGCGCCGCGCCCGGCTACAGATCGACCAGTCGGTGGCCGTCTTCGGCGTGGGTCTGATCGGGCAACTTACGCTCCAACTGGCGCGCCTGTCGGGCGCATACCCGCTTATCGCCGTCGACCTGTACCCGTCACGCCTGGACAAGGCGCGCGTCAGCGGCGCAAGCCACGTCGTCGACGCGGCGACGGACGACCCTGTCGCAGCCATCCGCGCCATCACCGGCGGCGTGGGCGCGGAGGCCGTGTTTCACTGCGCGCCCACGCCGGCGATCCTGCAAGCCTGTCTGCAAGCTGCCGCTGAGCGGGGGACGGTGGTGCTGACGGGCAGCCCGCCCGGCCTTGCCACCATCGGCTTGCAGGCGGAACTGCTGCGCCACGAGCTGACCATCGTGGGCAACTACGAGATGAGCCTGACAACGCCCCACCCCTACTGGCCGTGGACCCGGCAGCGCAACCGTCGCGCCTGCCTGCGCCTCCTCAAGTCGGGTGAGCTGCGCCTGGGCCATCTCATCAGCCACGTCGTCCCCTACACCGAGGCCCAGGCGATGGCGGACATGATGGCGCGCGGCGGCGACGACTGGATGGGCATCGTCTTTCGCTGGGACGTGTAGCCACCTTTTTGGCGTGCGGTAGCCCTGCTACCGCACGCCAGGCGGAGACGCGCGAGCCTGAATGGCGTGGAGGGATTCCCGTGACTTCTATAACCGCCGCCTTGCTGGGCATCCAGCATCCCCACTCTCTCGCCCACCTGCGCACGTTGCAGGCCCTGCCGGAGATCGACCGCATCGTCGTATGGGACGAGAGCGCCCCGGCCCTGGCCGAGGCGCAGGCCGAGCAGCCCGCTAAGGTTGTTGCCGTCACCACCGACCTGGACGCAACACTGGCCCGCGACGACGTGTTCTTCGTCCTCACCGCCGTGCCCAATGACCGCGCCCCCGAGCTGGTCGAGCGCGCGGCGCGAGCAGGCAAGCACATTCTGGCCGAGAAGCCCATCGGCCGTACCGCCGCCGAGGTCGAGCGCGCCGTGCGCGCCGCCGAGGACGCGGGCGTGATCCTTAGTGTGTGCTACCAGAATCGCCTCCACCCGGCAGCGCAGGCGGCGCGGGACATGGTGGCCCAGGGCCTGCTGGGGCCGCTCGTCTCCCTGGAAGGTCGGATGGTGACGACGGGGGTGCGCTTCCGCGACCCGCGCCACTGGCTGTTCAGGCAGGCGCAGGCAGGCGGCGGCATCCTGTCCTGGCTCGGCTGCCACTACCTGGACCTGATGCGCTTCGTGACAGGGGACGAGGTCGTGGCCGTGTCGGCCGAGGGGGCGACCCTGAGCGGCGAGGCCATCGACGTGGAGGATGTGATTGCCCTGACGCTGCGTTTTCGTTCGGGGGCCGTGGCCTCGTTCCACGCGGGCTACATGCTTACCCTCAGTGGCGGCGGCTACATGGCGTCCGGCTATGACTCGTATCTGGGGATTCGTGGCCTGGCGGGCCGCGTGGCGTGGGAGCCGACGGCGAAGCCGCCGCGCCTGCTGGCCGAGAGCAGCACGGCGGCCTGGTACGGCGCGCCCCGGCGCGAGTTCGTGTACGAGTTGCGCGACACGCCATCCTATGGCGGCGGCTATGGCGAGGACTTTGTGCACGCGTTCATCCGCGCCGCCCAGGGCCACGGCGCGCCGCCGACGACCGGCCACGACGCCTGGCAGGTGGCGCGCATCGTCGACGCCGCCTACCAGGCCAGCCGCGAGGGGCGGCGGGTGACGCTGGCGCACGGATAAGCATCGGCTGCCTGCCTCGCATTCTCTCCAAATTGTTCCGCGCATACCTCTTGACAGGCGAGGCTAGCCCCCGTATAATGTCGCTGCCATCCACGTTGTCAACTACCTCTTTCCCTGCCACCTCGTCACCAAAAATCACATAGCGTCCGCGATTGGAGGGTCTGCTTATGACCGCACGGAAGACCGACCGTGTTGTGCTTCAGCCATCCACCGTCGCCAGTCTACGAAACAGCCTGCGCGGCTCGCTCCTGCTCCCCGCCGACCCGGGCTACGATGACGCCCGCTCCGTCTGGAACGCCATGATCGATCGTCATCCGGTGGCCATCGTGCGCTGTCTTGGCGTGGCCGATGTCATCGCGGGGGTCGCCTTCGCCCGCGACCACAACCTGCCGCTGTCCATCAAGGGCGGCGGCCACAACATCGCCGGGCTGGCTGTTAGCGACGGCGGCGTGCTGCTCGACATGTCCCGCCTGCGCGGTGTGTGGATAGACCCCACGGCACGGACCGCCCGCGCCCAGGCAGGGTGCTTGCTGGGCGACCTGGACCGGGAGACCCAGGTGCATGGTCTGGCTACACCGCTAGGTTTCGTGTCCAACACCGGCATCGCGGGGCTGACCGTGGGCGGCGGCTTTGGCTATCTGACGCGCCGCTTTGGCTGGACGTGCGACAATGTCCTGTCGATGGACGTGGTCACGGCCAAGGGGCAGATCGTTCGAGCCAGCGACGACGAGAACCCCGACCTCTTCTGGGGCCTGCGGGGTGGCGGCGGTAACTTCGGTGTCGTCACCAGCTTCGAGTACAGGCTGTACCCGGTGGGGCCGCAGATCATGGCCGGCGCCATCGCCTGGCCGGCTGAGCAAACGCACGAAGTGCTCGACATGTGGCGCACGCTGACCGACGCGGCGCCGCCCGAACTCACGGTTGTCGCGGCGTTGCGCCCGGCCCCGCCCGCCCCGTGGCTGCCCAGGGAACTCCACGGCAAGCCCATCGTGGCCCTCTTTGTGTGCGACACGGGCCCACTGGATGAGGCGGCTCGGCGCGTCGCGGCCATCAAGGCCTTCGGTTCCCCGGCTGGGGATATCATCCAGCCGCGAGCGTACACCTCGCAGCAGAGCCTGCTCGATGCCACCCAGCCCAGTGGTCGCCGCTATTACTGGAAGTCCGAGTACCTGCCTCGCCTGGAGCCGCCATTCCTCTCCCTGGTAGCCGAGCACGCGGCGCGCATCGTGTCGCCCCACACCGGCATCTTGATCTTTCCGATCGATGGCGCGCTGAGGCGGCTTCCAGGCGAGTTCTCCCCGGCGGGAAATCGCGAGGCAACGCACGTGGTCAACTTCGCCGCCTCTTGGGACAACCCCGCCGACGACGCAGCCAATATCGCGTGGGCGCGCGGGGCGTGGCGGGATACGCGCCCCTTCTCTACAGGCGGCACGTACATCAACTTCCTGACGGCCGAAGAGGGTGAGGAACGCATCCGCGCCGCGTATGGCGCGAACTTCGAGCGGCTGGTCGAGGTGAAAACGAAGTGGGACCCGCAGAACGTGTTTCGGGTGAACAAGAACATCGCGCCGCGAGGCTCGTCGCGGGCGTGAGACGACCGTAACCCAGGCAGAACACAAGGCGGCCGCATGTGCCCGGCTCGGCCGACAGCCTGTGAGCGCGGTGCGGGCGGGTCAGACCCGAAGGGTTTCCGCAACCCTTCGGGTCTTGACAGAGTTACCGCTCAGCAGGCGGCAGTGAGGTTCCCAACACAGCCGCGATCTCGGCCAGAACCTCGCGCTCCGCCGCGCTCTCCACCTTCTTGCCGAAGCCGAGGAAGCCTCCCTCGCGCGCGGCGTGGGCTACCCCCTCGCCCACCAGGATGAGCCACTGCTTGTACTCCTCGCCCTCCTGACCGGCGTTCAGCCCTTCTAGCGTCACCAACACGTCGCGCATCATCGTCAGGGTATCGGCGTGAATCTGCGGTTGGCCCTTCTCCTGGCTCATGTCAGGCGGGGGCGGCTCCGTGTCCTCATTGACCTCGACATCCAGGTCTGCCTCCGTCGGCGGGGGCGGCATGATCGCGTGCAGCAGGGCGTTATGGGGAAAGCGCGCCGCCATCTCGTAGGGCGCATTGACCATGGCGTTCATCTCGTCGATGGTCCCTTCGACGCCGCTGCTCGCCGCCTTCATCACGTCCAGCCCCACCTGGAGCGCGGCTCCCCAGAGTTGGTCCTTAGTCTCTTCCGTTAGTTCGAGTGTCATCGAGGCTTCCTGTTCTGTCTCATGTTGAATGGGCCACGAGCGGTCAGCGGCGCATGACCGCGGGCGGCCGCCGTGGAACGCGCTGTCGACCTGCGGCTAGTAGTCGTCGTAGGGGTCCTTCGGCTTGTTCAGCGACCGCGCCATGCGAATGGCGACAATGACACTGAACAAGAGCACGACACCAAAGACGGCTAGCAGAATCGCCGGCAAGAAGGTATTGGCGTTGTCCCCCACCAGCGTACTGATGGAGGTGATGGCAATCGCTGAGCCGATGAGCATCCCGACGAGAATGATGCCCAATGTGAGACGGTCAACCGTCACCGCGAAACGGTCGACACCCTTGGTCAGGTCCGAGGTGTCGACGGTGACGATGAACTTACCCTTCTGATATTGGGTCAGCCAGCTAAACGTCGCCGCCTCCATCTCGGGCATGCGGCGGACGAACTCGCGCCCCGCCCGCTTGACCTGGGTCTGTACCATCTCGATGATGCGCTCCGGCGTTACCTCGGCCACCATCAGGGTCTTGGCCTGCTCGACGACCGCCGGGACCAGATCAATTTGGGGGTCAAGGGCGACCAACGACTGGTCCGCCTGAATCATCGACTTGACAGCCAGGGTCAGGCTGCTGTCCAGGCGCATGCCGTGGTTGTTCAGCACCGTCGTGATGGCGCTCATGCTCTCGTTGAAGGAGACATTCGTGCGCGGGTAGATCCAGTATTGGTAGAAGACGGTGGACATGTCCTGCCGATAGGCGCGTTCATTGTAGGGCCGCGTCTTGCGCGACATGTTGGCCGCGACCGTCGCCAGTTCGTCGGGGTCGTTCTGGGTCATGGTAAACAGCAGGTCCAGCAGATTGATGCGCTGTTGTTGCGACAACTCGCCGATGAGACCCAGGTCCAGGAAGGTGATGATCCCCGTCTGGGGATTGAGGAACAGGTTGCCGGGGTGGGGATCGGCGTGGAAGAAGCCGTCGACTAGAATCTGCTTGATGACGGCGGCGAGGAAATTGGTGGCAAGGACCTGGCGGTCCAATCCCGACTCCACCAACGCCTTCGTATTGGTCAGCTTGACGCCGCTGACGAACTCCTCGGTAAGGACGCGCGCCGAGCTAAGCTCCGCATACACCTTGGGGACCGCAATGCCGGCCATACCCTGCATGTTGTCGGCCAGGCGGCGCGTGTGGTAGGACTCATTGCGATAGTCCAACTCGTTTATCACGCCCTTGGCGAATTGTCGGCTGATGCCCTCGAGGTCGAGATTGGCGGCCGTTTTCGAGCGATTCTCGACGACACGCGCCGTATCCTGGATGATGCGCAGGTCGGCCTGGGTCTTGGAGATGATGTCCGGCCGCTCGACCTTCACCGCCACCTTGGCCCCATCGTGAAGCGTGGCGACATGGACCTGGGCCGTGGATGCCGCGGCGAGCGGCTTGAGGTCGAACGTCGCGTAGAGTTCTTCCGGCGGTGCGCCCAGCTCGCGCTGGATGATTTGAACGACCTGATCGGAGGGGAACGGCTCGGCGCTGCTCTGCAGGCGCGTCAACTCATCCGCCCACTCCAGGGGCAGCGACTCGGCCTGGCTGGCGACCATCTGCCCGAACTTGACCCAGGTCGGCCCCAGGTCTTCCAGCAAGATGCGGGTCTTGACCGGTAGTGACTGGCCGGCGGCCGGGTTCGGCTCGCCATACATGAACTCGTAGATCCGTTCACGGAATCTGGCCACGCCCCAGCGCGCAGCCAGGATATCCTGGCCAAAGCCGAAGAGGCGGTCGTAGATCTGCTTGACGCGCACGCCCTCGTTCAGGCTACTGCTGCGCAGGATGGGCAGGCGCTCGACGAATTGCCAGTAGCCCTTGTCAGGGTCGCCCTTGGCTAGATTGATCTGGTTGACGCCCGTGAGGAAGTTGAGGATTGTTCCCAGAATGGCCAGGAGAATGCCGCCCACCAGAATCCGTAGCGCCGTGGGGGAGGCGATCCCCCACTCGACCGGCGTCAGCCACAGGAACAAGGCGAAGGCGACCACGTTGATGATGAGGATGGAGAGGCCCATGGACCAGACGATGAAGCGGCCCGTCAAGGCTAGGAGCAGTGGCTTGATGTAGCGGTCAATCAAGGTGTAGATGATGCCGAGGAAGAGGGAAAGAACCGCCGCCAGCACTATGTCCAGCCACCAGGGCAGCGTCGCGCGCAGCGATCCGGTGATGCCGAAGAAGTTGAGAAGGGGCTGCGCGCTGACAAGGGTGATGCCGGGCATCAGCAGAATGGTCAGAATCAAGGCTGCGGTGTTGACGAGTACCTGTACGGCGAACTGGCGCACGATAATGCCTCCTGGGGTGAGAGCAGGCTAGAGGTAGCGACGACCGGTTGCCCACTCCAGGCCTTTGAGCAAGGTGAAGATCTGCACCATACCCAGCCAGAACAGGACGAACAGACCGGCCAGCGTCAGCGCCCACAGCCAGGTGGGCAACTGCGCCTCGGCCGACTTCAGCAGCGCCTGATATGCGACGATCTGGGCGCGGTATTCGTCGATGACCTTCTGGGCGCCAGTCAGGCCGACGCTGATATCCTTGAGACCCGCCCCCAGATTACGAATGTCGCCCGACACCTGGCCCAGGCGTCCCGACGTGGCCGCCATGCTCTCGCCCACCACGCCGAGGTCGGTGGGAATGGCGTTCAGGCTCTGGCCGACGCGACCCAAGGCTGTGCCTAGCGGAACCTCCGGACGGTTGCGCGCCACCAGATCACCCAGGAGAGGAACCCCGGCCGCCGCCTCGAAGAAGTCGTCAATCTTCGTTGCGGCGGACTGCGCCGCAACGAGGGCCGTCTGCGCCGCCTTGATGGAGTTGGCGATTCCTCCCTGGGTCATGTCGGAGATGCCGGTCACTGCCGGGCGCAGGCCGTCCACCGTATCGGCGATGCCCGATACAGTACCTTGTAGCCCACCGAGGTTGAAGGTCACCAGTTTCAATGCCTGTTCGGCCTGGTCGAGGCCCTCGTTGGTCGTCGTCAGGGTTTGCTGCGTCAGCCTGACCGCCGTCACGGCCTGCTCGGTCCAGGGGCCGCGCTGCATCAGGAGCTGGATGCCGCCCACCAGCGTGACGAGCAGGCTGGCGGCGGCCAGTATGATGAGCAGCCAGCCCAATATCGGCCGGGTCTTCGCGCCGCGCGTCGAGTCAGGGGGAGTATAGGAAGATGACATGCCGCGCCCTCCGGTCAGCCAGTGTGTGGACCATTGTACACTGACCCGAACACGGACGCCAACGCCAGCCGTAGAGGCGCGACAGGGCGCGTCGCTTACCCGCCCGCCTCCATTCGCCGTAGCCGCGCCGCCGCCTCCTGGTGGGGCACGCCGAGCGCGTAGGGCGCGCCGAGGCCCTCGACCACCAACGAGGCGGAGACTGCGCCGCGCCGCGCCGCCGCCAGGGCATCACCCACCCTGGCATAGCCGCCGAGGAACGCGCCGCAGAAGGCGTCACCCGCCCCCGTCACGTCTCGCACCTGGGCCGGGCAGACTGGGACGGGCGTGGCGCGCCGGGTCTCACTCTCATAGACCAGGCTGCCTGCCGCGCCACGCTTGATGACTACCACCCGCGGCCCGTGGTCGGCGAACCAGCGCGCGGCGGCGTCCATCGGCGTGTCGCCGAGGAGCGCGGCGACCTCCATCTCACTGGGCAGAAATACGTCGATATAGCGTAGAATCTGAGCGACATCATCGCGACGTTGTGGCGTCATCCACGCTTCGCCGGGGTCGGCCATGACCAGAGGCGCGCCCCACCCGCGTAGCGCCTTCGCCAGGGCAAGCTGCGAGGCGTAGTTCATGGGGGCCAGGTGGTAGCCGTCGGCGTGGCGGAAGGCGGGCGGCACGTCGTCGGGCTGGATGCGCAACGCGGCGTACGTCTCGTCGGCCTCGTCGGCTGTCGGCTGGTGGTAGGTGAGTAGATCATCGGGCACGGGCAGCCCCAGGCGGGCGAAGTGGGCGGCGGGGTCGCCCTCGGTGCGGTCGCCGCCCGGCGCGTGGGCGAAAAAGGTTCGCATCTCGGCGGGGAAGGGCAGCCGCGTGACGCCGGATACGTCGACGCCGGCCGCGACGAAGGGATCGAGCCAGGCGAAGGGGTAGTTGGTCCCCGCCCGCGACACGACGCCCACCGCGCCGGACCAGACGGCCGCGCCGGCCGCCGCGTACAGGGCATTGCCGCCGCACACTCGCAGCGCCACCTCACCCTCGGCCGAGATGAGATAGTCGATGCGCAGGCCGCCGAAGACGACGTGGCGAGGTGGCATTGCAGCCTACACCGAAAGGACGAAATAGAGTGATGAGCTTCGAGTCAGCTGCCGCATTACCGTACCTCTATCTGACGACCACGGGGCGCGTGACGGGTTTGCCCCGCGAGATCGAAATCTGGTTCGTGACGTTTGACGGTCGGCTGTACATCCTGGCCGAGCACGGCCACGCCGCCCAGTGGGTCAAGAACATCCGGCGTCAGCCGGCCGTGCGCGTCCGCGTCGGCGAGCAGGAGCTGGCGGCTGTCGGCCGGGTCCTCGACCCAACCGCCGACCACAATACATGGCAGCGCGCCCAGGCCCTCATGCGCGCCAAGTACGACTGGGGCGAGGGGCTGCCGGTGGAGCTGACGCCCTCAGCCGCCCCATAGCGCGCGCAGGAAGCGCAGTTTCTCCACCGTCTGGAAGCTCTCGCCGCCCTCGTGGTTGTTATAGCGCCATACCCTGATCTGGCGTGGCCCGGCGTAGGCGTTGTACGCGGCGTACACCGTGGATGGCGGGCAGATATCGTCCATCAGGCCGACCGAGAACAGGGCGGGCGCGTTGGCGCGGGCGGCGAAGTTGACGCCATCAAAGTACGACAGGGTGTGGAAGACCTGCTCCTCGTGGTCGCGGTGAATCTTGCAGTAGGCGGTGATCTCGCGGTAAGGGCTGGTGTCCACCAGTTCGGTGGCGCGGCGGTAGTGGCACAGGAACGGCACATCCGGCAGCACGGCGGCCAGGTCAGGCACGAGGCCCGCCACGGCGAGGGAGATGCCGCCACCCTGACTGCCGCCCATCACGGCCACGCGATGCGCGTCCACCGCCACGTGGCCGCGGGCCGTCTCCACGGCGCGCACGGCGTCGGTGAAGACGCGGCGGTAGTAGTAGGTGGTCGGGTCGAGGATGCCCAGGGTCATGAAGCCGGGATAGTGGGGCGCGCCGCCCGGCGCGTAGGGGTCGGGCGTGTCGCCGGGCCGCCAGGCGCTGCCCTGGCCGCGCGTGTCCATCACCAGGTGGGCGTAGCCCGCGCTGGCCCACAACAGCCAGTCGGTGGCGAAGGCGCGACCGCCACCGTAGCCGATGTACTCTACCACGCAGGGCAGAGGAGCATCGCGGTGGCGGGGCAGCAGCAGCCAGCCCTTGATGGGGGCGCCGTCAAAGCCGGCGAAGGTTACGTCGAAGCTGTCCAGGGTGCGCAGGCCTACATCGACGGGCGTGAAGGTGGCCGCCAGATCGTGGCGGCGCGCGTCGGCCAGTGTCGTTTGCCAGAAGGCGTCGAAATCGACCGGCTCGACGCGCGGCGGGTGGTACGTTTCGAGTTCGGGCAGGGAGAGATCGAAGAAAGCCATATCGCCACCTCATACGGGGGGATGAGATGGCCTGAGTGTAGCACGGGACAGGGATGAGGGGTAGTCTATCAGGCGTCAACTCCAGGCGTGCCGACCCCGCGTCGCGACGAGTGTGGCGAAGAAGATGGCGACGGCGGCCAGGACAATGGCTGCCCCCGACGCCACGTCCAGCCAGTAGGACACGTACAGGCCGATCACCGCCGCCGCCACGCCGAAGGCGGCGCCCAGGGCCATCATGCGCGGCAGGTGGTCGGTCAGCAGGTAGGCCGTCGCGGCGGGCGCGATGAGCATGGCTACGACCAGAATGTTGCCTACGGCGCGCATGCTGATGACGATGGTCACGCTGAGCAGAACGAGCAGGATGTCGTTGAGCAGCGTCACGGGTAGCCGCGCCGTGGCGGCCATGATGGGGTCGAAGCTCATCACCAGAAATTCCTTGTACAGCAGGGCAATGACGGCCAGCACGACCGCGCCGAACCCGGCGATGATCCACAGGTCCTGCGGGGACACGGCCAGGACGTTCCCGAACAGGATGTGATTCAGATCGACGGTATAGCTGCGCGTGCGACTCAGCAGCGCGATGCCCAAAGCGAAGGCGCCGACGAACATGATGCCAATGGCGCTGTCCTCGCGCAGGCGGCTGGACCGCTTGACGAAGCCGATGCCCACCGCCGTCGCCGCGCCGGCCAGGAACGCGCCGAGAAGAACGTTTTGCCCGACCAGGAAGGCGACGGCGACGCCTGGCAGCACGGCATGGGCCATGGCGTCGCCGATAAAAGACATGCCGCGCAGCACCACAAACGCGCCGATGACGGCGGCCACGATGCCGATGAGGACGGCGGCCAGCAGCCCGCGTTGCATGAAGGCGTAGCCGAGTGGCTCAACCAGGAAGTTAACCAAAGTGCTCACAGCCATCTCCCATCAGCGCGCGGGGCGCGGCCCCATCACCCAATAGCACTACCTGACGGCCGTACGCCTGGCACAGAACCTCCGGCGTCAACACGTCGGCCGTCCTGCCATAGGCGATCAGGCCGCGATTGACCACCGCCGCGTGGCTGAAGTGGCTCATGACCGTGTTCAGGTCGTGGGTGGCGACCAGAACCGTCTTGCCTTCGGCCTGTAGCTCGGCCAGGATGGCGAAGATGACCTGCTCGGCCACGGCATCGACCCCGCTGAACGGCTCGTCCAGCAGCACCAGCCGCGCTTCCTGGGCCAGGGCGCGCGCCAGGAACACACGCTGCTGCTGGCCGCCGGACAGTTGCCCGATCTGGCGGTCGGCCAGGTCGGCCATGCCCACCCGTTCCAGGGCCGTCCGGGCGGCCCGCCGGTCAGCCGCGCCCGGCCGGCGGAACCAGCCCAGATGGGGGTAGCGGCCCATGAGGGCCACGTCCTCGACGTGGACGGGGAAGCGCCAGTCGAACTCGCCGCGCTGGGCGACGTAGCTCACCTCGGCGGCCGAACGCTGGCGAGTGGGGCGGCCAAAGACACGAACCTCACCCGACTCCAGTGCGGCCAGGCCCACCAGGGCCTTGAACAGGGTGGACTTCCCAGCGCCGTTGGGGCCAACAATGGCGACCATGCGCCGCTCGGGGATGCTGAGAGTCACGCTGTCCAGGGCGGGTCGGTCGCCATAGCGCACGCTGACGCCGCGCATCTCCACCGCGGGCGCCGGTGTGACCTGTGATTCCATCATTCCGACCTCACTTCACGGCGTCACTGCAAAGCCTGTACAATCTGCTCGATATCGTGGCGCATCATCTCGATATAGGTCTCCCCGGCCGAACCGGGCGCACCCAGCGAGTCCGTGTACAGGTCGGTCACAACCTTGACGCCCGTATCGCGCGCAATCTGGGCTGCCAGCGCCGGGTTGGTCGTCGCCTCGGTGAACACGGCCGTCGCCCCCGCGTTCTTGATGCCATCCACCAACCGCGCTATATCCTGGGCCGAGGGCTGTGCTTCCGCGCTCACCGACGGCAATACCGTGCCCACCATCTCGAAGCCGTAGCGGTCAGCAAAGTAGCCGAAGGTCTCGTGGTTCGTCACCAGTTTGCGCCTGTCGGCGGGGATGGTGGCCGCCTGCTGGACGATGAAGGCATCCAGCTCCTGTAACTGCGCCGTGTAACGGGCGGCGTTGGCCTGATACACGGCGGCGTGGGCGGGGTCGGCGGCGGCGAGGCCGTCCCGAATCCTGGCGACGTAGGCGATGGCGTTCTGAACGTCCGTCCACATGTGGGGGTCCAGTTCATGGTCGTGCTCAGCCGTGCCGTCCGCCGCCTGCGCCGCGTCGGGGTGGGTGTCGCCCGCGCGCGGCGTCAGACTCTCCGACGCGACCACCCGCTTAGCCCGCGTGCCCGCGTTTTGAATCATCGGCTCCAGCCACGTCTCCAGGCCGACGCCATTCTCAATCAGTACGTCGGCGTTGGCGATGCGCTGGGAGTCGCGCGGGCTAGGCTCGAAGCTATGGGGGTCCGAGCCGACGGGCAGTAGTGATGACACCGTCGCCGCATCCCCGGCCACGTTCTGCGCCAGGTCGGCCAGAATGCTCGTGGTAGCGACCACCTGCAACACCTTGCCGCTCCTGGTCGGGACCGCCGCCACCCTTTCGGTAGCCGCCGAACAGGCTCCCGCCATCCCTATCAGCATGAGCAACGCCGTCATAGCGGCGACCAGCCTCATCATCCGGCGCATGTAGAGTCGTCCGCCAGTTCGATGCTTGGCAGCAGCTGGCAGCGCTGGCACACGCCGTAGATTTCCAGGTAGTGGCCGCGCGCCCGGAAACCGAGCCGACGCGCGATCTCATCGGTCACGCTGCCTAGCGCGTCCGCGTCGACGTCGGTGATGAGGCCGCACGCATCGCATACCAGGTGGTAGTGATGGTGATCGTGGTAGAGCGTGAAGCGCTGCGCGCTGTCGCCCAGGTAGGACGGCCGCGCCAGACCCAGGTCGGTGAGGATGTCCAGGGTGCGGTAGACTGTCGCCAGGCCGAGAGCCGGGTAGACGGCGCAGCCCGCCGCGTAGACCTCCTGGGGGCTGGCGTGGCACATGCCACCTTCCAGCACATACAGCACGGCCAGCCGGGGGTTGGTAAGCTTGTAGCCCGCGCGGTGCAGCGCCGCTGCCAGCGCGCCGCCGCGAGCGTGTTCAAGTTCCTGCTCCATGCCCCACCATCCTAATTGAGAACTGTTTTCAGGTAGACAAGTATAGCGCTGCGAGGGCGGGCGGTCAAACCTAATTGAAACTGGCTCTCAATTGGCATCTCGTTGGGGTGTGGCCGCCATGCTCCCGACGCGGCAGCATGGCGCTGCACGCCAGAATGGGCAGTGATGCTATAATTGAGGTAATCCACTATCATCGAGAGACTATGCCCGGCGAAACGAACAAGCGTGTCATTCTGCTTATCGGCAACCTGACCTATCGCGGCGATGCCTTTGTGCGGGCCGCTGAGCGCCTGGGTCTTGAGCCGATTCAGGGGCTGGATCTACCCAGACCGCTGGCCGACTACTGGCAGGCGACCCTGCCCCTGGACTTCAAGCTGCCTGATAAGGCGGTCGGCGACCTGGTAGCCTTTGCCCGCGAACGGCCCGTGCGCGCCATCGTGTGCGTCGACGATAGCGCGCAGGTCATCGCCGCCCGCGCCTGTCAGGAACTTGGCCTGGCCTGCAACGCGCCACAGGCGGCCCTGGCTGCCAGAGACAAGCGCCGCATGCGCCAGGCGATGGCGGCGGCCGGGGTGCGCAGCCCTCGCTTTCGCGTCCTGCACAGCGACGACGACCCGCGTGTCGTGGCCTCGACCATCGACTACCCCTGCGTCGTGAAGCCGACGCTGCTGTCGGGTAGCCAGGGGGTACTCCGCGCCGACGATGCGGACGAATTCGTGCGCGCCTTCGAGTGTACCCGCGCCATCGCCCTCGCTACTGGTGGCAAGCCGGGGGAGGCGCGGCGGGCTGAGATTCTGGTTGAGGATTACATCGACGGTTTCGAGGTCGCCCTGGAAGCCATTCTGACCGATGGCGCGCTCACGCCGCTGGCCCTCTTCGACAAGCCCGACCCATTGGTTGGCCCCACCTTCGAGGAGACGATCTACGTGACGCCGTCGCGGCTGCCCCAGGCGACGCAACAGGCCATCTTCGACACGACGGCTGAGGCCTGCGCCGCGCTGGGCCTGCGCGAGGGACCGGTGCACGCCGAGTTGCGAGTCAACGACGAGGGGGCATGGATCGTGGAGGTGGCGGGGCGCTCCATCGGCGGGCTATGCTCACAGATTCTGCGGTTCGGGACCGAGGGATTGTCGCTAGAGGAGTTGATACTGCGCCACGCCCTGCGCCTGGGCGACGCGCCCACGGAGCGGGAGAGTCGCGCGGGTGGCGTGATGATGATTCCCATTCCGGCGGCGGGGATGCTGAAGCGGGTGGAAGGTGTGGCGGAGGCGGAAGCCGTGCCCGGTGTGGAGGGGGTCGAAATCAGCATTCCCCTCAATCACCCGGTCGTGCCGTTGCCCGAGGGGGCGAGCTACCTGGGCTTCATCTTCGCCCGCGCCGACACGCCCGAACAGGCTGAGGCGGCGCTACGCGAGGCGCACCGCCGCCTGAGGTTCGTGATCGTGCCGCACATTGTCCTGATGCGTGAGCCGTGATGCGGGACCGAGGGCAGCAGACCGCTTCTCTCGCATCGCGTGTCACGCATCACGAGTCACTTCCTGGGCGCGGCGCCCTTGGCGGCCGGGGCGCCCTTGGCGGCGGGCGCGCCCTTGGCGGCGGGGCCGCCCTGGCCTTCGGGAACCCACCCCTCGGGGACCGGGTCCTCGTCCTCGAACAGGAAGATTTCCATCTGCTCGTTGAGGAAGCGGCGCGCTTCAGGATCGACGCCTACCAGACCGTAGTGGTTGACGAGCATCACGGCCTGTCGTTTCCATAGGTCCCAGGCGGCCGCCGAGATGTGGTCGTAGATGCGTTGGCCCAACTCGCCAGAGAAGGGCGGGCGATCGAGACCGGGTAGCTCCCGCTTGAGCTTGAGGCAATACACCAGGCGCGGGCCGTCGGGCGCGGTCATCTCGGATCCGGCGGGCGACTCGGCGGGCGGCTCCTGGGTCGGAGGCGGGGTAGCGGCGGGAACGTCCGCCGCCGGCGTCGGGTCGGGGTCTTCGTCGCCCTGGGGATCGCGCTTGAAGAACTTGTTCAGCATTGCGGACATCTCCTATGCGTATCGTATTCTTTGGCATGGAGGGCGTGTTCTCGCGCGCCCCATTGTGGCATCTTCTTCAAGCGAACGTGGACGTGGCCGCCGTGATCGTCCCCGCCATGCTGCCAACGAGCCACGGTGGCGACCTGCGGCCGCTCGCCCCGCCCCGCGTCCGCATCGACGTGCCCCTGCTCGCCCCGTCGGCCGAGCCGACCATCGTCGGCCTGGCCTGGCAGCGCGGTATTCCTGTCTTCGAGGTCTCGCGCCTCAAGAGTCAGGCCACGCGCGAGGCGCTGGCCGCGCTGGCTCCCGAGGCCCTGGCCGTGGCGTGCTTCCCGCGCCTGCTGCCGGCCGACCTCCTGGCCGTCCCGCGCCTCGGCGGCTACAATGTCCACCCCTCGCTGCTGCCCGCCTATCGCGGGCCGGAGCCGCTGTTCTGGGTGTTCCACGCTGGCCTGGAGCGCGCCGGGGTGACGGTTCACCAACTGGACGCGGGCGCGGACACGGGCGACATCGCTGCCCAGCACAGCGTCGCGCTGCCCGACGGCATTGGTTACAGTGACGCTCAGCGCCGCCTGTCGGACGTGGGCGGGCGGCTGCTTGTTCAGGTTCTGGCCGATGCCCAGGCAGGCCGCCTGACCTGTCAGCCCCAGCCCGCGATGGCGGCCCCGGCGGCGCCCATGCCCACCGACGATGATTTCCGCATCGACGCGGGGTGGACGGTGCGCCGCGCCTTCAACTTCATGCGCGGGCTGGCCGAGTGGGGCCAGTCCTTCACCATCGAGACCAACGGCGGACCGCTGCTTGCGGCGGGCGTTGCCGATGACGGTGTGGCGGACGCGCCTACGGCGTCGGTTGCCCTCGCCGACGGGCGGCTGAGGGTGCGCCTGGCGCAGCCGGTCTAGGAATTATCCGCCGACGCCGGATGGCTGTCAAACGGGGACGGGCGAAGCAGCCGATTTGTAAACTCCTCGCAGTTGCCTATAATGGTCGTTACATAGCTGGCGACAACGAGGCAATGCTACTCTGGCTGCCTCCCTTACCCTGAACCCAGGTTCCTCCATGCGCTTTGCCCCCCCTCGCCGCTGGCTCGTCGGCTTCGGCCTCGCGCTGGCCGTCCTCTACTTCCTGTTCCACCTCTGGCTGCGCGTCAGCCTGGGGTTCGCCTACGACTTCGCTATCAACTGGACGGGCGCTGTCGCCCAGACCAGGGGTATCTCCCTGTACGATCATGCCACGCTGCATCAGTTGGGTCAGCAACTCATCGGGCCGGCGATGGCGGATACCTTTCGTGAGACGTACAACAGCTACATCGGCCCGCCAACGACCGCGCTCATGTATCGACCGCTGGCGGGCCTGCCGTTCGATGTGGGGTTGTCCGCCTACCGCCTGTTATCCTTCGCTGCCTTTCTCCTGGCGATTCTCCTGACCGGCCTGGCCTTGCCCCGGCCCAGCCGCCGCCTCGCCTGGCTGGTGGGGCTGGTGATGCTGTTGGTGTCCGAAGCGAGCGTGGCGTCGCTGCAATTGGGGCAGGTGGATGCCTGGATTGCCCTGGCCCTGGCGACGAGCGTGTTTCTCGCCAGCCGACGCCACGAGGGCGCGGCAGGCATCGGGATTGGCCTCGCCGCGCTGCTGAAGGTCAGCCCGGCCCTGATCATCGTGTACTGTTTGCTACGCGGCAAGTACCGCATGGCCGCGACCGCTATCGCCACGGCGGCGAGCCTGCTGGTGATTGCCAGGCTCGCGGGGCCGCCGGATGACCTGTGGCGGTTCGTCACGGTCGTCATGCCATCCCTGTCGGCCGCCTCCCTGCACATCCAGAATCAGTCTGTCGCGGCGTGGCTGGCGCGGCTGGCCGTACCTGAGACCAACCTGACCCTGTTCTCGGCCGGGCTGGGGGCCTTCGTGTGGCTGAGCGTGCCCATCGCGGCCGGCCTCCTGGGTAGCGCGTGGAACCGCTGGCGACAAAGCCCGTTCATCAGTCTCGAGCTGGGCCTGCTCATCGTCGTATCGCTGCTGGTGGGTCCCCTGACCTGGGCGCACTACGCCTCGTGGGCGCTGGTCAGTGTCGTGCTCCTGGCCGACCGACGGCTGTGGGATGACTGGCCGTCGCCCCAGCGCGCCGTTCTCCTGCTGGCTTTCGTCCTGAGCATCATGCTGCTGGCGCTGCCGACTCTCTACTTCGGCCCGGCCATCATCGATGGCTCGTGGTGGCTGCGGCTCGCGACGGGCCTCAAGACGGCAGCCCTCCTGCTGCTGCTCGCCGTCGGCTTCGCCCTCGACTCGCGCGCGTCAAAGCCAGCTGTACCCCTTGCTGAGCAAGTCGCCAGTCCCTGAGCGGGCGGTAGGGCTGGTGGCTGGCTGGCTTCGCCCTAGCCGCAACAATAGGGGGCTGCCCTGTGCGGGACAGCCCCCTATTGTTGTGGGCAGCTGGGCTACGGCTGCGGGTTGTCCATGACGAACGGCAGGAACAGCTTGTGGGGCTGAGCATCGGGCAAGACTGTCATGCTCAGCGGGAAGGCCAGGCGCGGCTGCCCCATGGCGTTGGTGTCGATGGTGAGCTTGCCGCGATACCGGGGCGGGTTCGGCCCGTTGACGGCGGCCTCGGGGGCGAAGCGGCTGTTCAGGGTCAGGTCCACCTGCCAGCTCACGCCGCCCTGGACGTCGGGGCACGAGGCGCGGCCATCGGCGACGATGGGCGGGATGGCGCTGGCCTTACCCTCGAAGGTGGGAGGTTCCTTAGCGCACACGGTCTGGAACCAGCCCGGCCGCCGCCACGTGTCATCCAGGATGCCGAGGGCGTTGTTGACCAGGCGGTTCATCTGGCCGCCCCACGCGCCGTTCTCGAAGGAGGCGTTGATGGCGATGACCTGCGCCCCGACGCCCGGCTGGAAGCTGCGCGAGGCGACCAGGGCTTCGCCGTCGGACCACCTGGCGCGTAGCTCCGCATCGGGATGTGGCTGCGCGTCGTAGTGGGCCAGGGTGGACAGGCCCGCGATGCCGGCGGCCAGAGGATCGCCGGGGTCAACGAAGCCGCCGAGGGCAGCCGCTCCCTGGGGCGTGCCGTGGGTTCGCAGCGGTGAGTACTCCTCGTCCAGCCAGCGGCCCTTCAGCCCGCTCGCGTCGGCCAGCAGGGCGTTGCCGCCCAGCAGGACCGTACCGCCGCGATCCACAAAGTCGGCCAGCATGTCGCCCACCTTGTCCGGCTCGCTGAAGGGCACGTTGTTCCACACAACGGCCACGTCGTTGTCGAGCAGGTCTTCGAGCCTGATGACACCGCCGGCGAAGCAGAAGGCGAGGCCCCCCACCGACACCTCACACAGGCGGCTGACGACACGGCTGGGGGTCAGCGGCCCCGCTGCGACCGCGTCCGCCTTCTGCGGCTCGGGCAGGTCGCCCACGTTGAAGGGGGCGAGCAGGGTGGGCACGCCGCCGACGCCGTCGGTGACGAGCCACAGGTGGGTTGGACCGTTGTTTAGTTCGACGCGCAGGCCGCCGACCAACGGGTTCTGGATCACGAAGCTAGTCTGGTGAGTCTCGCCATAGTTCAGCGTCACGTTCTGGGCGGTGGCTGTCGTCTGTAGGGCGACCGGCGCGCAGTCCCAGGCCAGGGCGCGGCGCAGCATGTCCTGGAAGGCGGCGGGAGGCAGGCCCTCCAACCCGAAGCTGAAGAAGGCGGTGCAGCCCTGGCCGAAGCCGTGGGTGATGCCGGTCACGCGGTCCTGCTCGTCGACGATGTTGGGGGCCGCGTCGCGGCGCGGGTCGATGACGTCGGCGCGGTTGGTGTAGGGGGGGCCGTAGGCGAACGTGCCGAACTGGTGGCCCAGGGGCGAGGCGCGCAGGCCGCGCATCGAGGTCCCGTTCTTGTCGTCGCCGAAGCCAGCGATACCCAGCACCGCCTTGCCAAAGTCGTTCAGGCCCGACTGGCTCAGGTAGTCCTGGCTGCTGAGCAGGAAGATGCTGCCCTTGCGCATCTCCAGATACTTGGCGATGGCCTCCTCAGACTCGGGGGTCATGGAGCGATGTTCGCCAACCTGCTTGCGCGTACCGGTCAGCCAGATGACATGCTCGTACTGAGCCAGCGCTGCCCCGCTGGGCGTGCCGTCTAGCTCGGTGTTCCACACCCGATACTCGGCCCCGATGGCGTCCAGCGCGGCCATGTACATGTCGCGCACCGGGTAGAGGTCGCCACCCTGCTCCAGGCTGGGCGTGTCGTTGACCAGCAGCGTCGGCGGCAGGTCCAGCGGCCCGCAGTAGAAGTCGGCGCGCTGGATGCGGCGGATGAAGTGGCCGTTGTTGTCGCGGCCCAGGGCGTCCACCTTGAAGCTCATGGCCTCGTTGGGGAACTCGATGGGGGTGGTGGTGCAGTACACACCGTCTCCGTCGGGGTCCTCGAAGCGTACTTGCTGGCCGCTGCTGAGTCGGGCGCGCATGTACTCGAACTTGCCGTCCCGGATGTTGCCCTTCGCATCGTTGAAGCTCAGGCAGAGCTTGCCGGGGATGGTCGGGCGGCATTCGCCCAGGGCCGGGGTGAACAGGGTCAGGTCGGTATCGGTCGGCCCCTCGACGGTCGCCAGGTACTCGGTACTGACGCCACTGGTGTTGTTGATGTCGATGCGCCAGTTGCCCACGGCGGGCGCGGCCACCCGATAGCGTCGGCTGCGGCCGCCGTCGACGCGGAAGACATCGGGGTCGCCTACGGGGACGATGCTCAGGTCGGGGCGGCGCAGCACGAAGTTGATGTTGGCCGTCGGGTCGGCCCAGTTGACGGTGAAGTACAGGTAGGGCACGCTCTCGTTGAGGCTGACGTTGAGGGAGGCTGCAGCGCCCCCGTTGAGCGTCCCCGCCGCCTCGAACAGGCGCTGGTAGTCGCGCTGGTAGTTGTTGATGTAGTGGTAGATATCGGTCAGGCGGTTCTCGGTGCGCGTGGCGATGCTGGTGTCCGTCAGTACCGCGTCCGTCTTGTCGTCGTCGCGCTTGGTAGAACCAGGGCCGGTGGGCACGAAGAAGAAGTTGCTACCGGGGTGGTCGCTGGCGATGCGGGCCATGAGCGCCTGGTCGGCCAGCGGGCCGAAGGCCACGGTATCGACACGCACGCCGTCGGGGATGGTCGCCTTCATCGTGTCGTAGAGGGGCGGCGTGTTCTCCATGCCGTCCGACAGCAGGGCGATGGCCTGGGTGCGACTGTCGCCGCTGATCTGGCCGTAGCCCATGCTCAGGCCCTGGCCGATGGCCGTCCAGCCGCCGGGGCCGAGGCCCGCCAGGTTACCGGCCATAGCATTGCGGTCGGCCGGGACGTTGACATTGAGCAGCGCCTGCACCTCGCTGGCGCTGGTGTTGAACTGCACCTCGCCCACCCCGTCGCCGATCTCCGTCGCCATGATGTAGTCGCGACCGGCGGCAATGGCGGCGGGCATCTTGGCCGCGTCGGACATGGAGCCGGAGGTGTCGATGACCACGGATAGGGCCTTAGGTGGCGTCGGCGTGTTGGTGTACTGGACCGACTGGCTCTCGGTCTTGGTCACCGCGCCCAGGAAATCGACACTGAGGTCGTACAGGCCGTCGATCGCCTGAGATGGCGCGCGGATCTGGAGCCAGTACTGGTTGCCGACCGGGCCACGGTTGATGACCGCGCCCTCGCCCGCCCCGTCGCCCATGTCGACCTGCTTCGGTCCCACGAACAGCTTGAGGCTGGCGGGGTCGGCCAGTGTCGTCACCAGGTTGGTGGAGGGCTTGAAGCCGTCGCTGACATCCAGGTGGACGGGGAAGACGCTGGGGCCGTTGAACCAGCCCGCGTTCGCCACGGCGTCAGTGCGCGGGAACTGGATGTTGAAGCTCCACGGGTTGTGGGTGGCGGCCAGGCCGTAGGTCTGTGGCGTGGTCGGCAGGGTCGTGCCGCGCACCTCGACGGTCCACCAGCCGGCGGCCGGGTTAGCGACGGTGACCATCTCCTGGTTGTTCAGGGTGTCGTTGCCGCGGACGGCGGCGTTGTTGGGGTTGGCAGGGTCGAGCACCCACGGCTGCCAGGTGGTCGCGCCGCCCGGCTCGATGAGGCGCAGGTCCAGGTCGTTGACCAGTTCCGTCGCGGCCAGCAGCGTGCCCGCCTCGTCGTCCCAGGCCAGGCTGACCTGGAGGGTGGGCGCGCCGGGCGGGACGTTGACGTGGTAGCGATGGACCTGGCCGTTACTGGTGAGCGTGCCCTCGACGAAGCGGTTCTCGCGGATGACATCGACGGCGGCGCGGGCGTCGACGCGACCATAGCCCGTCTGGAAGTCGGGGCCGAGGCCGCCGGTGGGGGACGCCGCCGTGTTCATCAGGATGGCCTTGATGCTGGCGGGCAGCGGCTCGGTGGTCGTGCTGTAGGAGTTGTGATACTGCTGGAGCATGAGGGCGACGATACCGGCCACGGCGGGGGTTGCCATGCTGGTGCCGCTCATGGTGTCGTAGGGGTCGCAGAAGTCGTCGCCCGTCCCATCACAGTCCCGCGTTCGCGTGTCGGTGAACATGTCGGGGATGGTGGACAGGACGTTGACGCCCGGCGCGGAGACAACGGGCTTGAGGCGGCCGTCGTCGGTCGGCCCCCAGCCGCTGAAGTTCGAACTGGCGTCGTTGCCGGCATTGGTCGCGCCAATCTGGATGGGGTTCTTGGCCGTGGCGGGCGGCGCGGTGGTATTGAAGTTAGCGCCGCAGCCCGCCGTCCCGCCGCGCTCGTTGCCGTTGGCCCAGGTCATGATCAGGGTGCGGCCGAGGCTGCCGCGCACGATCTGGTCCAGGAGTTGCGAGGCGGCCGGGTAGTCGCCCTCGAGGGCGCAGGCGAAGCCGTTGGAGTTGACGTTGCTGCCCAGCGAGGCGGTGGCAATGTCAGCCGCATTGTCGAGGGCCTCCTGCATATCCTCCTGGATGTCGCCCAGGTTGTCGTAGAGCAGGGTGTTGGAGCCGTCCCACTCGTAGCCGTAGGTAATCAGGTCGGCGCTGGGGGCCATGCCCCGGTTATTGAGGACGCTGTTGCCTGCGCCCGCGCCGTTGCCCAGCACCGTGCCCGCCACGTGGCTGGAGTGGTCGGCCACGCCGGTGCCGTCCTGATCGACGATGCGGGCGTTGTAGTCGGGGTGACTGGCGCGGCCACTGTCATAGACCAGGACGCGCACGCCCGCGCCGTTGAGGTTATACGGCGGGGTATTCTGCACCAGATCGACGTTGGTACGGGTGCGGGTGTTGGCGTTGGTGGGGGTCAGGGGTGGCAGCGGCGACTCCAGCCACAGGATTTCGTCCTGCTGGCTGAGGGCCGTCACGGCCGACGGGGACATCAGGGCCGTGACGGCGTTGATGGCCGAGGCTTCGTTGGTGATGCGGGCATTCAACGAGGCCAGCACCGCGCGACCCTGCGCCAGGCCGACGTCGTTGTGGAACTGGACGACGACGGGCACGACACCGCCCGCTTTGGGGTCGGCGGGCTTGGCGAGGTCGGCGGCCAGGCCCGGCGCGAGCTTGTCGGAGGGTAGCAGCGCGCCGATCCAGGCCACGCCGTCTTTGCCGACCAGGGCGCTGGCCTTGTCGGCCTGGGCGTCGATGCGGGCCACCCACGCCTGGCGCGGCAGGTAGTTCTGGAGATGAATACCCTTGGCCGCCAGGGCGACCTTGTCGGCGGCGCCAGGAATGCGGTCGAGCTGCACGAGGGCATGGTAGCTACTCGCCTTGCCCCTGGCGGTCGCCTCTGCGCTCAACAATGCGCCAGCCGTCGCCGGGTCGATGCCCGGCGACGGCTGCACGGTGCGGGACTTGAGGGTGATGGGAGGGAGCTGCGACCCCTGGGCGGTGGCCTGGGGCGCGCCCGCCGCCGCGCTCAGCATGCTGAGCGCGAGCAGGGCGGGCAGAATCAGGAATAGGCTGAGACGCGACAGGGGAATACGTGACATGGGGGTCCTCTCCTTAGTGCCGGCAGCGACGAATCGCACGTTTGCGTCCTGGCATTAGCATACAGGCAGAGACTCCGCGTTGGCAGCGAGGGGGGTCACAGCGAGGGTGTGAAATAGATCACAGCCGCCTTGACACTTGCAGTGTCAGGCTCGACGAGCCATACTTCCCCCATGCCACCGCCACCGCCTTTCCTCGACATCGATCTGCGCGGGCGGATCGATCCGTACTTCGCTCGCATCCTGCTAGGCTTCGCCGACCTGGAGCCGACGGCGGCTGGCCTGCGGCTGGTGGTGGATGGCGCGCCGGAGGGCGTCCTGTCCGACGCCGAGCTGAACGACCTGCGCGGCGCGCGGCGGCGGGACCTGCCCTGGCGGCCACCGCTTCGCCTGGAAGTGGCGGCCGTCGCCTCTCATCCCGCCGGGCAGCTGCGCGGCACGGCCGGCTTCGGCCTGTGGAACGACCCCTTTGACCCTGCCCAGGGCACCGCCGCCCCGCCCAGCGCCGTGTGGTTCTTCAACACGTCGCCACCGGCCAACATGCCCTTCGCGCCGGGCGGCGCGCCCCATGGCTGGAAGGCGGCAACCCTCAATGGCGGGACGCTGCCGGAATGGCTTGCGGCGACCGGGGCGACGCTACTACGGACGCCGGGCCTCGGCTCCCTGCTGTACAAGGTAGCGCGCCACAGCGCGGTGCGCGCCGCCGAGGCCGTCCTCACGTCGCGTCTGGACGAGCGCCACGTCTACCGTATCGACTGGCGCGCCGACCACGCCGACTTCTGGGTGGATGGGCAGCGCGTCCTGCGCGCCCCGTCGCCGCCGCGTGTCCCGCTGGGTTTCGTGGCCTGGGTGGACAACAACTGTGCCGACGAGACGGG
Source organism: Anaerolineae bacterium (assembly GCA_034431435.1). Taxonomy (GTDB): domain Bacteria; phylum Chloroflexota; class Anaerolineae; order Epilineales; family JAHCIE01; genus JAHCIE01. Next base: position 17,807 of record DAOUDG010000016.1, on the reverse strand, counting down.
CACGGCCGACCTGGCGCTGCGCCGCCTGGCCGTCCCCCAGCGCCAGTGGCTGGAGATCAGCCGCGTCCGCATCGCGCCCCTAGCCTCGTAACCCCCACCCTTGCAGTGTGTTATAATAGCGACAACACACAGGAGGCAGGCATGGCAAACAATCTCGGTCGTTGGGCGCTGATTCTCGGGGCATCCAGCGGCTTCGGCGCGGCCACATCCCGCGCCCTCGCCCAGGCAGGCTACAACATCTTTGGCGTGCATCTCGACCGCAAGTCGACGATGCCCGTGGTCGAGGCGCTGCAAGACGACATTCGCGCGGCGGGCGGCGAGGCCGTCTTCTTCAACATGAACGCCGCCGACGAGACCAAGCGCCGTGAGGCGGTCGCCGCCATGCGCGCTCATCTCGGCCCCAACGGCGCGATCCGCGTGGTGATGCACTCGCTGGCCTTTGGCACGCTACTGCCTTTCGTGTCGAAGGATGGCGAGCGCAGCCTGGACGCCGCGCAGGTCGCCATGACCCTGGACGTGATGGCGAGCAGCCTCATCTATTGGGTGCAGGAGCTGATGCGCGAAGGGCTACTGGGGCGCGGCTCGAAGATCTACGCCATGACCAGCGCGGGCGGGACGCGCGTCATCCCCCACTATGGGGCGGTGTCGGCGGCCAAGGCCGCCCTGGAGTCCAACATTCGCCAGTTGGCGATGGAACTGGCCCCCTACGGCATCGCCGCCAACAGCATCCGCGCTGGTGTCACGGATACGCCTGCCCTGCGCCGCATCCCTGGCAACGAGCGCATGATCGAGTTCGCCCAGGGCGTGAACCCGTCGGGCCGCCTCACGACGCCGGAAGACGTCGCCGAGCATATCGTCCTCTTCAGCCAGCTCGACAGCCATTGGCTGACCGGCAACGTCATCGGCGTTGATGGCGGTGAGGATATCGTCGCGGGGCTGTGATAGCGCGCCCGATGACCCCGGCGTGACCGACGCGCACCGCCGGCGCGGGCGCATCGCCCGCACTGCCGGCCGCCGCCGAGGTAGCGGCCGCGCCATTGCCCTGGGATTGACCGAGCAGGGCGTCAAGGTCGCCAGGCTCGTCGCCTGCCCGTGCAACGCTGACGGGCGCAGCATCGTCGGCCAGACCATTGTCATCGATGGGGGCCACTCGGTCCTCGCGTAGGAGGAATTGCCCATGAAGGCCGCCGTCTTCTTCGAGCACGGAGGCATCGACAGGCTCCAGATGGCTGACGTGCCGCCGCCCGCGGTCGGCCCCGGCGATGTCCTGGTGCGGGTCCACCATGTGGCGCTCAATCACCTGGACCTGTTTGTCCGTGAGGGCATCCCCGGCCTCAACCTCAAGCTGCCCCACATCGGCGGCTCCGATGTGGCGGGCGTCGTGGCCGAGGTCGGTCCCCAGGTCGTCGGCGTGCAGGTCGGCCAGCGGGTGGTTATCAATCCCTCCTTGTGGTGCGGCCACTGCGAGGCGTGCATTCGCGGCGAGCATCCCCTGTGCGACACCTTCGGTATCCTGGGCGAGCACGCGCCAGGCGGCGCGGCCGAGTATGTCGCTGTGCCCGCCCGCAATATTCTGCCCATCCCCGATAGCCTGGACTTCCCTGAGGCGGCCGCGTCGCCGCTGGTGTTCGTCACCGCCTGGCGCGCCTTGATGACCCAGGCCCAGCTGCGGGCAGGTGAAACCATTCTCATCCTCGGCGCGAGCGGCGGCGTCGCCAGCGCGGCCATCCAGATCGCCAGACTGGCCGGGGCGTATGTGTACGCCGTCACCTCCACGGCCGAGAAGGCCGACGCCGCGCGGGCATTGGGCGCGGACGAGATCATCGATCGCACCACGTCGGACTTCAGCCGCGAGATCTGGCAGCGTACCCGCAAGCGCGGCGTCGACGTTGTCCTGGAAAACACCGGCGCGGCGACGTGGAAGGGCAGCCTGCGCGCCGTGCGCAAGGGGGGCCGCATCGTCACCTACGGCGCGACGACCGGGCCGATGGGGGAAACCGACATCCGCATCATCTTCTGGAAGCAGCCATTTATCATTGGCTCGACGATGGGCAGCCAGGCGGAGTTCAACACCGTGATGCGGCTGGTCTTCCAGGGACGGCTGAAGCCTGTCGTAGACCGCGTGTTGCCGCTGGAGGAGATTCAGGCGGCGCACCGGCTGCTCGACGAAGGCCAGCAATTTGGAAAGATTGTCCTCAGCGTATGAACCCGTCCTTGTTCCCCTGGGAGTCGTTCGTTCTCTTTCTGCTGATTGGCGCGATTCTGCTGATTGTCTACTACCTCAATCGCACGCGGGGCTGGGCGCGCTGGACTCTGTACGGCGGCATCGCCGGCCTCGTGCTCGGCGTGGGTCTGTTGCTCGGCGGCATCGCCACGGGAGTGAGCCTGGACTTCGGGGCACAGCCGGTGCTGTCCAGTCCGACCGCGCCGCCTGCCCTGCGCTCCCGCGTCTACACGACTACGCCGCCCAACGACGTGCTGCGCGAGGCCATCATCGCCGCCGAGAACCAGCGATCATGGGGCCGCCGCTGGCAGGTGATTGCCCAGCGCACCACGCCCATCAGCGGCGGCACGTTCCAGGTGGCGGTCCCCGGCCCGTTGTGGAACGACGTGCTGGTCGTGGCCGTCCGCTCCGAGGAGGGCGGCGTGCAGGTGGATGCCCAGGGCCGCTCGCCGGTCGGCCCGCTCTCTTTCGGCGGCGCGCGCCGCAGCGTCGCCCAGTTCCTGGCGGCGGTCGATGAGCGCATGGCCCAGCGCTGACGCCCTGGCCGGCCGCGTCGCCCTGGTCACCGGTGGCGCGCGCCGCCTGGGTGGGCATATCAGCCGCGGCCTGGCGGCGGCGGGCGCGGATGTCGCGGTCCACTACAGCGCATCCGCCGACGATGCGGCGGCGGTTGTCGCCGCCAGCCAGGCGTCAGGCCGCCGCGCCGTCGCTTTCCAGGCCGACCTGAGCCAGGTTGACCAGAGTCAGGCGCTGGTACATGCCGCGCTGGTCGAGTTTGGCCGCCTCGATATCCTGGTCCATGCTGCCAGCCCCTTCCACGCCGCCCGCCTGGAACGGGTGACTGAGGCGGTCTGGGACGACAGCGTGGACGTGACGCTCAAGGCGGCCTTCTTCACTGCCCAGGCGGCCGCGCCCGCCCTGACCGCGTCGCGGGGCAGCATTGTCTTCATCACCGATATCGCCGCACGCACCCCCTACCCCAGCTTTATTCCACACTCAGCAGGCAAGGCCGGGCTGGAGAACCTGACCCTAAGCCTGGCCCAGGCCCTCGCCCCCGCCGTGCGCGTCAACAGCGTCGCGCCCGGCATTATTCTGCCCCCCGACACGATGAGCGCGGCACAGGCGGAGCGGCTCGCCCAGCGAACCCTGGTCGGCCATATTGGCTCGCCCGACGACGTGGTGCGGGCAGTGCTATTCCTGCTTCTAAGCCCCTTCATCACCGGCCACAGCCTGGTCGTCGACGGGGGCGAGATGGCGCGTCGATTTGGGACTGGGACCGTCTTATGATAGAATTGTCGGCATCTGACCGTAGCCTGTACTGGATGGACGACAATACCCGCAATGAGATCTTCGCCCGCGGAGAACCGCGATCCCTCTAAACGAGACAAATTCGAGATCGAGCACGAAAGGCACTGTGACTTCCGTCTGGTGTACAGCGTCCCTAAGGACGAGGTCGCTATTATCCTCCAGCCGGCCCGGCGCCGCTCCGTGAGCCGCAGCCTGCCGTGCCCCCTGACCCTCGACTTCGACGAGGAGGGGCTGATGATCGGCGTCCAGATCAGTGGGCCGCATCGGCCCGGCCGCCGCAGCCGCGAGTTGGACCTGGGTGAGTCGTTGCAGCCCTTTGCTAACTGCGACAACGTGACCATGGACAACCAGATGGGTTATATCCACCTGCGCACCTGGGACCACTACGGCGACGACGAGGTGTCCTTCGTCATGGAGGTCGATGGCCACCTGGACCTGTGTAGCGACGGCGGCCTGCTGGCGGTGCGCCTGCCGCGCTCTGCGCCCGACTACGAGTTCGACCCTTTCGCGGCCTTCTGGGGCCTGACCTGGCACGCCGAGGTTGAAGGTGGCACGAGCCTGAGCCAGTACGGCCTATACTAGCGAGCCATATCGCCGAGCGCCCGCCGCCCCCTCGTCCTGGCGAGGGGGCGTTATCTTTGCGCGGAGCCTGGCATGAGCGCCACGATTCGGCCTCGATAGACTCCTGCGGCCCACGGTAGACGCTACCGTGGGCCGCAGGGCGTATCAGGGTCGTTGCGCGGTGCGCATCATGGCTCGGAGAGAGCCGTGAGGAAGCGCAGCCGCAGGGTGGGCTTGAAGTCGGGGCCGAGGCCGCCGTAGCCGTAGCCCGAGTCCCACGCCTGCATGGAGTAGGTCATGCCGTCGGCGGGCGGGCCGTCGATGCGCAGGCTGACCTTGCCGGTGCTCGTGATGCGCGCCTGCACGTCGGCGACGCGCTCGGCGGACAGGGTCAGGACGTTGGCGCCGCCGGGCGTGGCGATGGCGGCAGCGGGGATGGGATCGCCGACGGGACCGAGGACGGGCGCGCCCTCAGCCTGCGGGAAGGTGATGCTGGGGAAGCCCGCGTCCACTTGCGGGCCGAGCAACTGCACCTGCCATGCTCCGTCGTCCACATACTCGCGGGTCTGGGTGTACAGCACCAGTTCCGCGCTCTCGACCTTCGCGTCGGCGGGGAGACCACCCACATTGAACTGGAGCAGACCATAGTACACGTAGTTGCCCCACTTCCCCGTGTAGATGTCGTCGTCACCCAAGTGGTTGCTGGCCGTGTCGAGGGTGATGACCCAGCCGACCTGATTGCTGGCCGGGACAAGCTCCGCCGTCTTGAGCACCGGCACGGGCGTCGCCGACGGCGTGGCGGTGGGTGGGATGGGTGTCGCCGTGGCCGTGGGCGGCATAGGCGTGGAGGTCGCGGTGGGCGGCACAGGGGTCCACGTCGCTGTCGCGGTGGGCGTGGCGGTATCGGTTGGCGTCGTCGTGACAGTGGCCGTGGGCGGGATGGGCGTGTCGGTGGCCGTAGGCGTGGCGGTGGGCGTGGCGGTGCTGGTCGGCGTGTCGGTCGGCGTCGGTGGCACAGGCGTGTCGGTCGGCGTCGGGGTGATGGACGGCGGCGGGAGTGTGCCCGTCGGCGTCGGCACGGTTGGCGTGCTGGTGGGTGGGATGGGCGTGTCGGTGGCCGTCGGCGTGCTGGTCGGCGTGAACGTAGCCGTGGGCGGGATGGGCGTGTCGGTGGCCGTCGGCGTGCTGGTTGGCGTGAACGTAGCCGTGGGCGGGATGGGCGTCCACGTCGCGGTGGGGGTGTTGGTTGGCGTGAACGTAGCCGTGGGCGGGATGGGCGTGGCCGTCGCCGTGGGTGGTACCGGGGTGGTGGTTGGCGGCTGCCCGCCGGCCGGCCAGTACCAGACGCGAAGCACGGGCCGCGCGCTCGCGCCGAGGCCGCCGTTGCCCCAACCGCTATCCCACGTCATGACCTGGACCTGGGAGCCGCTACGCGGACCGTCGATGCGGAAGCTGATGAAATCCGTCGTGGCGCGCCATTCCTGCAGCATGCGAATCTCTTCAGGGTTGAAGGTGAGGATGTTCTTGCGGAGGCGGCCGAAATCGGGCGGGTTCATGGTCGGCGCCAGCGTGTCGATGACCGTCGCCGCGTTGAGAGCCTGGAAGTCGATGCCAACGAACCGGGTGTTGATGGCCTTGTCGAGCCAGCGCACGTTCCAGTCGCCGGGGGTCGTCGTGGACAGGAAGTCGGTGGACTGGCCCGTCAGCTCGAGCTGCGCGCTGGTGATAGTCGCATCGCGCGGGATGTCGAGGAGGGGGAACTGGATGCCGCCGATGTACACCTGGTTGTAGTAGACACCGACGTAAATCTTGTTGTCGCCCCAGCTCTTCGTGCCGGAGCTACTGACCCAGCCCACGACGTTGCTCGGTGGTGTCAGGGCGATCTCTACGCCGCCGGGGGCAGGTAGCGTTGCCGTCGCGGTCGCCGGTGGTCGGCTGGTGGGGGTTGCCGTCGCGGTCGCCGGTGGTCGGCTGGTGGGGGTTGCCGTCGCCGCTGGCGGCGGCGGCGTCCAGGTGGGCGTGCCGGGCGGGGGCGGCAGGTCCGGCGTGACGGTGCTGGTCGGCGTGCGCGTTGGTGTGGGCGTAGCGGTGGGTGTCCATGTGGCAGTCGGTGGCGGTGTGTTGGTGCGGGTCGGCGTCGCGGACGGCGGCGGCGTGGCGGTGGGGGTTCCGCTCAGTCGGCGGTAGCCCACGTCACAGGTGGCGTAGAACAGCTCGGTGTCCCAGCCGCAGCCCATCTCGATCTGGAACCCATCCTTCGAGTTCATGATAATGTCGCGGTGGGCGGGGCTGTCCATCCAGCCCTGGACCTCGTCCTCGGGAGTCACGAAGGCTCGCCCGATGACCTCGCTGAAGGCCTCGGCGTCGTAGCCGCCGGCCTGCATGCGCGACCAGGGCGTGCCGTCGCAGTAGTGGCTCCAGCAGTTGGTGTCGTACATCAACTGGCTATAGGCCTGGGCGATGCGCTGGAGGGTGTTGTTGTTCACGGCGGGGCCGAGGCCCTCAGCCGCGCGGCGGCGATTGATCTCTTCCAGCGTGCGGCGCGCCCACTCGGCCTGCGACGGCTGAGTGCTGGGTGTTGGGGTCCGGGTGGCCGTGACGGCCGGCGTCGTCGGGTTGGGCGGGGGCGTGGGGGTCGGCGTGGGTTGTGCGCCGGAGGGTCGCGCGTAGTTGCACGTCCAATAGCGCTGCAAGTAGGAGCCGGAGGGGCCTTGTAGGAAGCCGCAGCCCACGTCTACCCAGTTGCCCAGGATGTTGGCGCGGTGGCCTGACGAGTTCATCCAGCCGTCGACCATGTCAGCCGGGGTCTGGTAGCCCTGACCAATGTTCTCGCCGCCGCTGAGCAAGGGATAGCCCGCATTGCGCATGCGCTGCATCGGGTCCGGCTCGCCTGGGCAGACGTGGTCGAAGCAGTTGTTGTCCAACATCCAGCGATTGTGGAAGTCGGCGGCGTCATTCAGGTTGCGGTTGGCCGTCAGCGGGGGCAGGGACTGTTGCGCGCGCTCCTGGTTCATCAGGTAGATGAGTTGCTGTACGTAGTCATTGGGCGGCGCGGTGGGCAGCGGGGTCGCGGTGGCTGCCGGGCGCGTTGGTGTCGGGCTGGGGCCGCTGGTCGGCGTCGCCGTTGGGCCGGGGCTGCCGCCGCCGACGGCGCGCGCGGCGTTGAGTCGCCCCTTGCCGAACTGGAAGGCGCTACCGATATTATCGACGGTGCTCTCCAACTGGGTCCGAATCTGGGCGTTGCTCCAGGTGGGATTCGCGGCGGCGACGAGGGCGGCCACACCGGCGGCGTTGGGCGAGGCCATGCTGGTCCCGCTCCAGGCCTGGTAACCGCCGCCGCGCACCGTGCTGAGGATGGACGTGCCGGGGGCCGAGATGTCCACCGTCGAGCCGTAGTTGCTGAAGCTCGAGCGGGCGTCGTTCTGGTCGGTGGAGACGACGGAGATGCAGTTCTCGTAGGCCGCCGGATAGGCTGGGGACGAGGTGGACGAGTTCCCGGCGGCGCAGATGACCACGACCCCCTTGTTCCAGGCGTACTTGACCGCGCTCTCGAGGGTCGACGCGCCCGACGCCCCGCCCAGGCTCATGTTGATGACCTTGACGCCCTGGTCGGCGGCCCAGGTGATGCCGTTGGCAATCCGGCCATAGTCGCCAGCGCCGCTGGAGTTGAGCACCTTGACCGGCAGGACGCGCGTGTTGTAGCCAACACCGGCGATGCCGACGCTGTTGTTGGTCGCAGCGGCGACGATGCCGAAGACGTGGGTTCCGTGGCCCTGGTCGTCGCTGGCGTCGTCGTCGCCGTTGACGAAGTCCTTACCGTGCGAGACAAACTTGCCCTGGAGGTCCGGGTGGCTGAACTCCGCCCCCGTGTCCAGCACGGCGACGACGATCCCGTCGCCCAGGGTCGTGTCCCAGGCGTTGTACACCTGCATCTTGCTCAGGCTGTACTGCTGGCCCGCCTGGGGGTCGTTCACGCTGGCGGCCTGGGGCTTCAAGTCGCCCGACGTGAGGACGGGTCCGACCGGATCCGATGGGAAGGCGTAGGCGATGAAGTTCGGCTCGGCGTACTCGACCTCGGGCAGCGTGCGGTAGGCGTTGAGTGTGTCGGTTCCCAGGTCCGGCGGCGCCGCCAGAATCTGGACACCGATGCCCTGCACGAACCCCACCGAGCGCACGTTGTAGGTGGCGTTGATGCGGGCTATCGTCTGCACGTCCACGCCGTCGCGCCACTTGACGAGCATCTCGCCCGGCACAGCCTCGGTCGCATCGTAGGCCTGCCAGGGCGCGCCGATGCGGGCGCCTTCCGGCGGCGGCAGGATGGGCTGGCCGTCGGCCTGCGCGAGGTGAGGGAGGTAGACACGAAACGGCTCATCCGCGGAGGCAGGCGTCGGCGCGAGGGGATGGGCGCCGCTGGCCAACACGAGGCCGAGGACGAGGATAAGGAATACGCGCCACAGGGCGCGCCGACGTGGCGTCGACATGCTGGCCTCCAGGCGGGGAGGGATGGCGGCTCGGATTCGCCTGACGGCCGGGGGCGGGGGGGTCAGCCGCGATGGGCTGTGAGTCCTGGTGCGCCGAGCACGTCAGCGCCGGTCAACGCCGCAGCCACTGGGCGCAGTGACGCTCAGAGGCCGAGGGGGGACCGGTGGCGGCCGGCATGATTCTGGAGGAACAAAGGACGCCGCGAGGTCGCCCTCACGCGACATACGAACGCGCGTCGTCTCCCCCACGCACGCGGTCGCTGTCCTTTGTATCTTTATTGTAGCCAATTCGAGCCTACATGTCCACCACGTATACAAGACGCTTGTGAAGGGAGCGTGAAGGTTAGCCGGTCAACCAGGCCCTGACTGTTTTGACGTGCGCCCACCAATGCAGTACACTCGTTCTGTTATGGATGTAGCGGTCAGCCCCGGCAAGGCCTTGCCGGTTTGAGTCTAGGAGCCGTTTGTGAGCCAGGAATATATTGAGATTCGCGGCGCGCGTGAGAACAACCTGAAGAACGTCTCGCTGCGCATCCCCAAGCGCAGAATCACCATCTTCACCGGTGTATCCGGCTCCGGTAAGTCGTCCATCGTCTTCGATACTATTGCCGCTGAAGCCCGACGCCAACTCAACGAAACCTTCAGTACATTCATCCAGAACTTCCTGCCGCGCTACGCTCAACCTGAAGCTGACGCCATCGAGAACCTGAGCATGGCCATTGTCGTAGATCAGAAGCGCCTGGGCGGTGGGTCACACTCGACGGTGGGCACCATTACCGATATCTATTCCGTGCTGCGCCTGCTCTACTCGCGGGTCGGCCAACCCTTTGTCGGCTATTCCAACGCCTTCTCCTTCAATGACCCGCAGGGCATGTGCCCCAACTGCAACGGCCTCGGGCGCAAGATCGGCCTCGACCTCGACAAGTTCATGGATACCTCCAGGTCACTCAACGAAGGCGCGATTCTGTTTCCTGAATGGGCAGTCGATAGCTGGGGTTGGAACATCCTGACCCAATCCGGCCTGTTCGATTACGACAAGAAGCTGGCCGATTACACCCCCGAAGAGATGGATCGGCTGCTGTACAGCAAACCCTACAAGGTCAAGATGCAGGTCGGCGGCAAGCCCGTCAACATGACCCTGGAGGGGCTTGCGGAGCGGTTCAACAGCAAGTACGTCGCGCGCGACCTGAAAGCCTACTCCGAGCGCACTCAGAACATGGTAGAGCCATTCATGACCGTCGGGCCGTGTTCGCTGTGCAAGGGGGCCAGGCTGAGTCAGGCGGCGCTGAGTTGCCGAATCCAGGGCCGTAACATCGCTGAGCTGGCGGCGCTGGAAGCCGACGAATTGATCGAAGTCATCCGCGAGATTAGAGATCCAGTAGCGGCGCCGATGGTCGAAAGCCTGGTCGAGCGCCTGCAACACATGATCGACATCGGCCTGGAATACATCAGTCTGAACCGCGAGACGGATACGCTATCAGGCGGCGAATCGCAGCGCATCAAGATGGTCAAGCACCTGGGCAGCAGCCTGGTGGACGTGCTGTACATCTTCGACGAGCCGAGCATCGGCCTGCATCCTCGCGACGTTCATCGCCTGAACGATCTGCTGCGCAAGCTGCGCGACAAGGGCAACACGGTGCTGGTGGTCGAGCACGAACCGGTCGTGATTGCGGCGGCCGATCACATTGTCGATGTCGGCCCGCGCGCCGGTAGTCGCGGTGGCGCGATTGTCTATCAGGGGGACGTGAGGGGGCTGCTGAAGGCCGATACGCTGACGGGCCAGTACATGAACCAGTCGATGCCTATCAAGGGCACGTTCCGCACGCCACAGGGCAAGCTGCCCATCACCAACGCCCGCGCCAACAACTTGCAGAACGTCAGCGTCGATATTCCAACCGGCGTCCTGACCGTCGTGACTGGCGTGGCGGGGTCGGGCAAGAGTTCCCTGATCCACTATTCCTTTCTGCCCCAATTCCCCGATGCGATTGTGATCGACCAGTCGGCGGTTGGCGCTAACAGCCGATCCAACCCCGCGACCTATACGGGGATTATGGACGACATCCGCAAAGTCTTTGCGAAGGAAAACCAGGTCAGCCCGTCGCTGTTCAGTTTCAATTCCAAAGGCGCGTGCGAAGCCTGCCAGGGCCTGGGCGTGATCTACACGGACCTGGGCTTCATGGAAGGAATAAAGACGCCCTGCGAGACGTGTGGCGGCAAACGCTTCAAGGATGAAGTGCTGGCCTACACGCTCGACGGCAAGTCGATCTCTGATGTGCTCGGCATGTCGGTGGGTGAAGCGCTGGGCTTCTTCACCGCCAACGAGATTGTGCGACGTTTGCGGGCGCTGAGCGATGTGGGGTTGGATTACCTGACGCTGGGCCAGCCGCTGAGTACGCTATCCGGTGGGGAATGCCAGCGCATCAAGCTCGCCAGTGAACTGCACAAGAACGGCAGTGTCTACGTGATGGACGAGCCGACCACTGGCCTGCACATGTCGGACATCAGCCATCTGCTCGCTATCGTGAATCGCCTGGTCGATACGGGCAACACCGTGATCGTGATCGAGCACAACCTGGATATTATCAGGAACGCCGACTGGATCATCGACATGGGGCCGGAAGGCGGCCACAAGGGCGGCAAGGTGATGTTCGAGGGCACGCCGCTGCAACTACTCGACGCGCCTCAGTCACTTACCAGCGCGTACCTGCGTCATTGAGAGGTGGGGATCGTCAGGGGGGCGGGACGTGGGGGCTGCGTCGCGATGGTCACGTGACGGCCCTGGTCGGCGGCCGCTAGAATCGCGGCCATGACCTCCAGCACGTGGAGCGGCAGGCGCGCCACGCGCGGCGTGCCGCCCTGGCGCAGGGCATGCGCCATGTCCGCGACGCCGAGGCCCCGGCTGTTCTGGTCGTAGCCGGTCACGAGGGGCTGGTCATGCCACTCGGTCTCGCCGGCGCGGCGCACCGCCACCGGCCCGCCGAAGGTGTTGGGGTCGGGGCAGTGCAGGCTGCCCTCGGTCCCGAAGATCTCCAGGCGGGGTAGGCTGTGGCTCCACACGTCGAAGCTGGTGACAAGGGTGGCAATGGCTCCGCTGGCGAAGGCGAGGCTGGCGGCGATGTGGGTCGGCGTCGTCACACTGATGCGCTCGCCCGCGTGCGGTCCGCTGCCCACGGTACGGGTGGTGAAGCTGGCGCGCGCCATCGCCGTCACGCTGCGTACCGGGCCTATCAGGCTGACGAGGGCCGTCAGGTAATACGGCCCCATGTCGAAGAGCGGCCCGCCGCCGGGCGCGTAGAAGAAGGCCGGATCGGGATGCCAGGCTTCGGGGCCGTGGCTGAGCATAAACGCCGACGCGGCAATTGGCTCGCCGATGACACCATCGTCGATGAGGCGGCGACAGGTTTGTAGCCCCGCGCCCAGGAAGGTGTCGGGCGCTCCGCCGATCAGGAGGCCGCGCGCCTCGGCCAGGCTGGCCAGGGCGCGGCCTTCCTCGAAGGTCAGCGCCAGCGGCTTTTCGTTGTAGACTGATTTCCCCGCCGCCAGCGCGGCGCGGGCGATGGTCGCGTGGGCGGCGGGGATGGTCAGGTTGACCACGATGTCGATGGTCGGGTCGGCCAGCAGTTCCTCGACCGTCATGGCCTGGATACCGAAGGCCGCTGCCTGCTGCTGCGTGCGCGCGGCCACGACGTCCGCGCAGCCGACCACGCGCAGGCTGTCGAAGGTCGGCATGACCTTGAGATAGATGGTGCTGATATTTCCGCAGCCGATCACGCCGACGCCCACGGGTTGCATGCCACGGCCTCCTCTACAGGGATGCGACGGCCGCGCCCAGGGCGCTCCGGAATGCGGGCGAGACGATGCGCTGCCAGACGCGGGGGAACGAACTACGCAGCCGCGCCCGCTCGGCCATGCGCCGCGAGAGATAGTGGCGCACGAGTTGTAGATTGCCCGCCTTACCGTCGTGGGCGGCCAGGAACTCGGTCAGCGCGGCGGCGTCCACGTCGGCGTCGTGGAGGTTGCCGAGATGGTCCTGCATGGCCGTCACAGCGCCGATGAGCCGTTCAGCCCCCGGCCCCAGGTCCTCGGCGAAAAACTCCAGGGTGTAGCGCAGCCGCTTGCCCTCGATGCGGAGGGCGTGCAGCGTCTCGATGGGGGCGTCGGCAATGAGCGGCTCGTAGGCGCGCACGCGGGCGTAGGCCTCCCAGATCAGGGCGGGCGCAATCTCGCGCACGAGGGTTGGATGCACGAGGTCCACGTGGTCGCGAGCGGTCCCCGCCCCCCGCGTCTCGACGAAGGCCTTGAAGCGCTCCTCGAACTGCTCGTAAGCTGCCTCGTCGAGCCATTTCGTCAAGTCCACACGGGCCTTGTCCCGCCGCGCGTGCCAGTGGCGGAACATGGGGGCCAGCTCGGCCCGCCGCCCCTCGGGGAGGCGCGCGGCGTGGGCGTCGGCGCGGTCGAGGAAGACATCCAGGTCGCGCACGCCGCCCAGGGCGCGGGCCGTGCGCTTCAGACCGCGCTCCAACTCCGCGACGACTTTGGGGCGGTAGTAGGGGGCGAAGAGAGCCAGGGCCGCCCGCATGCGGCGAGTAGCGACGCGCATCTGATGCACGGCCTCGATGTCCTTGCCCTCGCGCACCCCCGGTTCCTGCCTGCGCATCTTTCTGAAGTTCTGGCGCAGAATCTTGCGTCCCGCCTCGGCCATCGTGTCGCTCGGCTCGACGCCTGGCCCCTTGCCCTCGCGGCTGGCGGTGGCGCTGGGGGTAGTGGCGGCGGCGGCGGCAGCGGCCTCGCCACTCAGCCCCAGCATGCGCGCCGCCCGCTCGAACTTGGATTCGAGTTGCGGCGTAAGGCCATCGACCAGGCCCAGGAAGTCGGTCATGTGCGTCAGGTCCACCGCCGTGCCGCCCGGTTTCAGTTCCAACTCTAGCTCGTGATAGTGGCGCGTATCGCCGCCCGAGTCGATGGTCACGTCGTCCAGGCTCCACTCCGCGATGGTATCCTGCTCCTTGAGCACGGGGCGCACCTGCCGCTGCTGGCGAATGACGAACAATGTGCCGAGGGGCACGCCATCGGTGAGGCGCATCGCCAACTCGCGCGCCGCGCCGGCCGGCCAATCGGCGGGGCGGTCCTCCACACCGTCGAGGGTCACTTCGAGTTCCTCGCGGGTGTGGACTTCAGACTCGGCCGGTGTGACCGACTTGAGGGTGGCGATGACGGCCGTATCGCGCTGGCGCAGGCGACAGGCGTACCCCCCGCGCAGCACGCGCAGGTCGGGGGTATCCAGATAGCGGTCCATCACCGTGACCGTCTCCCCCTCACCCAGATCGTACAGGCCCAGGGTTGACATCTCGGCCAGGGTTGGCAGCGCATCTTCGGCAACACTGTACTTGGCTTCGACTTCCATGGGGCCTCCAGAGGGGGGGCGAGAACTGGCCGCCGACCAGGGCAATCGGCTGTGAGTACATTATACGGGGAACCCCGATGGTGGGAAATGCCTGCCGCTGTCGCCTGGGATGCAGGTTGTTGGCGGCCCGGCAGCGTTGCGCCCTATGGGTCGAAGATCGTGCGGGGGATGGGCTGGTGATAGAATGCCACGGCTCCCGCAATCCGGGTGGCGTGGCCTGGCGATAGGGGCGGCAGGTCGTCAGGGTCGAACCAACGAACGTCGCTCGTCTCCTGGGAGGGGGTCAGCTCGCCGCCAACTGGCGTGCACAGAAATACGAATTGATACAGTTGCCAGGTCGAGCGCGTGCCGCAGAAGCGCGAGTCGTAGACGCCGACCAGGGCGGTCGCCCGTACCCGCAGGCCGGTCTCCTCCCACACCTCGCGGCACGCGCCCTGGGCTGCCGTCTCGCCCACATCCAGTATGCCGCCCGGCATGGCCCACAGGCCGTCGTCGACCCGCCGCACGAGGAGGATACGGCCCTGGCTGTCGAAGACAGCGGCGTCGGCGACGGGCAGCGGCCCCGGCTCAGGCTTGATGTCCCGCATCCAGGTCGCGACCTCGGCGGCCGGCGCAGCATCAACCTCAGCGCGCATCTCGGCGGCGATGTCCAGCAGCCGCGCGAAGTTGGCGCGGTCGTGGGGGTCGCGGCTGAAGCGCAGGCCGCGCCGCGCCATGCTGAACAGGGCGTGGGACCACCAGCCGACGCGCTGCCGCAGGGTCGGATCAGGGAGCATCCGCCCGCTCTGCCCGACGGGGCATCGACTGCCCACCGGAGCGCAGATTCTCCAACAGGCTGTGATACGCCGTCCGATCGATGGGCAGATCGACCGGACGGCCCTCGAAGCTCGACAGGGTAATGGCGTTCGCCAGTTCCAGGGACAGCCGCGCCGCGCGGCCGTCGCAGCGTGGGGCGCGGCCCTCGACAATGGCGGCGTGCAGGTCGCGGTACACGGCCAGGTGGCCGCCCCCGTCGCCGGGCAGGTCGCGTGTCTCGCCTGCTACGTCAGGCCCGCGATACAACTCCGGGCTGGTGGCGCTGTACTCAGCAAGCGAGGGCGTGAAGCGTTGCACGGTGACACGGTCGCCCACCATCTCCAACGCGCCCTTCTCGCCGACGATGTGCAGCCGCCGCTCGGAACCGGCCTCGACGGTGCTGGCGGTGAAATAGCCCGGCGCGCCGTTGGGGTATTCCAGCATCGCCTGCGCGCTATCCTCGGTTTCGATGCTGTGGCGTAGGGTGCGCGCCCAGCCCCAGACACGGGCGGGCGGCCCGGCCAGCCAGCCCAGCAGGTCCAACGTATGCGGGGCCTGGTTGAGGAGCACGCCGCCGCCCTCACCCCGCCACGTGCCGCGCCAACCGGCGGCGCGGAAGTAGGCATGCGTGCGATACCACGGCTCGACGCACAGCACGCGCACCAGGGGGCCGATGACGCCCGCCTCGACCAGGGAGCGAGCGTATGCCACCGACGGCTTGAACCGCTGCTGGAAGCTGACGGCGAGCAGCCGCCCGGCGCGGTCGGCGGCGTCAATCATGCGGTCGGCCTCGGCGACCTCGACGGCGATAGGCTTCTCGGTCAGCACGTGGGCGCGCGCCGCGAAGGCATCCACAGCCAGGTCCGGGTGGAACGGATGGGGCGCGGTAATGACAACGACATCGGGGCGGACCGCATCGAGCATGGCGCGGTGGTCGGTGAAGAAGGGGCAGCCGACGGCGGCGGCGCGCGCCTCGGCTGGCTCGCGCTGCACGTCGGCCATGCCGACGACGGTGGCCTCGGGCAGCTGCGCCAGCGCGGCTAGATGGGTATGGGCGATACCCGCGCCCGCGCCGATGAGGGCGTAGCGAAGTGGGGTGTTGGGGGCAGTCATGATGACGCTTCAGGCTCCATTCGGTGTTTGTGGTATCATACCACCGACACGAGCAGTCGCGAAACGCGCTCTCAATTCCTGCGACCAGAAAGGCTTGCCATGCCCACCCCCACCCCCGCGCCGCCCGACACCGCCTGGTTTCAGCATGACCGCTTCGGCCTGTTTATTCACTTCGGCGTATACTCCCTGGCTGCCCGCCACGAGTGGGTGAAGCAGCGCGAGCGCATCACCGATGAGGACTACCAACCCTACTTCGACCACTTCGACCCTGACCTGTACGATCCCCGCGCCTGGGCGGCCGAGGCGAAGAATGCCGGCATGAAGTACGCCGTCATCACCGGCAAGCACCACGATGGTTTCTGTCTGTGGGACTCGGCCCTCACCGACTACAAGGCTACGCGTACCCCCTACGGCCGCGACGTGCTGCGCCCCTTCGTCGATGCCTTCCGCGACGAGGGCCTCAAGCTTGGCTTCTACCATTCGGTCATCGACTGGCATCACCCGGACTTCCCCGTCGATGGCCTGCACCCTCAGCGCGACAACCTGGCCTACCGCGCGGCGCATCAGGGTCGCGACATCGCCCGCTACCGCGCCTACCTCCACGGCCAGACCCGCGAGTTGCTCTCCCAGTTCGGCCAGCTGCACATCATGTGGTTCGATTTCTCCTACTCGCACATGGACTGGGGCTGGTCGCAGGGCAAGGGCAAGGCCGATTGGGACTCCGAGACGCTCATGGCGATGGTGCGCACCCTCCAGCCGGGCATCCTGGTCAACGACCGCCTGGAAATCGGCGGCGACCTCAAGACACCAGAGGAGTATCAGCCGCGCGGGGGCATGGAGGTTGATGGGCGGCCGGTGGTGTGGGAAGCGTGTCAGACTCTTAACGGCAGTTGGGGCTACTACCGCGACAACCTGGGCTGGCGCGCGGCCGACGAGCTGATTCGGACGCTGGTCGATACCGTCGCGAAGGGTGGCAACTTCCTGCTTAACGTCGGCCCGACCGGTCGCGGTGAGTTCGAGCCGCGCGCCGTGGACCGCCTGCGCGCCATCGGGGCCTGGATGCGGCACAACGGCCGGGCCATCTACGGCTGCGGGCCGAGCGCGCTCACGCCGCCCCCCGATGCCCGCTACACTCAGAACGGCAACCGCCTGTACCTGCACCTGTTTGCCTGGCCCTACAAGCATGTCCATCTCGACGGTTTGGCGGGGCGCGTCGAGTATGCCCAACTGCTCAGCGACGGCTCCGAGGTCAGGCGGCTGGTCATCGATCCCGACGCCCAGGCCCAGACTACGACCATGCGCGGCACGACGGGCACGCTGACGCTGCAACTGCCGCTGGAGCCGCCCGCCACCGCCGTGCCGGTCATCGAACTGTTCCTCAAGGACGAGGGGAATCGGCCATGACCCAGCCGCAAGGCGCTGCGGCGCGCATCGCCGACCTGCGCGCCGAGCATCGCCGCGACGCGCAAGGCATCGGCACGGGGCGGCCGCGCCTGTCGTGGCGCGTCGAGACGGCGCGACCGGGCTGGCAGCAGGCGGCCTATGCCGTCGAGGTCAGCGGCCTGGATGGGCAGCGGCACGGCCAGACCGGGCGAGTGGTGGGCAGCGAGTCGGTCCTGGTGGCGTGGCCCTTCGCGCCGTTGCAGTCGCGGGAGCGCGTTGCGCTCCGGGTGCGGGTTTGGGGGACAGACGGCGACCCGTCACCGTGGAGCGCGGCGCACCCGGTCGAGGTGGGCTTACTGGAAGCCACCGACTGGCGGGCGCGCTTCGTCACGCCCGACTGGGATGGTACGAGCCAGGCGGCGCGGCCGTCACCGCTGCTGCGCCACGAGTTCGACGTGCGACCGGGCGTCGCCTACGCGCGACTGTATGCCACGGCCCTCGGCGTGTACGCGGCGCGCCTCAACGGCCAGGTCGTCGG
>DAOUDG010000015.1:0-9599 GCA_034431435.1 Anaerolineae bacterium | reverse complement strand
CACCCCCGCGCCGCAGCCGACGGTCATCGCGCCGCCGACGCGCGTGCCGAAGCCGACCAATACCCCCGAGCCGGCCGACACGCCCGCGCCGCCGCCGACCAACCCGCCGCCGCCGACGCAGGCCGCACCGACCCAACCGGCTGCGACCCAGGCCGCACCCGCCGCGACGCCCAAGCCCTAGGCGACGCACCGTTTGTCAACCGCGCGCGGGGGGAGCCTATCGAGTAGGCTCCCCCCGTTACGTGTCACTCGATGGGGCCGCATGGCGGGCGCGAGTCCCCTTGACGCCCATATCGCCATCGGTACACTTCATCCACTATGAGCGCCCTGGACCATCTTCTCGCCAACAACCGCACCTGGGCACGGTCGCTGACCGAGCGCGAGCCTGAGTTCTTCCAGCGCCTGGTCGAGCAGCATACCCCGACCTACCTGTGGATCGGTTGCTCCGACAGCCGCGTGCCCGCCACTGAAATCACCGGGCTGATGCCGGGTGAGATTTTCGTGCACCGCAACATCGCCAATCTCGTCGTTCAGACCGACCTCAACTGCCTGTCGGTAGTACAGTTTGCCGTCGAAGCTCTCCAGGTTCAGCACATCATCGTGTGCGGCCATTACGGCTGCGGCGGTGTCCGCGCCGCCTTGCGTGATGCGCGCCTGGGTCTGGCCGACAACTGGCTGCGCAGCGTGCGCGACGTCATGGCGAAACACGCGGCGCTGCTCTCCGCCGTCGAGGGCGAGGAGCAGCGCCTGGACTTGCTATGCGAGCTGAACGTTATCGAGCAGGTGCGCCAAATGTGCGAGACGACCGTCGTGCGCGGCGCGTGGGAGCGCGGCCAGGAGCTAGCCGTCCACGGTTGGATCTACGCCATCGCCGATGGCCTCTTGCAGGACCTCGGACTGTGCGTCACCGCCGCCGACGAACTACCCAGGGAGTACGCCAGGGCAGTAGAGGCGTATTCAGCGCGCGCTCGAAGGGGCTAACACTCGCGCTACGAGCTGCGTGTCCTCCCCAACACAACCCACCACCTATACGTCACGTCATCTCAGCCGGCAGGTATCCCGTCGGGCAAGATGCATAGCCGCCTGCGCCATGTTGCCTTTACGCCCGGCGTCCGCAAACTGATGGCCGAGTGGGCGGCGACTCGAGTCACATCTGCCGCCGCCTAGCGTCCCGGCCGGCGTTGCGGCGGCCGGCTGCCGCGCCAGGTCGGACGCGGCGGCGGGCCACCAGGCCGGGGGCCGCCGGGGCGCGGGCCGCGCCGCCGGGGTAGTTCATCGCGGGGCGACAAATCATTCTCCGGCCGCGCCACCTTGATCGTCACCGGCTGGCCGACGAGCGTCGTGCGGCTCATGGCGGCCAGCACGGCATCCCGGTAGCGCTCCGGGATGTCGACGAAGGAGAAGCGGTCGTAGATGTCGATGGCGCCAATCTCGCGTCCCGGCACCCGCGCCTCGTTGGCAATGGCCCCCACGATGTCGGCCGGCCGCACGCCGTCCTTCCGCCCGGCGTCGATGAACAGGCGCACCGTGCCCGTCCCCGCTCGCGACTCCTCGACAGGTGTCTCTTCTTCCTCTACCAGCACCAGCGGCCCGCGCCGGTCAGCGTTCGCCAGCAGGCTGAGCGTCGCTGCGGCCACCTCGGCCAGGTCCAGGTCGTCGGTCAGGCTATCGACCAGGGCCAGGTAAGGTTCCAGGTCGCCCTGGCCGACGCGCTCGCGCACCGTGGACTTGAGGGCTTCGACACGCCGCGCGGCTACATCAGCGCGGGTGGGCAGCTTCACCGGCTTGATGCGCGCCCCCGTCATGCGCTCGATGTCGCGCAACAGTCGCCGCTCGCGGGGCGTGACCAGGGTGATGGCCGTGCCGGCGCGGCCAGCGCGGCCCGTGCGGCCGACGCGGTGAACGTAGGCCTCGGGGTCATTGGGGATGTCGTAGTTGATCACGTGGCTGACGTTCTCGATGTCCAGGCCGCGCGCCGCCACATCGGTCGCGACCAGAATCTCCACTGCGCCATCGCGGAAGCGACGCATGACGCTATCGCGCATGGCCTGGTTCATGTCGCCGTGCAGCGCGTCAACAGAGTAGCCGCGTCCGCTCAGGCTCTCTGTCAGCTCGGCGGCGGCGACTTTGGTGCGGGTAAAGATGATGGCCGCGCCCGGCGCCTCGTGGTCGAGGATGGTCGCCAGGGCATTGAGCTTGTGGGCGGGCGCTACGTCGTAGTAGCGCTGCTCGATCTGCGGCACCGTCATCTTGTCGCCGGCGATGGTGATGGTGGCAGGCTCGCGCAAGTGCTTGTGGGCCAACGCCTGGATGGCGTCGGGCATGGTTGCCGAGAACAGGGCCGTCTGGCGCTCGGCGGGCAGGTGGTCGAGAATCCACTCCATGTCCTCGATGAAGCCCATATCCAGCATCTCGTCGGCCTCATCCAGGACAACGTACTTGACACGGGATAGATCGAGGCTGCCGCGCCGCAGATGGTCCATGACGCGGCCCGGCGTGCCGATAACAACGTGGACGCCCTGGCGTAGAGCGCGCAGCTGCCGCTCGATGGGCTGGCCGCCGTAGATCGGCAGCACGCTGACGCCGCGATAGCGGCCATAGCGGTGGACCGCCTCGGCCACCTGGACTGCCAACTCTCGCGTCGGCGTGAGCACGATGGCCTGTACCTGGCGCACGCTGGGATCGACGCGCTCCAGCATGGGCAGGGCGAAGGCGGCCGTCTTGCCCGTCCCCGTCTGGGCCTGACCGATGACGTCCTGACCAGCCATGAGGCGGCCGATGGTCTGGGCCTGAATAGGTGTTGGGGCTTCGTAGCCCAACTCCGCAATCGCCTTGAGTAGTGGCTCGCTCAGCCCCAGGGCGGCAAAGCCGTCAGGCGGCGGCGCGCTGTCGTTCGTCGCTTGAATACTGTCCATGACCCTCGCCCCTCTCCCTTCAGCCCATCCAGCCAACCGCTCTCTTCTTGCGGCGTCTCAGTCTACCCGCAGGCGGGCATGGCGTCAATGTTGGACCAGGCCCGCGACGAATCAGCCGAAGGTTGCTCGCGCAGGGTCATCGAGGCCGGTTTGCTTGTCGTGGCTGAACGGTGGTGCTATGCTGAAGCGAGGTGAGTGGCTACCGCGTCTAGAACAAGCGGGAGCTTGAGCGTGAACGGCTCCGACGATAACCCAGGAGAATCGTTATGTCCATGAACGACACCATCGAAGCGAGGCTCCACGCGATGGGCCTGGCCCTGCCCGCGCCGATTCAGCCGCCGTCGGGCGTGCGGCTACCCTTCGCCTTCGTGCGTGTCCACGGCAATCGCGCCTACATCTCCGGCCACGGCCCGACGAACCCGGATGGCACGCTGGCTGGCCCCTTCGGCAAGGTCGGGGCCGAGGTCACGGCGGACCAGGGCTACGAGGCGGCGCGGCTGACGGCCCTCGCCATCCTGAGCAGCCTCAAGCGGGAGCTAGGCTCACTGGATCGGGTGGCGGCCTGGTTGCGAGTATTCGGCATGGTGAACGCGGCCCCCGGTTTCACCCAGGAGCCGCGCGTCATCAACGGCTTCTCGGACCTGATTCTGGAGCTGTACGGCCCCGAGCGCGGCCAGCACGCCCGCTCGGCCGTTGGCTTGGCAGAGTTGCCCTTCGAGATTCCCGTCGAGATTGAAGCGGAGGTGGAGATTAGCCTGTAGCGTCGGGCACGCGCCGCCGCTGAGTCGCGCCGATGGCGAGACACACCGGGCAGCAGGCGTCGACCCAGTCGCCCAGGCTCTCGGCCGTCGCGTCGGCGGCTACCTGCCCCGCGCGGTTCCGCCGCCGTAGCAGTAGCCAGCCAGCCAGGCCCACGATGAGGAAGGCCAGCACGAACGCCACGACAGGCGTCTTGAACGCGCCCAGGGCCGCGCCCACCAGTGGCCCGCCGATGTAGCCCAGGGCAAAGTGCCAGCCGATGAATACCGCGCTGCCCACGAGCGCGCCGACCAGGAAGCGTGTGAAGGGCATCTCGGCCAGGCCGCAGGCAGGCACGGTGGCGATGCGCACGCCGGGTGTCGTCAAAGAGGCGATGACGGCGGGCACGCCCCCCTTGCGGATGGTGGCCGCCGCCGCGTCGATGCGGGGCGGCGTCAGGCCGATATAGCGCCCGAAGCGGTCGATAAAGGGCCGCCCCAGGCGGCGCACCAGTACGTATTGCGTGGCCCCGCCCACGACGGCCGCAACAAGCAGGGCCGCGAAGCCCTGCCACAGGTGAAAGCTGCCCGCCGCGGCCTGCGCCGCAGTCACCAGCATGATAAGGTCACCGGGGATAGGGATGGGCAGGCCGATCTCCTTGAGCAGCATGATCAAGAAGATGGCGGCCAGGCCGTAGGTTGCCAGTAATGGCGTGAAGCTCGCTCCCACTTCGCCCATGCCACGCCTCCAGCGCCGGTGATATATCAAAGGGACGCAGGCCACTGGCGCGTGGATGCGCCGATGTCGCTAGCGGACGGGCACGCTCAGCAGTGTGACGAGGGCGGCGACGAATACCACCGCGCCTAGCACCAACATGATGGCATCAATGGCCCACCACTGGAACTTGCCGCTGATGCCGCCAAACAGCAGGACGGTCGCGAAGATCACCGTCAGGCGAACGTACTCGTCCGAGAGATCGTTGGCCTGGTTGGCCTCGTTGAATCTGTCGTCGGCAAGCTGGTCAAAGGCGTGCGCCTCGTCGCGTTCGGTCAGGCGGTATTGGGGCATGGCGAAGGGTGTCGGCGGGGCGTCGGGGTTGTTGAGCGGGTCTAGGGCCAGCCAAGCGTCGGCGGCGGCCTTCAGAGGCTGCGGGAACCGCTGCGAGAGGGCAGCGGCGAGGGCCGGATTGTCCCCCAGGCGCGCGGCCATGTAATCGGCAAACAGGCCGACGTGAAGGTTGGTGACAAGCACTGCCTCGTTGGCCCGCTGTGAGGCGCGGACACGATTGGCCGACGCCTCACTGTAGGCGCGCGCCTGCTCACCGCTCCAGCGTGTCGCCTGGTAGCCGCACCACGCCGTCGCTACTGTGGCGAGGGATAGGACGATGGCCGCGAGAATCTCAACCCAACGGCCAAAGCGGCGACCGAGGCCGTGGGTTGGCGAGTTTCGTTTCATGGCGCGTCCGCCGTGGTGTCCATAGAGCTGCGGCCAAGCGCGGCGAGCGCCTCGGTATCCAGGACCTCGACGACCCTTTGGTACAGGGCATCCGCCTGCTCAGGGCTATCGCCGATGGCCGTCAGGCCGAGCCGGCCGCTATCACTGACCGCGCTCATCATGTGCAGCACGATGCCCGCCTGCGCGGTGTGGTCGAAGTGCAAGCCGTGGCGGCTGATGATGTCGAACAAGTCGTCGGCGGTGAAGGCGCGGTAATCCGGCGACTCCAGGTGGTCGGTGGCGACGTAATACTTGGCGTGGCCGCGCACCGTCGTGAACCGACCGTTCTCGGCGTCGTACGTGCCGTCGGTCAGCCATTGCAGCGTCAGGAAGGGATGCGTCGTGCCGCCCTTGCGCAGGTTGATCTCGATGGCGTGGGCTTGCCACGCGCCGCGCTCGTCGCGCACGACAACGAAGTCCAGGGCAAAGCGCCCGATGATGCCCTCGCGGGCCAGGCGGCGGCCGACTTTCGCCGCCTCGCGCATGATGAGGGGCGCGTACTCGGCGCGGGCCGGGAAGCGGCAGCCCAGATAGCTCTCGCCACTTGGCCCGCCGAGAATCTGGTCGTGGGTAGACAGCAGTTCCACCTGCCCCGACGGTGTGATACGCAACTGTGCGCTCGGACTGTCGAGCGCGTTGCCCATGATGCGCTCCTCGACGATGCCCCCCTTGCGGGTCAGACTCGCCATGTAGCCCCTATAGTCGATGCCCTCGCCCTCGAAGTGGAGATGTCGCAGCCGCTCGGCCAGGGCGGCGGGTTCCCCGGCGTCGCCTGGCGCGGGCAACCCCGCCAGATCGAGCAGGGCGTTGCCCATCCCCGACACGCCCTCGTTGAGCTTGACCACCACCTGGCGCATCGCCGGCTTCTGGGCGCGCATCTGCGCCAGGGCATCGACGAGGGCGGCCTCGCTGAACAGGTTCTCGACACCCAGCGGGTGCGGCACGCCCTCCTCGGCGAAGAGACGACGCCCGCCGCTCTTGGTGCCGAAGGCAAAGAAGCGCGGGTCGGCGGCGTACATGGGGATGCCGAGGCGCACCGCCAGCTCGCGCTCCAGTTCGCTGGTGACGAAGGGGACGATGTGGGCGTGCTGCGGATCGGGGATGAGGCCGCGAATGTGCTCGAGCAGGCGCGGCCGATCGAGGAGCTTGCGCGACAGGGGCCGCGCCGACGCTTCCAGCGGCGATACCAGGAACAGGCGCTTGCGGGCATTGGTGATGGTGACGCCGGGCACCAGACCCAGGTAGTAATCGACTACCACGGGATGGATGGCTTGCGAGGTGACGTAGATGAGACGCACGTGGGGCTGGCGCAGCAAGAAGAGCATGCACAGGAAGCGCTCCTCGTAGGCGCGTAGCGTTGACACGTCAAAAGAGATGTCCAGCGACATCGAAGGTACGACGACGACGGTGTTCTGCGCCTCGGTGAAGCCGCCGATGCTGGGCCGCCCGATGACCTCCCACAGAGGAATCAGGCTGCGCTGCAACTCGTCGTAGCGGGTTTCGACATCCGAGCCAGGGTTGGGATTCGGGTGTGGGGTGTGGTCCACGGGTCGCCTCTTGGCGAAACAGAATGTACCGCGCTGTCGCTATTGTAGAGTGAATAACAGTATCGTCAAGGCGGCGGCCGTCGTCAGCGTGGCCTTTTCCAGCCATCGGGCGTACAATCCCGGCATGGCCAACCATCGACGGCGCTTGATAGGAGACCTGGCTATGCGCACCCTCCGCTGGGGCATTATCGGCTGCGGCAACGTCACTGAGGTCAAGAGTGGCCCCGGCTTCCAGAAGGCCGACCGCTCGGCTCTCGTCGCCGTCATGCGCCGCAACGGCGACCTGGCCCGCGACTACGCCGAACGCCACGGCGTACCGCGCTGGTACGACGACGCCCAGGCCCTCATCGACGACCCCGACGTGGACGCCGTGTACATCGCCACGCCCCCGTCCTCCCACAAGGCGTATACCCTGGCCGCCGCGCGAGCGGGCAAGCCGGTGTACGTCGAGAAGCCGATGGCCCTCAACTTCACCGAGTGCCAGGCGATGATAGACGCCTGTCGCGCGGCCAACGTGCCCCTCTTCGTCGCCTACTACCGCCGCGCCCTGGCCCCGTTCCTCAAGGTGAAGGAACTCATCGACAGCGGGGCCATCGGGACTCCGCGCTTTGTCACCCTTCGCCTGGACCAGCCCCTGTCCCTGGCCGACTACAATGCCACTCTACCGCCGTGGCGCGTGCTACCCGACATCGCGGGCGGCGGCCACTTCGTCGACCTCGGCTCCCACATGCTCGACTGCTTCGACTTCGTGCTCGGCCCCGTGCGCGTCGCCACGGGCTTCGCCTCGCGCCAGGCGAAGGCCTACCCGGCTGAGGACATCGTGACGGGGACGTTCGTGTTCGAGTCGGGCGTCCACGGCGTTGGGACGTGGTGCTTCAGCGCCTACGACCGCAGGGAGACGACGGACATCGTGGGCAGCGAGGGGCAGGTGTCGTACTCCACCTTCGACTCGCCCTCCATCGTGCGGCTGACGACGAAGGCTGGCGTGACCGAGTTCCCCTTCACCTACCCGCCTCACGTCCAGCAGCCCCTCATCCAGACCATCGTCGACGACCTCAATGGCGTCGGCCGCTGCCCCAGCACGGGCGAGAGCGGCGCGCGCACGTCGTGGGTCATGGACCAGATGTTGTCGCATCAAGAAGTTGATCATCCTGATCGGAGCTAATCATCCCAATGCCCACCTCCGCCCTCGCCACCTGGCACGAGCTTGTGCGTACCCGAAACAGCAGCGGCCTGCCCGCGCTGCTGGCGGACGATGCCGTCTTCTACTCGCCCGTCGTCTACACGCCGCAGGTCGGTAAGGCCATCACCCTTCAATACCTGACAGCCGCCTTCTACGTCTTCCTCAACGAGTCGTTTCACTACGTCCGCGAGTTGAGCGACGCCCACGGCGCGATCCTGGAGTTCCAGGTCGAGATGGACGGCATCACCGTCAATGGCGTGGATATGCTGAAGTGGGACGACGCAGGCCGAATCGTGGAGTTCAAGGTCATGCTGCGCCCCCTCAAGGCCGTCAACCTGATTCACCAGAAGATGGCGACCATGCTCCAGGCGCAGCAAGGCTCTTAACGTTCGGCCGGCCGGTAGGTGGCGATGACCACGCCGGTCGTGGTCGGCCGGGCGTCGACGAGGCGCAGCGCGGCGAAGGCCCCGCCGTCGGCGAACAGTCGCTGCCCCGACCCTAGCACGAGTGGGTGAATCAGCAGCGTGTACTCGTCGATGAGGTGGTGCGGCAGCAGCGACCGCACCAACGCGCCGCTGCCGAGGATGACGATGTTCTTGCCTGGCTGCTGCCTGAGCCGGGCCACCGCCTCCGCCGCGTCCCCCTGGAGCAGCGTCGAGTTCTGCCACGGCAGCGGCCCCGCCAGCGTCGTGGATGCCACGTACTTGTGAGTATTGTTGAGGACCTCGGTGAAGGGGTTGTCGGTCTGGTTGGGCCAGACGCTGTAGAAGTCCTCGTAGGTGCGCCGCCCGAATAGCAGGGCCTCGGTGGTCGCCATGCTTTCCCCGGCGGCCTTGCCCATCTCTGGATCGGCGTAGGGGGCGGCCCAGCCGCCGTACGCGAAGCCGCCGCGCGTGTCCTCGTCCGGCCGCCCTGGCGCCTGCATCACCCCGTCGAGCGTCACACTCTCGAACACCACAATTCGGCTCATCTGGGAGTCCCTCCTGGGGCTTCTGGCAACAGATCCAGTATTCAATCCTTGAAACGGTCTAGCAAGGCGAGGCTATCGGAGGAAAGGCTGATCCCAGCTGCTATTGCGGTGAAAAATGTAACGTGTGTGATTCATAGACATCGTTTCACATCGAAGGCATACTGGAGCCGAGCGTGTTAGCAGGGGTGCGGACAGAGACCATACGTCCAGGCCAGCCAGCGGCTCAGGACGTGTCAAGGGGCGCGCCAGCGTACCCTTGACACGTCCTGTCACCTGGCTACCCTGCCGCTGTGGACCCTGGTTCCGCACCCCTGACTCCGCTAGCCCACCACCGATAGGAGAAGGTGCTCTATGGATCGTGAGGTCAAACAACGTCTCGGCTGGGTCCAGCTCTATGAGCAAACCCAGGATGCCGGCTTCGTTTGCCGTCGTTGTGGCATCTCGCGTCCCACGCTGCGCAAGTGGTGGCGGCGCTATCAAGCCCAGGGCGTCGCGGGGCTGGCCTCCTTGAGCCGTCGACCGCATACCTCCCCCCAGCAGCACCTCCAGCCTCAGCACATCGAGTGGATCTCAGAGCTGCGGCTCCAGCGCAAGCTGGGGGTGCGCCGTATCCAGTCCGAACTGCAACGCCTGTATGGCCTGTCCTTCTCGTTAGCCACCCTCCACAAGGTCTTGCAGCGCTTACAGGTCAAGCCCTTGCGGCCCCCGTTGCGCCGCCGTCACCAGAAACGCTACCAGAAGGCGGTACCAGG
>DAOUDG010000014.1:0-3140 GCA_034431435.1 Anaerolineae bacterium | reverse complement strand
GGGGGAGGTATGCGGTCGACAGCTCAAGGAGGCCAGCCCCGCGACGCCCTGGGCTTGATAGCGCCGCTACCACTTGCGCAGCGTGGGACGCGAGATGCCACAACGACGGCAAACGAAGCCGGCATCCTGGGTTTGCTCATAGAGCTGGACCCAGCTGAGACGTTGTTTGACCTCACGATCCATAGAGCACCTTCTCCTATCGGTGGTGGGCTAGCGGAGTCAGGGGTGCGGAACCAGGGTCCACAGCGGCAGGGTAGCCAGGTGACAGGGCGTGTCAAGGGTACGCTGGCGCGCCCCTTGACACGTCCTGAGTCGCTGGCTGGCCTAGACACATGGCCCCTATCCGCACCGCTCCCATCACGTTAGGCTCGAGTATGCCGTCGATTCGAAATGATGTCTATGAATCACACAGCTAATATTATTCCCCGATGTGGTCCTGGCGCCCTTCGCGCCCGGCGCACGGCTGTACCGGCTCACCGCTCGATGGTCGTCGTTCCTTGCCTTTCCCGCCACCTGCGCGTACCCTTTCCCTGACCAACCTGCGAGGAGGCGATAGTGGAAGGCAAGCTGAAGGAACTCAAGGCGCGCCTGCTGGAAATCAGCGACCTGAATGGCGCGGCCGCCGTACTGAACTGGGACCAGTCGACGTACATGCCGCGCGGCGGCGGCCCGGCCCGCGGTCGCCAGCTGGCGACGCTCAGCCGCCTGGCTCACGAGCGGCTCACTGACCCGGCCCTACGTCGCCTGCTGGACGACCTGCGGCCCTACGAAGAGAGCCTGCCCTACGACTTCGACGCCGCGAGTCTGATTCGCGTCACCCGCCGCGACGTGAACAAGGCCGCCCAGGTTCCCGCCGCCTTCATGGCCGAGATGCGCAGCCTGGGATCGGCCGCTTTCCAGGCCTGGACGCGCGCCCGCCCCGCCGACGACTTCGCCGTCGTCGCCCCCTATCTGGAGCAGGCGCTGGATATGAGTCGGCGGCTGGCGGACTTCTTTCCCGGCTACGACCACATCGCCGACCCCTTGATCGACTACTCCGACTACGGCATGAAGGCCGCCGACATCCGCCGCATCTTTGGCGAGCTACGGCGCGAGTTGGTCCCGCTGGCCCAGGCCGTCCTCGACCGGCCGCCCGCCGATGACGCCTTCCTCCACGGCCACTTCCCGGAGGCGACCCAGTGGGCCTTTGGCGAAGAGGTCATCCGCGCCTTTGGCTACGATTTCGAGCGCGGCCGCCAGGACAAGACCTACCACCCCTTCGCCACCAAGTTTTCCATCGGCGACGTGCGCATCACCACCCGCTTCCGCGAGGGCTACGTGGGCGACGCCATGTTCAGCACCATGCACGAGTCGGGGCACGCCATGTACGAGCAGGGCGTCGCCCCGGCCTTCGAGGGTACACCCCTCAATCGTGGCGCGTCGGCGGGCGTCCACGAGAGCCAGTCGCGGCTGTGGGAGAACATCGTCGGGCGTAGTCGCGGCTTCTGGGAGGGCTACTACCCACGCTTGCAGACCTACTTCCCCGACCAGCTGGGCACGGTATCCCTGGATCGCTTCTACCCGGCCATCAACAAGATCGAGCGTTCCCTCATCCGCACCGACGCCGACGAGCTGACCTACAACCTACACGTCATGCTGCGCTTCGACCTGGAGCTGGACATGCTGGAAGGTAAGCTCGCCATCCGCGACCTGCCGGAGGCCTGGAACGCCCGCTACCAGTCGGACCTGGGCATCCATGCCCCCGATGACCGAGATGGCGTGCTGCAAGATGTCCACTGGTACGGCGGGCGCATAGGGGGCGCATTCCAGGGCTACAGCCTGGGCAACATCCTGAGCGCGCAGTTCTACGAGGCCGCGCTGAAGGCTCACCCCGACATCCCCGACCAGATTCGCCTGGGCGAGTTCGCCACGCTGCACGGCTGGCTGCGCGAGAACATCTACCGCCACGGCCGCAAGTTCACCGCCGACGAGCTGGTCCGCCGCGTCACCGGCGGCCCGCTGACCATCGACCCCTACCTGCGCTACCTGCGCGGCAAGTACCCGATCACGACCTAGCTCCCACGGTTTCGGCGACGGCCAGACCTGACAGGTTTTCAACAACCTGTCAGGTCTGCGTTTCCTCCATCGCATACGCCAGCGCCTCGCCCAGCGACATCGCCCGGCCCTCAGCGAGAGCCGTCTCAATGGCCGCCTCTCCCGCTTGCGTGCGAGCTTGGGACAGCCAGCGCTCGATGACATCAGCCTCATGCGAGGGCAGGGTATCGCGGCGGGCCTCGCGTAGGGCTTGCGCCGCGCCGACGAGACGCGCCGCTCGCTCCGGCCGACCTTCCGCGGCGGCGAGAAGGGCGTAGCCTTCCAAGCCTGCCCCGAGCGCGGCCTTGTCCCCCATCTGTGTTCGCACGGCCATACTCTCCTGGAACCATGACCTGGTTCGGTCATACTCCCCCGCCTCGAGCGCCAGCCAGCCCAGATGAGTCAGGCGGCCGGCGATGCTGCGTTTCCAGCCTAACTGTCGGCCTGATGCCAGGGACGCCTCAACAAGAGCGCGAGCCTCGGCGAAGTCGCCCAGCCAGTAGGCCAGGAGCCCTCGGTCCAACTGGATCCGGTGCAGCGCCCAGAGGCTCCTGGCGGCTGTGGCGCGAGCGAGGGCCTCGTCCAGGACGGCGCGCGCCAGGGTGAACTCCTTGCCACTGATGGCAATGTGGCCTCGGGTTTCGAGGGCGAGGGCCAGCCCCGTGTCGTCCCCCAGCGTGCGCCACAGGGCAATGCTCTCCTCGCTCAGGGCGAGCGCGGTGGTGATGTCTCGTTGCAACGCTGCGAGCCACGCAGCGGCCATCAGGCTCGCGGCGCGGGCCGAACTCGGCGCAGCACCCTGGGTTCCTGCCAGCCCTGCCTCAAGCCATTGCCGCCCTTCTGACGGTCGCCCACGAACCTGCCAGAATATCCAGAGGAACGATGCAAGCCGTAGCTCTAGCTCCCACTGCTCACGCTGCGCGGCCCATTCGAGGCCAGCCCGGATGTTGCCAAACTCCGTTTCCAGCCGATCGAGCCATTCGACTTCGCATGGGCCGTGCAGTTCAGGCTCGGCCTCCTCCGCCAGGGCCACGTAGACTAGGGCGTGTCGCTGGCGAAGGGACGCC
>DAOUDG010000013.1:0-12803 GCA_034431435.1 Anaerolineae bacterium | reverse complement strand
TCCAGCGGGTGGTCGATCTTGAACGACCCTGCGCTCTTAGCCAGCGTCCCATTCACCTCGACGCGCCCATCAAAGTAGGCCGCGTTGCCCCGGTCCTCGCTGCCATCGAAGGAGCTATACAGGCCCGACGCCCCCGACTTCGAGGAGACGCTGGCGATAGCATCGCCACCACTGCTCTTGGCAAACACCGCCGTGCCACTGCGCGCCGAGGCGTAGACGCCGTAACCGTCTTCGTTGGCGTTATCGTAGTGGGCGTACAGGCCCGCGCGGCTCTTCGAGGTCGAGGATACTTCGATGACATCGGCATTCGCGGCCGTGGCGCGAATCGCATTGTCGTTGTTGGATGTGACGTCCACACCCCTGCCATTGGCGGCGATGGCGCGAATCGCCGTCGCCGACGCCGAACCATCCACGTGGGCAAAGAGGCCCATGCTACCGGGCGCTGTCCCTACCGCCTCGACACCCACCGTAGTCCCTATGCCCAGGACACCCTGGCCACCAAAGGACTGGCCGCGTACTGCGTGGCCCAACTGGGTGACACCGATGACGCCATAGCCGAGATCGCCGCCCAGGTGTTCGCCCCAAATGGCGGCCTTGTCCCGGGCAGGGGTAGTCGCCCACACACCGACATCCGCTGTCCCCTCCGCGCGTAGCGCGTGGCTGGTGTTGCTCCGCGCCACAACGCCGACGCTCGAGCCGCTTTGACCGAACAGGCCCACGTTGGAGTCGCTCAAGGCCAGAATACCCATCCCGGCGGCGCTGCGCCCCAGGATGCCCACCCCCGTGCTGTCGTTGCGACCGAAGACGCCTGCCTCGGTGGGCGACACACTCAAGCCAAAGACACCGTACCGCGTGGCGCTATAGCCCACCACGCCGGCGTAGCCCTGATTGGTACTGCCAGCGACGGCGACCGCGCTCTGGCCCGTGCCTGTGTTGTCGATAGCAAAGGCCGTACCGGGGGTACTGATAGACTGATTCACCGGCAGCGGGATGTCGGCCACGCTCTGGGGGACAGGTCCCTGAGCGCTCGCGACCCCGACCGCCATCAACAGCAGAGCCAGAACTGCAATGGACGTCAGCAACCGTGGCGCGTTCATGAACATTTCCTTTCGGTGCGGTGCGGGGGGGCGCAGAGCGCGCTCCACGACGATGGTTGCACGCGCCGATTGTAGCACCCGCTCCGGTAGCGAGCAACCATTGGACAGCGCCAGGTCGGGACGCCCAACGTAGGACGCCCCGACCTGGCGCTGTCGCTCACCACTGCCGCATCTACCCACCCACGGGCACAGCCCTCGCCTCGTCACGGGACTCGCCCGCGTCGGGCAGGTCATGCTCGGCGACACGCCCGCCGTTCATCACAATGCGATAGGTGAACAGGGATGGATCCACCCGCACGTGGCTGATCAGAAAGATCTGGTCAAAGGCCTTGCCGATCTCGCCCTCCGTCAGCAGGTGAAGGAGAGCGGCGGCGCGCTCGTCATCGAAAGCGCCCAGCGGCTCATCCAGGAAGATGAAGGACGGCGCGGTTCCGCGCTCGGCCGGCAAGGTCGCCAGCGCAAAGCTCAGCCGTAGCGCCAGCGACAACTGGTCGCGCGCGCCGCCGCTGAAGATGTCCTTCTGCCGCCAACCGCCATTGTCGCCCGCCCGATCATCCCACACCCGAATCTTGTAGTCATCGGTCAGGTCAGCCTGCATGTAGCGACCGCTGGTCAGCTGGGGCAGAATCGCCGCCATGTGGTCCATGGTATGAGGCATGATCTTCTCGACGATTCGCTTGCGCGCCGTGTCGAGAATTTCCCGCGCCCGCGCCCGCACCTGTAAGTCGCGGCTTGCCGCCACCCACTCGGCCTCGCACGTGGCGGCATCGAGTACCTGATCGCCGATTCCCAGCTGGGTTTCGAGCATATCCCGCCGGTCGCGCAGCGTGCGCACGGTGTCGCGCACCCTATCGCGCTCCACCTCCAGGCGCGCCCCATCCAGCCCGTACGCCGCGAGCTGATCGCGCGCCGCCTGGGCCGTCGCCAGCTGCGCATCGGGGAGCAGCCCCTGCAGCCGCGCCTGGCGCAGCCAGCGGCAGGCCTCGTCGAAGGCGGCGGCGCGGCGCGTCTCGGCCTGGTCGCTTGCCTCCCGTGCCCGACCGATGTCCGCCATGACCCCATCGAGGTCGAGTTGCAGTTGCCTCGGGTCCTCACGTTGCCAGCTCCCGCGTAGCGCGTCCAGATGCGCGTCCAGGATTGCCAGCGGAGCGTCGGCCGTCAGGACTGGCAGGTCGGGCCCGACCTCCTCGGCATTGCGCTGTACCTCCTCCAGCCCCAGTTCAAGAGCCACTAGAGCCGCTTCGAGGGCGGCCGCCTCGCGTTCCAGTCCAGCGCAGTCGGCCGCCTGGTGGGCCAGACCGCGCACCGTCACCTCAGCATCCAGCGCGGCCTGCCTCAGACTCAGCGCATCCACCTGGGCCGCCTCCATCGCCCTTGCCGCCGCTGGCAGCCAACGTCGCCCCACATTGGCCGCTTTGTTGGCCTGGCAGCGGGCCTCGTCGGCCTGCGTGGCCGCCAGATCGGCCTGCCGAGTCAGGTCGCCGGGTGTCGCCTGCACCTGGCGCGCCACCTCATCGCGCAGCCCCCGCGCCGCGGCCAGCGCGTCCCGCGCCGCGTTGGCGGCCGTCTGCAACGTCTGGCGGTCGCGACCGGCAATAATCACGTCGAGGGCCGCCAGGCGCGCGGCAGCATCGCCCTCGTCGGCTGGGGCGGACAGCTTCGCTTCGGCCAGGCGTCGGGTTGCGGCGTTAAGGCGCTGGCGATCGATCACCGCCTGCTCGCGTCGCGTCTCGGCGGAGCCTTCCAGGAAGCCGATGCGCCCCGCCACGCGCTCGATGGCATCGAAGACCTCGACCAGGCGGGCGACCGTCGCCGCGTCAGGTGGGCGCACCAGTAGCGCGGCTTGCCATTGGTCGAACTCGGCGCGCACGGTCTCCCGCTCGTGGCGTAGCTCGTCCAACTCCGACTCGGCCCTCTCCACAGACATGGCGGCGCGATAGGCCTCGCGCCAGCCTGTGAGGGCCTCGCGCTCGCGCCACGCCGTCTGGGCCGCCTCGGCGTGCACCAGCGACTGCTCGGCCGCCGCCACCTGGGTGGCAAGGCGGTCCAGGCGGGCGCGCTCCCGCGCCAGATCTTCGCTCCGCTGCCGCAGAGCGCCTGCTTCGCGTTCGCGCTGCGCGGCCTCCGCCTCGAGCGTTTCCGCCCGCCGCGTCACCCGCTCCAGCCGCTGCCAGCGCTGATCCAGGCGGCGCAGCAGAGCCGCCCGCGCCTCAGCCTGCGGTAGTCCGGCCACGACGGCGCGGCCTTCCGCAATGCGCTCGGCCAGATCGTATTGGCGCTGGCGTGTCTGCTCGATTCTGGACAGGTGGTCACGCAAAACGCGCAGAGCCGTGCCCGCCGCCTTGATGCGCTCAAGCTCGCGGCGTTGCTCAGCCAGTTCGGCCTGCCGCGCTTCCAGGCGCAGCGCCTCCACCGCCCGGGCATCCCGCGCCTGATGCTCCGCCAGCGTGCGCTCCAGGGCCGCCTGCGCCTGGGCCAGGGTCAGTCGTTCCTCCACAGCGCGCAAGTGGCCTTCCGCCTCGGGCAACTCGTCGCGCACCTGGGCGAGGTCGCGGCGCTGCTCGAGCCGCCGCACCCGCTCGCGATCCTCCGCGCTCACTTTGCAGGTGTCGGCCAGCGTCTTGAGATTGTCAATGTTCAACAGGCGCGCCAGCGATTCTTCGCGCCTGGCGCGGTCCACCCCCTCGAGCTTATCCAGCTTCTTCTGCTCCACAAAGCAGGTATTCAGCAGCGCATCACCGTCGATCTTGAGTTCCTGCTCAATTCGGCGCTTAACCGCTGTCGCACCCGTAATGATCTCCGGCGGGCGGCCGGCGCGCTCGATGGTGACCAGCGCGCGCTGGTTCTTGCCGCGCGTCAGAGTACGCTCTATCTTGAAGAGGGCCTCGGTGGTCTCGATCCACACCTCGACGCGGGCCTTCTCACGCCCGTAGCCGATGTAATCCTCACCGCCGTGCCCGACCAGCCCCGTCCCAAACAGGCCGTAATAGAGCGCCTCGAACAGGGTTGACTTGCCGGCCTCATTACGGCCCTGGACCAGGAAGCGGCCGACGCGCGGCAGGGCCAGGTCAATGCTCTGGAGCTGCTTGAAGTCGTTAGCGGCGATTCGACGGATACGCATGCGTTCCTCGCTGACAGGTCTGATGGTGGGGGAAGTCTAGCACGAAAGCGCCACCTGGACAAGTGTTCTAGCGCAGCCTGCCTGGCTTGCGGCAAACCGCGTTTGACCCAGCGCACCGGTCTGGCTATCATTAGCCCGTAAGAGCGAATTTCCCTCGTCATCCTACGGCTAAGCGGGCGTGGCGGAATTGGCAGACGCGCAGCACTTAGGATGCTGTGTCCCCGGACGTGAGAGTTCGAGTCTCTCCGCCCGCACCTCTCGAGGGGCGCAAGGTAAGCGCCCCTCGCTCGACTCTCTGGCCTGGAGGCCGCCATGTCTGACGAAGCCTTACCCCTTCGCGCCGCCGACACCTACCGGCGTGGTCTCGACGCTCTAGAGCACGGCCACGATGAGCAGGCCATCCCCCTCCTTACCGAGGTCATTCAGGCCAACCCCGACTGGGCGCTCGCCTACAATGACCGGGGCGACGCCTACTTCAGCCTCAAGGAGTGGGACGCCGCGCTGAGCGACTACCGCGCCGCTACCGAGCGCGACCCCGATCTGGTCGCCGCTCACCTCAACGTCGGCTACACCCTGGCCGCCCAGGGCGACCACCTCGCCGCCCTCGACGCCTACGCCGACGCCCTTGAACGCGCGCCCGACGATGCGGAAGTCTACATCGCACGGGGCGAAGCCTACACCGCCCTCGGCCATCACGCCAACGCCATCAACGAGTATACCGAAGCCATCGCCCTCGAGCCAGGTCTCGTGGAGGGCTTCGTCGCGCGCGGCGACGCTTTCATGGCCCGCGAGGAGTGGGACCTCGCCGCCCAGGATTACGACGAGGCCATCGGCCAGTCCGGCATCGACGACGACGTGACCGATCTGCTGGTCAGGCTGGCCCGCGCCCGTCTAGAGTTTGGGGACTACCCCCAGGCCATCGAGCATCTGGAAACGGCCGAGGAGGCCGGCGAGCGCGCTGACATCTACGCCCTGCGCGGGCGCGCTTCGCTGCGCCTGGAACTCTTCGAGGACGCCCTCGAAGATTACAACCGCGCCATCGCCCTGGACCCGGCGTTTGCCGAGGCTTACGCGGCGCGCGCCGAGGTCCACCAGGCCCTCGGCGAGGATGACGCTGCGCTGAGCGACTATACGGCCGCGCTGCGCCTGCGGCCCGACGACCCCGACGCGCTGGTAGCGCGCGCCGCGTGCCGCGCCGACCTGGGCGACTTACCGGGCGCGATCGCCGACTACGAGCGCGCCCTGGCCCTCGCGCCGCAGGCCGAGACGTACAACCAACGCGGCGATACCCGCTATGACGCGGGTGACTACAGCGGCGCAATCGCCGACTACAGCCGCGCCATTGAGATGGATCCCGAGTTGGGTGAGGCGTGGCGCAACCGGGGTGACGCCCACTGGGCGCTTGGCGAGCACGCCGCCGCCAGCCGCGACTACACCCAGGCCATCGAGGTCGATCCGGAGGATCCGGTCGCCTACAACAACCGGGGCGATGCCCTCTACGACAAGGGGCGCATCTACGCCGCCATCGTCGACTACGGCCGCGCCCTGGAACTGGACCCCAAGTTCGCCACCGCCTTCACCAATCGCGGCCTGGCCTATCTGGCCGTCAACGACGCGGCCGCCGCCGAGGCCGACCTGACAGCCGCCCTCGACCTTGACCCCGAGTACGTGGAGGCCTATGTCCATCGCGGTGACGCTCTGGTTCAATTGGAGCGTCCCCAGGAGGCGGTGGCCGACTACGACCACGCCCTCGCTCTTGACCCGCACGCCGTAGACGCCTATCGCGGCCGGGCCGCAGCCCACGCCGCCCAGGGCGATGTGGCGGCAGCCATTGTTGACCTGGACAGCGCGCTGCGCGTGGCCGACCTCGACGCAGAGGAACGCCGCGAGATCGAGGCGGCGCTGGTGCGGCATCGCATGCAGCGACCGTAGACTTTCACAGCGGAGCGTGACGGTAGCCCACCGTTCAGCGTCTCCATAAGTAATGGATCGTCGTTTGAGTTAGCCCCTTACTTACCCGATGGAGACAACCACATGCCACGCCTTGCTCGCTTCCTATTGCCCCTGGTTCTGCTCATGCTTGCCGTGAACGCGACCCATGCCCAGGGTCCCGTACCGGCCACCTCCGCCGCCCAGATCACGGGCTGTCAGGCGGTTACCTATTCGAAGCAGGGTGTGGCGCGCCGCCTCAAGGACTGCGGCGTCGTCAACCCCCAGGGCGATCCGGAGACTGTGGCGCGTAGCGTCCTGGTTAGTCCGGCGCGTCGCTCCGCGATGGCGATGGATAGCGCGCAAAGCTCGCTGGCGATGACCGCCGTCCAGCCCAGTGACGCGGCCACCACGGTCCGCTTTCAGCAGTTGTACCAGGGCGTGCCTGTCTTCCTCGGCCAGGCGCTGGTCCAGTACAGCAAGAGCGGTAACGTGGACCTGATCGTAAACAACACGCTGCCCAGACTCAGCGTGGACGTAAAGCCTGTCGTGAGCGCGGCCGACGCTGAGCAAGCCGCCGCCACCACCACCAAGGGCGCGGCCTCGCTCCGCGCACCCACTCGGAGCAGCCTGGTAATCTACGGCGACGGCATCACGCCCGAACTGGCGTGGCACGTCATCCACTACACCGACAACCCAGCCCAGGACCTGCACACCATGGTGTCGGCCCAGTCGGGCAAGGTCATGGCGCAGTGGAACGCGATCTGGGACGAACCCAAGCCCGCCCCGCGCCCTGGCTCTGCGCCGTCGCCCAGCCCCGACCGTCGCCTCAGTCCGTTGGGCATCACCGTCCCCCTGACCACCCCTACGGCAACGCCGGCCGGCTCCGCCCTGACCTACGACCCTAACCCGGTCCAGCACACCGGCGATACCGCCCTGCGCGACAACGACGGCCAGACAACCCCCGCCCTGGATGCGGCGCGCGTGACGCTGGCAATCAACGGCCTGCGCGATCCCATCGACGGGCGGTATCTGCTGCGCGGCCCTGCTGTGGACGTGACCGCGCCGGGCGTCACCGGCTGCACCCTGTCGTATGAGCCGGGCCAGGCGCGTGAAGCCAGCCGCATCTTCAACTATACCCGCGATGACGATCGCTTCGGCGAGGCCGTGGCCTACGCGGCCATTACCGACGCTCAGGCCTGGTTCCAGTCCCTCGGCTTTAGCAATGTCAACAACCGCGCTGTGCCGGTGAATGTCCACTGCTTCTCGGCCGACAACTCGTACTACTCGGACGAGGACAAGGCGCTGCACTTCGGCGATGGTGGTGTCGACGATGTCGAGGATGCTGACATTGTCATCCACGAGTACGGCCACGCGGTGCACGACAATCAGGTACCGGGGTGGGGTCCGAGCAGCGACACGGAACAGCGCGCCATGGGCGAGGGCTTCGGCGACTTCCTCGCCGCCATGTACTATGTCAACAAGGGCGCGCCCCCCTATCTCATTGGGGGCCGATACTGCGTGGGCGAGTGGGACGCGACGAGCTATAACCCCGTCGATGCGGGCAACGCGGGTAGCGGCTGCCTGCGCTGGACCAACGGTCGCAACGAGGGCACCGGCCAGGATATTGGACGCTATAGCGGCGCGCCGACTGAGGAGCATGACGACGGCCGCTTCTGGTCGGCCGCTCTGACGTGCGTCTACGAGGGCATGGGGGCCGATGCGACCGCTCGCGATAACATCGTGAAGCTCGTCCTTCAGAGCCACTTCAGCATCGTGCCCGACTCGAGTGACAACGCCTTCGAGGACGCCGTCGATGCTCTGCTGCTCGCCGACCGAAATCTGTTCGCCAGCGCGAATCAGCGTACCATTACCCGCTGCGCCGCCGAGCGGGGCCTGATCACGCTACCCGACGTGCCCACTCCCAGCCTGACCTACCCTGCCGGTGGCGAGTACATCGAGCCGTCTACCCCCATCAACATCGCCTGGAGCACCAACGG
Organism: Anaerolineae bacterium; assembly: GCA_034431435.1. GTDB lineage: Bacteria > Chloroflexota > Anaerolineae > Epilineales > JAHCIE01 > JAHCIE01. The sequence goes on along the minus strand of DAOUDG010000013.1, from coordinate 4,656 downwards.
CGCGCCGGCTGAGACGACCTACACGGTGGAGTTCAGCGCCCAGTGCCGTCCCCAGGGCGACTTCTTCGACACCGTGGAGAACGGTGTTGGCGGCTGGCTGGTGAGCCACACGGGCGGTTCGATCGACTGGAACATCGTGACCGGCGAGGCGTTTAGCCCCACGCACAGCTGGTTCTCAGGCAGTCAGGGCGAGGTCACGCAGCAGTTTCTGGTCAGCCCGTCCATCACCGTGGGCAGCGGGTCGCAACTCGCATTCCGCCACAAGTACAACCTCGAGTCCGGCTCGACCAGCGCCTACGACGGCGGCGTCATCGAAATTTCGACCGACGGTGCGACCTGGCAAGACCTGGGCACGCGGCTGACCCAAAATGGCTACAACGCCACCGTCTCGACCAGCTTCGACAGTCCCATCGGCGGCCGCCGCGCCTTTAGCGGCGACAGCGGCGGCTGGGTGGAGACGCGCGCCAACCTGACCGATTTCGTCGGCCAGCGCGTCCAGATCCGCTTCCAGCAAGCCGACGACCGCAGCCTGGCTCGCGAGGGGTGGTGGGTGGATGACGTCCTGATCGGTGTACCGGCCGACCAGAACTGGACGGCCATCGGCGTCACGCCGGCTGGCGCGTCCTCCATCGCCTGGACGACCCCCAGCCAGATTGGCCTGAACTACTGCGTCCGCGTACAGGGCCAGGCCCCCGACTACAACCCCTCGGCCTGGGGGCAGAGCGGCGTCTTTGGCGTCTGGTCAGGCCCCACACCGACGGCCACCGCTACCGCGACCCCCCCGCCGACCCACACGCCCACACCCACCCCATCGCCCACCCCGACGGTGACGCCCACCCCTGCGCCCACCTGCACCTTCATCTCGGTATTCCGCCTGTACGAGAAGCGCGCCGACGGCAGTGAGGTGCAGTTGGCTGGCTTCGCGCCGGGCCTGTTCGCCACGCGCTCAGCAGGCACGCGTAACGGCGTCACCATCTTCAACACGCCCCGCCTCGACGTGCCGGTGAGCGGCGAGTCGACCTTCGCGACCCTCGATCTGCGCACCTTCTACGGCGGCATCGACAACGGCATCTCGGAGGTCAGCCTCATCGTGCCCAGCGGCTACCGCTTCGTCAAGTCGTGGTGTAGCGACGTGACCGGCGCGGCCTGCCAGGGACCGGCCAGCGGCCAGTCCACAGCCGAGAATCTGGCCCGCATCAAGTTCGCCTGCAACGCCGCCCACGAGTATCGCTTCTACGTCGAGCGCACGAGTCCCTAGCGCTCCAGCCCGCCGATGGGAACCCGCAGCCCCTCAGACAGGATATCTGAGGGGCTGCGGCCTTGACGCGCGCCCCATTCTGGGTACTATCCTCAGAGAACCGGTTCACAAAGGGCATGCTGCACGGAGGCCATATGACCATGCAAGCTCTCACCATCGAAGTGTGCGTCGACTCAGTCGAGTCGGCCCTGGGCGCCCAGGCGGGCGGGGCCGACCGGGTCGAGCTGTGTGACAATCTTCTGGAAGGTGGCACGACCCCCAGCGCAGGCAGTATTGCCACCGCCCGCAAGCTCTTGACGATCGGCGTGCAGGTCATCATCCGCCCCAGGGGCGGCGACTTTTGCTACTCCGATGTCGAGTACGACATCATGCGCCACGATATCGCCGTCGCCAAGCAACTCGGCGCCGACGGCGTCGTCATCGGCATCCTGACCCCCGACGGCGACGTGGACAAGGTGCGTACGGCCGCCCTCATTGAACTGGCGCGGCCCATGAACGTGACCTTCCACCGCGCCTTCGACATGACTCGCGACCCGTTCCGCGCCCTGGACGATCTGCTAGACCTGGGCGTCGACCGCATCCTGACCACCGGCCAGGAATCGACGGTCCTGGAAGGCTCGGAACTGATTCGCGAACTGATGCGCCAGGCGCGCGATCGCGTCATTATCATGCCCGGCGGGGCCAGCGAGCGCACCATCCGCCGCGTCGTGGCCCAGACCGGGGCGACGGAGCTTCACTTTGCTGCCCCAAAAATGGTCGACAGCCTGATGCGCTACCGCAACGAGCGCGTCTTCATGGGCGGCGAGATGCGGCCACCTGAGTATCTGCGCGCCGTCACCGACCCCGAGCGGGTACGCACCTTGCGCCAACTTGGAGGTCACTGAGCGTGACCTCCGCCCGTCCGCGACTCGCGACGCTGCGGGTCATCCCTGCGACAGCGGCCGATCTGGACGCCTGCGCCGCCCTGATGGCCGCCACTCCCTTGTGGCAGCGCTACGGCGTCACGCTGGAAGGCGCGCGGCGCACCCTGGCTGTCGCGCCTGACCACGGCGGCCGCGTCCTGGTGGCGCGGGTCGGTGATGAACTGGCCGGTTTCGTCCTGGTCTATCCACGCGGGGGGTTCGCCCGTAGCGGCTACATTCGCCTGATCGGCGTCGCCGCTGCATGTCAAGGCCAGGGTCTCGGCGACGCGCTCATGGCGGCCGCCGAGACCCTGGTCGCCGACGTCGCCCCCGATATGTTCTTGCTCGTGTCGGACTTCAACGTGGAGGCGCAGCGCTTCTACCAACGCCTGGGGTATGTTCAGGTGGGCGCGCTGCCCGCCTATGTCCTGCCCGACGTAACCGAGCTAATCCTCTGGAAGAAACTACACTGATTTATCGATGCTGGGGGAAGCGTGCCTGAAGAGCATAAGAGTCCATCCCACGGCCACGGCGGCCACCTCGCGCCTACGAGTCACGCCATCGGCCCCGCCCTGGCCGCCGGGCTGATGACGGGCATTATCGTCGTCATGCTCAACGTCGCCTTCGCCGCCCTCATCTTCTCCGGCGAGATGTCGCCCTACCTGGATCGCGGCCTGGGCATCACCCTGACCAGCGCCATTGTCCTGGGCCTCATCGTCGGTCTCGCCAGTTCGCTGCCGACGGTCATCGCCACTCCGCAGGACACGATTGCCGTCGTCCTGGCCGTCATCGTCACGGCCGTCGCCACGACCCTCATGGAGGACGGCCACGAGGAGCAGGTCTACCCAACGGTCGTGGCGGCCATCGTCGTCACCTCGCTGGTTGTGGGGCTGTTCTTCCTGCTCCTCGGCCGCTTTCGCCTGGGGCGGCTGATTCGCTTCGTGCCCTATCCGGTCATCGGCGGCTTCCTGGCTGGCACCGGCTGGCTGCTCATCAAAGGCTCGCTCCAGGTGATGCTGGATGTCCACTTCAAGTTCGGCCTCATCCCCAAACTCGGCGCGCCCGACGTGCTCATCCGCTGGCTGCCTGGCGCCCTCCTCGGCATCCTGCTGTTCGTTCTGGCGCGACGCTCCCGGCGATTGTACCTGACGCCGGCCATCCTGCTGGGAGCCATTCCCTTCTTCTACGTCGCCCTCGCTCTGCTGGGTATCCCGGTGGACGAGGCAGCGCGACGCGGCTGGCTACTCGGCCCCTTCTCTGACGGCTTCCTCTGGCCGCCCATGCAGCCGGCCGCCTTCGCCTTCGTGGACTGGGGGCTGGTCTTCCAGCAAGTCGGCAACATGCTGGTCATCATGGTGCTGGCCGCCATCGGCCTGCTGCTAAACTCTACGGAGTTGGAGCTGGCGACGCGCACCGATGCCGACCTGGACCGCGAGTTGCGCATCACCGGCGTCTCCACCATGGTCACCGGCGTGTTAGGGGGCATGCCGGGCTACACCGAGGGCGGGCTGTCCCTCATCGCCCCACGTATGGGGTCGCGGAGCCGCCTCGTCCCCCTCGTCAGCGCGCTATTGTCGGTCGTGATCCTGGCCACCGAGATCGCCCTCATCGGCTACATTCCACGCATGGTCCTGGGTGGACTGCTGGTATTCCTCGGCCTGGGCCTGTTTGCCGAGTGGGTGGTCGAGGCGTGGCACGAGCTGCCGCATATCGATTGGGCCTTGATCCTGCTCATCCTCGGCGTCATCGTCGTGGCGGGGCCACTGGCCGGCGTCGCGGTCGGCCTGGTGGTCGCCGCCGTCCTGTTCGTGGTCAGCTACAGCCGCGTCAACGTCGTCAAGCACGGCCTGTCGGGCGCAACCTACCGTAGCAACGTCGACCGCCCCCTGGACAACGAGCGGCTCCTGCGCGACAACGGCGATCTCATCTACATCCTGAAGCTGCAAGGCTTTCTGTTTTTTGGCACGGCCAACAGCCTGCTCACGGACATTCGCGCCCGCCTGGATGACCCTGCCCGCCGGCCGCCGCGCTACGTCGTCCTCGACTTCCAACTGGTGACCGGCGTCGACTCGTCAGCAGTCCTTAGTTTCACACGCCTGCGCCAGGTCACGTCGGGGCGCAGCATCACCCTCATCTTCACCGGCCTGTCGGCCGCCGTGCAGGAGCAACTCGCAGGCGCGGGCTACCCGCTGCACGATGCGCCCGACCAGCGTGTTTTCTCCACCCTCGACTACGGCGTCGAGTGGGCCGAGGACGAGATTCTCGTCGCCGAGCACAGTAACGCGGGCGTCGCGCTGCCCCTGGTCCAGCAACTCGCGCCCCTGCTGCCGCCTGACACGCCACCCGCGAGTCTGATGGCTTACATGCAGCGCATGGACGTCCAGCCAGGCGAATACCTCGTGCGCCAGGGCGATGCCTCCGACGAGATGTACCTGGTGGAGTCAGGCGAGGTGACCGTGCTACTCGAACATTCGGGTGGCGAGCCGATTCGCCTGC
>DAOUDG010000012.1:0-23837 GCA_034431435.1 Anaerolineae bacterium | reverse complement strand
TACCGCGACTGGCTGGAGGGGCGGGTGCGGGTGAACCGCCTCAAGTCGGCCTTCATGTGGGACGTCACCGTGCCCGACCAGGCCGTGGCCGCCACGCGCCAGAAGTACAATCAGCCGCCCCGCGAAGGCTCCATCATCGTCCACGGCGAGGCTGAAAAGTGGGCCGCCGTCCAGCCCGCCATCGCCGCCGACGATGTGGAGGCCGACGGCAAGGCGCTGCGCCAGATGATCGCGGTGGGCGCCGCCGCCCCGCCCCACTTCCTCAGCGACCCCGAGGGCGCGACCCAGGCCACCGCCCGCCAGGCCAACGAGCCGACCTACCGCCACTTCGCCCAGCGGCAGCGCGCCTTCCAGTGGATACTGGGCGACGTGCTGGCCGTCGCCGCGCTGCGCGCCCAGGTTCTCGGCCGCCTGCCCTACCTGCCCGTCATCCAGGGCGAGGCTGACCTGGGCCTGCGCTGGACGGCCGCCGACCTCAACCGCGAGGACAACCTGACGTTGGCGCGCTCGGCCAATCTGATTGTGCAGGCGTTAGGCGACATGGTGGAGCGGGGCTGGGCCACCGACAGCGAGGCCGCCGCCCTGGCCTTCAAGTTCGCGGGCGAGCTGGTCGACGCCGACGAGATCGAGCGCCGCCTGCACGAGCGCCCGTCGTAGGGGCGACCCCTACGGGATCGCGACGACGTGGGTAGGGGCGGCCCCCCGTGGCCGCCCTCGTCCCTGGTGGCGACGTTGCCCCCGTCGCCGTGGTCGGGTGTCATGGTGGTTGTTACGACGGGCAGGCACGAGGGCCTGCCCCGACGGGATCGCGATGACGTGGGTAGGGGCGGCCCCCCGTGGCCCAGGAGAATGGGACGCGGACGAGCGCGGACGGGCGCGGACGGGATTATGCGTTGGGGCGGCCACGGGGGCCGCCCTCGTCCCTGGTGGCGACGTTGCCCCCGTCGCCGTGGTCGGGTGTCATGGTGGTTGTTACGACGGGCAGGCACGGGGGCCTGCCCCGACGAGGATGCCGCCCGCGCGAGGTTGAGGGCGAGGAGGCTTCACTCCCGTCGCCACAGCAGGGGCAGGTACAGATGATGCGACAGTGGGTCAGGTGTCTCCGTGACCGCCGGCGTGGCGGTCGGGGTAGGCCCCTCGGTCGCCGTGCTGGTGGGGGTAGGTGTCGCCGTGGCGATCGCGGTCGCCGTAGTAGTCGCTGTCGCCATCGCCGTTCCGGTCGCGCCGGGTGTGCTCGTCGTTGTCGCCGTCGCTGTTGGGGTCGCGCCGGGTGTGCTCGTCGTTGTCGCCGTCGCTGTTGGGGTCGCCATGCCCGCCGCCACAACGTTCACCTGCCCCAGCATGGAGGTGTGGATTGCGCAATGATAGTTATAGCTGCCGGGGGTGTTGAAGGTAAAGCTGAAGCTGGCGTTCTGCGCCAACACGCCACTATTCCACACTCCGGTGTCGCTCGTCGAAGTATGAGAGGAGCTGTCCAGGTTGGTCCAGCGCACCGTCGCCCCCTGGCAGACCGTCACCGTCGACGGGCTGAAGGCGAAGCCCTGGATGTTCACTTGGACTGTCCCCGTCTGGCACACCGGCGTGCCCTGCAGCAGCGGGCGGGCGTCGGCCGACGTACCATCCAGGCCCAACACCGCGAGAGCGGCTATCAGGGCAAGCGCCCCTGTCAGCATCGCCAGCCACACCGGCCTGTTCCCGCGACGCCAGTTGGATTGCCGCATACGCCTACCTCCTTGCATCGCCAGGTCTGCCAAGTCTACTGGGGCGACGCCCTGGCGAGCCGTAGGCGAGCCGCCGTCGCCTATCGCCTCGGCACGCTTCCCTCGGCTAGGGGAAGTCGTGCCCGTACTCTATATCCTACGTGAGTTGAGAACGGATAGTTCACAGCGCCTTCACCCTTGTCAGATATTGCTCCCTCGCCGCCAATACGTCTGATCTTGTCAATCTCGTTAATCCGGTCTAGACTCTTCTCTTATGAGCAAGGGACGCATGGAAGCCTTCAGCGATGGTGTCATCGCCATCATCATCACCATCATGGTCCTGGAGCTTCACCCGCCCGAAGAACCCACCTTCGCTGCGCTGGTCCCCTTGCTGCCTGTCTTCCTGAGCTACGTCCTGAGCTTCGTGTACATCGGCATCTACTGGAACAACCACCACCACATGTTGCAGGCCGCCGACCACGTCAACGGCCGCATCTTGTGGGCCAACATGCACCTCCTCTTCTGGCTGTCCATCATCCCCTTCGCCACCGCCTGGATGGGGGGCACAAGCTTCGCGGCCGCGCCGGTCGCCATCTACGGCGTCATCATGGTGATGGCCGCCACCGCCTACGGTATCCTCGCCCGCGCGCTGATCGCCGCGCACGGCGCCGACTCACGGCTGGCGACGGCCATCGGCCGCGACAGGAAGGGCAATCTATCCATCGCCCTGTACATCGCCGCGGTGGTCCTCGCCTTCGTCAACCCCTGGATTTCGTGCGGCCTGTACGTCGTCGTCGCCCTGATCTGGTTCATCCCCGACACCCGCATCGAAAAGACCCTCGACCGCCAGTAGGGGCGGCCCCGGCCGTGGCCCAGGAGAATGGGACGCGGACGAGCGCGGGCGGGCGCGGACGGGATTATGCGTTGGGGCGGCCCGCATGGGGCGCGGCCAGGCGCAGCAGGCTGTCGCGTAGCTGGCGGGCGGCGCGGTCCCAGGAGAAGGTGGCTGCCCGCGCGGGACCGGCGGCGCGCAGCCGCGCCCGCAGCGCGTCGTCGTCGAGGAGGCGGCGTAGCGCGGCGGCCAGGGCGTCCACGTCGGTGGGTGGGACGAGCAGGGCGGCATCGCCGACGACCTCTGGCAGCGACGACGTGTCGGACACGACGGTCGGCGTGCCGCAGGCCAGGGCTTCCAGGGGCGGCAGGCCGAAGCCCTCGTACAGCGAGGGGAAGGCGAAGGCGTCGGCCAGCGTGTACAGCGCGGGCAGGTCGGCATCGGGGACGTAGCCCAGGAAGCGCACGCTGTCGCGCAGCCCCAGGCGTTCGACGTGGGCGAAGATGGGGTCGTCGAGCCAGCCGCGCCCGCCGACCAGGATGAGATGGTGGCGGTAGCCGTCGGCGTGCAGGCGGGCGAAGGCCTCCATCAGCCGCGCCAGGTTCTTGCGCGGCTCCAGCGTGCCCAGGCCCAGGATGAAGGGGCCGTCCAGGCCGTAGCGGGCGCGGACCTCGGCCAGGGCGGCGGCGTCCGCGACACGGCGAAAGTGGGGCGACGCCGCCGACAGGAGGACGCTGATCTTATCCGGCGCGACCCCCATCAGGTCTACAAGGTCCTGCCGCGTGTGGGTCGAGTCGGCGAAGACGTGGTCGGCGCGGGCCACGGCGCGGGGCACGGCTACGCTCAGGTAGGCGCGCAGCCGAGGGTCGGCGGCCTCCGGCGTGCGCAGGAAGGATAGGTCGTGGATGGTGACGGCGGCGCGGCCGCCGCGTAGGGGGGGCAGGGTGAAGTCGGGGCTATAGTAGACGTCAGCCGCGCCCGCCAGCCACTCGCCCGCCAGCGGGACACCGGCCCGCCACAGGCGCAGGAAGGTGCGGTTGGCGATGGGGATGCGGCGCAGGCGGAAATTGGCGGGGAAACCGTCAACGCTGCCGGCGACGCGGATGTCGCCGCGCACCAGCAGCGTATACGGGGTTGTAGTATCGAGGCGGCCGAGGGCCTGGACCAGTTCGCGGGTGTAGCGGCCGATGCCCGCGCCCTGCTGCGCGCCCGCCGTGTAGTCGATGGTGACGCGACTCAATGCTTGTGCGCGTGGCGGAATGTCCACAGTCGGTTGATGAAGAAGTTCCAGAACAGCACCACGACGATGGCGCACGCCTTGGCGACATTGAAGCCGAGGGGGCCAAGCCACGGCTCGAACACGTACACGTCCAGGGTGATGAACACGATCTGGTTGATGAACAGACCGGCCAGGTTGACCAGCACAAACTGGCCTAACTGGGGCAGCAGTGGCTGGTGGCGCGCGCCGGGGAAGGTCCACAGTCGGTTCCAGGTGAAGTTGCTCAGCACCGCCGCTGTGAACGACACGGTGTTGGCGGCTACCTTCGGCCAGCCGAAGCCCAGCACCAGGATGTTCAGCACCGTGAAGTCGATGAGCGCGCCCAGCGTCCCGACAAGGGCGAACTTGGTGAACTGCTTGAGAGTGCGGCGGTTCTTGTAGATCCGGTAGCGCACCCGATCAATGGGACCGGCCGCCGCCTCAGGGACCGGCATCGGCTGCGTCAACCAGGCAGAGAAGGATCGCAACATAGACTCCCATGGAATGGACGTACAGATTATCGAACCCGTTGTGGACCGCCGTGGCGACCAGCGCCCCCAGCACGCCGAGGGCCAACGCCCGCCGTGCCCAGTCCGTCCGCCGCGCCGCGACCCGCGCCTGGTGAAACAGCGCGACCAGCGCCAGCGCCAGGTAGGCCAGGAAGCCGATAAAGCCGGCCTCCGCACCAATGTTCAGGTAATAGTTGTGGGCGTGACCCAGTGGGTCCGTCCAGCGCGGAACCCGATAGTCGGGATAGGCCGCTGCGTAGTTGCCCGCGCCGACGCCGGTCCAGAAATGGTCGGCCCACATGCCTGCCGCCGCGTACCAGTGGGCGACGCGCTCTACGACGGCGAAATTATCGTCGGTGACCTGGATGTTGGTCACGTCGAAGCCGCCCAGGTACTCGCCGACCGAGCCGAAGCGCCCCGCGACCCCGGCCGGCGTCAGGTCGGTAGCGCCCGCCAGCGCCAGCAGCAGCCCAACCAGGGCAATGACCCACAGCGCGCCCACCGCGCGCCGCCGCGTGGCCGCCGCCGCATCCGGCGCGGGCCGCGCCAGCGTCAGCGTCAGCCAGCCCAGCACGACCACTGCCCCGCCAACCACCGCGCCCAGCCACGCCCCGCGTGACCAGCTTAGCGCCAGCCCCAGGCCGAGGATCGCCCCCGACACCAGCAGCAGTGGCGTAAACAGCGCGCCCACCCGACCCGCGCCGCGCCAGCCAAGCAGCGCCAACCCCACCAGCCCGCTTAGCGCCGGCATCAGCGTGAGGTTCATGAAGCCGCCGAAGGGGTTCGGCTGGCCGAATTGGCCGAAGGCCCGCCACAGCCGCCCGCCCAGGATGGCGTAGCTCGGCGGCCCAGCGCGCAGCGCCGATTGGGCGATGCCCGCCAGGGCCTCCAGCGTCCCGGCCAGGATGACAGCCACCGTCAGGGCGGCGATATAGCGGCCACGCCTCGCGCCCGCCTCGTCGGCGAAGGCCAGGCCCAGCACGTACACCGCCACGACCTCCAACCACTTCGCCACTTCCTTCACGGCCGCGGGCATGGATGTCGCGCCCAGCAGCGACAGGAGCAGCGCGCCAACGAACACCAGCAGCGGAGCCAGCAGCGGGGCGCGCGGCAGGCGTACATCGCGCCGCGCCAGGCCCCGCAAGAGCCAGGCCCCCGCCACGGCGGCGATGAGCAACTCGACCCCGCCGACCTCGACGCCACCCAGGTTGAGCGCGCGCAGTTCGCCGAAGGGGACAGCGAAGGGCAGCAGCAGGAACACCCACTCTGGCCGCAGCAGCGTCACCAGCCCGGCAACGCTCGCCGCCAGCAGCAAGGCGACACTGGCGACTGGCAGCGTCGCAGCGGCCCAGCCCAGCGCCACGGCGACCACGACACCGGCGGCCAGCCCGGTCAGCCGGCCGTCATCGCGCGCCCGCGCCAGGGGGCCGCCGACCACCACGTCAACCGACCTGGGCCAGTTGCTGTCGGAAGTAGTCTATCGTGCGCGACATTCCGTCTTCGAGGTCCACTTGCGCCTGCCAGCCCAGCAGGGCGCGCGCCTTGCTGATGTCGGGCTGGCGTTGCTTGGGGTCGTCGGCAATGCGCTCGGCGGGCGGTTCCACCAGCGCGATAGGCGACGCGCTCCCCGTCAGTCGCTTGATGATCTCGGCGTAGTGCAGCATGCTAATCTCGGCGGTGTTGCCGATGTTGACCGGGTACACCTCGTCGGACTGGAGCAGGCGGACGATGCCCTCCACCAGGTCCGAGACGTAGCAGAAGGAGCGCGTCTGCTGGCCGCCGCCGTAGACGGTGATGGTCTCGCCGCGCAACGCCTGGCCGATGAAGTTGGGCACGACGCGCCCATCGTCGAGGCTCATGCGCGGGCCGTAGGTGTTGAAGATGCGCACGATGCGCGTCTCCAGCTTATGCTCGCGGTGGTAGGCCATCGTCATGGCCTCGGCGAAGCGCTTCGCCTCATCGTACACGCTGCGCGGGCCGATGGGGTTCACGTTGCCCCAGTAGGTCTCTGGCTGCGGGTGAACCAGGGGGTCGCCGTATACCTCGGACGTGGACGCCAGGAGGAAGCGGGCGCCCTTGGCGCGGGCGAGGCCCAGCGCCTTGTGGGTTCCCAACGCGCCGACCTTGAGCGTCTGGATGGGCAGGTCGAGGTAGCCGATGGGGCTGGCCGGGGAGGCGAAATGCAGCACGGCATCCACGGGGCCGTCGATGTACAGGAACTCGGTCACATCCTGCTTGATGAAGCGGAAGCGCTCGTGGCCCGCCTGATGCTCGATGTTGCGGACCGAGCCGGTGGACAGGTTGTCGAGGGCGACGACAGTGTGGCCGTCGGCCAGGAAGCGATCGACGAGGTGAGACCCGATAAATCCGGCTCCGCCGGTAATGACGACGCGCATCGGCACTTGACCTTTCCCCCCATCAGGCAGCATGACAAGCAGGCCGAGCCGGGGCCTGCAAGCGACAATTATAGGGCGAAGGGCAGGCGCAGGTCAAAAACCGGGCGAGCTAGGCGTGGAAATTCATCTCGCCCGCGCGAATGGCAACGCCCAGGTGATTCTCGGCCGGCGGGACGGGGCACACCCAGTCCTCGTTGTAGGCGCAATAGGGGTTGTAGGCCAGGTTGAAGTCGATGCCCACCCGCTGCTCGCCGCCGCGCTTGCCCAGCGCCTCGACCTCGACGTAGCGTCCCGCGCTGTAGGTCTCCGCGCCGCTGGTGGCGTCGCTGAAGGGCAGGAACAGGGACTGGCCCTCGCTGTCCTGGAACAGCGTCAACTCGGCCGGCTGGCCGTCGATGGTGAAGTGGAGGCGGCCGACGCGCAGGAAGGTCTGCACGCTGCCCTTGCTGGTGACCATCGTCACGGGCGCGGCGTCGTCGGCCGGCTCCAGCGTGGCGATGACGGTATAGGCCGGGTCTTCGGGGAAGTAGGCGAGACCCTCGAACGATTCCTGCTGCTCCAGCGTCAGCGGCGACTGGTCGCTGGCGCGGAAAAAGGCATCCTTCTCGGCGCGAAACTCGGCAATCTCGGACGTCATCTTGCCCTCCGTGCGCCCACCTCAGCTAGCAGGCAGGAATTATAGCATACTCGCCACGCGCGCTTGCACCGTCACTCGCCGGGCGTTACAATGGCGAACCGATTCTCCCCTGCCCGCCCCGGCTCGCTCGCCAGGCCTGCCTACCAACGAGCGGTCCTACGGCCGATAGCCTATCGGAGGCTCACCCAATGAGCAACTTGCTTGACCTCGCCTTTACGCATGCCCTCACCCCCACCGCCGACCGCGTTCTGCGCGAGAGGGTGGCGGCGCACGCGATGGATGTGCTGGCCTCGGCTGGCGGGGGCGACCGTAGCCTCATCGCCCGTGCGGAGGCGGCCGTGCGGGCCGATCCGGCGTCGGCCTTCGCGTTCGACAGTACAGGGCTGGCCTCGCTCAGGGTGGGAGCGCACACCTGGCAGGCAGGCCGCTTCGAGACGCCATCGATTGGGGAGTTGCGTCAGCGCGTCAGGGCGCGTCAGGGGACGGGGCAGGCCAGGCTGTGGGTCTTCGACGGCGCGAGTCCTGCGACGGACATCGGCAGCTTGCAGGCCACGAGCGGCGACAACACCCTGTTTCAGGTGGCCTCCCAATTCAACTGCCTCGAAGCGCCGGGGCCATTCGTGACGCCCGTGACCCGCTACTTGAGCGACCCCACCCAGGGGCCGCGGGCGGCCATCTCGGCCTTCCCGGCCACGCTGCTGCGCCACTACGCCGCGCCGGGCGCGGACGGCGCTCGCTTCGTTCAGGCCACCGACGGGCCGCAGATCGACTTGCTGGCCGATGCCCTCGGACTGGGTGTCGTGAGCAATGGCTACTTGGAGGGTGACGGCGTAGCGAACCCGCCGGCCGTGGTCGAGGCCCTGGCGACGCGCTTCGATGCCATTCGGGTGGGGGTCCACGACGCGGCGCAGGTGGCGCTGGGCTACAACTGGGATGGCGCGGTGGCAGGCCCGGAGCCGCGCCTCATCAGCCAGGCATTTACCTCGACGGTCGCCGGGGGCGGGTACGGTGGCGCGTCGAACCTCGGCCGGGACGGCTTCACGGCCGTGGCACGACACCTTCTGCGCGCCGCGTATCTCGGCACGCTGCTTGCCGCTGTATCCCTGGGTTGCTGCCGGGTCGTGCTGACGCTCATCGGCGGGGGTGTGTTTGGCAACCCCATGCCGCTCATTTGGGAGGCGATTGTCTGGGCGATGGATGAGGTAACTCCCCTCGTCTCGCATGATCTGGAGGTGGTGGTCAACGGGTACAACCTGGGCAGCGTGCTCGACCTCGATGCGAAGGTGCTACCCGATGTGCGGCTGCGCGGCGGCGCCGTGCTGCGCTTCGACAGGGATGGGTTGGTGTCCGTGGAGCGCTGAGGAGGCGGTTGCCTTATCCTCCAGGAAGGCGAAAGGCCATTGACCGAGCCGCAAGCGAGACATACAATAGGGGTATCACCCTCGACCCTGGCAGGAGGATGAAGATGGCTACACGACCTCTTGAGGAGCTGATTCGGGAGTTGTCGCCCGATCTCCGCGCTGAGGTGAGCGACTTTGTCGAGTTCTTGCTCGCCAAACGCGCCCGCACTGGCGGACGACGTCTCCGCCAGGATTGGGCAGGGGCGTTGAAGGACACAGGCGTCTCCACCTCGGCTGTCGAGTTACAGCACAAGGCTTCAGAGTGGAGAACGGAGTAGTGTACCTCCTGGATACTAACATCTGGCTAGAGCGCTTGCTTGATCAGTCTCAATCTGCTACCGTGGGCGAGTTACTTGACCGTCTTCCCCTGGATCAGATTTTGATGAGTGATTTTACGCTGCATTCTCTCGGCGTGATTCTGCACCGCTGGCGTCAGCATGCGGTCTTTGCGGCCTTCGTGCAAGATGTGCTATTCGATGGTGAAGTAGCGCTCATCAGCCTCCCCGCTGCCGCGATGGCTGACATGGTGGCCGCCATGGATGGCTTTGGGCTTGATTTTGATGACGCCTACCAATAGGTTGTGGCAGAACGCGAGAACGCCAGCCTCATCAGCTTCGACGCCCACTTCGATCAGACAGACCGCGGCCGCTTGTTACCCACACATCTCTTGACGCGATTGTAACATCTGAGATTGCTGACGATCACATACGTCTCATTCTCCTGTCAAGAGCCGCCCGTATTCGCGTCGGCCTTCTGCCGGCATGTCTCGTCGGCAGAAAGGGCGGGCAACAAGTTCATCGAAAGGAGAGCACGATGAAATATGCTGATCAGTTCGAACAGGATTTCGCGGCGCGCACTCAGACGCTTCTAGAGAGCTATGGCGGTGCGTATGATGCCACGCTCTTGGTGAACTGCCTGGTAGGACTGCTATTCATACCGAGAGCGAGGTCATTCGAGCGCATTCCCAATGATCCTGTTTCTGACCTCAGTCAGTGGGGAGTGTCCTCGGAGTCCATAAGTAGCTTTGGCGAGCGCCGACCTAGCGATCAACACGAGCCAAATACCGTTCGTGGCTTCGTCCAGAGTCTGAGGAACGCAGTTGCGTACTTTCAGCTCGCGCCCAAATATAAGGACGGGCAAGCCAGCGCCTTTCGATATCAAAGACCGAAATGGCTTTGACGCCACCATACCACTCGACGAGTTGCGCGCATTCACAAACCAACTCGCAGCATTCTTGAAGTACACCTAGCCTGAGGCTGGTACAGAATGCGGACGCGCGATAGCGTGACTGTCATGCCGAAGCTTGGCGAGGCATCTCCGCGATTGTGGCTGCGGAGACCGTGCCTGTCGTCGGGATGGCCGTCGAGCGTGGCGGGGTCAGGGTCGGTTCGCCACCCAGCCGCCCTGCTGGCCGCTGGCGTCGATGGCGTCGATGACGCGCATGTTGGCAAGGGCGTCGCTCAGCGGGGTCGGGACGGGCGTGTCGTCGAGGACGGCCTTCGAGAAGGCGTCGCCTTGCAGGGTGTACTGATCGCAGATGTCGAAGACGATCTCGTCGGTCTGACCGTCGTGGCTGTGCCAGATGCGCGTCGGGCGGTCGGGCGGGGCGTTGAAGGGGATTTCGATCTCCACGCGGCCCGTGGTACCGAAGATGTTGACGCGCTGGTAGGGAGTCAGCTGCATGGCGCACACGAAGGTGGACGTGCCGCGCCCAAAATCGAGGATGCCTGACACCAGGCGGTCGGTCTTGAACACGGGGTCGTACTCGACGACACCTACGACGCGCTCTGGCTCCGCGCCAAAGATGAAGCGCGCCAGGGAGATGTTGTAGCAGCCAATGTCCAGCAACCCGCCGCCGCCGATGTCGGGCTGGTTGCGCACGTTGGCCGGGTCAGTGTTGAAGTAGGAGAAGTGGGACTGGATGGTGCGTAGCTCGCCGATGCCGCCCTCGTCGACAATGTGCCGGGCGCGCTGCCATTGGGGGTGGAAGCGATACATGAACGCCTCCATCACCTTGAGGTGGGGATGGTGAGCCGCCGCGTCGACCAGGGGCTGGGCCTCGGCGGCGGTGATCGCGATGGGCTTCTCGCACAGAACGTGCTTGCCCGCCGCCAATGCCTTGACCGACCACGGGATATGCAGGTGGTTGGGCATCGGGTTGTACACGGCGTCGATATCGGGGTCAGCCAGCAGATCGTCGTAGGAACCGTAGGCTTTGGGGATGCCGAGGCGCGACGCGGCGGCCTGGGCCTTCGCCAGGTCGCGGGAGGCGATGGCGGTGATGTCGCAGTACTGGCCGCGCTGCATGGCGGGCAGCACCTTCAAGAGACCGATTTTGGCGGTGCTCAGCACGCCCCAACGAACCTTGCGCATGGGAATCTCTCTTTCCAGGCATGGGATGCGGGTGGCGATAGTATGCCGCAGTTGTCGCGCGCGGCCAAGTGACCACCGCCGGCCTACGTGGGGCGTTACTACTTTCGCCGCGATTCCTGTACTATGTAGGCTCCCAGATTTGTTGTTCGCACAGGAGGCGACAATGTCAGAGCAGGCGACAGGTACGTTTCGCGTGAAGGCCGGGCTGGCCCAGATGTTGAAGGGCGGCGTGATCATGGATGTGACGACGGCCGAGCAGGCGCGCATCGCCGAGGAGGCGGGGGCGTGCGCCGTCATGGCCCTGGAGCGCGTGCCCGCCGACATCCGCGCCGATGGTGGGGTTGCCCGTATGGCTGACCCGGACAAGATTCTGGAAATCATGGAGGCCGTAACTATCCCGGTTATGGCGAAGTGCCGTATCGGCCACTTCGTCGAGGCGCAGGTCCTGGAGGCCCTCGGCGTTGACTACATCGACGAGTCCGAGGTGCTGACGCCGGCCGACGAGGAGCACCACGTCGACAAGCACGCCTTCAACGTGCCCTTTGTGTGCGGCTGCCGCAACCTGGGCGAGGCGCTGCGCCGTATCGGCGAGGGCGCGGCCATGATGCGCACCAAGGGCGAGGCGGGCACGGGCAACGTGGTCGAGGCGGTGCGCCACGCGCGCACGGTGCTGGGCGAGATTCGCCGCCTCCAGGGGCTACGCCCCGAAGAGTTGATGCACACGGCGAAGGAACTCGGCGCGCCCTACGAGCTGGTCAAGCAGGTTGCCGAGACGGGCAAGCTGCCCGTGGTGAACTTCGCTGCGGGTGGCCTGGCGACGCCCGCCGACGCCGCGCTGATGATGCAGCTGGGCGTGGACGGTGTCTTCGTCGGCAGCGGCATCTTCAAGTCCGGCGACCCGTACCGCCGCGCCAAGGCCATCGTCGAGGCGACAACCCACTACACCGACGCCAAGATCATCGGCGAGGTATCGCGCGGGTTGGGCGAGGCGATGGTGGGCCGCGAGATTCACCAGATTCCCGAAGCCGAGCGTCTCGCGTCGCGGGGGTGGTGAGCCATGCGGCGCGTGGGTGTGCTGGCCCTGCAAGGGGCCTTTCGCGAGCACGTCGAGCGCGTGCGAAAGTTAGGCGTTGACGCCGTGGAGGTCCGCCGGCCTGAGCAGCTGGCGGGCCTCGACGGCCTGATCATCCCCGGCGGCGAGAGCACCACCATCGGCAAGCTGATGGTGCAGTACGAGTTGCTCGCGCCCATCCGCGCCCTGGCCCAGGCGGGGACGCCGGTGTGGGGGACGTGCGCCGGCATGATCGTCCTGGCAAAGGACATCGGCCCCGGCGAGCCGCCCTGGCTGGGCGTGATGGACATTCGCGTCGCGCGCAACGCCTTTGGCCGTCAGGTGGCGAGCTTCGAGGCCGACCTGGACGTGCCCGCCCTCGGCGGCGAGCCGTTCCGGGGCGTGTTCATCCGCGCCCCCTGGATCGAGGCCGCCGGGGACGGTGTGGAGACGCTGGCCCACCTGGAAGGCGGAACCATCGTCGCGGCGCGGCAGGGCCATTTGCTGGCGACGGCGTTCCACCCCGAGCTGACCGACGACGACCGATTCCACCGCCTGTTTCTGGATTCGGTCGCCGAGCCGTGACACCCTCGCGCGGCCCCTGGTTCCACGATGGCGGCGGTCGTCCCTGGCGTGGGCGCGACCCGGGCCGCTGGCTCTTCGCGCGCTTCGCCATCGCGTTCGGCCTGGTGTCGCTGCTGCTGGTCGCGTGGATGGGCGCGCTGGCCTTCCTCCTGACGCGGCTGGCGGGCGGAACGGGCGCGACTGCCGTGGCCGTCTGGCTGGGCGGTTGTGGTCTCGCCCTGGGCCTGCCCCTGCTCATCTTCATCCTCGCCCGCCGCGTCTTCGTCCAGTTCGCCGCGCCTCTGGGCGACCTTGTGGCCGCCGCCGATACCGTGGCGCAGGGTGACCTGAGCGTGCGGGTCGCGGTGCGCGGCCCCGGCGAGCTGCGGCGGTTGGGCGCCGCCTTCAACCATATGGTGGGGGAACTGGCGCGCGCCGATCAGCAACGACGCAACCTGACCGCCGATGTCGCCCACGAGTTGCGGACCCCGTTGCACGTCATCCAGGGCAACCTGGAGGGTATGCTCGACGGTGTCTACACGCCCACGCCCGACACCCTCGACGCCACCCTCAGCGAGACGCGCGCCCTGGCCCGCCTGGTAGATGACCTGCAAACCCTGTCCCTGGCCGAGGCGGGGCGGCTGCCACTGACGCTGGAACGTGTCGACATCGCCGAGCTGCTGACCGACGTGGTGACGAGCTTCAGCGGGCAGGCGGAGGCGGCGGGCGTCGCGCTTGGCGCCGCGACCAACGGCGGGGAATTGGCCGCGCTGGCCGACTGGGGGCGGCTGGATCAGGTCCTCGGCAATCTGGTCGCCAACGCGCTGCGCCACACCCCGCCCGGCGGGCATATCACGCTGAGCGCGGGGGCGGATGGCCCCGAACAGGTGCGTGTCACGGTGGCGGACAGTGGCGAAGGCATCGCCGCCGAGGATGTACCCTTCGTGTTCGACCGCTTCTGGCGCGGCGACCCGGCGCGGTCACGCGAGGGAAGCGCGGGCAGCGGGTTGGGGCTGGCGATTGCGCAGCAGCTGGTTCAGGCGCAGGGCGGCAGCATCGCCGTGACGAGCGCGGTGGGACAGGGCACGACGTTCACCATCCGCCTGCCGGCGGCCAGCCACCGCGCGCCCGGCTAGCGAATCGGCTTCTGCGCCGGTAGTCCCGCCCGGCGCGGGTAGGCGGGCGGCGTGCGGTGCGGCTTCGGCATGACCACCACGGCGCGCGCCTCGTCCAGCCCCGGCAGGCGATACTCGGCCACGCTCGCCGTACCGCCCCCCATGACGCGCACCGCCTTCGCCGCCCGCGCCACCTCCTCGGCGGCCCGCGCGCCCTTCTGCGCCAGCGCCGCGCCCCCCACCTTGACGAGGGGCAGCAGGTACTCAGCCAGGACCGGCAGGTCGGCCACGGCCCGCGCCGCGGCCACGTCGAACGCCTCACGGTAAGTCCTGTCGCGGCCCAGGTCCTCGGCGCGGGCGTGGATGGCCCGCGCGCCCGTCATCGCCAGCGCCCCAATCACGTGGTCGACGAACTGCACCTTCTTGCCGACACTGTCGGTCAGGACCACGTCCAGGTCGGGGCGGACGATCTTGAGGGCCAGCCCCGGCAACCCCGCCCCCGTGCCCACGTCGATGACCCGCGCCCCCTGGGGGAACCACTCCCCCGCCACGGCCAGCAGGACCAGCGAGTCCAGGAAGTGCTGCACCTGCACGGCCTCCGCCTCGGTGATGCGCGTCAGGTTGAAGCGCGCGCTCCACTCGACGAGCAGGCGATAGTAGGCATCGAACTGGGCGAGTTGGTCGTTGGTGAGGGGCACGCCGCGCGCGGCCGCCTCGCGGGCGAGGGTGTCTTGCATGTGGAGGATTATAGGGTTAGGGTAGTTTTTGACAACTCCTTGCCCGCGCCTATACTTCGATTCCCACATAGAAGGAGGTAGCGCCCCATGGCCACCCTTATTCGTCCCAACATCGACACGCTGATGGCCCCGCTGAGCGAGGTCGATCCGGAGTTGGCCGCCGCCATCCACGCCGAGGAAGACCGCCAGCGCAACAATATCGAGTTGATTGCCTCTGAGAACTACACCAGTCGCGCCGTCCGCGAGGCCGTATCGAGCGTATTGACCAACAAGTACGCCGAGGGCTACCCGGGCAAGCGCTACTACGGCGGCTGCGAGTGCGTCGACGTGGCCGAGGACCTGGCCCGCGAGCGCGTCAAGCGGCTGTTCGGCGCTGAGTACGCCAACGTTCAGCCCCACTCCGGCTCCCAGGCCAACATGACGGCCTACATGGCCCTGGCGCAGCCCGGCGACACCATCATGGCGATGGACCTGGCCCACGGCGGCCACCTGACCCACGGCAGCCCGGTCAACTTCTCCGGCCAGCTGTACAAGATCGTCCCCTACGGCGTGGCGAAGGAGACCGAGACCATCGACATGGACGCCGTGGCGCGGCTGGCCGAGGAGCACAGGCCCAAGCTCATCGTCACGGGCGCGACGGCCTACCCGCGCTTGTGGGACTTTGCCCGCTTCCGCGAGATCGCCGACAGCGCTGGCGCGTACCTCCTGTGCGACATGGCGCACTTCGCGGGCCTGGTGGCGGGCGGCGCACACCCCAACCCCGTGCCCTACTGCGACATCGTGACCTCGACGACCCACAAGACGCTGCGCGGGCCACGCGGCGGCATCGTCCTGTGCCGCGAGGCGCATGCCAAGGCCGTCGACCGCGCCAACTTCCCTGGCACCCAGGGCGGCCCGCTGATGCACGTCATCGCGGGTAAGGCGGTCGCCTTCGAGCTGGCGCTACGCCCCGAGTTCCGCGACTATGCCCAGGCCATCGTCACCAACGCCCAGACCCTGGCCGCGTCGCTCCAGAAGGCAGGGCTGCGCATGGTATCGGGTGGGACGGACAACCACCTGATGCTGATGGACCTGACCTCGACGCCCGTGACGGGCAAGCAGGCCGAGAAGCTCCTCGACGAAGTATCCATCACGGCCAACAAGAACATGATTCCCTACGACCCGCGCACGCCCTTTGTCACCAGCGGCATCCGCCTCGGCACACCGGCCGTGACGACGCGCGGCTTCGGGGTGGTGGAGATGGAGCGCATCGCGGGCTGGATCAGCGAGGTGCTGCACAACCCGGAGGATGCCGACCTCAAGGCGCGCGTCCGCGCCGAGGTCCACGCCCTGACGGAGCAGTTCCCGGTGCCGTGACATGCCCACCGACGACTGACCAGCGTCAGGGGGCTGCACGGTGAAAGGTGGAAGGTTGTAGCGCAGCGAAACGCGGGTAAGCCAGCTGGCCTACCCGCGTTTGCGTGAGAGACGAGGCTGGCGGCGGGGACGCCTCCCCCTGAGAGCGCCGCCACGCCGTGCCCCGCCCCCATGGGGGGAACCTTACTTCATCCGCAGGCGATGCCACGCCACACCCAGGATACCCGCCATCGCCCCCAGGCCGCCGACCAACTCCGCCAGCGGTATGGGCAACTCACCCGTGGGCGGCATGGCCTTCGGCGACGCTTTGGCGGTGGCCGTGGCCGCCAGCGGCGACTGCGCCCTGGCCGGGGTGGTGGGCTGCCCCCGGCGCGACGTCGCCTGCGCCGTGGGAACCGTGGTCGACGTAGCGGTGGGCGCAGGGGTCGGCGTGCGAGTGGGGAGGGGCGTCGCGGTCAGCGTCGGGAGCAGCGGCCCCGGTGTCGGCCGCGCCGGCGTGACACCCAGGGGCGGCAGCGGGACGTTCTCCACCGGCGGAATCATCTTGAGGTACTGGGCAATCGCGCGGTGGTCCTCGTCACTCAACTGGCTGAGACCGAAGCCCTGGAATGCCTTGTGGCCAACGCCGATGGCCTCAGCCATCAACCCGGCCGCGCGCGGCCGGCCGCCGGGCCGCTCACCTGTCTTGAGGAAGGTCGCTATCTGCGCCTCGCTCCACGCGCCCAGGCCCGTCTTCTGGTCGGGGGTGATATTCGGCGCGAGCTGGAGGCCCCTGGTGGTGGGAATGACGTTGCCCGCCAGCATCTTGGTGCGGTCGGGCGCGCCGACGGCGTTGCTGGATGTGTGACAGTCGCCGCAACCCGCCACGTTGACGACCAGGTACTCACCACGCGCGACGCCGGAGGTGGGCGCGGCGGGCGGGAAGCCGCCGCCCGGCGGAGCGGGCGGCACGGGACCGCTGAGTCTCGTCGGCGGCACAGCGTTCTTCACGGCGGGCACGCTGCGCAGGTAGGCGATGATGTCCTGGACATCCTGCGCGGCCAGGCCCCGGTAGTTAGCGAAGGGCATCAGAGGGTGCAACTGGTGGCCGTCGCGGCTCGTTCCCTCGCGCAAGGCGCGCTCGATCTCGGCGTCGCTCCAACCGCCGAGGCCGGTGTCCCGGTCGGGGGTGAGATTCTTGGCGGTGATGACACCGAAGGAGCCGCTGAAGGATTGGCCGAAGGGGGCGGAGTCGGGCTGCTCGACGGGCGCGCCGTCCTTGTAGCCCGCCAGATTCTGGCCGTGGCACGACCAGCAGCCCGCCGCGCTGACGAGAATACGACCGCGCGCGGCGTCGCCCTGGCCCGGTGGCGCGGCCATCGCCAGCCTTGCCACGAGCGCGGCGAGGGCGACCGCGCCCATCAGACAGAGGAGCGTCCGGAGTCGTCGCATGAGGCCTCCCAGCGGCGGGCGGCCCCTCTTCCGCCCGCTGTGTTCAGCCTGTATAACGTTGGATTATGTGAAAGTTGTATGCGGCGGAGGAGGCGAGTTGTGAAGATTGAGTACGATTGTGCGCTGAGGCGCGTGAAGCCTGATTCTCGCGCTAATGGCGTGATTTCGCCAGCGCGATGAACGGCCGCAACGCCGCCGGGTTCGCCATCGAGTCGGGGTTGGCGGCCTGGTGGGGGTCGGCGCCCATGAGAATCTTCTTGATGGGCACTTCCATCTTCTTGCCGTTGAGCGTGCGCGGGACTTCGGTAATCTCGATGATGTCGTCGGGGACGTGGCGCGGCGACAGGCTGTCGCGGATGCGGGCCTTGATGCGCGCCTTGAGGGCGGCGTCCAGGTCGACGCCGGGGCGCAGCACGACGAACAGGGGCATGTAGCCGTCGGCGCCCATCGCCTCCAGGTCGATTACCAGGCTGTCCATCACCTCCGGCAGGCTCTCCACCACGCTGTAGAACTCGCTGGTCCCCATGCGCACGCCCATGCGGTTGAGGGTCGAGTCAGAGCGCCCGTAGATGACCGCGCTACCACGCGGCGTGATCTTGATCCAGTCACCGTGCCGCCACACGCCGGGGTACATGGTGAAGTAGCTGCTCAGGTAACGCTGGCCGTTGGGGTCGTTCCAGAAGTAGATGGGCATGGACGGCATCGGCTCGGTGATAACCAGCTCCCCGACCTCGTTCGTCAGCGGGTGGCCGTCCTCGTCCCATGCCTCGATCTTCGCGCCCAGCGCCAGGCATTGCAGTTCGCCCGCGTAGACGGGCAGCAGTGGGCAATCCTTGACGAAGCCGGTGCACATGTCCGTCCCGCCGCTGACCGACCCCAGCCAGATGTCGGGCTTGACGGCCTCGTACACCCAGGCGAAGCCCTCCGGCGGCAGGGGCGCGCCGGTCGAGCCGATGGCGCGTAGCGCGCTCAAGTCATACTCGCGGCCGGGCACGATGCCCGCCTTCAGGCACGCGACAATGTACGGCGCGCTCGTGCCGAACAGGTTCATGCGCGTGGCCTCGGCGAAGCGCCACAGCACGCCCATGTCGGGGTAGCCGGGGCTGCCGTCGTAGAGGAGAATGGTCGCGCCGACGAGCAGGCCGCCGACGAGGTAGTTCCACATCATCCAGCCGGTCGAGGTATACCAGAAGAAGCGGTCGCCCGCCGCCAGGTTGGAGTGCAGGCTCAACACCTTGAGGTGCTCCAACAGGATGCCGCCCTGGCCGTGAACGATGGGCTTGGGTAGCCCCGTCGTGCCCGACGAGTACAGCACCCACAGCGGATGCTCGAAGGGCAGTTGCTCGAAGCGCAACTCGCCCGCCGTCGCCAGCGCCTCATCCCAGGTGTGGACGGTCGGCCCGGTGGTCGGTGGTCGGTGGTCGCCTCGTACAGATACGGAACCAGTACCACATGCTCCAGCGTCGGCAGCGCCGCCACAATCTCCCGCGCGACCTCGCGGCGGTCAAAGTCCTTGCCGCCATAGCGGTAGCCATCGACGGCGAACAGCACCTTCGGCTGAATCTGCTTGAAGCGGTCGATGACGCTGGGGCTGCCAAAGTCCGGCGAGCACGACGACCACACGGCCCCCAGGCTGGCGCAGGCCAGGAAGGCCACGACGGCCTGGGGAATGTTGGGCAGGTAGGCCACCACCCGGTCGCCGGGCTGGACGCCCATACCGCGTAGCGCGGACGCTACCGCCGCCACCTGCGCGCGCAGCGTCGCCCACGACACCTCGGTGAGCGGCTGCGTCTCCGACTGGAAGAGGATGGCCGGGCGGTCGGGGGCGGCGTGGCGGAAGGCGTGCTCGGCGTAGGACAGGCGCGCGCCGGGGAACCATTGCGCGCCGGGCATGGCGCGGCGACCCAGGACGCGCTCGTAGGGCTGTGATGCCTGGATAGCAAAGAAGTCCCACAGCGACGCCCAGAAGCCTTCGATGTCCGTGACCGACCACCGCCACAAGGCTTGGTAGTCGGCGACGTCCAGGCCGCGCGTCTCGTGCAGCCAGGCCATGTAGCGGGTCAGAATCGCCGACCGCTTCAGTTCGTCCGACGGCTCCCACAGGAGCGCGCCTTCGCTGATCGCTGGCATAGGTTCCTCGTTGTCAGGTCATTCGCCCATGCTAGGCGCGAAATCCAACGGCGACGGTGCGAAACCACGGGCCGCGCTCGATGTGCGGCAGTTGGGCGTTGAGCCAGGCATCGACATGCATCTCGCGGCCCATCTCCTCGATGATCATCGGGCTGCCGGTGCCGGTACGCGCCAGCAGTGCACCGCCCGGCGCGAGACAGCCGCGCGCCTGTACCACCGCCGCGCCAAATTGCTCATTCGTCATCCAGTCGGCGATGTTCGAGATGCTAATCAGGTCAAACGCCCCCTGGTCGCGCGCCAGCGCTGGCATCTGTTCCAGCACGTTGCCCGCCGCCAGATGCAGGCGGTCCCCGACCCCCAGGCGGCGCAAGGCCGCCTGCCCCTGCGCCTGGAGATACAACGGCAGTCCAGCTTCGCCGGCCGCGGTGGCATACGAACTGGCGAATACTGTCGTCACGAAGGGATTGCGGTCCGCGTGGGGCTGCTGGAGAGCGCGAAAGTGGCACTCGCCCAGGTAGCCCGCGATGCCGGCGATTCGGGCGGCCAGCCCCTCGCTCGGCAGGCCAAACAGGTCGCGGATATAGGCCGGCGTCATCAGGCCGGTGTAGACCACCTGCCACGCCGGCAAGTCCTCGTCGGCCAACGGGCGCTGGAGGGGGGCGAAGCCGCTGGCTTGCAGCTGGTCTTGAATGTCGTGCATCAGCACATCGTTGCGGCCGACGTGCTGGATGCCAAAGGCGATGTCGTGGTCGCGGCGCTCGTCCCAGAAGGCCTGGGCGGACTCCGGCAAAGCAGGGCGGATGCGTTGGAACAATTCAAGGCGTTCCGACGCCCCCGCGCTACCGACGGTCACCGGGTCAGCGCCGAGGAGTCGCAGCTGCTCGTCGCGGGTCAGATGCTCGACGGCCACGCGCCGTAGCTGGCATAGTTGCACCTGGGCCGGGTTGGTGTCCACCGCCCAGACTTCGGCAACGGTGTCGTGGGTCAGGAGACTCAGCGCGTTCTCCCCCGACGACGCGATAACCAGCACGCGCGCCCCCGAACTGCCCATGCGCCGCAGAACCGCCAGTTCCGTCTGGTAGTCTTCGTTCTGGACAGAGTAGAAGATGGCGCTGGCGAAGGGAGGATTGTAGCGGCTCATAGGCCCTCGCATGGTGACCAGCTATCACACGACGCCCAGCCCCGAGACGCGCCCCGCCTCGACGGCCCTCGATGCCAGCCGGGCGTAGGCGACCACGAGCGTCAGCAGCCCGGCGAAGCGCTCGTCCTGGGTGTGGCCCGCTCGATAGCGGGCGTAGATCTGCTGGATGATGACCGCGTTCTTGAACAGGCCGTAGACGTAGTAGAACAGGATGGCCGACACGTCGCGGCCGCTGCGCGCGGCGTAGGCGTCCACGAAGCCCTGGCGGTCGAGATTGCCAGCCAGCGTCGTCAGGCCGAACTGGCGCAAACCCGGCGGGTCGCCGTCCTCGGCCCAATAGGCCAGTGTCGTGCCCACGTCGGACAGGGGGTCACCCAGCGTCGCCATCTCCCAGTCCAGGATGGCCTGGATGCGCGCCAGGTCGGCCGGGTCGAGGACGACGTTGTCGTAGCGATAGTCGTTGTGGATGAGGGTCGCGGCGGGCGACGGCGGGATGTTCGTCGCCAGCCAGCAGGCAATATCCTGCATGGCCTGGATGTCGTCGGTACGGGCCGCCTCGTAGCGCCGCGTCCAGCCCGCCACCTGCCGCTGGACATAGCCGTCGGGCTTGCCCAGGTCGCCCAGGCCGGCCGCCGCGTAGTCCAGGGCATGCAGCTCGATCAGGGTATCGATGAGGGACAGGCACGCGCGGCGCATCACCTCAGGCGTCAGCGCGCCCGCCGCGACCAGCGGGCTGCCGGGCCGCAGGATGACGCCGCGCACGCGCTCCATGACGTAGAAAGGCGCGCCCATTACGTCCAGATCATCGCAGTAGGCCAGGGGGCGCGGCGCCTTCGGGTAGATGGGGTGCAGGCCGCTCAGGACGCGGTATTCGCGCCCCATGTCGTGGCCGCCGCGAATGTTGGCCCCGAAGGGTGGCCGCCGTAGCACCATCTCCCGCTCGCCGACGCGCAGCAGATAGGTGAGGTTAGAGAAGCCACCGGGGAACTGCTCGACGGTCAGCGCGCCGTGAAGATCGGGGATGGTGGCGCGCAGGTAAGCGCCGAGCCGCGCCCCGTCGAGGGTCTCGCCGGGGCGTGGCGGCGCGGTGGCGTCGATGAACGGGCTAGGGTCCATAGGATTGACTCTGGTTCCCGCTGCCTTCGGGGCGAGATTATGTCCTGCCCCCTCCCCTCGACAAGGGCCAGGCGATCCGCCCCTCAGCTACCAAAGGGGGAGGGGGCAGGCAGCGCTACGCCTTCGCCCCCTGGGGGATCGGCTCGCCGTACAGCTCGCGCTTGAGAATCTTGCCCGTCGCCGTCATGGGCAGCGTGCCGCGAAACTCGATGCTACGCGGGTACTTGTAGTCCGCCATAAGCTCCTTGCAGAAGCTGATCAGGTCCGCCTGGTCCACCTCGTGGCCGGGCTTGAGCACGACGAAGGCCTTGACCTCCTCGCCCAGGCGCTGGTCGGGCACGCCGACGACGGCAGCCAGCGACACGGCCGGGTGGGTCATCAGCACTTCCTCGATCTCGCGCGGATAGACGTTGAAGCCGCCGCGAATGATCATGTCCTTCTTGCGGTCAACGATGTAGAAGTAGCCTTCCTCGTCCATGCGCGCGATGTCGCCGGTGTGGAACCAGCCGCCCTTGAAGGCTTCCTCGTTGGCCTCCGGCTTCTGGTAGTAGCCCTTCATCACGTTGTGGCCGCGGATGACGATCTCGCCCAACTCGCCGACGGGCGCTTCATTCATGGCGTCGTCCACGCACTTGACCTCCGTGCCCCAGATGGCGACGCCGATGGAGCCAGGCTTGCGTGGCCGCTCCATCACGTTGAAGGTCGCAATCGGCGACGTCTCCGACAGGCCGTAGCCTTCCAGGATGGGCACGGCAAACTTGGCCTCGAAGCCGCGCAGCACCTCCAGCGGTAGCGCGCTGCCGCCGGACACCGCCAGGCGCATGTTCTCGGCGATCTGCTTCAGGTCGAACTTGTCGGCCTCCGGATAGGCCAGCAACGCCCAGTACATGGTCGGCACGCCCACGAAGACGGTGACCCTGTCGCGCTGCATGATGCCCAGCGCGGCGGACGGGTCGAAGCGCGGCAGCATCGTGATGGTCACCCCCGCCGCAAAGCCGGCGTTCATCACGCACGTCTGACCGAAGGAGTGGAACAGGGGCAGCGTCGCCATGATGACATCGCTGTCCTGCACGTTCAACAGCCACTTCGCGCCGTACAGGGCATTGAAGAACATGTTGAAGTGGGACAGCTCCGCACCCTTCGGCTGGCCCGTCGTGCCCGACGTGTACAGGATGACGCCGGTGTCGTCGGCCATGGCCTGCACAGTCTCGAACCTGGGGTTACCCGTCGCCATGAAGCGACCCAGCGTCGTCACACCCTCGGCCTCCACCGGCGGCGGAGCGGCCATGTCGGCCCCCGCGACGATGAGGCGCTGGCAGTCGGGCGCGGTCTGGAAGCCCTTGTACGCCTCCTCGAAGAAGCCCTCGAACACCACTAGCGCCACGGAGTTCGAGTCCTGCAGGTGATAGGCCACCTCGCGCGCCTTGAACAGCACGTTGAGAGGCACGACCACCGCGCCCGCCTTGAGAATGCCGTAGTACGCCAGGGGGAAGAAAGGCAGGTTGGGCATCATCAGCGCCACCTTGTCGCCCTTCTTGACGCCCGCCGCCGCCAGCGCGCCGGCGAACTGGCTCGCCATGGCGTTGAGCTGGGCGTAGGAAAACTTCATGTCATTGAAAATCACGGCCGTCTTGGTGGGGTGAGATTTGGCGCTCTCTTCGAGCAGCACGGCGAGATTCAGCATCGGGGGCCTCCTGTGGGCGTGTCAGCGCGGCGTGGGTGGTTCCCAGGTGAGTGCGGGGCCATATCATAGCGCAAATGGGTCAGCGGGGCAACCGGGCGCGCTTTCGCCGTCTGGCCGGACGATGGTTATACTTTGGCGTATCTACCGCTGTTAGCGAGCAAGCGATGACTCGAGAGGAGTAACCGATGCCGAGATTGTTAGTTCGACCCGGCCTGCTGGCCGCCGCGCTGTCAGGCGCCGTGCTTGCCGTGGCCGGCTGCACGGGTCAGGCGGCCACCCCCCCGCCGACGAGCGCGCCCACCGCCGCTGTGAAGGCCGCCGCCCCGACCGCCGCTGCCGCCGCCCCCACCGCCGCGCCGAAGGCGGTCGCCCCCACCACTGCGCCCACCGCCGCGCCGAAGGCGGTC
>DAOUDG010000011.1:0-34483 GCA_034431435.1 Anaerolineae bacterium | reverse complement strand
CACCGCCGCCGCGCCCGCTGGCGCGACCGCCGCGCCGAAGGCAGGGGCTACCGCCGCCGCGCCCGCCGGCGTCGCCGCTCAGCCTACTGCGGCGGCTGGCGCGCCAGCCCCCCAGACAGTCCCGGCCGGCAAGACGTCCCAAACGCTGGAGGGACCCGTGTGGAAGCTACAGTCGTACACGAACGTCCAGGGACAGACCGTCCAGGCTGTGGCTAACACCAATGTCACCGCCGAGTTCAAGGGTGGTCGCGTCACCGGTACGGCCGGCTGCAACACCTACTTCGCCAGCTACAAGGTCGATGGCAACAAGCTGACCATCAGCCAGGCGGGCTCGACGATGATGGCCTGCGCCGACCCGGCGGTCATGGCCCAGGAGGCGCTGTTCCTGCAGGGGCTGAGCAAGGCGGCGACCTACCAGATCACCGGCGACACTCTGACCATCTCGGACGCCAGCGGCAAGGCCAGTATGACCTTCCAGGCAACGGCAACGCCGACCCTCACGTCGAACCCGTGGGACGTCGTCTCCTTCAACAACGGCAAGCAGGCCGTGGTCTCGGTGAACCCGGCCGCTCCCATGACCGCCGTGTTCAGCGTGGATGGGAAGGTGAGCGGCTCGGCGGGCTGCAATACCTACAGCGGCCCCTATCAGGTCGATGGCAACAAGATCAAGATCGGGCAACTGGCAACGACGCGGAAGATGTGCGAGCCGGCCATCATGGAGCAGGAAACGCAGTATCTGAAGGCGCTCCAGTCGTCGGCCACGTGGTCGGTCTTCAACGGCGTGCTGGGGATGCGAACGGCGCAGGACGCCATGTCGGTGAACTTCCTGCCTGGCGCGGCCGCGTCGGGGCTGCCCGGCACCAATTGGAAGGCGACCGGCATCAATAACGGCCGGGGCGCTGTGGACAGCGTGCCCGCCGGTGTCGACGTGACGGCTATGTTCGGCACGGACGGGCGGATCTCTGGCTCCAGCGGCTGCAACACCTACAACGGCCCGTACACCGTCGACGGCGCCAACATCAAGATCGGCCCGGTGATGTCGACGATGAAGGCATGCGAGGGGCCGGCCATGCAGACGGAGCAGTTGTACGTGAAGGCTCTGGGCAATACGGCCACGTGGAGCATCGATGGCGGGAACCTGTTCCTGCGCGATGCGTCTGGCGCGATCACCGCAACGTACGCGCCGGGCCAGTAGACTGGACTGCTGCTCTAGCGAAGGCCCTGAGGGGTTCAGAACCCCTCAGGGCCTTCTTTGTTACAGGATTTCGAGGTAACGCTCGACTTCCCACTCCGTGACGCGGGTGCGATACTCGTCCCACTCCTCGCGCTTGGCGCGGTCGAAGGCCTCGTAGGCGTGGTTGCCGAGCGCCCCCTTCACCACCTCGTCGGCAGCCAGCTCGGTGAGCGCCTCGTGGAGCGAGCCGGGCAGAGTGGCGATGCCCGCCTGCGCCAGCCGCTCGGCGTCCCAATGGAACACGTCCTCCTCGGTGGGCGCGGGCGCGCTCAGGTGGTGGTCGACACCGTTCAGGCCAGCGGCCAGCATGGCGGCGAACGCCAGGTACGGGTTACAACTGGGATCGGGGCAGCGCAGTTCCAGGCGCGTGCTGCTCTCGCGGCCCGGCGAGTAGCGCGGGATGCGGATCAGCGCCGAGCGGTTGATCTGCGCCCAGCACACGTAGACGGGCGCTTCATAGCCCGGCACGAGCCGCTTGTAGGAGTTGACCGTGGGCGCGACGATGGCGGCCAGGGCGCGAGCATGCTGCAACTGGCCCGCCATGAACGAGTAGGCCAGGGGCGACAGCTTGTAGGGGTCGCTGGCCTGGTAGAACTGGTTCTGCCCGTCCTTGAACAGACTCTGGTGGGTGTGCATGCCGCTGCCCGCCCGGCCGAACATCGGCTTGGGCATGAAGGTCGCGTACAGGCCGTGGCGCTGGGCGATGGCCTTCACCGTGTAGCGGAAGGTCAGGGCATTGTCCGCGCTGGTCAGAGCGTCGGCGTACTTGAAGTCGATCTCGTGCTGGCCGGGGCCGACCTCGTGGTGGATCATCTCCACCTCCATGCCCATCTCTTCCAGGGCGCGGGTAATGTCCTGGCGCACCAGGCCCGCCTCGTCACGCGGCGAGAAGTCGAAGTAGCCGCCGACATCGTGGGGGGCCGGGCGGATGCGGCCGTTGTCCGGCGTGAACAGGTAGAACTCTAGCTCGACGCCGGTGTAGTACGTGTACCCGCGCTGCCTGGCCTCGTCGACCATGCGGCGCAGGATGCGGCGCGGGTCGCCCTCGAAGGGGTCACCGGCCGGGGTGAAGATGTCGCAGAGCAGCCGGGCGACCTTGCCCGACTGCGCGCCCCAGGGCAAGACGCGGTACGTGTCCGCGTCGGGCACGAGAAACATGTCGGACTCGTGGATACGGGTGAAGCCCTCGATGGACGAGCCGTCGAACCAGATACCGCGATCGAAGGCCTCCTGGAGCCGCTCGATGGGTAGGGTGACGCTCTTGATGATGCCCACTACGTCAGTGAATTGCAGGTTGACGAATTTCACCTCGTCGGCGCGCGCCTTTTCCAGAACCGCGCGCTGCTCGGCCGTCAGGCCCATACCTTCCTCCTCTTGGAATCGACATAGAATGGGCGGCGCGCCATGCGCCGGCCGACCGCCCCCCGGGACGAGGCGAACTTTACCGCCCTTGATGCGTTGTGTCAATTCAGGCCGTAGGTACAAGAATAACGTCTTGCGGCCTGGCTCGTTACCGGATACAATTGTTGCCCTTCCCCCTACCG
The DNA here is from genome assembly GCA_034431435.1 of Anaerolineae bacterium. GTDB lineage: Bacteria > Chloroflexota > Anaerolineae > Epilineales > JAHCIE01 > JAHCIE01. The sequence goes on along the minus strand of DAOUDG010000011.1, from coordinate 31,705 downwards.
GTCAGGACGGCGTCCTGGACGAAGGAGACTTTGCTATGTCTCGGCCTGCCTCAACCCGCACGTGGCGGCGCGCTGTCCCCCGGTGGGTGACCCTGGCGGCGACGACTCTGGTGGTGTGCCTGCTGCTCATGAGCTTCCTCGCTACGGCCGCCCCCGCCGCCGCCGACGACTCCGTGCAGACCACGACCGGCGTCATCGATGGCGCCGCCTACATCATCCAGGTTCCCAGCAACTGGAATGGGACGCTCCTGCTGTGGAGTCATGGCTACCGCGCTCCGGGCGCGCCGAACCCCGCCGAGAATGCGCCGGCGGCCCTGGCGCCGACCCTGCTCGCCCAGGGCTATGCCCTGGCTGGCTCGTCGTGGAGCGCGACCGGCTGGGCGGTCCAGCCAGCCCTGCGCGATCAGCTCGCGCTGCTCAACTATTTCCAGGCCAACATCGGCACACCGCGCCGGGTGGTCGCCTGGGGTGGGTCGTTGGGCGGCCTGGTAACGGGCGGCCTGCTCGCCAACAACTCCGATCGCTTCGACGGCGCGCTCGCGTTGTGCGGCGTGATGGCGGGCAGCCCTGGCGCGTGGAACCTGAGCCTGGACGGTGGTTTCGTCTTCAAGACTCTGGTCGCGCCCCAGTCGTCGCTCCAGCTCGTCAATATCACCGCCCCGGCGCTCAACGCAGGCGCGGCGGTGCAGGCGCTCGATGCGGCGCAGGCCACACCTCAGGGCCGCGCGCGCATCGCCCTGGCGGCGGCAGTGTCTTCGACCCCCGGCTGGTTCACCGCGCTGACGCCGGAGCCAGCTGCGACCGACTTCGCCGCCCGCCAGTTGAATCAATACCTGTGGCTCAAGAACGTGGGCGTGCCCTTCACCTTCGGCTACCGCGCCAACATGGAGCAGTTCGCGGGCGGCAACCCGTCGGGCAACGCGGCCGTCAGCTATCAACTGCAACTGGAAAACTCGGGCCTGCGGCCGATGGTGGAGGCGCTCTACCAGCAGGCGGGCCTTGACCTGAATGCGGACCTGACGCGGCTGGACGTCGCGCCGCGCATCGACGCCAACCCCTACGCTCTCGACTATCTCGCCCGCTACATCGCCTTCGACGGCCGGCTGAACCGCCCCATGCTGACGCTGCATACGACAGATGATGGCCTGACCCCGGTGCAGAACGAGCAGGCCTATCAGAGCGTGACAGTGCAGGCCGGCTCAGGGCAATTCCTGCGACAAATGTACGTCAGGCGCGCGGGCCACTGCACCTTCTCGCCAGCGGAGGTTCTGACGGCGTTGAGCGCGCTTGAGCGCCGCGTGGCGACCGGCCAGTGGGACGATACGACCAACGTCGCGGCTCTCAACGCCCAGGCCGCCGCGCTGGGGCCGGAGTACAACGTCATCTCGCCGAGCGCGGGGACCGTCATTCCCGCCGCGCCAGCCTTTGCCGCATATCAGCCGTCGGTCTTCCTGCGGCCGTACACGACTCTACCCCCCAATCTGGACGACTCCTACGTGACATCCCTCGATCCCAAGAGTCCCAACGGGCCATCCGGTGCCGGCGTCATCGTGGTCTCGGCCACGGCAGGGGCATATCGGGTGCGGGTCACCATGTCCGGCCTGACGCCGGGTAGCTCCCACGCCCTACGCTTCCATCGCGGGACCTGCGCGCTGCCGGGGCCAGTCCTGCTGACAATGCCGAATCTGGTAGCCGACGCCTCCGGCACGGCCACCATCACCGCCTGGGTGGGCAACCGCGATTGGGCCGCCATCGTGTCCGAGGCGGCCTACCTGGACGTAAACAATCGGGGCAACCCGCCCTTCGGGCCGGTGATTGCCTGCGGCAACCTGAACTAAGCCGAGTCCACGGCGCGATTGCTCGCGTCGGACAGCCACGACCACCGCCCGACCTCCATCAGAGCGCTGGCGACGCCCATCCAGGGAGCCTTCTCATGCTGGCCTCACTGTAGAGGTAATCGGGGCCTCGACACCAAGACCGCCCGCGAGCCTTGCGACTCGCGGGCGGTCGTTTGTCTGCGTCAGCTGGGACGGCCACGGGGGGACTGCCCCTACGAGACCGACCTCGCGGCGTCAGTCGGCGCCGGGGGTACTCGTGGATGTCACTACCGGCGTGGAAGCAGGCGTCGGCGTGGGGGCGCGGCGGAAGGGGCGCGCGGCGAGCAGCCGCTTCCCGCCCCGCGTGCCCTGATCGAGCAGGCTGTACGTGACGGGCACCAGGAACAGGGTCAGCAGGGTCGAGGTTAGCAGGCCAAAGATGGTCACGATGGCCAGTGGTCGGCGGAACTCCGCGCCTTCGCCGATGCCGATGGCGACTGGCAGCGAGCCGAGCATGATGGCGAGAGTCGTCATCAGGATGGGCCGCAGACGGGCGGGCGCAGCCAGAAGCAAGGCGTCGTTGGCCTGCATGCCGAGCCGACGTAAGCGATTGGTGAAGTCGACCAGGAGAATGGAGTTCTTGGTCGACAGACCGATGAGTAGAATCATGCCCACCATGCCGAGGACATCCAGGGGCATGTTCATGATGCGCAGGCCCAGGAATGCGCCGATGAAGCTCAGCGGGATGGCGAGCATGATGACGAGCGGCTGCAAGAACGAGCCAAACTGCGACGCCAGCACCATGTAGATGAACACCAGGGACAACAGCATGGCCTGGCCGAGGGTCGAGAAGCCCTCGTTCTGCATGGTCTGCGTACCGCCGATGTTGACGGTTACACCCGGCGGCAGCTGGACATCCTTGAGCGCGGTGCGAATGTCGGCCACGACATCGTTCAGGTTGCGGTCAACGTTGTTGACGCCCACCGACACCTGGGCCAGGCGGTCGTAGCGGGTGATGCGCGTCGGCGACGAGCCATTGTTGATGTCGGCGACCGTGTTCAGCGCGACCTGCGTGCCCTTGGTCGTCGGCACGGCCAGGGTGAGGATGTCGCTGGTCTTGGCGCGGTCCTCCGGCCGCAGGCGCACCACGATGTCGTAGTCGCTACCGCCCTCGCGGAACTTAGACACCGTCGTGCCGTTGATCAGGGTGCGGAGCGTCGAGCCAACGGCCGCCGTAGACACACCCTGGTCAGCGGCGCGCTCGCGGTCGACGGCAATCTGTAGCTCGGGGCGGCCGGGCTGATAATCGCTGTCGATATCGGACGCGCCCGGCACATCCTTGATGGCGATCTTCACCTGCTCGGCGGCCTTCGCCAGGTTCTCCAGGTTGCCGGTGGCCTGCAACTGAATCTGGATGGGACGGCTGGAGACATCGGTGCCGCTTGGCCCCATGCTCTGCTGGCTCAGGGCCACATTGGGCACGTTCACCAGCGCAGGCCGCAGGCGATCCTGGAAGGCCGGCGTCTTGATGCCGTGCTTGAGCTGCACAGCCAGCGTCGCCTGATCGGGTGCGCCGTTAGTCCCGACGGTGGTCAACACCGTGTCGACCTCCGGCTGCGCCAGCAAGGCCGCCTCGATGGTGCGGGCTACCTTGTCCGTCTCGCCGAGGGCCGTGCCCGGCGGCATTCGGAAGCCAACTGTGAACTGACCGCTGTCGATGGACGGGGCAAAGGCGAACTTCAGGCCGCGCGCCATGAACAGGGTAGTCACGATGATGACGGTGGCGATGAGCAGGGTAATGCCCCGATGGCGCAGCGACCAGCCCAGCAGGCGCTGATAGGAGCGGTCCATGCGCCCCAGCTCGACCTCAGCCTCCTCCTCCATCGTCCCCGACTCGGCCCACGTGTCCCCCTGCGCCTCAGCATTGTGGATGGCGGCGGCGGCATTGGCGTGGGCGGCCGCCTCGTGGACGGCGGCCTCCTCGGCATCCTTCTTCTTGAAGAAGTGAGCCGACAGCATGGGGGCCAGGGTGAAGGCCTCGACCAGGGAGATAAGCATGGCGGCCGCGATGGTCAGGCCGAAGGGGCGGAAGAAGCCACTCACCAGACCACTCACCATGGCGACGGGCAAGAAGACCGCCACGATGGTCAGCGTCATCGCCAGCACGGACAGGGCCACCTGGCTGGTGGCCTTGAGGGAGGCCTCCTTGGGGTCGTAGCCGCGCTCCATCCAGCGAAAAATGTTCTCGCGTACCACGATGGCATCGTCGATGACCAGGCCGACGCACAACGTCAGGGCCAACAGGGTCATCATGTTGATGGTCAGGCCGAACATGCGGATGGCGGCGAAGGTCGCAATGAGGATGATGGGCAGGCCGATGACCGCCACCAGCGTGTTACGCGCGTCGCGGAAGAAGAGGAGCACGACCAGGATGGCCGATACCACGCCGAGGAGCAGTTCCAGGAGCGCGTCGTTGACCGAGTTGCGCACCTGGATGGAGTCGTCGCGCACCACGGAGTAAGTCAGGGCACCATTGTCAGGGAATAGCTTCGTCAGTTCGGCCTTAACATCGTCAGCGACGCGCACCGTGTTGGTGCCGCTCTGCTTGCGAATGTCGATGCGGATCGTGTCCTCGCCGTTCAGGCGGCTCAGGGTCGCCACGTCGGCAAAGCCGTTCTTGACCTCGGCGATGTCATGCAAGTGCACGATGCCCGACCGGGTCGTCAGATTCACGTCGTTGATCTGGTCAACCTGGGTGAACTGGCCCGGCGCGCGCAGGGCCACGTCCGAGCCGCCCTGGGTGATCTTGCCCAGTGGCACGGTCACGTTCTCGGCCTGGATGGCCTGCGACACCTGCTGGGGCGTGATGCCGCGCGCCTGCAACTGGGCCAGGTCCAGGTTCACCTGCACCTGGCGCTGCAGGCCGCCCGTCAGGTCGGCGGCAGCGACCCCCTCGACGCGTTGGAGGCGCGGCACGTACTCATCCTGCAACTGCTGACGCAGCCTGTCCGAGGTGATGCTCGGGTCCTCGCTGGCGACGGCGATGGACATGATGGCCGACGACGTCAGGTCGAACTTCTGAACGATAGGCTCGCGGATGTCCTGGGGAAGCTGGGGCCGAATCTGGGCCATCTTCTCGCGCACATCTTGCGCGGCCTCGTCCACCTTGCGGTTGTAGCCGAACTCAATGGCGACCGTGGTCAGGCCTTCGTTGGACCGCGAGGTGATGTGACGCACCCCCGGCAGCGTCCCCATGGCATCCTCGATCGGCTTGGCGACCTGGTCGGCCATCTCGGCCGGTCCCGCGCCAGGCAGCACCACACTGACGCTGACGACAGGAAAGGAGATGTCGGGCAACAGGTCGACCGGCAGCGCCTGGTAGGCCAGCAGGCCGAACACAACCAGCGCCAGCATGATCATGGTGACAAGAACGGGCTGCTTGATGGAGGTCTTGGCAATCCACATGGGTTAGTTGCCTCCAATGACCAGATTAGCGAACATGCCGGGCTTGAGCTGGCCCCTGGGGTCGTCAGGCTCGGCCGTCACGCGGAAGGTTCGAGTGGCGGCGTCGGCGGTGGGTGAAATACGGACAACCCTGCCCTTGAACGTCGTCCCTGGGTACGTGCTGACGGTAAGCTCGACCGGCGCGCCGATCTCGACCTGGCTCATCAGGGGCGCTTCGACATCGAAGGTCACTTCGTTAGCCGCCGCGATGAGGGTGGCAACGCTCGTGCTGCCCGACCCGACCATCGCACCGGGGGCCGCGCCACGGGCGGTGATGATGCCATCGAAGGGCGCCTTGATGAGCGTCTCGTCCACGGCCAGTTGTGCGGTAGCGACACCGGCCTCGGCGGCTTTGACGGCGGCCTGAGCCACGTTGACCTGCGCCTGAGCGACATCGACCTGCGCTTGCGCCGCTGCAATCTGCTGCGGGCTGGCGCCGGCCGCCACGCGATTCACGCCGGCCTGCGCCTGCTCGATGGCAGCCTGGGCCTGGCCAAGATCGTACTCGGTCGCGCCGCTCTGGATACGCTGGTACGCCTGTTGCGCGATCTGCACCGCCGCTTCAGCAGCCTGGGCCTGGCCCTGCAGCGCCTCGCACTGCCCGACCTGCGCGTCACGCATCGCCTTGGGCAAGTCCTTGCCGCACGCCGCGTCACGCTGGCCTTGCACTGACAGTAGCTGGTTCTTGGCTTGCTCGACCCGCAGGCGGGCCTGCTCCCTGTCTTCGTCCGTCGCGCCCGCCTGCAACCTGTCCAGACCGGCCTGCGCCACCTTCACGGCAGCCTGGGCCTGGGCAATGTCCACCGCGCGGGCGGGGGCCTGGACGTTGGCCAGGTTGGCCTGAGCCGCACCCAATTGCGCCTGGGCCGTCGCCAGCTGCGCCTGGGCCGTGCCCAACTGCGCCTGCGCTTGCGCCAAACCAGCCTGTTGGCTTGAGTCGTCGAACACCGCGATGACGTCCCCCGCCTTGACCCTGTCGCCAACCTGCACGCGCAGTTCCTTCAGTCGGCCGGGAACCTTGGGAACCAGGGACACCTGGTCCTTGAAGCGAACCTCGGCGATGTAGGAGCGACCGTTCACGCCGCTCATCGGGGCCAGTGTCGCCTGCGCCTGGGGTTGCGTCGCGACCTGGGCCGGGGGAATGGCCGTCGGGGGGAGGGCCACGGTGGGGACCGGAGCGGCCTGGCCGGTCTGCGCCTCGCTGCCGGGGCGTCCCGCATTGCACGCCGCCAGCATCAGGATGGCTGTGAGAGCCAGGGAAAGGACGATTCGTTTACCAAGCATGTCCAGCTACCTCGTGCGGTTTCGCCAGCCTCGACGGGGCGTAGCCGACGGGTAGGCGTCAATAGTCAACATTTAGCCAGGCTAATAATTAGCCTGGCTTACCAAGTATTATAGGCCATCTGGGCCGCTGTGCAAATGGCAGCTACCAGCGGCCCCCAGAGTCACGAAGCCAGGCCAGCCTACGCCGCGCCGTACTGGTCGCGGACGAAGGGCAGCAGGCCCAGCGGTTCCAGCCTCGCCAGCGGGGCGCGGAACGTCACCTGCACCACGCCAGGGTGGCGGCCGATCTCGATCGCGCCGCTGATCGTGGCGCGGTTCTTGATCTCCGGCACGCTCAAGCCAAGCAGGTCGGCGGCGCGTTGCAGGCCGTTCTCGGTCGCCGCGTTGAGGTCGGGGCCAGTGCCGACGACCGAGATGGGCGCGGACGCCTCTAGCTCGGCAATGCCCCACGCGGCGGCGATAGCCTCGGCGCGGGCGCGCTCCTCGGCCGTCAGGGGCCGCGCCAGGAAGGGCAGGTCTTCCACCACGGGCAGCAGGATGGGGCCGTCGATAGCCAGGCCCTTGATGACGTGGACTTGCAGCGTCACCGTGCCAGAGACGTCGGCGGTGTGTCCCGCGATCTCGCCATCGCCCTGTAGGGCGTGCATGTCGCCCAGGTAGATGCCGCCGCCGGAGGTCTTGACCGGCACGATAAGAATCGCGCCTGCCCGCACAGCGTCGATGTCCATGTGGCCGTCGGTCTTGTGCTGGGCGAGTTGTTCCGGCGTCGTGGCATACTCGTGGGGCGCGCCGATCAGGAACGAGCCAAAATCGCCCGCGTTGTGGGAGTCGGGCATAGGCATGGAGGGCGTGCTGCCGAGCTGGCCCATAAAGGGCCGCAGGCGCGCCACGATGCCGACCAGGTCGTGGGGGGCGAAGGTCAGGATAGGATTCTGCACCGAGTTGTCGGGCAGGGCGGCGTACTCGCTGGCCTGCCAGGCGATGCTCTCGGCGGCCTCCTGGTTCAGCGTCACGCCGAGACTGCGCTGGGCGTCGAAGGCCACCGTATAGCCATTGGTAAAGTTGAAGGGGGCAGCGTCTGCGCCGCAGTTATCACAGCGTACTGCCGTTTGTCCGATGCCCTCGGTGTGGGTTGCCGGGTACAGGGTCCCGCAACCCGGACACTTGCCCGCCACGTAGGGGTCGCCCAGGAAGCGACCGGCCATGAACGTGTCGTTGCCCGACGCCGTCGCCAGGGAGGTGACGGTGATATCCAGGATGCGCAGGGCGATGGCGTCGCCCACCTCCGCGCCCTCGACGGCGACGGGTCGCGTCACCTCGTGGCCGCCACGGATGGCGGGCGTGATCATCGGCCCCCAACAGCCCGGTGCGGTGTTGGCGACGATATGGCCGCCGTCCTTGACCGGCCCCAACATGGGCTGGTCGGGGTCGAGGACGCCATTGGTGTATTGGTCGACAAATACGGTGCGATGCGCCGGTCCACCTGGGCCTGCGCTCGCGCGCTGAATCTGCTCTGGACTCTGAACGGCCATGACTTCCTCCTTGAAGCAAGAGATACGGCGGGCCTGGGGCGGAAAAGTGGGTGGGCGGGCCTCAGTCGAGACCACCGGCGACGGGCAGCAGTAGGGCGACCTCGCTGTCGGGCGCTACGGGGGAATCCAGGGCGACGTACTGGCCGCCGACAATGGGCAGCGCGGCTGCCAACCGCTCGGCGCGGGGATAATCGCTACGCAGGACGGCCACCAGGTCACCAATGGTCGCGCCGTCGGGGAGGGTGAGGGATAGGCGGGGCGCGCCCATCTCCTGGGCCAGGGGGGCGCTGAGACGGACCGAGACCTGCATAGCGGCTCCTGGGATGTGGGGCGGCCAACGCCGCCGATAGGCATAGTATAGGAGCAATTCCTTGTTTCGGGTAGCGGGCGACCCCGGCGTGGTATCAGCCTGGCTGGCCAATTCAGGTTCCCACTTGACGTAGAGGCTCAGGTTGGCTATAGTCCAGACCATTATCTTAGCGTGCGCCGGACACATGCCAACCGGGGCAGGAGGAACCACCATGTCTGACAATCCGCGCTTGCGTGTATACGCCCTTGTCGCCCTGCTCCTCGCCCTGCTGGTTCTGGCCGGCTGCCAGCAGACGCGCCCCTCGAATACAGCCCCTGGCGGCGTCAACTCACCGGCCGAGGGCACGGCCGTGGCGGGTGCGTCCGTCGTCGGCTCGTGGGAGCTTGTGTCGCTGGGGACCAACGCCGCGCCGCGCCCCGTCATCCCCGGCACCCACCTGACAGCCGTCTTCAATGCGGACACGAGCCTGCGCGGCTTTGGCGGCTGCAATGACTACAACACTAGCTTCAATATCGTGGGGTCGGCCATCAAGGTCTTCCCCATTGCCATCGGTCGTAACATCTGCGCGAAGGATGTCACGGAGCAGGAGAGCCTGTTCGTCAGCAACCTCAATCAGGCGCAGACTTTCCGCAAGGACGGCAATCGGCTAATCATTCTCAGCGCCGGCGAGAACAGCCTGATCTTCGAGCCGCGCTAACCTCAGCGCCAGTGTCACCATCAACACGGCAGGGCCACTCTCCTCTGGGAGGGTGGCCCTGCGGTTCATGTCATAGACGAGCCGAGTGGACGGTCAACGGGCCGCCCACCGCGGTCTACCCCGGCGGCTATGCCGGCAGGACTTCGTTGTCCGGGGTAGGGCGGCTGATGTACTCAGCGTAATCCGGCATGCGGCGCTGATACTCATTGGCCAGGAGTGGCGAAGCAATCATGAAGTCGGCGGTGGCGCGGTTGCAAGCCACCGGGATGTTCCACACGACGGCGATGCGCAGGAGCGCCTTCACGTCGGGGTCGTGGGGATGCGGCGCGAGGGGATCCCAGAAGAAGACGAGAAAGTCGATCTCGCCCTCGGAGATCTTGGCGCCGATCTGCTGATCGCCACCCAGCGGGCCGCTCTGCAACTTGATGACCTCCGCCCCCAACATCTCCTCCAACAAGCGGCCGGTCGTGCCGGTCGCGTAGAGGTGGTGTTGCGCGAGAACATACTTGTTGAACTCCGCCCACTCCAACAACTCACGCTTCATATTGTCGTGCGCGACCAGCGCGATGCGCTTGGGCGCGACAGGCGTCGTAACATATTCCATCATCATAAATCTCCATCCTGGTCTCGCTCTGACAGCCGAGACCAACAAAAAAGGTCGTGAGCCAAGAGACTCACGACCATGTGAAACTCCTCTAAACTCTGGCGCTCAGGCCCAGAGCAGGCCCGCACGCTTCACCCCCCTTGGATGCCCCTCAGCGCCGCGTTCTTACTCCACCAACTCGTGGGTCTCGCGGCAGAGCGTCGCGCGCTGCTGCGTGGACAAGAGTTTGTTGTTATCTCTCCACCTGCCGTTAAGAAATCTCCACAACCGTATTCACCGCGTGGCCCTATAGTAGTATGTTAAGCGCTGGCTCGCGCCATCATCGGCGCCGAGGGACGCTGGCTCGGCGGTCAGGGCAGAGATGCATGGCCGTCGCAACCCATATCCATGGTGCAACCTATCGACCCGCGTCAGGTATGCGAGCGGAGGCATTATGCGCAATTACCCTCTCCTCCGACGACCTCCCGCCGTCAGGTTTGTCCTGACCTTCGGTATGTTGACTATGTTAGGGCTACTATCCATTGTCGCGCCAGTCGTGGCCCAGGAAAACAGGGTCGCATCGGGCAGGAATGTCGCCACTGCGCCATCGCCAGCGTTAGGCCCCACCGACCCCGCCGAACTGGAAGCTTTCCTGGATACCCTGTTGGCAACGGAGATGGCAGAGAACCACATTGCGGGGGCAGCCGTCGCGGTCGTCAAAGATGGCAAGCTGTTCTTTGCCAAGGGCTACGGTTACGCCGACCTGGAGAAGGGCGTCCCTGTCGACCCCGAGCGGACCATCTTCCGCATCGGCTCCGTCGGCAAGACGTTCACCTGGACGGCCGTGATGCAGCTCGTCGAGCAGGGAAAGCTAGACCTGAACGCCGACATCAACACCTATCTTGATTTTCGCATCCCCGATACCTTTCCACAACCCATCACCCTCAAACACCTGATAACCCACACCTCCGGGTTCGAGGACCGGCTCTTCGGGAGTGTGGTATCGGACGCGGGTGATCTGATACCGGCACGCGACTGGCTGATCTCGCATATGTCGGCGCGAGTGGTGCCGCCCGGCTATGCGGGTTACGCGAACTACAATGCAGCCCTGGCAGGCTACATCGTGGCGCGGGTGTCGGGCCAGCCCTACGAACAGTATATCCAGGAACACATCCTGAACCCACTGGGCATGGCGCACTCAACTGTCCAGTCACCGCTGCCGCCAGAGCTGCGGCCACTCGCGTCTGTGGGCTACACCTACGCCGATGGCGCGTGGCAGAGATTCCCCGACTACATCGCTCAGCCGGCGGGGATGCCGTCCGGCATGCACCAGGTCAGCATCACGGACATGGCCCGCTACATGATTGCGCACTTGCAAGGCGGCCGCTATAGCGATGCAACCATCGCCGAGGCGCGTATCTTGAAAGAGGCCACGGCGCGGCAAATGCACAGCACGGCGCACACGGCAGACCCACGCCTGCTGGGCGCTGCTTATGGCTTTTTCGACTTCAGCGACAACGGGCAGCGAACGCTCGGGCATACCGGTTACGGACCGCCGATGCGCAGTGTGCTGCTCCTCCTGCCAGACCAGAATCTGGGTGTCTTTGTGGCCTACAACAGCAAGGGTAGCGGGGAGCTGACGAGCCAGCATTTCGGCTTCCAGCGAGCGTTTTTCGACCACTACTATCCAGCGCCGGCGACCGCGCCACTACAACCACCAGCGGACTTCGCACAGCGAGCTGGCCGATTTGTGGGCACGTATCGATACTCCAGCAGCCCATCTACCACACTCCTGAAGATCATTGAGCTTATCGGCGCATTCATAGCAGAAGTCAGCGCGCCCGGTGACGGTACGCTGCTTGTGAACCTGGAGGGGCAGACGTTCCGATTTGTCGAAGCGGAGCCGCTCTTCTTCCGCCAGGTAGACGGTCCGTTCTCGGTTGTCTTTCGTGAGGATGACCAGGGACGCATCACCCACATGTCTACCAGCCTGATGCCCCAGTATACGACGATACGGCAGGCCTGGTACGACACGCCCCGCTTCAACTGGGCCTTGCTCCAGGGTTGTCTGTTGATCTTCTTGTCCATGATTCCCATAGGCGTGATCCACTTGATAAGGGGCCGCCGCGTGCGGGACGCTCAAGACCCCGCGCCGCGTAGCGCCCGTGTCGCGCACTGGGTCATCCTGGGGATCAGCATTCTGAACCCCCTGGTCGTGTTCGGGGTGGTGTGGGGACTGATGGCGGGCATGCCCAACGAATTGATTGGCCCGCCACTGGCTACCAGAGTCCTGCTAGGGCTGGGGGTTCTGTCCGCCGCGCTGACGGTCGGCGCAGTCGTCTACACGGCGCTCGCCTGGAAGGACCGCTACTGGGGCATCGCCTTTCGCAGCTACTACACGCTGGTGACGGTTGCGGCGGTCGCCTTTGTCTGGTTCCTGGACCACTGGAACATGCTGGGTTGGCGGCTCTAGTGGTAGCAGGTCCTGGGCGCCCGGCCACCGATCAGAACCCCAAGCCACGCTCCTTCATGCTGACGAAGGCCTGCTGGCCGATGACCAGGTGGTCGAGGACGGTCACGCCGAGCAGTTCCCCCGCCGCCACGATGTCGCGGGTCACGCGCACGTCGTCGCGGCTGGGCGTCGGGTCGCCCGACGGGTGGTTGTGGGCGACGATGATGGCCGGGTAGTTCTGGCGGATGGCCTCCTTGAACACCTCGGCCACGCGCACCTGGCTGGTATTGACCGTGCCCTTATAGACCGTGAGGATGGTATACACCCGATTCTTCGTGTCGAGAAGCATAACCCGCAGTTGCTCGTGGTCGAGGAGACTCATCTCCAGGGAGACCAGGTTGGCGGCGTCGGCGGGGCCGGTGATGACGGGGCGGTCAACGGGGCTGGCGACAGAGAGGCGCTTGCCCAGTTCTAGCGCGGCCAGCAACTGGCACGCCTTCGCTTCGCCCAGGCCCTTGAGCGCGCCGAGTTCCTGGGCGGACGCTCGCGACAGGCCCGGCAGGCCGCCGAAGGTGGTCAGGAGACGCTGCGCCATCATCACGGCATTCTCACCGTGGATGCCGACACGCAAGAGAATCGCCAGCAGTTCTGCGTTGCTCAGCGCCGCCGCGCCGTAGGCGAGCAGCCGCTCACGGGGCCGCTCGTCCTCGTGCATGTCGGCGATGCGGGTCACGGCGGTGTAGGTGGCGAGGGGCTTCGGAGGTGCAGGCTGAGGATTGGCGGCGGGAGGTTGGGGCGGCGTCGAGGCCACTGGCATGGGCGCGGGAACAAGGATGGCTGGCGCGGCGACGCTCACCCGCGCCTGGCTGATGGCACGCGGGGTCGGCTTGCCGGACTGGGTGGCGGCGACGAAGGCCGCGATGGGCTTGCGATGCGCGCGGAGGTGGCGATAGCGCCACTTGACGAGAGTCGAAACGAGGCCAGGCCCCCCCTTACCCTGCCCTCGCAGGCGCTTGCGGAGATCGTCGTCGGATAGCGCGCCGACCAGCGCCACGAGCCGCTGCTGCGCCTGCTGAAAGTCGGCCAGCACCTCGTCGAGGGGCCGGTCGCGGTTCGCCTGGTAAGTGGCCGCGTTGAGCGCGGCGGCGTCGTCCCAGGTCTTGCCCGCTTCGGGGATAGCGGGCCTCTCACCGGCCACGGCGGCCGCGATCCAGTCCATGCCGCGACGGTCCCAGGCCGCGAGGTGGGCGAGGATGTCTTTGACCGACCACTCGTGGTCCACGCCCGGCTGCTCCATCTCGGTCGGTGTGAGTTGGGCCAGCAACTCTTCCAGCCGGGAGCGCTCGGTGTGAATCTTGTCCAGGAGCAGGGCCTGGGAGGCGGGCTGCGGCATGGCGGCTCCAGCGGTGAGCGGAATGATGGGCGTAGCGCTGGGGGGAGGGCGCGGGCCGATGCGGTACGCGGAGGATAGCAGAGGGGGGCACGCCAGTCAAAAGACACGCCCCCCGCGAGACACTGACCTGCCTTCTCTAGACGAGCGCGCGCGCTGGTTCGGTGTCTCTCGCCCCTGGTGTCTGGTCCTCGCCCAGACCGTAGCCGCTCTCGATGAGTTCCACTAATCGCCGCGCGAACCGCGCCGCGGGCGCGCCGTCGATCAACTCGTGGTCGAGCACCACCGTCAGGTTGAGAATCTCGCGCGGCTCGATGCGGCCCGCCACGAAGGCTGGCTTCCAGGCCGTGCTGCCGACGACCAGATCGAGGCCGTGGGAGCCAGGAAACAGACCCCAGCCGCCCTGACCCTCACCGAACATGCCCACCGCCGTGATGCCCACCGTGCCAGTCATGGATACGACCAGCGTCGGGTCGCGGCGCACCGCCATACCGAGCATGGCGCTGAACAGCCTGGGTAGCGGCCACGGCAGCCCCATGGCGAACCGGAACCAGGGCAGCGTCTCAGCGCTGGGCGGCTTCGCATTGGATTGCACCGCGCGAATCTCGCGGTGAATCTCCCGGTAGGTTTTGTGGTTGGCTCCCTGGATAACGTGCCCCGTCAAGACGCGCCTTTCTCCCACCCTCTGTTCGATCATCAATCCCACGTTCACGTCATCAAACATGACGAGCTGTTTGCGGCCTTTCCGATACGCCTGTATCGTCTTGTCCTCGTCCACTGCCCGTGCCAGGCAGAGGGTCAGGTAGCCGGTGAAGGACAGCAGTTCGCCGGTCCGCGCCTTGACATCCTCGATGTACTGCTTGGCGGCGGTGACATCCACTTCCAGCAAAGCGTACATGCAGTGCTTCCGCGAGCTAAGGTCAAGGATATTGGCCATGTAGCGGCGCGCCGGTGGGAACTCGACGACGTGATAGGGCCCGGTAGTCGTGTTCATGGCTGGGTCTCCTCCCAGTGGCGCATTCGGCGCCCTTGCGTTGGGCATCGAAGTCGGTGTCGGGGCCGACTCGCCCATGCTCAGTATACTGGGACCGCGTGAATCGTCGGGTGGAGAGACTGTCACCACAAATGAAGGCCACGCCACTAAGCGGGAGGATGAGGAGGCGCGGGCAACTCCTCGCGAACTTCGTAATGCTGGGAGCGCGCGTCGAAATGGGCCAGCACGGCGCGCGCTTTGGGTGGCACGACGGCAACCTCGTAATCCTCCCCCGCGAAGGCTCGGACGGCCGAGAGGTCCTGGAAACGCATCAGGGTCACGAACTCGACTTCGTCGCCCAGGTCGCGGCGCAGGAGTTGGATGCCGTGATAGCCGGGAATGTTGCGGTCGCCGATCCCCTTGAAGATCTCCTCCTTCAGCAAGGCCTCGTAGGTGTCGGCATTCGCCTGAGATGTCCAGCCGCGCCAGATGCGCACCATCATGATGCAACCTCCGTGAATGGGTCTGCGCCCGTGCCTTTTCCCGGGTAGGCCGACTATCGTCGCTGTTAGCCGTTCCTCGGCGTGCGCCCGCCGGGCCGCCGCGGCCGGTTGGCTGACCCGCGCCGCCGACGCGCATCCGAGGCGCCCAGGCGCTTTGCGGCCAGGGCCAGTAGGGCGCCGACTGCCCTCTCAAAGAGGCCGGCATCGAAGACGGGCGGGTAGTTGCCCATTCCAAACAGGTTGTCACCCACGTCGCGGTCGGCGCGATCACTGAAGCCGGAGAAGCCCCAGGGCAGGAAGCCCACCGCGCCCGAGGCGAACGCGAACGCCGCCAGGTCGGTCAGCCGCGTCATGTCGGGCGGGGGGTAGCCCGCTTCCTCGACGATAAGCGGCTTACCCGTCCTCTGGGCGAGGTCAGCTTGATGTTGAATGTAAGCCCGGCGTCGCCCTTCGTCCTCATCGCCCCGAGACCCTGACAGGGCGCTGAGGTGGGGGAAGTTCTCACCGCCCCCGGCCAGGTGGAGGGTCGCGAAGTCCAGGTTGGGGTTGGCGTAGAACTGGCTGGCCTGCAGCGTGTCAAAGGCGCAATGGAATGTGCTGATGATCCCCGCCCCCACCAGATGTGAGGGGTCGAGCCGCCGAATCTCGGCCGTCGCCAGAGACATGAAGTCGAGGAACACGCCGGGGTCGGCAGGCAGCTTCAGCTCGTTGCCCACCTCCCAGGCGAAAATGCGGGGGTCGTCCTTGAAGCGGCGGACCATCGCCTCCACCAGCGGCCAGTAGTGGGTGCGCCACTGGCCCGTGTACCACTCCCGCCCCTCCAGGAAGCCCGCTCGGTTGAAGAACCTCTCGTCGTCCCGAGGATAGTAGCCCCGTCCCTTGTTGTAGTCGGTGAAGGCGACCAGCAGGCGTATCGCGTCCGGCCGCATTGCATCCGACGGGCCGCACGCCGTGTCCAGGACGGCGGCCAGCCGGTCGCCCACCTCGGTGGCGATGGTGTCGGGATTGTAGGCGCGATGCGCGACGAAGACGCGGGCAACCCGGGCGCCCATGCGGCGCGCGGCGTCCAGTTGCTGCCCAATGTGCTCGACATTGCAGTGCTGATTGACCGCGTGGTTGCCGTAGTGCAGCAGTTCACGCACGTTGACGCCGAGGAACTTGAAGGGCTGATCGTCCAGGCGCAACTGGCCGTCCTCAACGTAGACGAAGCCCGCGCGCCGCACTCGCCACGGAACCGGCGGCCGGGTGTCCCGTTCGGCCGGCGGCACGACAATGTGCTCGCGCTTCAGTTCCTCGGGGTGGAGTATCACTTCCAGCCAGAGCGCCTGTCCCGTACGTGGGTCGTACTGAATCACCCCCGCCGTGAAATCCTGGCGGATCACAACGTCACCGTTGTCCAGCCTGACCTTGTATTCGTCCGACAGGGCGGGGCCGCGCGTCTCCCCGCGGCGATAGGCCAGCGCGGCCGCCTTCATGATGGCAGTATCCATGTTGACGCCCTGGCCGTGGCGTCTCAAATACATCTCGAAATACGCTTGCAGCTGGTCCCTGGCGACCTTCGAGGCCGTCGGGTCGATCAGGCCCAACGGTAGAATAGACGCGACGGTGGGCGGCTCGCCAACGACGAAGGCGTCCACCTCGAACGTGAGCCGCCTGTCGCGGCCGAGTTGCGCGACCGCTCGCCGGACGCTGTCGCGGGTGTACTTGACCAACTCGGTTTGGGGGTAGGTCAACGGGTCGGCGGCATAGAAGTGGGTGTCGGTGTAGCCCAGCAGGACGATGAAGTGTTTGGAGATCCAACCCGGCCCAGCGCCGTAGGCATACGGCTCGAGCGCGCCATTCCACAACCGCAGGATGACCGGCTGCGCGGCATCCAGCGTCTGCTCGACCTCCTGCCAGGTCTGCGCCGCGCGATGGGCGATGCCCCGCTGACCGAGATAGCGAGCCATGTCGCCGTAGTCGGTGAAGACCGGCGTGCTCCAGTCGGCCCCCTTCAACTCAGCCGCGATCTGGTGCATCGTCTCGCGCAGCTGAGGCTCGGCCGTCGCGGTAATCTGTCCAATGGAGGATAGCGCCATGGTGAGACAGGCGGGGCCACAGTTGTCGTGGCCGCTGCCATCAGCTTCAAGCTGGCTGATGTACGCGACTTTGAGCGGGAAGATGGGGGTCACAGGGCTGCGCCGGTGGAGCGCGGGCCGGGCTGACGGGCCACTCGCCGTCCCCACTAGCCACTGCCGCAAGTCGTCCGCCGAGCCACGAAATACGTCGTAGTCGACCAGCCTGTCGAAGCCGGGTACGTAGTCGGCCTTGTACTGCCAGAAGAGCCAGTTGTCCCAGCCATCGGGCAGCGCAGGTTGGGCGGCGTCCCAGTGGGCAACCCACAACGGATAGCGCGAAGTCCAGGTCGGCGGCCGGCCAGCGGCGTCGCGCAGATGCTTCCACTGCTCGGCGCTAGTGTAGATGATGGGGCGACGACCCAACCCGGCCTCAATGGTGTTCAGCCAAACCTGAACCCCCGCCAGCCATTGCGCGTTGGGGAAAGCGGGCGCGTTATCCCTGGCCTCGACATCCAGAATCGGCGGCAGGTCGTCCATCTCGAGCCGCCGCACGGTCTTGACGAACAGATCTGCCTGCTTCTGGTGGTCGTCCTCAGGCCAGAAGAGGTGGTAGGGGCCGCGCAGCAGGCCGTGGTCGCGGGCCGCCTGCCAGTGGGTCTTGAAGGTGGGGTCCGTGTAGTCGTCGCCCTCCGTGGCCTTGACGAAGGCGAACGCGAACCCGGCCTGAGCGACAGCCGCCCAATCCAACCCCTGCTGCCACTTGGAGACATCGATGCCCCTTGCCCAATCGCCGGGGAGGGGTGGCTCGAAGGGTTCAGAAGTTCTGTCGGCCATCGTGACGCTCCTGCTCTGTTGATGGGTCGGGGGCGAGCTACCCTCGGCGAGGTGATGGCAGAGGAACTCGACCGAATCAGGGGGGCGCGGCGTCGAGGGAGGTGGATAGCCAGTATACCGCATCTGACACACGCTGTCAATAAGATGCCTGTTCGTCATGATTATTTGTGCTAGGGCATCATACTTCGGCGGCAAGCTCGTAGTGGTCTACCACGGGGGGAGTGGCAAATAAGGCCGCGAACTTCGCCAGTTGCGCGGCGTTCCAGGCGACGCTGGTTTGGAAGTCGGCCTCGGTCTCCCACAGACCTATCGACATCACCTGCCCGGTCTCGCGCTGGACGAGCAGGCGCGCGTTCTTGAAGCCCGGCTGCTGCTGAGCAGTCGGAGCCACCGCCTCTTGCCACAGTTGGATGGCTTCATCCAGCCGGTCGGGCGCGAAGCGCGCCCTCACGACCCGAGCGTACATATGTGGCCCCCGCGCGCCTCAGAAAGAGCGCTTGATCTGTCGGATGAAGTCTTCCCACACCGGATAGTCACTCCCGCGCCAGATCGAGTCCCGGAACGCCTCGGCCTCGGCCTCGGTCCAGCCCAGGCGCTTCACGGCATACAGGGAGTAGAACGCAGTGACGCGGAAGTTAGCGGCGCAGTGCAGCAGCGTCTTTTCCTGGCTGACGGCGTCCATCACCTGTTCGAAAGTGGCGAAGTCGCTGGCGGTGGGATGCTCCCACTCGACCGGGATGTGGTGATACGCCATGCCCAGGGCGCGCGCGAGGCCCGCCTCGTCGGGCAGGGCGTAGCGGGGATCGAGGATTGCCAGGTTGATGATGGTCGTGAAGCCCTCGGCGGCGGCGGCCCTGAGCTGGTCCTCGCTCGGCTGGCCGCCGGTGATGAGATGCTCGTTCACCCGGCGATAGTTGTAGATGTCCTCGGTAGTCGACATGCCTACTCCTGAATCGCTTTCCGCCCTACGAACACCTCCAGCCCGACCGCCTCTTCCGCCAGGTCGAAGTGCACCAGGCCGGCCTTGAAGCCCACCTCGGCCAGGAGGTGTAGCCAATCGGCGCGGCTGAACAGCCCCTCCACGTGATGATCGTAGTCAACGTGGACGGAGCCATCGCTCTCACGCAGCAGGTAGGCGAAATCGGTGACGTACTCGGTGTCGGTGGGGTCGGGATCCCACGACCACGCCAGGTAGCGGAGGGCGCGGCCCGCGCCGTCGTGCCCACCATGCTCGGTCGAGGGTTGGAAGGTCTCGCGCACGTAGTCGGGCGCAAACAACGCCGCCCCGCCGGGGCGACAGTGGGCAAAGGCCGTTGCCATCGCCTGGCGCAGGTCCGCCTCGGTGGTCAGATACGCGACGGCATCGTGGACAAAGACAGCATCGAACTCGCGGCCGAGCCGCACCGACCGCATATCGCCCTCGACGTGCTCGCACTCGGGGTTCAGGCGACGGCTGACGTCGAGCATCTGCGGCGAGCGGTCGACGAGCACCATCTGAAAGCGTCGCTTGAGGTGGGAGGCGTTGTTGCCGCCGCCACTGCCCAGTTCGAGCAGCGTGTCGGGCGGGCGCTCACAGGCTTCGATGAGAGTCTGCTGGTAAAACGCGGCTTCCTCGGCATAGTCGGCCGGCGCTGAGAGCAGCGGCCACCAGTCGGCGAGTTCGCGGTAGAGCCTGGGGGTGTCGCTTCGCATCAGTGTCAGCCTGTCCCGGCAGCCAGCAGCCCGGCAAGGTGGCTATGCTCCGTCCAATAGACATCCAGGTAGAAGCGCGCCTCACCCAACGGCTCCAGGCTAAACACCACTTCCGGCGGGATGTTCTCGGCCTCCGGGGACGACAGCGCCTTATCAATCGACAGACTATCGACGCGGTAGCGCAGGCGGCCGGCGATGACGACAACCCTGGCCCAGACACCCACGCTGGCCTTGTGACCCTGCCTCAGGCGCGGCGGCAGGGATGCCTCGGTGAAGATGGGGGTTCGGTCGCGGGCGATGAAGCGGTCGGGCAGCTCAAGGCGGTCGCAGCGCACGCAGTTGAGGGGCTGGCCGAGCCGGCTGGCGCGGCCAGCCTCGGTCAGCACCCACGGCCGGTTGAAGAACGGCGGGTTGTGCCGGACATGCTGCGCGTGCCCGCAACTGAGGATCGCCAGCGGCACGCCCTCCTCATCGACCCCGAAGTCGACGATGGGTCGTTCCATTATGTTATGCCTTGACCGGTAGACCGGCGGCCAGCGCCAGGCTCTGCTGCTTGAATTGGGCCGCCCGCTGTGGGTCGTTCCGCCGCCAGATGGAGATGGGTATGTACTTCTGAACCTCGTAGAGGAGGTAGAACTGGCGGCGAATCGCGGCCGAGGGCGACTCGTCTCGCTTCACCCCGTAGCCATGCCAGAAGGGCGGCCCGCTGATGTCCGTATAGTCCAGGATGGCGAACTCGATCTCGATATCGCCCCACACCGCGCGGTCGAAGTCCACCAGCCCGGTGAGGTGGCCGTGGCCGTCGACGAGGATATTCTGACTCCAGATGTCCATGTGCAGCAGGCGCGAGGCCACGGGGCGCTCGAAATGGACGGCGTGCCGGTCGAGCAAGTCGCGGAATGCCTGACCCTCGGCCGGCGAGTAGCCGCCGGAGGCCACTACGTCGTCGAGCAGGCGGTTCCACATGCTGTGGAAGGCAGCCGACCAGGTGGCGGCCGGCGGCATGGGGCGATGCGCGCCGAGGTAGCCGTAGGCAGTCATACCCAGGCAGTCGGGCGCCGTCAGCGTGTGCAGAGTTCGCAGGGCCTCCCCCACCTGCCGTAGTGTGCGGGTGCGTTGCTCAGGGGTAAGGTGCGGCGCGTCGCTCAGGGGAGCGCCGGGGAGCGCGGTCATCACAAGCCAGTCGCGGTCGATCTCCTGGCGGCTGAAGTCGTGGGCCACGACGTCAGCGACCGCCAACCCCGTATGCGCTCTCATGAGGGCGTGGAGATCCGGCTCCTGGCGCATCATGCGCACCTCGTAGAACAACAGGCCCACAGCGTCGGGCGGCGCGAGGCGCAGCACGAAGCGTCCGTCGGGCGTATCGACCCAGTACGAGCTATTGTGCTTGCCGGTGCGAATCGGGGTGAAACGAAGCGCCGCCGCCGCCGTGTTGAGGTGCGGGGCGATGAGGGCGGCGAGTCTCGCGGAGGCGACGGAGTCGGGCGTCACGGGACTCACTCTCCCCGTAGTTTGCTGTATAGCGCCAGGTCGTGGCGCGCGCCCGCCCGCCACTGAGCCTGGCGAAGCACGCCTTCGCGAGTGAAGCCCGCCTTCTCCAGTGAGCGCTGCTCGGCCAGGTTGGTGACGTCGGTCTCGGCTTCGACACGGGCGATGGGATAGGTATCGAACAGGTAAGCAGCCAGGAGACGCTGGGCTTCCGCGCCGTAGCCGTGGCCGCGCTGCGCCGCAATGAGGCTGATACCGATGGCGTAGGCCTGGCTGCCGCGATTCGGACCATACGCCACCTGACGATAAGCCACCGAGCCGATGACTTCGCCCGTCAACAGGACCGCGAGCAGCATACCCTGCCTGTCGTCGAGGAAGCCGGACTGGGCAAACTCCATCCCCATGCCCTGACGGCCCTTCAGGCCGAAGAAGTTATACACGCCGTTGGCATCGATGTCGTTGACCCAACTCTCCAACAGGGGCAGGTCCTCCGGCTCGACGGGCCGCAGGCTGATTCGCTCGCCACGCAGCATCGCTTCTCCTTCGCTATAGGACATGGCACGCCTTACTTTGTCTGGTCCGCGAGGTTCCACCAGACCAGCGTCGCCGCCACGCCCAGCGCCGCCGTCGCCGCCACGATGAGGTAGCTCGGCGGGCCGGGCGGCGCGGTTGCGGGGCCGGCGGTGCGGGCGACCAGCGCCGGAATCGCCCACGGGAAGAACTCGCCCCAGCCCGCGGCGGCAATCAGTTGCGCCGCGATCAGGGCCAGGATGGCGACGCCCATCGGCGCGAGATAGCCACGCCCCGCGCTGGCGAAGAAGGCAATCGGGGCGACGACGAGCAGGGTCAAGGTGGCGGTGACGGCCAGGGCCAGGCTGCCCTGGAGGATAGCCCCATCGGGCGCGGCAGGCAAGCCGACGGCCAACCCGACGGCGAGGCCGATGACGTAGATGAGCAACGTCAGGCCGATGGCCCACAGTACAACCAGGGCGAACTTGGCAAGGACGATGGCCGCGCGCGGCGTGGGTAGCGCCAGCAGGTCCTTCAGCGTACCGTCGACCCACTCGCGGCCAAAGACCCAGGTGAGGATGAGGCTGAACAAGAGCAGGCCACCCACCGCCGTCGCCTGGGCCAGGAGATTCAGGTAGGTGGGCCAGTCGGCCGCGCCCGCCGTGAGCTGCGCCTTGTCGCTGATCAGCCCGCTACGCCGCGCCAGGTCGGGGTCCTTCAAGATGATCATGAAGAAGCCACCCGCCAGCGGCGCGAGGGCAAAGGCCAGCCCCGTCAGCAGCGGCGCCCGCGAGCGACGCGCCTTGAGCAGCTCGCCCCACAGCGCCCGGCCCACGCCGCTCACTCGGCCTCCCCTTCGTCCATGCCCACCAGGCGCAGGAAGTAGTGCTCCAGGTCC
Organism: Anaerolineae bacterium; assembly: GCA_034431435.1. Taxonomy (GTDB): domain Bacteria; phylum Chloroflexota; class Anaerolineae; order Epilineales; family JAHCIE01; genus JAHCIE01. Next base: position 9,181 of record DAOUDG010000011.1, on the reverse strand, counting down.
TCGTGCTCGACGTGGAGCAGAATGGGCGGCTGGCCTGCGTTGACCAGGAGCGTCGCCACGTCGTCCGGGCGAGCAACAGCCGCCTCGTCGGTGACTACCAGCGCGCCGTCGCGCCCGTCGCGCGGCGACAGGCCGGCGCGCTGTAGTGTCGCCCGCGCGCCATCCATATCATGGGCGGCGAGCAGGAGACGACGACGGCGGAGTTGCTCCACACTGTCGATGTCCAGCTCTTGCAGCAGGCGGCCTCGATGGATAATGCCCAGCCGGTCGGCCAGCCGCGCCACCTCGCCCAGGATGTGGCTCGACATGAAGACGGTGACGCCGTCATCGCGCGCCAGCTGCCGCAGCAAATTACGAATCTCGACGATGCCGGCCGGGTCCAACCCGTTGGCTGGCTCGTCGAGAATCAGCAGTTCGGGGGAGTGGAGCAGGGCCTTCGCCAGCCCCAGCCGCTGGGCGTTGCCCAGCGAGAGGGTCCCCGCGCGCCGGTCGGCGTACTCGGCCAGACCCAGCCGCTCGATGACGCTCGCCACGGCCTGGCGAGGCGTATCAGGGCGCAGGCGGCGCATCACCTCCAGGTTCTCACGCACCGTCAGTTCCATGTAGGCGTGGGGCGTCTCGACCAGGTAGCCGACGGAACGCCACGGCCCGCGCCCGCCCGTCCCCACCGGCGTTCCCAGCACACAGGCCGTACCCGCCGTTGGGCGCACCATGCCGGTCAGCATGCGAATCGTGGTCGTCTTGCCTGCCCCGTTGAGGCCCAGGAAGCCGTAGATTTCACCGCGCCGCACGCGCAGGTCCAGGTGGTCGACGGCTAGCACGTCGCCGTAGCGCTTGCTGAGGCCGCCAGTCTCGATGGCGATGTCGGTCATAGCCTGCCTGGCGTTAGCCCAGCAGCGCCTGGTAGGTAAGCTGCTTGAACTGCTGGTGAATCGGATAGTAGGCGTTGGGACTATGCTGGGTCATCAGCACCCCGTACAGAGACTCGACGGGGTCCACCCAGCAATACGTGCTGAACGCGCCGTCCCAGCCGAACTCGCCGACCGAGCCGTACAGCCCCGATTGCGACACGTCCATCAGCACGCGCGTGCCCAGGCTATAGCCGTAGCCCGCGTGATACAGGTCGTTATCTCGGAAACCATACGGCAGCGCGGCGGCCGGCGTGTGGTTGAGGCTGTACAGGGCCACCGTCTTTGGGCCGAGGATGCGCACCCCGTCCAGTTCGCCACCGTTGGCGAGCATGGCGGCAAAGCGCGCGTAGTCGCCCAGGGTGGAAGTCAGGCCGCCGCCGCCCGAAATCCAGCTGGGCCGTTCGGCGGGCGGGCGGATGTCGTCCAGCCGCCGCAGCTCCCCGCCCGGCTCGGGGTGACCGTAGACCACGGCCAGCCGCTCGCGCTTCTGCGGCGGCACGAAGAATGCGGTGTCCCGCATGCCCAGCGGCTCGAACAGCCGCTCCTGCATGAACACGTCCAGCGGCTGCCCTGAGATGACCTCGACCAAAGCCCCCAGCACGTCGATGCTCAGGCTATAGCGCCACTTCGTGCCGGGTTGGAAGGCCAGCGGCAGGCCGGCGAGAGCCTGCGCCAGGCTGGCGTTGGTCGTGACCTGGCCCTCGGCCTCGGCGCGCCGCTGTCCCGCCTGGTAGGCGCGGTCCACCGGGTCGTCGGCGTTCCGGCCGTAGCTGAGGCCTGCCGTGTGGGTGAACAGGTGGCGAAAGGTGATGTCGCGTTCCAGCGGCTCCAGGATCAGGCCGCCTTCGGTCGCGCCGATACAGACCCGGCTGTCCTTGAAGGCCGGGATAAATTGGGCAATGGGCGTGTTCAGGTGAAAATGACCTTCCTCGTAGAGTGTCATGATCGCGACGCTGGTAACGGGCTTGGTCAGCGAGGCGATCGTGAACAGAGTATCGTCGCGCACGGGTCTGGCGGCCTCGCGGTCGGCCCAGCCGAACCTGGCGTGGTAGCCAGTGTGGCCTCGGCGGCCGACGACGGCGCTGATGCCCGCCAGGTCGCCCCGGTCCACGTAGCCTTGCAGCAAGGTATCGAGGCGGTCGAGACGCGCCCGCGAGAAGCCCGCCGCATCCGGGAAGGTACTCATTTGCTCTCCATGAAGTCCGGCCAGTTCCAGTTCACCTGATTCCTCTTCTACACGAGTCGCTTCTCGTAGCACAGACTCACGGGGTCGTCGGTATAGGGACCGAAGGGCGGAACGCGGTAGAAGCCGCAGCCCTCGTACAGACCAATCGCGGCCCGCTGGTGGACACCCGTCTCCAGACGAGCCAGGGGCGCGCCCCGCGCCAGGGCGTATCCGGTCAGGCGCTCGACCAGCAATCGGCCGTAGCCGCGCCCGCGAAAGGCGGGCCGCACGTACATGCGCTTCAACTCACCGTATTCCGTGCCCACCATGTGGATGCCACCACAGGCGGCGGCCTGGCCGTCGGCGCGCAGCACAAAGAAGGCGACGCCTTCGGCGGCAAGCCTGTCGACGCTGAAGCCGTGGCGACTCTCAACGGGATACAGCGGAGCCAGGTGGTCTTCGAGTTCCAGGATGAGGGCCACAGCGTCGGGGCTATCGGGGCGTTCGGCGTCGATGGTAACGCTCATGGGCCGACCGCACACGTCAGCGACGGAGGCTCGCCCCACGCCAGGGCAGACCGTCCCACGTAACCGGCGAGCAGGCAGTCGACGCCATGTCCACCGCGCTGGCCGTGGAGCGCGGTAGACGTCACCGAGGCGACCCGGCGCGCTCGGCCAGCGCCTTCGCCAGGCGCTCTTCTTGCTCGATGCGCGCGCGGCTGGCGATGGGTGCGGCCAGATGGCGGCGGATGGAGGCCTCGCTCTGGCGTGGGTTGTACCACTCCTGGAACATCTCGACGATGGAGACGGTCACGCCGCTGTAGGGCAGATACTCGACCACCGCACCTACGCTGACCTCCCCCTCCTGGATGACGCGGCAATAGACGCCGGGGCGCTCGGCATGGCGGAAGCGCTTGACGAAGGTCGGGTCGCCCATGCGCGCGGCCAGTGTCGAGCATGGAATACGCGCCGCTGTGGCCTCCAGGACTACCTCGCCCACCCGCAGGCGGTCGCCGACGCTCAAGGCCGCACTCTCCAATCCCTCGATGGTCATGTTCTCGCCGAAGGTTCCCGGTTCCAGGTCCGCGCCCAGCGTCGCCGACCACCAGGCGTAATCGGGCAGGCCATAGACGTACACCGCCTGGTCCACGCCGCCGTGGTTCTTCGTATCGACCACAGCGTCGCCGCTCAGGCCAAGGCGCGTCACCCGCAGCGGCGCGGCCACGGGGTCCTTGAAGATGCCGGTCATTTCGACCTTCTTGCCGTTGGCGAGGGGCTGGGCGCGGCCGATGTTCAGGCTAATCAATCTCATCATGATAGTAGTCGCTCCTCATCCGCGCCCTATGTACGGCATCCTGGTGGCCATGATAGTCAGGAAGGGGATGTTCACGTCCAGTGGCAGGTTTGCCATAGTCAGCACGGCCTGGGCCACGTGGTACACGTCGAACGTCGGCTCCGGCGCCAGCGTACCGTCGGCCTGGGGGACACCGTCAGCCATGCGCGCGGTCATGGGCGTGCCCGCGTTGCCGATGTCGATCTGGCCGCAGGCGATGTCGTAGGGGCGGCCGTCCAGGGCAATGGACCTGGTGAGGCCGGTGATGGCGTGCTTGGTGGCCGTGTAAGGCGCGGAGTTGGGGCGCGGCGCATGGGCCGAGATGGAGCCATTATGGATGATGCGCCCGCCCCGAGGCGTCTGTTCCCTCATCATCTTGAAGGCGGCCTGAGAGCACAGGAACGTCCCCGTCAGATTGACGTCCACCACGCCCCGCCACTGCTCGAAGGTCAGCTCGTCGAGCGGGACGCCCGGCGCGCCGATGCCCGCGTTGTTGAACAGCACGTCAAGACGGCCCCAGCTGGCTTTGACGGCAGCGAACAGGGCGCGCACCGACTCAGGGTCGCGCACATCGGTCGGCACGACCAGGGCACGCTCGCCCCCGGCCGACTGCTCGGCCGTCGCCTCCAACGGCTCGCGTCGCCGCCCCGCCAGGGCCACCGCGTAGCCGTCGGCCAGCAGGGCCAGGGCCACCGCCTGCCCGATCCCGCTGCCAGCCCCCGTCACTACCGCGACTCGCCCCGAACCAGCCATATGGCCAACACCCCTTCTATCCGGCAACAATGCATCTACTCGGCGAGGTTGAACCTCGCATGATGAGTCTAGACCAAGAATCCTGGTGTGTCCAACATGATTACCAGACCACTGGCGTGGCGAGCGCAAGTCGCCAGGCCGCCCCGCATGAAGCCGCCCACCCCGAAGCCTCGCTTCGGGGTGGGCGGAATTGGCGACGCGGATGAGTCGCGGACTTGCGACGGCTAGAAGACGCGAACGGCGATCTCGGCGGGAGCCATGAACAGCTTCTTGAGGTTGTCGTCTACCTTGACCATCGTCAGGGAGAAGCCCGCCATCTCCAGGGATGTGCAGTACTCGCCTACATAGCTCCGCCAGACCTTGATGCCGCGCTTCGCCAGCTCCTCGTGGGCATGGCCGTACAGCAGGTACAGCTCCGAGATGGGCGTGCCGCCCATACCATTGATCATCAACGCGACCTCGTCGCCCGACTTGTACGGCAGGTCGGAGGCGACGGCTTCGAGTAGCTCATCGACGATCTTGTTCGCCGACTCCATCTTGACGCGCTTGCGGCCAGGCTCGCCGTGGATGCCGATGCCCATCTCCATCTCGTCCTCGGCAAGGGTGAAGATCGGCGCGGCCTTGGCAGGCGGCTGGCAACCAGTCAGCGCCATGCCCATTGTGCGCGTCACCGACACCACATGCTCGCCTAGCGAGACCAACTCGTCCAGGCCTGCACCCTCCTCGGCGGCCGCACCGACGGCCTTGATGACGAAGAAGTTGCCCGCGACACCCCGGCGGCCCACGGTGTAGAGGGAGTCCTTGACCGCGACATCGTCGTTGACGATGATGGTCTTGATGTCGACGCCGTCGGCCTCGGCCATCTCACGGCCCATGTCGAAGGACATGCGGTCGCCAGTGTAGTTGTTAATGATGTGTAGCACACCTTTGGGCGAGGCCACCAGTTTGCTGGTGTTGTACACGTAGTCGGCGGCGGGAGCCGAGAATACATCGCCGGGGCAGGCGGCGTCGAGCATGCCCTTGCCGACGATCATCACGTGGGCAGGTTCGTGCCCAGAGCCGGAACCTTGCATGATGGAGACCTTATCCGCAATGGGGATGTCGGCCCGCATAATCAGGTTGTACTCTGGGTAGTACTTCAAGGTAGTGGGATTAGCGAGTGCGATGCCCTTGAGCATCTCGGGGACGAATTGTTTCGGATCGTTCATGAACCTCTTCATCTCGGGCTCCTTTCGCCTGGGTCAGAGAGAGAATAATTAGCCGACCGCCTCGGTTTGCCAGCTGTTGGCTACGGCTTCGAACAAGACTGCCACAGCGACGGCCCCCGCATCCAGGGTGCCGATGCTGCGCTCGCCCGTGTAGGCCGCGCGCCCGCGCTTGGCAAGCATCGGGCGAGTAGCTTCGGCGCTTTCGCGAGCCACGACGGCGGCTGACTGAATCGCCGCGCCAGGTTCCATACCGGCCTTAAAGGCCCGTTCCAGCTCATCGACGGCCGGTACCAGCGAGTCAAGCAGGGTCTTGTCGCCCAGATCACTGTCGCCGCGCTTCTTGATGCCCTCGATAGCCGCACGGAACATGGCAATAACGTCGTCCTCGGTCAGGTCGGTCTTCGCGCCCGCATTCATGCCCGCGCGCATGAAGGCCGTGCCCCAGATCGTCCCTGACACGCCGCCCACGCGGCTGGGGATGATCATGCCAACCCGCTTCAGAAAGTTGCCGGGCGAACTGCGGTCGATGTTGTCCCAGTCCTCCAGAATCTTTTCGAAGCCGCGGGCCAGCGAGTAACCGAAATCCCCGTCGCCAACGACGCCGTCTAGCTCGCAGAAGTAGTTTTCATTCGCCAGCACCGTGTCGGCGATGACACGGACCAAGCGTTCTGTCGTCTCGATGCTCGAACTCGTCATGCATGCCTCCTCAGGATGAATTGGCGGGATGGTGACCCGACCGGTAACCAGTATGTTCGTCAGCCGGGTGAAGGCATCAACCGGGCGTCGCCTCGCGCGCGCCCATGTAGTCGCGGACAAAGCCGATCATCTTCTCGGTCGCGCCGCTAAACTCATTGAAGGTGCTGAGCAAGGGCTCCAGCGTGTTGAACTCCTCATGGGTGTAGCCATCAGGTGTCAAGGCGCGTGTAAAGTACGGAACCTTCTCCAGTTGCCGCAGAATGTCGGGCGGCGTCGAATCCCAGATGCTGTTCTTGAGATCGACGTGATTGACCTCCTTGAGCAACTGGCCTATGTAGCCGGGTGGGAGGGTGAACACGGCATCTGCGCCGGCAGTATGCTCCAGGTGCCAGACACGTTGCTCGCCGTTGACCAGAGGGCCGAGGCGTAGCGAGCAGATAAGCATCTTGCTTGGATAGGCGCGCCGGCGGAACAGTCGATGCGCCTGCTTGAACACCTCGATGCTGGCATAGCGCTGCATCTCCGGCGTCAGTTCGAGACCTGCCTCTTGCGCCTGCTTCTTGAACCCCGATGCGTCCTCCCAGCGCGCACTCATGTCGGTGACGACGGAGCGCCAGCGCGTCAGGTCGACGCCATTGGCCCGCGCTTCGATCAGGCCCGCCAGAACCGCCTCCGCCACCGCGACGAACTGCGACACGAGATAGCACATCGTCGCGTTGGTCGGGATGCCGCGCGCCGTCAACTGGCGAATGATACGGATACCCTCGGCGCTTCCAGGCGCCTTGATCATAACGTTGGGAGCGAGCGCAGCCAGCTCTAACGCCTGCGCCAGCATCTTCGACTCGTCGAACACATGGCGCGGATACACCTGGGCCGAGATGTGCCCAAAGCGATAGCCCGACGCCTCGAACAGAGGCTGGAATGCCTTCGCGCCCTGGGTCACCACCTCTTTGTAGAGGTTCCAGGCGACGTCCTCGGTGTCGGCCTGTGGATGCTGGGCGAGGTAATGGTCGATCCATTGTTGCCAGCGGGTGGGATTGTCGCGAATAGCGGCCAGCGAGAGAGGGGGATTGGTGGTGACACCACTGAATAGGGTCGTGGCGGGGTGCTCGGGGTCATACATGCGCCTGAGCTGGACGCTTAGGGACGCTCGGTCTTCTTCAGGCGCCTCGTCCAGGACTCTCTGCGCCCAGCTGGGAAACACAAGTGGCGACGAGTCCCACCATACTTCGACACCACGCCCGCTCCTGGCAAGCTTCTCAACGATGGACACGTCCGATTGTGGCTGACCACGCTGCATGGGGTTGATTCCTCCTAGCTCGTGAAAGCACGTTTCCCGATGGCGTGGCAAGGCCTATCGGGTTCTCTCAGGGTCTCCCTGCGCATCGTTGCGCTCAATTGGGATAGGGAAATGGAGGATGGCTATGTGACTGGGGAGCGAGCGCACACGAGACTACCATCACGCGCGCCTTGCGCCAGGACGTATCAGCAGCGTGACTTCGGCGATGAACTCACTCTACGATATTATAGCCCGCTACACCTGTGGTGAGGTGGAGATATCACCACCAGGTGTAGCGGGGATTGCTACCCCGGCCTGCTCATCGTGGTCGGTCCTGGTAGAGGGCGATGAGGGCCGCGCCGATGGCCTGGGACAGGTCACCGAGGGCGGCGGGCACGATGCGCAGCCGCTCGCGCTGCATCGGCCACAGGTAGGGCAGGGCCGTCTCGTGGACGGTGCGCAGGTAGCGCTCGCGGAAGGCGGCGCTGGTCGCCTCCGGGTCCATCAGGCCGCCGCCGATGACGACGTACTGGGGGTCGAGAGCCATGGCCAGGTTGGCGACATGCAGCCCGAGCGCGCGGGCCTGGAAGTCGAACAGGCCGACGGCCAGTTCGTCGCCCTGCTGCGCCAGCCCGCGCAGGGCCAGGGCGCGCTCCTTGGGGCCGAGGGGCGAACTGGCGAGGGGGTGATCGGGCTGTTCCCTTAGCCGGTCGGCCAGCAGGTAGGCCAGGCCGGCCAGCGCGGTGTACATCTCAAAGCATCCCCAGGTGCGGCCGCAGCCGCAGGGATAGGCGGGCGCGCCCAGCAGGTGCAGCGGCGCAGGCATGTGCCCTGCCTCCATCCCGGCCAGGGTGTCGCCGTCGAGGGGCAGGCCGTGCCCGTCGATGAAGGCGCAGCCGAGACCGGAGCCAGGAGCCAGGAGGATGACGCTGGCGTCTCTCCCGCCTCGCACGCGGTGAGCCTCGGCAACGCCGCCCATGTTGCCATCGTTGCCGACCGCGACAGGGATGGGCCGCCCCGCGCGCGCCGCCAGGGCGTCGCTATATGCGGTCTGGACGTCGAAGCCCTCGAAGCTGGCCGGCAGGTTGGAGCCGCGCTCCAGCACGCCGTAGCTACGGCGGGGGCCGGGAATAGCGACGCCGACGCCTTGAACCTGATCCCAGCCCAGGCCGCTCTGGTCGAGGTAGGCGCTGATGGCCTCAATCCAGCCACTCACCACGGCGTCGGGACCAGCCTGGGAGTTGGAGGGTCGCTGCAAGAGGGATGTAGAGACGGGCGCGCCGTCGGCCCAAACGCCCGCAATCTTGGAGGTGGTCGCGCCAAAATCGGTGCCAATGTAGACGCGGACAGGTGTGGTCATGGCTCTCACCAGGCTGGCAGGGGATGGAACGGCGCGTGGGCCGTAGTGAGGCGATTATACCACAGGCAGCGGCGGTCTCACAACGGCACGGCCAACCACGCGCGGACCCGTGAGCCACGCGCAAACGTAAAATTGGACAAAGCGCCGCCTTTCGAGTAAGATATCGTGTCGTTCCAGCACTCATTATCTGTCTACTGCCCCGATTGATATGGCGCGGCCCCGACCGCCGGAGGAAACGAAGTTGGCTAACACGAAGTCTGCCCAGAAGCAAGTCCGCCAGAACGAGCGGCGCCGCGCTCGCAATCGCTGGTTCGAGTCTCGCGCCCGCACGTTTATCAAGAAGACCCACAAGGCCATCGATGCGGGGGATGTGGACGCTGCCCGCCTGGCGTTCCACGACGCGCAGAGCGCGCTGGATACCGCCGCCGAGAAGGGCATCATCCACAAGAACAACGCGGCGCGGCGCAAGTCGCGGCT
>DAOUDG010000010.1:0-2676 GCA_034431435.1 Anaerolineae bacterium | reverse complement strand
GGGCGGGACACCCAGCGCCTCGGCGAGCGCCTCGGCCATCTCGCGGGACGGGCGCAGTTCGTCCGCCTCGATCTTGCGGATGGTGTGCTCCGAGTAGCCGACGCGCTGCCCCAACTCGCGTTGGGTCCAGTCGCGACCGCGCCGCTGCTGTCGCAGCCAGGTTCCGAACGAAGCCGATGTGTCCATCGTTCAGGCCTCACAGCGGGTCATGTCGTCCCAGGAGGCAAATCTTGTCTCACGTGGGCGGTATTGTCAAGCGCGGCGGGCGACTCGGGGCGCCCCGCAATCGCCTGCCGTCCGCCGCTTTCGGCCGCGCCCCTCCCATCTTGCGGGGCTGGTTGGCAGTCGCCTGTGGTCGGCCGTCTGCGGTCTGTACCCGACATTTGCCGCCGGGTCCCAGACCGAGTAGGCTTCTCCATGGATAGACTCGCCCTTCGTGAGGAGAAGCCTGTGCGTGCCTTACTGTTAGCGCCTGTGTTGTTGCTGCTGTTTGTCGTCGGCTGCGCGGTCCCTGCGCCGGCCGCCGCGCCCGTCGCCCAGCCCGCGACCGCCCCCACTGCCGCCGCGCCTATCGCCGCCGCGCCGACCGTCTCTGCGGGGCCGACGACCGCGCCGACCGTCGCGCCCACGCGGCCACCCACCGCTGGCGCGTCAACCGCCGCGCCCAATGTCAAGATGGCGCCGCGCTTCAACGGCGAGCGCGCCTATCGCGCCGCGCTGGACCAGTGCAGCATCGGCCCACGCCCGCCCGGCAGCCCGGAGCTTCAGAAGACCCGCGACTACATCATCAATACGCTCAAGGACGCTGGCTGGCAGGTCGATCTAGAGAAGTTCACCCACCAGGGCGTCGACGCCGTCAACATCGTTGGCCGCAAGGGCCAGGGGCCAGTCACCATCCTCGGCGCGCACTACGACACGCGGCCCATTGCCGACAAAGACCCTGACCCCGCCAATCGCCAGAAGCCCATCCTGGGTGGCAATGACGGCGCGAGCGGCGTGGCCGTCTTGCTGGAACTGGCCCGCGTGTGGGCCACGACGCCACCACCCGGCGAGACGTGGCTGACCTTTTTCGACGTGGAGGACAGGGGCGACATGCCCGGCTGGGATTGGGGCATTGGCTCGGCCTACATGGCCCAGCGCCTGAAGGTGACGCCCAAGCAGATGATTCTGGTGGACATGATCGGCGACGCCGACCAGCAGATTTACCTGGAGCGCACCTCGACGCAGCCGCTGCTCAACCGTATCTTCGACGTGGCCCACGAGCTGGGCTATGAGCGCTGGTTCATCCGCCAGCCAAAGTGGGCCATCAGCGACGACCACACGCCCTTCTTGCAGCGTGGCATCCCGGCCGTCGACCTCATCGACTTCGACTACCCGTACCACCACACGCTGGCCGACGACTGCACGAAGGTCGCGCCCGCCAGCCTGGAGCGGGTGGGGAAGACGCTGGAGTTGTTCATGAACCGAGGCGGCTAGACGACGAGGCGTAGCTGGATGCGCCCGACACCAATCACGTCGCCGGGGTTGGCGATCTGGGGCCGCACGATGCGTGCGCCGTTGACGTACGTTCCGTTGCGGCTGTTGAGGTCTTCCACCCACCAGCGCCCCTCGCGCAGGCTCACCAGCGAGTGGGACGCCGAGATGGTCGGATCAGCCAGGACGATAGTGTTCGACAGGTCGCGTCCGATGGCCGTCACCGGCAGCAGGTTGAAACTCTCACCGGGACGGAGGTCACTGCCGCCGCCGTCGTGGACGACCAGGCGGGCCAGCGGGCGCGCGGGGGTGGTCGCCTGCCGGGCTGTGGCCCGCAGGTCTCGCCAGAGCGTCCACACCACCGCGCCCAGGAACACGTAGAGCAAGGCCAGCAGTCCCAGGCGCAGGGTAAGAATCAAGGCGGCGGAAGGCGTGTCGGGCATGCTAGGGCTTGCGGGGCGACGGCGCGGTGGGCGCGTCGGACGTGGGCGCTGGGGCCATGTGGAACACCAGACGTTGCCCGCCCAGGGATAGCACATCGCCATCGCGCAGCACAACTTCTTGAATCGGCTGCCCGTTGACCTGCGTGCCGTGACGGCTACCCAGATCGCGCAGCACGTAGCGCCCGTGGCGTTGTTCGACCTGGGCGTGGCGGCGTGAGACGCCCGTGCCTTCGAGAATCAGGTCGTTGTCGAGGGCGCGGCCAATGGTCAGGCGCGCTGTGCGCAGCGGAACCTTCCGCACGCTGTCCGACAGCCAGGCCATCTGCGCGCTGCTGACATAGGCGGCCGCCGCCGCCGCCTGCACCTGGGCGACCTGCAACTCCTGGGTCATGCCGGGGCCGCTGACGGCGATGCCTTGCGCATCCACCAACTCGGCGACGACTCGCGCGTCCCCGGCTTTGATTGCCGGGTCGGCTTCCAGGCGGACATGGGGGCGACCAACAAAGCTGAACTGGCGGCGCTCGGCGACCTCAGCCAGATAGTTAGCAAGCTCCTCTTCCAGCGCCCCCCGGAAGGACTCGAACTCGCCATAGTTGACCGGATTCAGGCGCACCGTGTAGTGGTTGGGGACGAAGACCTTGCCCGCCCCTACCGTCTGGTGGTCGTCCATCACGCGCGCCAGACGCTTGGCAAGCTCGATGGGTTCCAGGCGACCCCCCATCCAGCGGCCCAGTGAGCCTTCCAAAAGCTGCTCGGCAAA
>DAOUDG010000009.1:0-20125 GCA_034431435.1 Anaerolineae bacterium | reverse complement strand
CGCCGCGCCCACCGCCGCCCCCCAGGCCGCCGCGCCCACCACCGCGCCGGCCGCTGCGCCGGCCGCCAAAGCCACCGAGGCCCCCAAGGCCGACGCCGCCAAGGCAGCCCCCGCCAGCGGCGAGCCGGTCACCATTGAGTATTGGCAGTACAACTTCCCGGCCCGCATCGAGGCCATGAACGAACTGATCAAGCAGTTCGAGGCCGCCAACCCCGGCATCAAGGTCGTCCATAACTCGGACATCCCCTACGACAACTTCCAGGACAAGATCGCCGCCTCCGCGCCGGCAGGGGTCGGCCCTGACGTTGCCACCCTGTTCTATGGCTGGCTACCCAAGTGGGTAGAAGCGGGTTATCTCGTGCCCCTGCCCGAGAAGGACTTCCCCCCCGCCCAGATCGAGAAGGAGTTCTCGCCCATGGTTCAGGCGGGTAAGTTCCAGGGCAAGTACTGGACGATTCCCACCGCCGTGCGCACCCTGGCTCTGTTCTGGAACAAGGACATGTTCAAGGCCGCCGGACTGGACCCGGAGAAGCCGCCGACAACGGTGGAAGAGTTCGCCGAGATGGCCCAGAAGCTGACCAAGCGTGATGGCGACAAGATCACCCAGCAGGGCTTTCCCGTCGAGATGACCGGCCAGGCGCACCAGTGGTTCCGCGAGGTCCTGACCCGCCAGTGGGGTGTCGAGCCGTTCAGCGCCGACAACAAGAAGCTCAACTACGGCTCGCCACAGGCATGCGAAGCCTGGAAGTGGCTGACCGACTTCGAGACGAAGTACAAGACCGGCAGCAACGACCTGTTCGACGGGGCCACGACGGCCTTCACCAACGGCAAGGCCGCGCTCCATATCGACGGCTCGTTCCGCCTGGGCGCGCTCGCCAAGGCGACCGGCCTCAACTTCGGCGTCGCCCCGTTGCCGACGCGCAACGGTGTCCAGGCCAACTTCGGCTCGTACTGGACCCATGGCTTGACCAAGAAGGCGGCTGCTGACCCCAAGCGTCTCGAAGCCTCCACCAAGTTCCTTAAGTTCATCACCTCGCCCGAAGCGGGCAAGTTGTGGGTGGAGAAGACAGGCGAGTTGCCGGCCCAACTGAGCGCGGCCAACGATCCCGCGCTGCTGAAGGACCCCAAGCTCGGCGCGTTCGCCCAAAGCCTGCCCTACTCCCACGCCACCTTCTTTGTCGACGAGGCCAAGCAGCGCCAGAACCTGATTGACGCCTTCGACGCCATCCGCCTCCAGGGCGCCGACCCTTGCAAGACGTTGGCCGACGCCGTCGCCAAGGACCAGGCCCTGTACGACGAGTTCTGGGCCAAGATCAAGTAGCCGCCGCGATGACTGCGGGCGACAGGCCAGGGGCCTGGCCTGTCGCCCGCTTTAGAACGAGGTGACAGTGACGACGGCAACTAAGTCAGCGGCAACAACGACTCGGCGCGGGTTGAGCCTTCGGCAGCGGCGCATCCTATGGGCCTACGCCTTTCTCTTCGTACCGCTCCTGTTCTTCCTGGTCATTCGCATCTACCCGACCCTGTCGGCCTTCAACATCAGCCTTCACACCTGGAACCCGCTGTCCGACCAGCGACCCTTCGTCGGCCTTGCCAACTACCAGAAGCTGTGGCAGGAGATGCTGACGCCGACCTCTGTCACCCGCAAGGCTTTTGAGAACACCCTGAAATACGTCCTTATCGGGGTTCCGCTCCAGCTCGCGCTGGGCCTGGGCTTTGCCCTGCTCCTCAATTCGATCTATCGACTGGTCAGTGTGTTCCGCATGATCTACTTCATTCCTTTTGTCACCTCGGCCGTCGCGGTGGCCTGGGTATGGCGCTGGCTCTACCAGCCCGACTTCGGCGCAATCAATCTGCTACTGTCCGCCTTCCACCTGCCGACCCAACGCTTCCTGTTCGACCCCAGCCAGTCCCTCTTGTCCATCGTCGCCGTCGTCGTGTGGCAAGGCCTCGGTTTCACTATCATCATCTTCCTGGCCGGCCTGCAACAGATTCCCGATGTCTACTACGACGCGGCGCGCGTCGATGGAGCAGGGCGCTGGCCCCTGTTCCGCCACATCACCCTGCCGCTGCTCAACTCGACCATCGTCTACCTGGCCGTGCTGCAGACCATCGCCTTTCTGCGGATGTTCACCGAGGTGCTCAACATGACGCGCCAGGGTGACGGCGGCCCGCTGAATACCACGACCACCGTCGTCCTCCGCATCTACCGCGAGGGCTTTGGCAGTCTCAACATGGGCTATGCCTCCGCGCTATCGGTGGCGCTGTTCATCATCATTCTCGCTATTACCGTCATCCAGCTGCGCTTCCTGCAGCGTCGCTTCGACTACTGAGGCCAGGAGCTAGCATGGCCGTCGCCCACGATCTTGATGCGCGTCCTACACCCCACACCGTTCCCGGCCGCCGAGCCGGTCGGCGTGGGTCGTGGCTCACCGCCCTGGCCTACCTGGCGCTTATCCTGGGCGGGATTGTGATGGTCACACCCTTTATCTGGATGATCAGCACCTCGCTGAAGCCGGCGGCGGACATCTTCAAGCCCGACTTCTTCCCGGCCCACCCGACCCTCGATAACTACTCCCAGGTCCTGACGCGCACCCTCTTCCCGCGTTGGTACCTCAACAGCCTTATCGTCGCCACCATCAGCACGGCCTCGGTCGCCTTCTTCGATACCCTCGGTGGCTACGTCTTCGCCAAGTTTGAATTCCCGCTCAAGAATGTTATCTTCGTCCTCATCCTCAGCACCCTGATGGTCCCCACCGAGATGCTGGTCATCCCCTGGTATACCATGGCGACCCAGTGGGGCTGGGCCAATACCTACTGGGGCCTCGCCTTCCCCGGTCTCATTACCGCCACCGGCCTGTTCCTGATGCGGCAGTTCATGCAAGGTGTCCCCAACGAGTTGCTCGATGCGGCGCGCATCGACGGCCTGTCCGAATTCGGCATCTTCTGGCGCATCGCCGTGCCCCTGGTCAAGCCTGCCATCGCTGCCCTGTGTATCTTCAACTTTCTGGGTAACTGGAACGCTTTCATCTGGCCGCTGGTCGTCACCTCACGGCGCGAGATGCTGACCCTGCCCGTCGGCCTGTCCTTCTTCTCCAGTGAGGCCGGCTCCGACTGGCATCTCATCATGACCGGCGCGACGCTATCGACCGTACCGCTCCTGATCGTCTTCTTCCTGTTCCAGCGTCAGATCATCCGGGGCATCGCCCTGACCGGACTCAAGTCATGACCATCTTCCCTCACCCACTCTATCGGCGCACCGTCCTCGAGCCGGCCTACGCCGATGCGAGCGCCTATCTCTTCGCGCCCATGCTGGCCGCCCACCGCGCCCACGTGCAGATGCTCGCCCGGCAAGGCATTCTGAGCGCCGCCTGCGCCGACGCGATTCTGGCCGCCGTGGCGCAGGTGGAGGCGGAGGGCGTGGCGGCGCTGGCGTACCGCCCCGGTGTCGAGGACTTGTTCTTCGCCGTCGAGGGTCGTATCATCGCCCTGGCGGGGGCTGAGTGCGGCGGCAACCTGCAACTCGCCCGCAGCCGCAACGACCTGGGGGCGGCCCTGGGGCGACTCGCCCTGCGCGAGCAGCAGGCCACGCTGCTCGCCGCCCTGACCGGCCTGCGCCAGGCCGTGCTGCGCCAGGCGCGCGCCCATCTGGCTACGCTGATGGCGGGCCACACCCACACCCAGCCCGCTCAGCCTACCACCCTGGGTCACTACTGGTTAGGCGTGGCCTCGGCCCTGGCCCGCGACGCCGCGCGCCTGCGGGCTGCCCAGGTCGTGACCAATTGCAGCCCCCTCGGCGCCGCCGCCTTCACGACCACCGGCTTTCCCATCGACCGCGACATGCTGGCGCGCGACCTGGGATTCGACGGCCTGCTCGTCAACGCCCACGATGCTATCGGAGCAGCCGATCACTATCTCCAAACGGCCAGCAGCCTGATGATTCTTGCCTCCAACCTAACACGGGTCTGCCACGATCTGCTCATCCTGGCGACGCAAGAAGTCGGCGGCCTCACGGTCGACGACAGTTTCATTCAGATCAGCTCCATCATGCCCCAGAAGCGCAACCCGGTGGTGCTGGAGCACCTGCGCGCCCGCCTCGCCAATGTCTACGGCGGCGGCCTGACCGTGTTCGCCCAAGCGCATAACGTTCCCTATGGCGACACCCAGGACATCGAGGACGAGATGCTGGCCCCCCTGTTCCACCAGTGCGCCGTAGCGGGGGAGTGCCTGGCCTTGCTGACCGCCGTCGTCGATACCCTCGTCGTGCACCGCGAGCGGCTGGCGGCGCGGGCGGGCGACGGCTTCACCACCGCCACCGAACTGGCGGACAGCCTGGTACGCGACAAGGGTCTGCCCTTCCGCACCGCCCACCAGATTGTGTCGCGCGTCGTGCGCCGCGCCGTGGCTGATGGCATCCCACCGCAGGCCGTGACGGCGGCGATGGTGGAAGAGGCTGCCCACGAACTGAGCGTCCCACCGCTGGGTCTCGATGATGCCTGGGTGCGCCAGGCCCTCGACCCCGCCCACTTCGTCGCCATCCGCAACATCCCCGGCGGCCCCGGTCCGCGCGCCGCGTCCGCCCTGCTGGAGGCCCTTGAGACTGACCTGCGCGCCGAAAACCCAACATAGCTACCCACCCGTGTACTCAGCGCCCAGCAGCCCACTCCAGAAGTGGCGACCATGACCTTCCTGGATGCCTCCGATACCCGCCTCTACCGCCGCGTCATCGGCCAGTTCGCCACCGGCGTGAGCGTCGTCGTCGTCGCTCGCGATGGCGAGGTGCGAGGCATGACGGCCAACACCCTCACCTCCCTCTCCCTCGACCCGTTGCTGCTCCTGATCGCGGTCGGCAAGACCGCCCACTGGGCGGAATATCTGGACGTGGGCGTGCCCTTCAGCGTCAACATCCTGCGCGCCAACCAGGAGGACTTGTCGCGCTACTTCGCCGGCGGCGCGCGGCGCGGCATGACCCCGCCCGCCTTCCACTTCGTGCCGTGGCAAGATACCCTGCGCCTCGAAGGCTGTCTGGCCGCCCTCGCCTGCGAGGTCCAGGACCTGTTGGAAGGTGGCGACCATTGGATTGTTGTCTGCCGTGTCCACGCTCTCTACGAAGGGAACCCACCCCGTGACCCGCTGATCTTCTACGGCGGAGAGTACCGTCAGCTATCCCCGCCCACGGACGACGACGAAGCATGAGACGCGAACAACTCTCCGACGAGCGCAGGATCGACGCCGGCTGCCATCTCCGGCGTGATGGCGTTGGCGCGAGCGATCTCCGCGTATAGCCAACCACTCGGTTTGACCGTGCGCTGCTGCGTCGCAAAGTCCACGTGGACTAGCCCGAACCGCGCCTCATAGCCCTCGGCCCACTCAAAGTTATCCACTAACGACCAGTGATAGTAGGCGCGGACGTCGGCGCCCTCCTGGATTGCCCGCTGGAGCGCCGCCAGAGCGCGCAGCAGGTAGGCCGGTCGTTGGCGCTCGACAGTCTCCAGCAAGCCGTTCTCGGTCACCACGAGCGGCTTACCGTAGCGCGAGAACCACCGCGCCCACGTATACAGGCCCTCGGGTCGATTCTCGCCCATCGTGGCGGCTGCCCCCGGCGCCAGCTCGGCCATCTCCTGAATGAAGAAGTTGGTCGGCCGCCGCCACGCCAACGCCAGCGGATACGTGAAGTAGTATTGGAAGCCTAGAAAGTCGTGGCTGTCGACCGCCTCGCCGATGCGCTGGAAGTGGCCCAGGGGCGGACGCAGTACCCCATCCAGCGTGGCCTGGAGCCACAGATGATTGGTGGCCCAATGGCGAGCCGCCGCCACCACCCGGTCGCCCCGCGCGCCCGGCGTGTGAGGCACGTACGACGCCATGTGCATGGCCGCGCTCACCATAGCATCCGGGCGGCGGTGATGAACGATGTGGTAGGCCTGCGCGTGGGCCAGGACCAGGTTCCGCGCCACCCTTGCCGCGTCGAAGACGCGATGCTTGCCCGGCGGCCACATCCCCGTGACCCAGCCCAGCGCGGTGTACACCATCGGCTCGTTGATGGTCAGCCACCAGCGCACCAGGTCGCCGTACTCGCCCACCACCTTGTCCACGAACCGCGCGAAGCGGTCCAGGGTCCAGGTAGTCTCCCAGCCCCCCCGGCCCGACACCCATTGCGGCAGCGTAAAGTGAAACAGGCACACCAGCGGCTGCATACCCTGGGCGCGGATGGACTCCAGCATGCGCCGGTAGCGCGCCAGCGCCGCCTCGTCCCACTCGCCGGGCCGTGGCTCGATGCGGCTCCATTCCAGCGACACCCGCTGCGCCCCCAGGTTCAGCCGCGCTGCCAGGGCGATGTCATCCTCCGCGCGATGCCACCAATCACACGCCACCGCCGCCGAGTCGTTGTTGCGAATGTGGCCGGGCGTCTGCTCCCATAGCCACCAGTCATTGCGGAAATTGCCTCCCTCGACCTGGTGAGCCGCTGTCGCCGTGCCCCATACAAAGCCGTCGGGAAAACGCAGGATGTCGCTCAAGGAGAAGCCTCACCTGAATCTGCTGCCCAGTATCCTCTCGCCGTGTCAGATTCTAGCGGGAGTGGCGGAGGCGCGCAAGACACGCGGCCAGCGTCCGCCAGCCGCGTGCCGTTGATGTTGCCGCACGTATGCCTTGCGGTGTGACAGCCAGGCTGGGGCGCAGTTGTTGCGCCCCAGCCTGGCCTTGTCGCGAGAATCGCCCAGGCCCGGCTACGGCCCCAGGGTAATGCGCAAGGCCGGGCGCGCCGCAGCCCCCAGGCCTCCGCTCCCCCAGCCCGAGTCCCAGCTCATGGTCGTATCGCTCGACCCGGCCGTCGACCCATCGATGCGGAACGTCACCTTGTTGGTGCTCGCCTTCTGGTTCTTGAGGTCAGCGATCTGCGCGGCGCTCAGCGCAAAGGTATTCTTGCGACTGGCTGCCACGTCCCCCCGACCGAGGGTCGGCGAGAGCGTCGAGCGGATCGCGGCTCCGGCCACGGTGGCATACGATACCGACGGGAACTGGCCGTCGATACTCGACGCCAGCCAGCGCACCGTCCACGTCGGGGCTGTCCCCGCCGCGATGTACTCCGTCGTCTGCCCCGTCAGCTCTAGCTGCGCGGCGGTGATATTGGCATTGGCCGGGAGGGCGTCCAGTGGGAACTGGACAGCGGCGATGTACGCGCGATTGTAGTACCAACCGCTATACAGGTCGTCGTCGCTCCAGCCGGTCTGACCGCCGCTATTGAGCCAGCCAACCAGGTTGCTCGGCGGGGTGAGCACGATCGTCTGCCCGCCGGGCGGAGAGCCAGGCGTGGCTGTGCGGGTGGGGGTCGGTGAGGGCCCTGTCGTCGTGCGCGT
The DNA here is from genome assembly GCA_034431435.1 of Anaerolineae bacterium. Taxonomy (GTDB): domain Bacteria; phylum Chloroflexota; class Anaerolineae; order Epilineales; family JAHCIE01; genus JAHCIE01. The sequence continues at coordinate 12,770 of DAOUDG010000009.1, read as the reverse complement.
GGGCGTCGGCGAGGCCGCAGGCGCCGTCCGGGTCGGTGTCGGTGTCGGCGTGCGGGTCGGCGTCGCTGCCGGCGCGCTGGGCGTGCTTGTCGCCGGGACGGGCGTGCGGGTCGGCGCGGGGGCGGTGCCGCCGCCACTGGCGAAGTCACAGGTCCAGTACGTACCATACGCGCTCGACGGGGCGGACAGGTAGCCACAACCGATATCGGGCAGGCTGCCCAGCAGGATGGCGCGGTGGCCCGACGAGTTCATCCAGCCATTGACCATGTCCTGGGGCGTGCGGTAGCCCGCGCCGATGGTTTCGCTGCCGCCCTGCATCGGATAGCCTGCGTTGCGGATGCGCGTCCAGGGGTCAGGCTCGCCGCTGCACTGGTGGGCAAAACAGGTGTTGTCGCGCATCCAGCGGTTGTGGAAGTCAGCGGCGTCGGCCAGGCGACTATCGGGCCGTAGCGCGGGGAGGTTGCCGTTCAGCGCGCGCTGCTGATTGATCAGGCTGTACAACTGGTTCACATAGTCGTTGACCGGGGCAGTCGTGGCCGTAGCCGCCGGAACCGACGTGCGGGTGGCGGTTGGCTGCACCGGCGGCGGTGTCGACGTGGGCTGACCGGGGGTCGCCGCTCCCACCGCGCGGGCTGCATTCAGCCGACCCCGACCGAAGTACGTCGCGCTACCGATATTGTCGGTCGTATTCTCCAACGCCTGCCTGATCTGGCTATTCGTCCACGTCGGGTGCGCCGCCGCGACCAGCGCCGCGACGCCCGCCGCGTTGGGCGCCGCCATGCTCGTGCCATTCCAGGCCTGGTACGAGCCGCCGCGAACGGTGCTCCAGATGTTGACGCCAGGGGCGCACACGTCCACGTTCACGCCGTAGTTCGAGAAACTTCCCTTGGCATCGGCCTGGTCCGTCGCGCACACTCCGATCACGTTCGCCGACGACGCCGGATAGGTGGCCGAGGAGGAGTTCTCGTTGCCAGCCGCCGCGACGATGACGACACCCTTGTTCCAGGCATAGGCGATGGCCTGGTCGAGGGTGGTCGTGTTGTTCGGTCCGCCCAGGCTCAGGTTGATAATCTTCGCGCCATTGTCCGCCGCCCATGTGATACCGCTGGCGATGGCGCTGTGACTACCGGATCCGCTAGAGGACAGGACCTTGACGGGCAGCACGCGGGCATTGTAGCCGATACCCGCCACGCCGACCCCGTTGTTGGTGGCCGCCGCCGCGATGCCTGAGACGTGAGTCCCGTGGCCGTGGTCGTCCGTAGCGTTGTAGTCGTTGTTGACGAAGTCGCGCCCCATCGAGACAAGCTTGCCTTGCAAGTCAGGGTGCGTCGTGTCGACCCCGGTATCCAGGACGCCAATAACGATGCCGTCACCGCGCGTCACATCCCAGGCGGAGTTCACGCTCATCCGCCACAGGCTATACTGCTGCGCCGCCTGAGGGTCGTTGGTCGTCAGCGCGTCCGGCTTGAGATTCGCCGCCGCCAGGGGCGCGCCAACCGCCTCGGCAGGCGATGCCCAGGCGATGAAGTTCGGCTCGGCGTACTCGACTTCTGGCAGCGCGCCATATGTCGCCACCAGGTCCTCGGTGGGCATCGCACCCGCCTGTAGCACCTGGACGGCCAGGCCCTCGACCGTGCCGACGACCTGCACGCTAAACTGACTGTGGATGCGGGTTATCGTGTCAATATCGACATCGTCGCGCCATTTCACGAGCGCCTGGCCCGCCACAACCTCATCCGGCGCATAGTGCCGATAGCCCGTGCCAATCCCGCTGTTCGCCGGTGGCACGTCGATCGCGCCAGGATTGAAGGCCTGCTGGAGCACGGGCAGGAATACTGTATATGGAGCCTCCTCGGTCGGCGACTGACTCGCGACCTGGGCGGGGACAAGGGCGGCCAGCGCCACCATGATCAGCACAACAAGGAGCGCGACCGCTCCCCGGCTGCCTCGAGCAGAGTTCATCGTCAAGCTCCTCTCGTAAGCCCTGGGGCATAGGTCGTCGAAAGACAACAGGGTCTCGCCTCACGGGGGACGCCGTGAAGCCCTCTCGCCTCGACCTAGCTAGAAAGAAAGGGTAAACGTGCGCTCTCTCACCCGACCGGCGGCCGGAGGAGCCTGGCTGAGAGAGGCGGGCATGGGTTCGCTGCCGGATGCGGCAGCCCCCTGCTGTCGAGCGCGTGGAGCAAGGTCGGCCATCGACAGCCACACCTCACCCCATTGGGTTCATGCCACCGGCGCTACCTCCTGTGTGCTGCCCCCCGGGCGCGGCGGGTGGCGCCGCCGCGTGTTCCCCTTCCCCTCCGTCGCCACACCCGGCGACGGAATCCCGACTTGCAGGCGTTGGCCGGTCAGGTCGATGACCCAACCGGCCGCGTCAACAATCTCATTGAATATACGCCCGGCGCGCGGTCAACGGCACTGGCCTGCCGGCTTCGTTAGACTTTCGTCAGACCCACACGTGCCCCGACTGCGCACGATCGCACACGCCACCCTTCATACGCGCAGCACGGCCGAATCATCCCACGTGGCGCCACCGATTGACAAAGCCGACGCTCGCGGGGTAGAATCAGGGCGTTTGTTCACCCCGGCCCTGTGCGAGGCAAGCGTGCCCGAGACCACCTTCCTGCTCGACATTCCCATGACTGCCATGACGGTCGCCATTGTCGCCACCGTGTTGGCGGTCGCCGCCCTCATCTGGGCGTTCATTCTCCAGCGGCGCATCAACGCGATGGACCGCATGCGCCGCCAGATTGCCGCCAGCGCCACCCCCGATATCGAAGCTCTGTTGCAATCGAACCTGACCGGCCTCAGCGGCGTCAACGAACGTCTCGACGCCCTGGCGGCGGGCCGCGTCACGAGCCTCGAGGCGGGCCTGGCCGACCTCGTCCAGCGCCAGAAGCGCGACTTGCAACACGTCGGCATCGTGCGCTTCAACCCCTACCAGGACACCGGCGGCGATCAGAGCTTTTCCCTGGCCCTCCTCGACGCCTACGGCGACGGCATCGTCATCAGCGGCCTGTTCGCACGAGGCACGCCGCGCCTGTTCGCCAAACCGATTCAGGCCGGAACCTCCACCTACCCCCTCTCCGACGAGGAGAAGCAAGCCCTCGCCAAGGCCCAGGGGACGGCGCAAAGCTGACCACCAACCATCGACCATCGAACGAGTCACAGCCATCCAGCGCACAAAGCACGAAGCCACGCGGGGGACTGACTGGGTCTTCCCCTCGTGGCTTCGTGTCTTGGCGGCCTATGTGTTGATTGAAGACCTGGCGCGGCTCGTCCTTGCCAGTGGCAGGGTAGTCAGCCGTCGGTGATCCTCAGTGCTCCACCACCACGGGCAGCACCATCGGGCGGCGGCCCGTCTCCTCGTACAGGTAGCGCGACAGCACGTCCTTCGTCGTCTCGACGCGGTGGTTCCCCTTGCCATTCTTGGTAAGGGCAGCCGCCACACGGTGGCTCGCCTCGCGCATCAAATCCTCCGACGCGCCCATGAACACAAAGCCGCGCGAGACGATTTGCGGGTCGTTGATCAGCTTGCCGTTCGCCCCATCCACGTGGATGACGGCAACCACGAAGCCTTCGCTGCCGATGATCTGCCGGTCGCGCATGACGGCCGGTCCCACATCGCCGACGCCATTGCCGTCCACGAACACCACCGTCGAGGGCATCTCGTCCACGACGCGGATGCTGTCCGGCGTAACCTGAATGACGTGGCCGTTGCGGGCGATGACAATGTTATCGCGGGCAACACCCATGCTCTCCGCGTGACGCGCGTGCAGCACCAGGTGGCGCGCCTCGCCGTGGATGGGCACGAAGAACTTCGGCCGCACCAGATTCAGCATCATCTTCTGGTCGTCCTGCGCCCCATGGCCCGACACGTGGACCTGGGCGTGGGAACCGTAGATGACGTTCGCACCCTTCTCGAACAGCTTGTTGATGGTCGTCGCCACCGCCTGCTCGTTGCCTGGGATGGGGTGCGACGAGAAGATGACCGTATCCCCCGGCTCGATGTCGATGTCGCGGTGGCGGCCGTCGGCCATACGTGACAGAGCCGACGATGGCTCACCCTGGCTACCCGTAGCGATGATGACCGTTCGCGCGGCAGGGATGGTGGCGCGCTCGCTCAGGCTGCGCAGCACGGCCGCCGGGTCGCGCAGGTAGCCCAGTTCCAGGGCCATGTCGATGTTGTCCACCATGCTGCGGCCGGCCGGCATGACCACCCGCCCGTGCATGGCCGCCGCGTCGATGACCTGCTGGGCGCGGCTGATAAGCGAGCCGAAGGTGGCGACGATGATACGCCCTTGAATCTCGCCGAACAGGCGATTGAAGGTCGCGCCGACCACCGCCTCCGACGGCGTGGGGCCGACGTTCTCGGCTCCTGTGCTATCGGACAGCAAGGCCAGCACGCCGCGCTCGCCCAGTTCGACCAGCTTGGCGAAGTCGGTCGGCTGGCCGTCCACGGGTGTGTAATCCACCTTGAAGTCGCCGGTGTGGACGATGAGGCCGGCCGGCGTATCGATGGCGAAGCCCACCGCGTCGGGAATGGAGTGGTTGACGTGGAACGCCTCCACCTTGAAGGGGCCGACCTTGAAGGGTTGGCGCGGCGCGATGGTCTGCATGCGCACGTGGCCCAGGCCGCCTTCCTCCTTCAGCTTGACCTCGATGAGGCCGCGCGTCAGCGGCGTGGCATAGAGGGGCGCATCGACCTCGGCCAGGAAATAGGGCAGCGCGCCAATGTGGTCCTCATGGCCGTGGGTGACCAGGATGCCGACCACGTTATCTCGATTCTCGACCACCCACTTGTAATCGGGGATGAGCAAGTCCACACCCAGATGCTCAGGGTCGGGAAACATGCCCCCGCAGTCGATGACCAGGATATCGCGGCCCGACTGAAGCGCGGTCATGTTCTTGCCGATTTCCCCCAGGCCGCCCAGGGGAATGATCTTGACATCCGTCTCGTGCTTACGACCGTTCTTGTTCTTCGAAGCCATATTACTCCTGAAACTCCTTCGCCGTCTTCTCCAGACGGGGATAAGGGTCAGGGCAAAAGAAAAGGCGGGCCGACCCTACGTCGCCCGCTGTGCCCGAAACCCAGTGCTACGTTCATAGTCATCCCTTAGACTCAGCTCCGCCCGGTATCTTACGTCGAGCCGCACAACCATCGCCGCCCCCACCATCCGGCAGGGGCGGCCCCCCGTGGCCTGCCCCCTTCGGCCCCCCAACCCTCGTTATTGCGACCCAGGCGCGAGGACACGAGAGCGCGCGGCGACTTGACCACGGCCCTGGGGCGGCGTATCATCCGGGGCAGAGAGAGCAGCGAGGTGGCCCACGAGCCAATCACCCGGAGCCGAGGGCCTTGCCGACAACGCCCCCGGCGAACAGGGGGCAGCTATGCAACCATCCGCGACGGAGTCCACCCCCGCGTGGCACACCCTACCCCTCGACACCGTCTATTCCCGCCTACGGTCGACACCCGATGGACTGACGAGCGCCGAGGCCACGCTCCGCCTGGCTGAGTACGGCCCGAACGAGTTGCAGGCGGCCCAGCGTATCTCGCCGTGGTCGCTGCTCCTCGAGCAGTTCAAGAACGTCTTGATTATCATTCTCCTCGTGGCGACGGCCCTGTCCGCCCTGCTGGGCCACGAGATAGAAGCCATCGCCATCGCGGTCATTGTATTATTCGCCGTACTGCTGGGCTTCGCCCAGGAGTATCGCGCCGAGCGAGCCATCGAAACGTTGCGCCAGATGGCCGCGCCCACCGCCACCGCGCTCCGCGACGGGCAGGAGGAGGAGATCGCCGCGCGGGATCTCGTGCCGGGTGATGTGATTCTCTTGCACACCGGTGACCGCATCCCCGCCGATGTGCGGCTGACCGAGGCAGTCAATCTCCAGATCGAGGAGGCCGCCCTCACCGGCGAGTCGGTCCCCGTCGAGAAGAAAATCGCCCCGCTTGGCAGCCCCGACCTGGCGCTGGGTGACCGCACGAACATGGCCTACGCCGGCACCGCCGCCACGTTCGGGCGGGGCCGGGGGGCCGTCGTGGCGACCGGCATGGGCACCGAGTTCGGCAAGATCGCCCAACTGCTGCAAACCGTCGAGGCGACCAAGACCCCCCTCCAGGAGAACCTGGACCGGGTGGGGCATCTCCTGGCGCGGGCGGCGTTCGTGGTGGTGGGGATCATCGTGGCCCTGGGCCTACTGCGCGGCCAGCCCTTCATCGACATGCTCATCTTCGGCATCGCCCTCGCGGTGGCCGTCGTGCCGGAGGCGCTGCCCGCTGTCGTCACTATCTCCCTCGCCATCGGCGTGCAGCGCATGGCCAAGCGTCACGCCCTGATGCGCCGACTGGCGGCCGTCGAGACCCTCGGCAGCACCTCCGTCATCTGCTCCGACAAGACCGGCACCCTGACCAAAGACGAGATGACCGTCCGCCAGATCTACGTCGAGGGCCAGACGATTCAGGTCTCAGGCAGCGGCTACGAGCCGAGCGGCGAGTTCTGGCGCGCGGGCGAGTCGATTCCGCCCAGCGACGCGCTGCGGCGGCTGCTGGTGGCGGCGACTCTGGCCTCCGACGCCCACATCGTGCGCAGCGAGGGCGATGGTCGCTGGACTGTGCACGGCGACCCCACGGAGGGTGCGCTCGTCGTCGCCGCCGCCAAGGCTGGCCTCAGCAAGGCCCACCTCGACGCCGAATTCCCCCGCATCGATGAGATCCCCTTCACCTCCGAGACCAAGCGCATGACCACGCTCCACCAGGAGCCAGCGGGCGCGGTGGCTTACTCGAAGGGCGCACCGGAAATTCTCGTCGCGGCGTGTACGCGGCAGTGGACGGCGGCCGGCGAGACACCCCTGGACGCGGCGGGACGCGAAGCGATTCTGGCGACCGCGCGCCAGATGGCCAGCGAGGCGCTCCGGGTCCTGGCGGTGGCGTCCAAATCGACAGCCACGCTGGAGGGCGCTGAGCAGGGCATGACCTTCCTGGGGCTGATGGGCATGATCGACCCACCACGGCCCGAGGCGAAGGCCGCCATCGAGACGTGCGAAGCGGCTGGCATCAAGCCCATCATGATCACGGGCGACCACCCGCTCACAGCCCAGGCCGTGGCCGGCGAGTTGGGCCTGCTCAAGGCGGGCCGCATCCTGACTGGCGCCGACCTGGAGGCGATGGACGAGGCGGAGTTCGAGCGCCAGGTGGAGGACATCGAGGTCTACGCCCGCGTCTCCCCGGCCCACAAGCTGCGCGTGGTAACAGCCTTGCAGGCGAAGGGCCACGTGGCCGCCATGACCGGCGACGGCGTCAACGATGCGCCCGCCCTCAAGAAGGCCGACATCGGCATCGCCATGGGCATCACGGGCACCGACGTCACCAAAGAAGCAGCGGCCATGATGCTCACCGACGACAACTTCGCCTCGATTGTGGCGGCGGTGGAGGAGGGGCGCGGCATCTTCGGCAACATCAAGAAGTACCTGATGTATCTGCTATCGTCCAACATCGGCGAGATCGGACTGATGGCGGGAGCGACGCTGCTGGGCTTGCCTCTGCCACTGACAGCGGTGCAAATCCTGTACGTCAACCTGGCGACGGATGGGCTACCCGCCCTGGCGCTCTCGGTGGATCCCCCCGAAGACGACCTGATGCGACGCAAGCCGCGCAATCCCCGCCAGGGCATCTTCACCCGCCCGGTGGTAGTTCTGATGGTCGTCGGTGGGTTGTGGTCGACCCTGGTCAACCTGAGCCTGTTCATCTGGGCCTGGAACTCAGGCCGCAGCCACCAGGAGGCCGTCACGATGACCTTCGTGTCGCTGATTTTGATCCAGTTCTTCAAGGCGTACAACTACCGCTCGGACCGTCGGTCGGTACTGCATCACCCCTTCGCCAACAAGTGGCTGAACCTGGCCATTACGTGGGAGCTACTGCTGCTGGCTCTCATCATTTATCTACCCTTCCTGCACCAACCCTTTAGCACGTTCAGCCTGCCCACGATGGATTGGGTGATCGTGGTCACGCTGGCTTTCACCGTCTTGCCCGTGCTCGAAGTGACGAAGTGGATGGTGCGCCGTGGCTGGTTCGGGCCGCTGAGTTAGGCATCGCCTGGCCAGGCCAACTCACCCCACACAGTCAGGCCCGGCCCTGACAGCAAGAACGGGCGACCATCGAGGCCGCCCGTTCTTGCTGTCAACCCTCAGCCCGCCACCTCTCAACCTCCAACCTCCACCGGCGCGGGGGCCGCGCCGTTCAATGCCGCCAGCGCGCCCATCTGGCGCGAGACAAGGTCGGCGTACACGCCCTGGGCGGCCATGAGGCTGTCGTGAGTTCCGCGCTCGACAATCCGCCCGCCGACGATGACCAGCACCTGATCGGCGTTGCGGATGGTGCTCAGGCGGTGGGCGACCACGAAGCTCGTTCGCCCCGCCAGCAGCCGCTCCAGCGCACTCTGGATAAGCTGCTCGGTGCGCGTGTCCACGCTCGACGTCGCCTCGTCCAGGATGAGGATGCGCGGGTCGGCGATGATGGCGCGGGCAAAGGCGATAAGCTGCTTCTGGCCCTGGCTCAGGTTCGAGCCGCGCTCCATGATGGGCGTCTGGTAGCCCTCCGACAGGCGGCGGATGAACTCGTCGGCATTGACCGTCTGCGCCGCCGCCACTACCTCATCGTCCGTCGCGTCTGGCCGCCCAAAGCGAATATTGTCGGCGATGGTGCCCGAGAACAGGAACGTGTCCTGCAACACCATGCCCATCTGCTGGCGCAGGCTGGCGCGCTGCACTTCGCGGATGTCGATGTCGTCCACGCGCAGCGCGCCTTGCCATGGGTCGTAGAAGCGCATCAGCAGCGACACGATGCTGCTCTTGCCCGCCCCCGTCGGCCCCACCAGGGCAACCGTCTGGCCCGGCTCGGCCAGCAGGTCGATGTCGTGCAGGACCGGCTCGCCAGGCTTGTAGCCGAAGGTCACGTCGTCAAACTCGACCTTGCCCACGATACGCGGCATGGGCTGCGCGCCCGGCTGGTCCTCTAGCTCCACCGGCTCGTCTACCAGGTTGAAGATGCGCTCCGCGCCAGCCAGCGCCGACTGGCCCAGCGTCCACATTTGGGAGATGGAGCGAATCGGCTCGAAAAAGCGCTGCACGTAGGCCAGGAAGGTGACGATCAGGCCAATCTCCATCTGGCCGTTGAGCACCAGGAACGCCCCGTAGCCGACAACGATGGCCTGGGATACCGTACTCAGAAAATCGACAGCGGGCATGAACGCGCTGGTGACAGCCGACGCGCCGACGTTGGCGTCCCGGTTGCGGGCATTGACGCGCTGGAACCGCTGCTGGTTCTCATCCTCGCGGCTGAAGGCCTGCACTTCGCGCATGCCAGAAAGGTTCTCCTCCAACTGCGCATTGACCTTGCCCATCTCCTTGCGCGTCTCGCGGAACGCCTTGCGGGCGCGGCCGGAGAACCACGTCGTCACGACCCACATGATGGGTAGCACGATGAAGCTCGCCAGGGCCAGCTTCCAGTTGAGCCACAGCATCATAATGACGATGCCCACCAGCGACAGGGCATCACCGATGACCCGCGTCAGGCCCGCGCCGATGAACTGGTTGATGGTGTTGGTGTCATTGGAGAGGCGACTCATCAGGTCGCCAATCTCATGAGTGTCGAAGTAGCCGATGGGCAGCTTTTGCAGACGGGCGAAGATCTCGCCGCGTATCGTCGCCAGCATCTTCTGGCCGATGACCGACATCTGTAGGAAGCCTGCCACGTTGGAGGCGTAGGACAGGCCATAGGTCACCAGCAGAGCCAGCATCCAGAGCGACAGGCCACGCGCGTCGCCGGGGATGATGAAGCGATCCACGGCGACACCGAGCATCCACGGCTGCAACAGGCGGATACCGGTCGAGATGAGAATCGCCAGGGTAATCCACAGCAATTGTGATTTGTAGGGATAGACGTAGGCCAGCAGGCGGCGAACGGCGTTCGCGCTATCCTGCGCCTTCTCCTCCTTGACATCCATCCCCATCATGGGGCCACCACGCATCATACGGCTACCCTCGCTTTCCGGCGCCGGCGGGCGCAACCTCGACCACGTGGCCGTTCGTCACCGCCACAGCATCCGACAGACGGTTGTCCTGCGCGCCATGGAACTGGGAGTAGTAGATATCCGCATACACCTCGCTGTCCTCTAGCAGACTCACGTGGGTTCCTTGCGCCACCAGCCGCCCGTGGTCGAGAACCAGAATGAGGTCGGCGCGGCGGATGGTGCTAATGCGCTGGGCAATCACGAAGCTGGTGCGCCCCTCCATCAGGCGGTCTAGCGCCTGGTGAATGCGATGCTCGGTCTCGGCATCGACGCTCGACGTAGAGTCGTCGAGGATCAGGATGCGCGGGTCGAGGAGCAGGGCGCGGGCGATGGCAATGCGCTGCTTCTGGCCGCCGCTCAGGCCTACGCCGCGCTCACCCACCACGGTCTCGTAGCCGTTGGGCAGCGCCTCGATGAAGTCCTGGGCGTTGGCCGCCCTCGCCGCCGCGATAACATCCTCCAGCGAAGCATCGGGGCGACCGAAGGCGATATTATCGCGCAGGGTGCCGCTGAACAGATTCGTCTCCTGGAGGACGATGCCGATCTGGGAACGCAGGCTCTCGACGGTAACATCCTTGACGTCGTGACCGTCTACGAGAACTGTGCCCTGGCTGGCGTCGTAGAAGCGGGGGATGAGGTTGATGATGCTGGACTTGCCCGCCCCCGTCGGCCCCATAATGGCGACCGTCCTGCCCGGCTCGACGGCGAAGCTGACATCAGTCAGCGTGTCCTGGGTTGAGCCGGCGTAGCGGAACGACACGTGGTCGAAAGCGACGCGCCCCTCGATGGGTGGCAGGGCCACCGCGCCCAGCTTGTCGTGCACCTCGATAGGCGCGTCGAGAATCTCGAAAATGCGCTCCGCGCCCGCGCTCGCCTGGGAGATGAGGGCCGACACCATACCCAGGCCAAAGATAGGGAACAGCAGCATCGCCAGGTAGGTGTTGAAGGCCACCAGCTCGCCGATGTTCATCGCGCCCGCGATGGCCTGCAAGCCGCCATACCACCAGACAATGACCGTGCCGAGACCCGCCATCGTGAACACGAGCGGCAGGTTAAAGGCGAAAGCCCGCGCTGCCTGGACGTTGATGCTATAGAGCGTCTGGTTGGCCGCATCGAAGCGTTGCCACTCGTAAGGCTCGTGGGCGAAGGCCTTGACGACGCGCACGCCCGACAGGTTCTCTTGCAGGATGGTGTTCAGGCCGCCCAGCCGCTCCTGCACCTGCTTGAACAGGGGCTGAACCTGGCCTACGAAGCGAAAGATGACCAGGAAGGTCAACGGCATCACGGCCAGCGCTGCGATGGCCAGCTGCCAGTTCATCCACAGTAGGATGATCGCGGTGCCGACGAACATGAGCAGCGAGCTGATGAGTTGAATCAGGCCCAGACCGGTGAATTGCCGCACCAACTCGATGTCGTTCGTCGCGCGGGTCATCAGTTGCCCCGTCTGCGCCCGGTCGTGGTAGCTGAAGCTCAGCCGCTGCAACTTGTCATAGAGGGCATTGCGCATTTCGAAGGCCGCGCCCTGACTGGCCGTCTCGCTCCAGTAGCTCTGGGTAAAGGTGAACAAGCCTCGCACTACCGCCACCGCCAGGATAGCCAGGGTGAGACCAGCAATGAGGGCTACGTTCTGTTGACTGATGCCCTGGTTGATGATGCGCTGGATGAGGAGTGGCGTGACCAGGCCAGACGCGGTCACAACGAGGAGGCTGACAAACGCGCCCACCGTGATACGCCAGTAGGGCTTCAGATAGGTAAGCGCGCGCCGCAAGGATTCCATAGGCTACCTCATAGCAGAGTCCGGGGAAATACTTTGATAGGCTAAATAATACGCCCATCGGCGGCGGGTGTCAACTAGCCATTTGGTGGGGAATGGTCATCCATCCGGTGGACATGCCAGGGCAATGCCTCGACGCGGTGAGGGTATATGCTATAATGGGGGCGTGATGCACCTGATCCTGGCCTCCACCTCCCCCCGCCGTCGCGACTTGCTCGCCATGCTGGGCATTCCCTTCACGCTGGCCGCGCCCGACGTGGACGAGGCCTCGCTACCTGGTGAGACGCCGGGCGCGCTGGCCCGCCGCCTGGCCCGGCTGAAGGCTAAGACCATCACCCGGCGTGAGCCGACGGCGATCGTGATCGCCGCCGATACAGTCGTTGCGTTGGGCGACGACGTGCTGGGCAAGCCCGTTGACGACGACGACGCGGCGCGGATGCTGCGCGCGCTGCGGGGGGCGCCCCACGAGGTCTACACCGGCGTGGCAGTGGCGTGTAGCGGGCAGGTGTGGGAAGATGTGGTCGCCAGCCAGGTAACGATGCGCCCCTACTCCGACGCCGAGATCAGGACCTACGTCGCCTCTGGCGATCCCCTGGACAAGGCGGGCGCCTACGCCATCCAGCATGCCGAGTTCCAGCCCGTCGCCGCGCTCCACGGCTGCTACGCCAACGTCGTCGGCCTGCCCCTATGCGCCGTGCGGCGACTGCTCATGCAGGCAGGCGTTGACGTGCCGCCCAGCCCTATCGACGGCTGCGATCCGCCTCGCGTGTGCGTCGTGTCGCTAGAGATGCTGTAGGGGTAGGGCACACGAAGGCGCCGCTTCCCGTGGAGGAAGCGGCGCCCAATGAGAGCAGCTGCTTGGCAACGCCTTACTTTCCCACCCAGTTACCCAGGCAGTATCATCAGGGCTGGCGGGCTTAACGGCCGGG
>DAOUDG010000008.1:0-5106 GCA_034431435.1 Anaerolineae bacterium | reverse complement strand
CTCGTGGGGCAAGTGGGGACATCGAGATCAACGTCAACGGCAAGGCCCTCCTTACCGGTGGCTTGACCCTCCTCGTCCTCGTCCTCGTGGTCGCCCTGTTGTGGCGGCAGGCTGACCTGGGCGGCGAGATGGACGGGTCCAATCTGCTCCTGGTCTTCCTCACAGGATTGACGACCGGCGGCCTCACCTGCCTCGCCATTCAAGGCGGCCTTCTCGCTACAGCCGTCGCCCAACGCGAGGCCGCGCCCGTGCAAGGTACGAGCGTGCTGGAAGGCCACGCAGGTCCAATTATCATGTTTCTGGCAGCCAAACTGGCCGCCTACACCGTCTTGGGTGCGCTGCTGGGGCTGTTCGGTTCACTGATCGGTCTTTCGCCAACGCTCACCGCGTGGCTCCAGATCGTGGTGGCCGTCTTCATGTTGGGCGTCGCCGGGCAGCTTCTCAACCTGCATCCGGCCTTCCGCTACTTTAGCGTCCAGCCGCCGCGCTTCGTGCAACGCTGGATTCGACGCGAGTCGAAGAGCGGTAGCCTCTTAACGCCCGCGATGCTGGGAGCGATGACAGTGTTCATGCCGTGCGCGACGACCCAGGCAGCGATGATTGCGGCTATGGGGACAGGACGCCCTGTCGCGGGCGCGATGGTGATGTTTGCCTTCGTCCTGGGTACGACGCCGCTCTTCTTCGGACTAGGCTACCTGGCAACGCGCCTGGGACAGACAATGCAAGGCTGGTTCACCAAGCTCGCCGCTGCCATGATCATTGTGCTCGCCTTCGTCACTCTGACGAGTGGGCTATCCCTGCTCGGTGTTCCGGTTCCGAACCTATCGCCGACGGCGTGGGCGAGTTCAGCCGTGGTGTCCGTCCGGACCAGTGGCGTCCAGGAGGCGGAGCTGCGGGCCGAGCCGACAGCGTACGTTCCGAATCAGATCCAGTTCAAGGTTGGCTCTCCGGCCCGCCTGAAGGTGGTAACGGGCGAACGGCGTGGCTGCACCAGTTCCTTCGTCATCCCGTCCCTCGGCGTACACAAGATACTTAACAAGAACGATCAGGTAGTGATCGATATTCCCACCGACCAGCCTCGACGCATCCCCTTCACTTGCAGCATGGGCATGTATAGGGGCGTGATTGAGGTCATGTCATGACCCGGCAAACCTTCCGCATCAAGGGGATGCATTGTGCTAACTGCGCCATGGCGATCGACATGGAAGTGGAGGACATGCCGGGGGTCAAGGAGGCGCGAACGAGCTTCGCGCGCTCAACCACAGAAGTCACGTACGACGCGAGCCAGATAGAGGCAAGCCGCCTCGTGGCTGCCATTCAAGCCCTCGGTCATGAGGCCAAACTGATAAGCAAGTGACCCGGCTGAGGTGTCTGGATGGACGATGCAGAACCTGCCCTGGAGGTCGTCCAGCAGTACACACTGCTATAGCCATCTACTGCCTGTGCGACGATGTGCTACGCGCTCTGCATCATCGGGACAACCCTCCACGACAGGTGACGGATGCGGCTGAGCCATCCGATAATGGCCGGCTCTATCTGTCCTAGACAACGACAGAGCAACTGTGTTGAAAGTCAAGTCAGGCGGCCACCGGCGGACGCCAGGACTGCCTGTCGCGCAGCATGGCATTGAGGATCGTCAGCAGCTTGTGCATACAGGCCACGATGGCCACCATCGAGGGCTTGCCCGCTTGGAGGAGCCGCTGCTGGAAGGCCTGCAGGATCGGGTTGCAGCGCAGAGCCGTGATGGTCGCCATGTACAACACGCTCCGTACGCGGGCGCGGCCGCCCCAACACTGGCGTCGCCCGCGATAGCGTCCACTGTCGTGACTGAAGGGGGCCACCCCCACCAAGGCGGCGATCTCCTGACGACTGAGAGCGCCCAGTTCGGGCAACTCGGCCAGCAAGGTCGCGCAGACCACCGGGCCGACGCCGGGCACGCTGCGCAACAGATGGCTCTTGTCCCGCCAGGCGTCCTGATCCTGGATCAAGGCAGCGATGTCGGCATTGAGCTGCTGGATCTGGGCTTTGAGGTGGTCGATATGCTCAGTCAGGCTCGCCTGGAGGCGCTGAGGGGCCTGATGGCGCCGATTGTACTCAGCGGTCAGCATCTCCACCAGTTGCACCCGCCGCGTGACCAGGGCGACGAGTTCGGCTTGGGTCTCGTCGCGCAGCACCTGGGGCGCGGGGCGGATGGCCTCGGCGAAGTGAGCCAGGACCGCCGCATCGAGCTTGTCGGTCTTGGCCAGCTTGCCGGTGCTGCGGGCGAAGTCGCGTACCTGACGCGGGTTGACCACGGCGACCGGCAGCTGGGCGGCGGCCAGGGCGGCCACCACCTCGGTCTGCAAGCCGCCGCTGGCTTCCACCACCACCAGCTCGACCTGCAAGGGCGTGAGGGCCTCGATCAACTGCGCCATGCCCTCGCTAGTGTACGGGACGTGCCAGGTGGTGGTCTGCGAACGCACCGCCATATCCAGATGGTCCTTGGCTACATCGATGCCGACGAAGGTGGGAGGGGTCATGTCAGGTCTCCTGTCACGCCCTGTCTTGCGTGATACGGGCTTGGCTAGCCCAGGCAACTGTTCGGGTTGGGAGGCGGGAGAACGTGACGACCCTGCTCTGCAACGGCCTCCAACGACCAAGATGCGCCCGGTCTGTCACGTCCTATGGAGCGGACCCCATTATCCCGCCTCTCCCTCAAACATACAAGATGGCGCGTCCGATCGTGACAGTCCTACGGCGCGCGCCGTGTGAGTGAGGCGCTGACGTCTTGATCGGAACCTAGAACCCCCTAGCGAATGTCGCTAGGGGGTTCGTCTTTGGTCGGGGCGGGGGGCGGCGTATAGCCCGGCGGGAGCAGGTCTTTGATATTGACGCGGGAAAGCATCATGGCAATCGCCGAGGAGCGGTCGATCTTGTTGGCTTCCATGACTTGCTCAACTTGCGCGTAAAGATCTTCGCGGAGAGAGAGGCTGAACTTGACGTAGCGAGGGGCATCGGGCTTTACGCGGGGCATGAGCAGTTTCTCCTGGGCCCCATTATACCAGAACTTGAGAGGAAAGAGGCGAAGTTGAGGGAAAGTTGGAAAAACAGGAAAGAAGGGCTAGACAGCACACAAAATGGTTGTATAATACTCAGTACGAATAAGCGTACCAAGTAACAACAGGGGGATGCCGCTACTTAGTCATTACTGAAAGCCGCACTACAAGCCTGGCAAGCTACCGTAGTGGACGAGATGCAGGTGTCCCTGGTTGAGAAACCAGGGCGACCACGGGTAAAGGCCAGCGGCCAAAGCACCGAACGAGCAGTTCTGGGTCACCAGGACGGGCGGGTGGCAGGGCAGGTTCGGTGTCCTGGGCAACCAGGGGGAAGTGACCCATCCGTGCGACGAGCGCCTAAAAGCTACCAGACCTCTTACCACCACTACCACAGGCTCCGCCTCGTTCCCATCCTCGCCGAGCCTGGGCCGAGCAAGCCGACGGTCTTGCGTCGTCCCTCGCAGTCCTACCGTCACCCCTGTTGTAGAACTGACATCTGCGGAGGAGGGCCGGCCTTCGACCGGCCCTTTCCCCCCAGAGGCAAGCCATGGGCAGCAACGTAGACAAGCCACGACGGGCGACCATCGCCGATCTCGTCGACGTGGCGAACGAACTTCAAAGGGAAGGGAGGGCGGGTGAGTACCTGTTCATCTATGCCGACGGGCCAGGGCGTATCCAACTGAGCCGCACTGAGCCCCCCCTCCACGTCTACCAGTTTGTGGTCTACAGTCAAGGGGGAGAATATGGATCATCGCCATGTGAGAGGACCGGCGGCGGTGTACGTCCGAGAGGCGCCAGGCGAAGAGGGAGCGGGTGGCCACATTCTGGAGGCCTGCTATCACTACCTTGCTGTCAGAGGACTCGACGTGGCGGCGCTGTACATCGACGAGGGCGTGGTGGGGAGCGTGCCCTTCGGCGAGCGTCGCTGGGGCGGCGAGGTGTTGAAGGACGCGGCGGCAGGCCACTTCAGGCTGCTGGTGATCTACCAGTACTCGCAGCTGGCGCGAGATGTGAAGGGTATCGCGACGACGGTGGGCGAACTGGACGAGATGGGCGTTGAGGTGATTGCGGTCGCGCCGGAGATGCAGGTCGTCCCGATGGAGATGACCATCCTGACGAAGCCGCTGACACGACAGCGGGAGCGACCGATACGGCGAGGGGTTCTGCAGTTGTTGACAGGGCGGTAGAAGCGGCTTTCAGCAGTTGGCCCGCTACTACCAACCGCTCGCCAAGAGGAACACTATACTGCACTTCATCGCGTTCGGCCTGCTTCTGGTCCATCGTTTCGTCTCGCTGCTCTCCCAAAGTGCATGACACGGTCCAGACTCTCATCCATCACCGAAGCACCCTGAGAACTTGCTCCTCTACCTGGCGTCGCGTGCCACTCGCTCCACGCCAGACGAGGCGGTTGTCCCTGTCGAGCAGGGCCACTCCTCGCTCGGGCAGGTCGAACAGTGTCTTCGCCGCCCGTCCTTGCTCGG
This sequence comes from Anaerolineae bacterium, assembly GCA_034431435.1. Taxonomy (GTDB): domain Bacteria; phylum Chloroflexota; class Anaerolineae; order Epilineales; family JAHCIE01; genus JAHCIE01. Next base: position 590 of record DAOUDG010000008.1, on the reverse strand, counting down.
AGGCCTCAGCCAGCCACACGACATTCAGTTGCGCGCTGTAGCGCAGTTCGATCCCGTTCACGACGGGGGCCAGAGCGATACACCGTCTTCACGTGGCCCCATCGTCGTACACGAAGACGAGCGATGGCCGCCCCGACACGGGCCACAGAAACACACGCTCTGCCTCGGCCAGCGGCAAGGGCGCTACCGACAGGGCATCCGGGTCTCGGACGAGCGAGATCGGCTCGAAGGCCACGGTAGGCAGAGCCTGAGACGCATCATCAGGGCTGTGCGATGATGTGTTCAGGCAGCCTGTGAGAAGCGCTGCGAGACTCACCATTATGATTGCCCTAAGCATGAGGGTTCGCATACAGGCCCTCCCATCTTCTCCACCTAGAGGAGCGCGTTGAAGTCTAGCCCATGCTCATAGATCCCTGGCCATCCTGTATTGCAGGACTGGATGTGCTGTCAGGTGACAGCATCGTCATACACGAAGATGAGACTCGGCTTCCCGTTGGCGGGCCAGACGAACACCCGCGCGGCCTCAGCCGTCGGTAGCGGCGCGGTGGACCACAGCCTCGGTTCCACGGCCAGGGACACGGGCGCGAGGG
>DAOUDG010000007.1:0-11742 GCA_034431435.1 Anaerolineae bacterium | reverse complement strand
CGCCGCGCCGAGGCCGCCCTGGGCCACGAGGTGCGCGACATCGTGCTGGGGCGACCGGTGCGCTTCGCCACCGATCCCCAGGCCGACGCCGTGGCCCAGGAGCGGCTCATCGAGGCCGCGCTGCGGGCGGGCTACGAGACGGTCTACCTGGAATATGAGCCTATCGCCGCTGCCTTCCACTACGCCGCCAGCGCCACGGGCGACCAGCGCATCCTGGTCTTCGACTTCGGCGGCGGCACGCTGGACATCACCATCATGCGCGTCCAGGGCGCGCGCCGCGACGTCCTCGCCACCGGCGGCCTGCCCATCGCCGGCGACGTGTTCGACCAGAAGTTGCTGCGCGCGCGCCTGGCCCGCCACTTCGGCGAGGGCAGCGTCTACGGCCCGGCCGACGCGCCGCTGCCCGTCCCCACCTGGATCTACGACACCCTGGCCGACTGGCAAAGCCTGATCGAACTGCAACTACCGGAGCGGGTGCGCATGCTGCGCGACATCGAGGCCACCTCCCGCGCGCCGCGCCAGCTTCAGAATCTCATTGCCCTCGTGACCGGCAACTACGGCCTGCGCATGTTCGAGGCCGTCGAGGCCGCCAAGCGTCGCCTGTCCGACCTGCCCGACACCGACATCCGCCTGGTCACCGACCGCTTCAGGGTGCGCCAGCCGACCAGCCGCGCCGACTTCGAGACCATCATCCGCCCCGAGATCGACGCCGTCGACCGCCTGGTGGACGAGACCGTGGCCCGTTCCGGCCTGCGCCCCCAGGACATCGACGTGGTGATTCGCACTGGCGGCTCGTCGCAGATTCCCGCTTTCCAGGCGCTGCTGGCCCGCAAGTTCGGTGCGGGCCGCGTGCGCAGCATCGACACCTTCAGTTCGGTCACGTCGGGCCTGGGCATCATCGGCCACGGCATCCAGGCGGGCGAGATTGACGCCCGCGCCTACCGCCGCAACGGGGCTGTCCACGCTGCCCTGACCTACGAGCAGCCCCGCGTCGACCCGGTCAACCTGTCCCTCCTCAAGCGGCGCATGGACGACGAGGCGGGCGGTGAAGGCACGTCGGGCGCGCTTGGCCTGGTCCTCTACGGCGGCCACCGCGTCGCCGCCGCCCCCGATGCCCTCGCCGCCGCCCCCGACACGGCTATTCCTCTGGCGGCGGTCAACCCCGACCCCGATCTGATGCCCCAGGTAGCCCTGGCTGCCATGCCCGACGAGCCGATTCTCATCGCCACGTCGCGCTACCGCCTGCTGCTGACCTCGCCGCGCCAGCTCGCCAGCCTGCAAGAGGGCGGCTTCGCCCGCGCCGACCTGCGCGACTTCGAGGCGGGCGAGGAGATGTGCGCCGTGGCGCGGTGGGGCGACGCGCGGGACGCCGCCCGCCTGCTGCTGGTGACGACGAAGGGCTTCGGCCGCGCCCTGAACATGAGCCTCAGCCGCGCCGCCATCGAGGGGCCACGCTCGCTACGCCTCGACTGGCCCATGCCCAACTGGCCCGCCGCCATCCTCGGCGTCAACCCCGACGACCAGGTGCTCGTCGTCACCGACACCGGCCGCGCGGCGCGGGTGGCCGTCGCCCACCTGTCGGTGCAGGGCGGGCAACTGGTCAGGGTCAGCAAGGCCAGGGGGGAGCGGGTCGCGGCGGTGGTGGGAGTCAGCAGCGGCAAGGACCAGGTAGCGCTGCTGACGACGGATGGCTACGCCCGTCGCTTCCCTGCCAATAGCGTGCCCCTGGCGACGGAGCCGGGCGGCGGGCAGATCATCGTGCGGCGGCCGGTGGCAGGCGCGGCGCGGGTGCGGCCCGGCGACCGGGTATGGGCCGTGACGACCCAGCGCCTCGTGCCCCTCGACCTCCAGCGAGTGAAGCCGGCGACGACACCCACCACCAAGAGCCAGCCCGTCGTGACGCTCGCCGAGGGCGAGACGGTCACCGCGTTGCTGGTCGCAGCGCACGCGGGCGACGCGGGCGACGCGCAGGTCAGTCTCACCCCCGCCCTCGCCCGCCCAGGCTGAGAATCGCTACACCTACGCCGGGCAATGCCACCAGACATGACAAGGGGCAGCCTCGCGCGAGACTGCCCCTCTAATCCCCTAACTTTCGACGCGACAGGGCAGCCACGCAGGGCTGCCCCTACAGTTATGGCAGGCGCGAGAACCACCACAGGCTGAGCAGGCCCGCCAGAGTGAAGAACATCGCGCCCAGCGCGCTGAACAAGGCGGTGACCTCGGTCTTCTCTTCGACCCAGCTGATCTGCGAGCCGAGGTCGGCGTACACCCGCTCCAGGTCGCCGGCGTTGGCGGCGTAGAAATACTCGCCGTCGGTCGCCTCGGCAATGCGCTGGAGCGTTGTCTCGTCGAGGCCGACACGCTGGCCGCTGCGCAACGTGGGGTTCGCGCCACGCTCGCCGACGCCGATGGTGTAGATCTTGACGCCCTCCTGCCTGGCCCGCTCCAGCCCCATCTCCGGCGCGCGGCCCGACGTATTCGTCCCGTCGGACAGCAGAACGATGATGGCCTGATTCTTCTCGGCCTGCGGGTCCACCTGGCGGTTGGCGAGCTGGTCGAGGCCCAGGAAAATGGCCTCGCCGATGGCCGTGCCGCCGTTCGCGCTCAGGCGGTCGATGGAACGCCGTATGGCGTCCTTGTCTCGGCTGAGGGGCACGTTGAGGTTCGCCCCCGCGTTGAAGCTGATGAGGGCCAGCTGCAACTGGTCGGGTACAGTGTCCACCAGGGCCTGCGCCGCCGACTTGGCGGCCTCCATGCGGTTGGGCTTGAGGTCCTCGGCCTGCATCGAGCCGGAGACGTCAATCGCCACCACAACCGACGCCTCATCCTTCGGGATACGAATGGTGGCCTCGGGGCGCGCCAGGCTGATGAGCAGGAAAGTCAGGCCGCTGAGGAACAGCACGGCCGGAATATGGCGGCGAATCCCCGGCCCCTTGCCGGCGACCTGGCTGAGCAGGGCGACGTTGGTGAAACGCAGGGCGTACTTGCGCCGCTGCATCTGCGCCACCACGTACAGGACAACGAGGATGGGGATGATAATTAACGGTAGGAATAGCAACCAGGGCCACTGAAAAGTCACCACGGTCCTCCTGAAACATAACTCTGAGCCATGGCCGTCGGGGCGTGGGCTGCCTGGCGGCCGCGCCGATAGCGGCGGGCGTTCAGGAAGCGGACCACCTCCGGTAGCATCTCACTGCCCGTGCTCAACACCACCTCATCGACGCCCGTGCCCGCCAGGCGTTGATGCACCTCAGCCGAGCGCGCCGCCGCCGCGTCGTGGTAGCGCTGGCGCAGCTTGCGGTCGCCGGTATCGACGGTAATCTGCATGCCGGTTTCGGGGTCCTCAAAGGTCACGTAGCCGATATCGGGCAGGTCTAACTCGCGTGGGTCTTCCAGGCGCACCGCGACGACCTCGTGACGCTGGGCCAGTTGGCCGAGGGGCCGCTGCCAGCCGTCGGGGGCCAGAAAATCGGTGATGACCAGGACCAGCGAGCGGCGCTGGATGATACTGTTGGCGCGGTGCAACGCGCCCGCCAGGTCGGTCGGCCCGGTTCGTTCCTGATGCGGGGCTTCCTGAATCTGGCGCAGCAGCTGCAACAGGGCCGGCCGGCCCGCGCCCGGCGGCACGATGCCCAGCGGGCGGTCGGCGAACAACACCGCGCCCACGCGGTTACCATTGCGACCCAACAGCCGCCCGGCGATGGCCGCGAACTCCACGGCGCGGCCGCGCTTGGTGCTGTTGATGGTGCCCCAATCTACCGAGCTACTCACATCCACCACGAGCCAGGCATCGAGCGCGCGCTCCACGAAGGCCTCGCGGACGTAGACCCGCTCACTGCGCGCCGTCACGCTCCAGTCGATGAAACGCGGGTCGTCGCCCGGCTGATACTCGCGAATCTCCGATAACTCCATGCCGGGGCCGCGCACCAGGGAGCGTTCCTCGCCGCCCAGGTAGCGCGCCAGGGGGCGCAGGATGGTCCACTCCAGGCGGCGCAGCACGGCGTCCGGGGTGTGGCCGGCGGCTGGGCGGTCCGTCACGTGGACGTGAGCGGGGGCGTCGGCCGACGCGCGGCCAGGCGGCCGCTGTCGGAACCTACCCCACATGCTTGTCCCCCAGGTCGATGCGCGGGGGCTGGAAGCGCTGCAAGACGGCGGTCACGATGCTGTCGGCGGTGACGCCGTTGGCGATGCCGTCGTAGGTCAGCACAATGCGGTGGCGCATCACGTCCGGAGCCAGGTCGGCCACGTCGTAGGGCAGCACGTAGGAGCGCTGGCGGATGAAGGCCAGGGCACGGGCAGCAGTGATGAGGTTGATGGAAGCGCGGGGGCTGGCGCCGAAGGCGACGGCGGGAGCCCAGCCCTCGAGGCCGCTCTCGCGCAGCTTGCGGGTGGCATTGACCAGCGTGGCGGCGTAGGCCGTCACGTGGGGATCGACGTAGATACGATCGACGATCCGCTGGAGGCCGAGCAACTGCGCCGGCGTGATCAGGGTGCGCAGGTTGATAGCCGGGCCGGTGATGCGGTCAACGACAACGATCTCGTCCTCGTAGCTGGGGTAGTCGACCAGCACCTTGAACATGAAGCGGTCGAGTTGCGCTTCGGGCAGGGGGTAGGTTCCATCCGACTCGATGGGGTTTTGGGTCGCCATGACCAGGAAGGGGTCAGGAACCTGGTAGGTCTGCTTGCCGATGGTGACCTGGCGCTCCTGCATCACTTCGAGCAGCGCGCTCTGCACCTTGGCGGGGGCGCGGTTGATCTCGTCGGCGAGCAGCAAGTTGACGAACACCGGGCCAAGCTCGGTGTTGAACTCGCCCGTCTTGCCGTTGAAGATGCGCGTGCCAACGAGGTCGGCGGGCACGAGGTCGGGCGTGAACTGGACGCGGCCAAAAGTGCCGCCGATGACCTGGGCGAGGGACTTGACGGTAGCGGTCTTGGCGAGACCGGGTACACCCTCCAGCAGGACGTGGCCGCGCGACAGCAGGGCGACCAGCAGCCGTTCCAGGACGATGTCCTGACCGACAATGAGCCGCTTCATCTCGAACAGGATCTGCTCGACGACGGCCGGCGACAGAGCGCCCGGCGGTGGCGGCGCGGTCGGGGTAGCGATGGCAGCGGGGCGGGCCTGGCCCTGATTGATAACGTCGGTCATGGGTACGTTGACTCCTTCAGAAAAATGTACAGTGGTAAAGTATTCTACACGGATTCGCTGAGAGTAAGGTGAAACCGGGCTAAGAGTGCTCTCATAAGGCGACCCGAGAAGCACGAGCGCCGGGGCGCATACGTGACGTGACGCGAAGGGCACACTGGCGTGCAGTCCCTTCGCGTCTTCGCGCCTCGGCGTTCTCAGCGACTCGAGGAGGTTGTCGGGCTGTCGGCTCAGCCGCCGCCGAGGGGCGAGATACCCTGCACCCACTTGGCGACGTCAAAGTAGGACACGACGGCCATGAGTAGCAGCAGCGAGATCATGCCCACCGCGTGAACAATCGCCTCGCGCTCCGGCGGGATGCGCCTACCGCGCAGCCACTCGGCGACGACGAACACCAGGCGACCGCCATCGAGGGCCGGGATGGGCAGCAGATTCAACGTGCCCAACGAGATGGAGATGGCCGCTGCCAGATACAGCAGCTTGTCAATGCCCTCACGGGCAATCTCGCCGGTCATGCGGGCGATGCCGATGGGACCCGTCAGGCCGCCACCGTCGGGCATGGGCGCGGCGGTGAACAGGCCGAAGACAGCCCGCCACAGAAAAGTGATGAGACCCAGGACGCCAGCGACCGTCTCCTGCGCGCCCTTAACGACGGCCTCGATCGGCCCGTAGCGTTCCACCACCTGCTCGACCCGCTCGGGGGCCATGTAGATGCCGATCTTGACCGGGCCAGACGTGCGCGGGGTGATGTCGAGAGTCACGGGCTGGCCATTGCGGTCGACGACGATGGGCACGGTCTGACCCGCCGCCGCACCAATCACTTCCAGCAGATCCGCCTCGCGATCGATAGGCTGACCGTTGACGGAGGTGATGAAATCGCCCTGTTGCAGGCCGGCCGCCTGAGCGGGCGAGTCGGCCATCACCTGCTGGACCATCACGCGCCCCGCCGCCTGGGGCGTGGAGATGCCGACCATATAGACGAGGGTGAACAGCACGAAGGCGGCCAGGAGGTTCATGGCGGGGCCAGCAATGAGGACGAAGGCGCGCTGCCAGGGCTGCTTGCTATACAGGCTGCCCTCGGTCTCGAAGTTGCCTTCCTCGCCGGCCATGCGCACGAAGCCACCCAGGGGCAGCCAGTTGATGGTGTACTTGACGCCATCCCTCTCGAAGAGGGTCTTGGCGCGCGGGGGAATGCCGAAGCCGAACTCTTCCACCTTCACGCCCATGCGGCGGGCGGCCAGGAAGTGGCCCAACTCGTGGATGAACACGAGCAACCCCAGCACGGGGATGAACGCCAGCCAGTATACCCAACTCATCCCTGCCAACATCTGCAACATAGTCTCTTCCCTGTGAGGCGTGTCAACACCAAAACGTGCCGGAGATTATAGGACGCTATGCCGGGAAGACCAAACCGGCGACTGACACTAGATAGACGCACAAGACGCGCCGCAGATTACGGTCGCGTAGACGAATTGGACGCGGATGAACGCTGGGTGTGCGCTGTCCTGGGTTAGGATGCAGCAGGCGCCTTCAGCCGTCACAGCGCACCTCGCTCACCACAAGATGGCGTTGCATCTCGTCGGCCGTATTACCCCATTCGCCGTCCCAGGCAATCTCAACGCACAAGGTATCCGACCTGGCATTGTTGGCGACGGCGACAAGCGCCACTCGCATCCTTTCCGCACGGCGGACGAACCCCTGAAAGTTAGGGGGCCAGGGGTCGATGCAGGGGTTTAGGTCGAACCTATACTCTCGCTGCCGCTGTTCCCCGGCGCGGTGGTCCTCCGCAATGATGTACCCCACATTACACGTTTCGAAGTCGCCTGCCGCTATGTCGAGGGCACACGGATCGGCGTGTGGTCTCGACCACCTGAGCTTCACAGGGCTGGCTAGCTCCTCAGTCGTGGGGTCTCCGTGCGCGCTCGACTTGCCGATCTTGGTGAGCTTCACGCCCACCTGGGTGGCGACTTGCTCGCCGTCGTTGCTGACCCTGACATGGTAGATGTACGCGACAGGCGCATCGGGGGCATGCCCCCATGGCGTGCGTTCTCCCTTTGTGCTGAACAACATGAGCCTTAACTTGGGCCTGGCCTGGGTGACTCGGCGACCGGTCGCGACGGAAACCCCGAAGGTCTGGAGGTCTATATCTGGGCGATTGCCGCTGATCCAGATGATGAGCTGGTCAAGCGTCTCACGCCGGTCCAGGGCCAGGACTAGCCTGCGCGCCAGTTCGCTCTTATCGGAGCCTTCATAGTCCACGCCGTGGTCGAAGGCAGCGTCCTGTAGCTCACCAAGGCTCAAGCGCTCTACAAGCACGCGGCGGAGAGATGCCCTATCCCACTGCGACATAGGATCCTCCCCAAACGAAGGAGCGCACGGGCGACTGACGGCTGACCGTTGATGCTCGTTACGTCTGAGGGAGGGCGGGAGGCATCGCTGTCAGTTCGCGCGCGGGTCGCCCTTACCGACCAGGAAGATGTCGCCCCACGGCTGGTAGACGCTACGGAAGGTGTCGCGGCGCTCCGGCTGGCCAGGTTCGCGCACGATGCGCGTCGCGACGACTTCCGCGCCGGGGTGCGCCCAGTCCACCTGCTTGACCTCGCCTGCCTTCATCTTTGCATCCACCTGGTACCGAGCGGGCTTGGCTGGCGTCTCCTTGAGGATGCGCGGCCCCTCGAGAACCACCTCCCGGTTGGGCCTGGTCCCGTAGAAGACAAACGACAGGGTTGCGGTGGCTGCGTTGAACTCGGTACGCATGACGAGCCAGGTGGGCTGGTCGTTCTTGAACTTGAAGTCCACCCAGGGAGTGAAGACCGTCGCATCCAGACCAGGGCCGACACCCTCCTCGTAGTAGCTGACGCGGTAGGCGTGGGCAGTGCGTTCGACGATGGGGTAGCCACCATAGAACGCCGCGCGGAACGCCGTCGTCGATACCTGGCACACGCCGCCGCCGTAGTCAGTCTCGGTCCTGTCGCCGACGATGATTAGCGCCTCGACGTAGCCCTCGGCGGCCGTCACATCGCCCAGGTGCTCGGCGAAGGAGAACGTGCCGCCCGGCGGCACCATCACGTCCTGGAACTTGGAGGCCGCCACCTTGATGTTCTGGATGCGCTCCGGCGGCGACCCCTTGAACTGAGTCGTACCACGCACCACGACTTCCTTGACCCCCATCGCGTCCAGGTTGTTGGAGTCGATGCTGGGCTGGTGCTCCTCGACAACAGCCGGTACGGTGCGCTCGGTCGCCATGAGCGCGTCGTTGACCTTCTTGAGCGTCTCCTCGACGTTCATCGTATAGCCCACCACGCTCGGCGCCAGCGCGACCATGCGCTGGCCGTCGAAGCGTACTTTGGCGTCCACCATCTCGCGGTTGATCTGGGGGGCGATGCTGTCGACGAAGGGCGGCGTCAGGTCCTCGCGTACCCTGGGCGTCACGCGCGGCTTCTTGTCAGGCCCGGCCTCCTGGTAGAAGACGATGGCCTCCGCGATGCGCTCCTTAGGCAGCGTCCACTTCTTATCCTGGAACGTCACCGTGACAGGGCCACTGATGAGGCGCTCCGTGGTCGCCTTCGCCGCGCTGACATCCGTGATGAGGGGCGGCGTCGCCACGATGGGCACGGCAATGGGGTCGCCGCCGAAGCGCAGGACGCGATCCTCCACCTGGCGCAGCACGTCGGCCTGGTCGACCTCCCAGCCCTCCTGGCCTGACTCGGTCACAACCTTGCCGTCGCGGATGCTGAGGGCGGCATTGCGGGCGGGGCGATCGACTTCCCTGGCGATAGCGGCGACGAACTGGGCCGCCGCCTGGCGATTCATCTCGCTACGCAGGGGAATCTCGACGCCGTAGCGGGCGAGGGCCAGCTGCGCCAGCAAGTCCCGCTTGAAGTCGCCGCTACGGCCCAGCGAGTACGCCTCGTCGGCCAGCGTGTCGGCGGGCAGGAGGCCGCCCAGTTGGGCCGGGGTCGCCTGCCAGGTCTTATCCTGGTAGCTGAACTTGATGGGGGCGGCGTCGAAGTAGGGAACCTGGCTGCGAATCGTGTCCGCCGCCTGGGCGCGGGTCAACCCACCCAGGTCCATGCCTGCGGCGCGGACGCCCATGTGGATGCGGTCGCTGTAGACATACTGGTGCACGCCCACGCCGGCCGCCGCTGCGCCCACAACGCCGAGGACCAGCATGAAGATCAGGATGAGAAGAATCTTGAGAGCGCGGAATGCGCCGTTGGCGGCGGGGGAAGGCTGGGCTGTCGACATGCGCTTATCCTTCATCGATCGTCAAACAAAAGAGACGCGGATACTCATGATTGTACAGTGAAACGCGCGTCTCCGCAAGTGGCTGTGCGGTGTTGCTCGGTAATGCTCGGCATCGGTACGGGCAGCGCCCCCTGCCCCTGGCGGCCATGTCCTATATGACGCGCGAGGCGGCGAAATGTTCCGTGAAACGCGAAACGTGCTGCGTGAACGACTGCGGGGGTTCTCACGTTTCACGCGCCGTCTTTTGACTAATGCCCCGCTTTCATCTACGATAAAGGAGCCTGCGCTGGATGATGGATGGGAGGGTTCCCTGCATGGCGAACGTCGAATTGGGGAACGTGCGCGTCGGAGGGCAGGCGAAGCCACAGACGTTTTCGCGGCCACGCGGCTACTGGCGCAACACGGCCCTGGCGTACCTGATGATTCTGCCCGCAGCGGTGATTCTACTCACCTTTAGCATCGGCCCCGTCTTCTACGCCTTCTGGATGAGCCTCCACCGCTACGGGCTGCGCCTGACCGGCCCCTTCGTTGGCCTGGAGAACTACCAGCGCATCTTGACCGATGACCGTTTCTGGAACTCGCTCCACGTCACCTTTAGCTACGCCTTCTTCACTGTCCCCATCACCCTGGCCCTCGGCCTGTTCATCGCCTACCTGCTCTTCCAGAAGATTCGCTTCCTCTCCGCCTACCGCACGATCTTCTTCCTGCCCTACGTCACATCCCTCGTCGCCGCCGCCACCGTCTGGGCCACCCTGTTCAACCCCCAATCCGGCGTCGCCAACAAGGTCCTCGGCTGGTTCGGCATCCCGCCCCAGAACTGGCTGCTAGAGCCGAACGGCATCTTCCAACTCATCGCCCGCAGCTTCGGCGTGACACTCCCCGAATGGGCAGCCGGGCCGAGCCTGGCGCTGGTGACGATCATGATCTTCGTCGTCTGGCAGCGCCTCGGCTACGACGTGGTCATCTTCCTGGCGGGCCTGGGCAACATCCCGCGCGAGCTGTACGACGCCGCCGAGATCGACGGCGCGGACCGCTGGCAGCTGTTCCGCCACATCACCTTGCCGCTCCTGTCGCCGACCACCTTCTTCCTGATCATCCTGTCCACCATCGGCGCGCTACAAGCCTTTACCCACATCGTCACCATGAACCAGGCCGCCAACCAACCCAAGGGCGGCCCTCTCGACACCACCCTGACCGCCACCGTCTACCTGTTCAAGATCTTCTATGGCGAGGTCGGCCGCCCCGACTATAGCTACGCCAGCGCCGTCGCCTTCGTCCTGTTCTTCATCATTCTCGCGCTGACCGTCCTGCAACGCTGGATCGGCAGCCGCTACGTGCACTACTCCTGAGTCTGAGAGGCCCGTCATGGCGACCATCAGCGCCACCAGCCAGAACCAGCGCTCGCGTCGGCGCGGGCAGTTTAGCCGGACGGGGATTCACGCCGTCCTCATCGTCGGCTCCATCATCGCCATCTTCCCCTTCGTGTGGATGGTCCTGACCTCGCTGAAGACCTTTCCCGAATTCGCGCAACAACAGTTCCTGCCAAGCGTGCCCCAATGGAGCAACTACGCCCTGGCGTGGAATATGGCCCCCTTTGGCCGCTATCTCACCAACTCCGTCATCGTCTCCGTTTTCACCACTATCGCGGTGCTCGTTACCTCATCGCTGGCCGCTTATGCCTTCGCCCGTATCGACTTCTTCGGCAAGGAGCTTGTCTTCACCCTGTTCCTGACGACGCTGATGATTCCCTTTGAGATCACGATGATTCCCAATTTCGTGATCATCCGTAACCTGGAGTGGATTGATACTTACCAGGCGCTCATCGTGCCTTTCACCGCCGGCGTGTTCGGCATTTTCCTGCTGCGGCAGTTCTTCCAGCAGATACCTAACGACTACTACGACGCCGCCGTCCTCGATGGGGCCGGCCACCTGCGCTTCCTGACCAGCATCGTCCTCCCCCTGTCGCAGCCCGCCCTCATCTCGGTCGCCCTGTTCACCTTCCTGGGCGCGTGGAATGGACTGCTGTGGCCCCTCATCGTCACCAACAGCCAGGAGATGCGCACGGCCCAGATCGGCCTGTACACGTTCATCAGCGAGGCGGGCACGCAGACCCACCTGCTCATGGCGGCCTCGGTCATCGTCATCACCCCCATCATCGTGTTGTACTTCTTCGCCCAGAAGCAGTTCATCGAGGGCATCTCGGCGTCTGGGTTGAAGGGGTAATCTCTTGATTCGCAAGGAGGAAATCACATGAAACGCATCATCGCCCTGCTGCTCGCGCTGAGCGTCGTCGCCCTGCTGGCGGCGGCGTGCGGCGGTGCGGCCGCCCACGCCGCGGCTCCCACCAC
>DAOUDG010000006.1:0-12574 GCA_034431435.1 Anaerolineae bacterium | reverse complement strand
TCACCAAACCGTTGTCCAGTGAGCTTTCGCTCCGTTCGTCCAGGGCTGGTACAGCATGGCCGAAAACGGGTGGTACATCATTGGCGAAAATGAGTGGCACATCATGGCCGTACATGGTGGTACATTATCGACCGATAATTGACACGCAGGTCGAAGGTGCGGTCGACCAGGGTCTGGATGGTGATGTCGGCCTCGGCGCGCTGGGTCGCCGCCCACGCCTCGGCGGTCGGGTAAGTCTGGGGCGACAGAGTGTGCAGGATGGCGCTGGCGCGGTTGATGCGCTGCGCTCCCTTACGCACCCGCTGCCAGACGCGGTACGCGTCCACCGCTACCTGGCCCTCGAGCGTCGTCGGGACGGGCGTCTCCGTGCCCACCGCGTCCGTCTCATCGCGGAACAGGCGTACTGCCGCCTGGACAAACTCGGCCAGCCGTCCCTCGCCCTCCATTTCGATTTCTAGCTCGGCGACAGCGTAGTCCTGGGCATAGTCCAGCTCGCGCAGCAGCACAGTGTACATGATCTCGGCCAGAGGCTCCGTCGCCCGCTTGACGGCACGGTCCACCTGGACGTCGAACATGATGACGTGCGTCTTGAGGCGCTTAGCGAGGAAATCGACCAGCTGGCGCAGCTCGTCGACGGCCCTGTCGCCAGGGGCCTGGCGCTCGAGTTGCGCCATGAACAGTTCGGCGGCGGGCGTGCCAAGGACGGGGCGATTGGCAAGAATGTAGCCCAGATTCTTGGCGAAGGATGACTTGCCGGAGCCGAAGAAGCCCGACACCCATACGCCAACGCCCTCCGTCGGCTCGCCTGGCGCGCCGGCCTTCGCCTTCAAGACGCGGATGTACTCGCCCTTGATGCGGCCGGTGGCGACGTACTCAGTAATCTCGTCGTGGACCGTCTGCTCGTCGGCCTGACTGAGTTTGACGACCTCCTCAATCGGCTTCTTCAAGTCGCGGGCCAACACGTCTCGAATCAATTTCGTCATCGTTGCCCCTCCCCCCCGGTCGTCACCCTCGCTGGTCAGATACCTGCCACATGTTTGTGCGCCGCGACCAAGAGCGGCTCCAACTCCGCCACGCTCAGCGAGCCGGACTTTCGTGGGCGGAAAATCGCCGACTTCCACCCATCGTCGTAACGCTGGAACTCCCAGTCCTGGTACGGGGAGGCTTGCGCCTTCGCCTTTGGCAGCTTGAGCTCCAGATTCCAGGTGTTAGGCCCCGTCCAGTTGACGATGAACACAACACGGTGGCCTAGCTTGAACGCGACGTAGTGCTTGTTCAGGATGTAGGACAAATCCCACCCCTGGCTCTTCGTCAGCTTCGCCAGCGCCTCGACCACGCCTCGAAACTGGTCGGTGGCCGGTTGGCCGTGCTCACCCTCGTAAAACGCCCGGTCCCATACGCCTACAGGTTCGCATCGTTCCCCCTTGCTACCCTGGCTACAGGCCATGCGCGATGGCGAAGGACTTGTTGGTCGCGCATTTGGCGCGGACGCGGTCGGGCCAGTAGCGCAGGGCGATGTGGCTCCAGTCGAAGTCGCCCTGGCTGAGCCGCTCCCACGCCTTCTTCGGCTCCGCCTTCCACAGCGGCAGCAGCTCCCACAGCGGCGCCAGGCGCAGCAGCACGCCGTCGTCGATCCAGTCCGCGGCCGGCTCGTAGCCCGCGTGGGCCAGGCGGTCGATGACGCCCGCGAAGGTGTCCACCTCGTTGAGGAGCGTCTGCGCCGCTTCCAGCCGCCGCTCCACGGCGCGCCGCTCGCGCCCGGCCTTCCCATCGCGCTCGACGGTCAGGTCCGCCACCTGAAGGCGCAGGCCGTTGAGGCGCTGATCCAGGTACGTGCGCAGCAAGACGTACAGTAAGTCGTGCCGCACACCCTCGTGGAAGACGACGAAGCCGTAGCCGCGCCGCGCCGACTGGAGCGGCCAGTAGACCGGCCGCTTGCGATACCAGCGTAGATGCCAGCGGGTGAAGAAGTCGCGGGCCAGGAAGGCGCGCAGGTTCGCCGTGGCCGACTCACCCTCACCGTCACCCGCCGCCGCCTGGACCACCGCCCGCGCCCGCGCCTCGCCCAGCATCAGGTCTAGCGCGGCTTCGACGCGCGTCGCCAGGTCGCGCGGGTGGCCCTCGTCCAGGACGGTGATGCCGTCGGGCACGACCAGGTCGCGCAGGCTCACCTCCACCGCGGCGGGGAAGACATGGCGGCCTTCGCCCGCCTGTCCGCCTACGGGTGGCGGGGACAGGCGGGCGCCCTCGTCGTCGACCCAGGCGAAGCGGTCGGTCGCGCCGACCAGGGCGTCGAACTCGGCGGCGTCGGGCGCGGGCAGCGAGCCGACGGCGAAGTCGGCGCGGCGGTAGACGGCCCGCCCCAGCGCGCCCGCCTCGCCCGGCGCGAACCGCCCCAGCACGACACCCACAGCGTAGGACACCCAGCGTACCGCCAGTTCCTCGCGAGTCATGACGGCCAGCCCTTCGTCGGGTTGCGCCTCGCCCGCTTCGTCGGTGACCGACGACGAAGGACCACGGACCAAAGGCTCATCCTCGGCGACGTCGTCCTGGTCCTCGGTCGTTGGTCCCTGGTCGGTTCCGCCCATCTCCGCCTCGATAGCGGCGCGGTCCGCCTCGCTCAGCCCGTACAGGCGGTACACCTCGTCGTCGATGGCGCGCTCCAGCGCGGCCAGCCGCGCCTGGGCCGCCGCCAGGTCGGCCAGCCCCGTCTCCCAACGCGGCGGGGCGATGAAGTCGAATGTGGTTTCGTCGAGGCTGGAGTTACGATGAACAAGACTGATGCTGGCTGTGCTCTTGGCGACGAGCGAGCCGTTGATCTGCCTGACGATAGGAACACGCTGCACGTCGCCGACCTGAAAGTTGGCGCCCGGATTAATCAATGTGCAGAGCCTTGAGAACAGCTTCGTGTTAGCTATGGTCAGTAACTCTAGCGAAAGATGGCCGAAGACCGAGGGTCCATTGCAGTCAAACACGAAGCCCGGTCTTAACCATCTCATCGCGAAATAGTCAGTACCAAAGCGATTGAAGGTCAATCCCTCTTGAAAGTAGAACTCCGGATTGCGAATCACCGCATCGGCCAGCGATCGAATCTCGCTGCCATCCTCGTTCCAGTTCACAACGTGCTCCAGGTTACCGTACCACGAGATATTCGCGCCTCCCTTTGCATACGGAAACCAGCGCCGGCCGCTGGCCTGGGCCTCGTCGCGGTCGCGGCAGCCGAAGCCGATGCGCGCCGTCCCCACCTCCCACCAGAAGCGCAGGAAGCGCAAGTTGTCGGCCGTGGCGAGGCCCTGGCGCGGCTGGGCCACGTCACCCAGCCGGGGCAGCGTCTCGAACAGGGCGCGCACGCTGTCGCCGACCCAGTAGACCCACGGCGCGCCAGGGATGGTGTCGAAGCGGCGCTGCGCCAGGCGGTAGACGGTGGGGGAAAGGGTCGGGCTGTCGGACACATGCATCTCCTCTACGAACCAGATGAGCCACAGAGACCTGGGATAGCCACGGAGGCACAGAGAGCACAGAGATCTCTTATGCTTTTATCCTCCGTGTCTTCTGTGCCTCTGTGGCTCGAACCGGGGCGAAGCAGACAGCCACAGAGGCACAGCGACCACAGAGCTTTCTTATAATCTCTATTCCTCTGTGCCCTCTGTGCCTCCGTGGCTATCTGTCTCTCAGCGCGGCCAGGGTCTGCTCGAAGGCGAGGCGCTTGCCGTCGCCCTCGGGCGCGTTGACCAGGCGGAAGTAGGTCGCCACGCTGGCCTCGCGGCGCGTGGTGTCCGCCTCCTGGCGCAGGGCGAACACCACGGTGTTGACCTTCTCGCCGCTGATCTCGGCGAAGGCGCGCGGCCCAGTATGGGCCACCGTCTCGATGGCGCACGTTGCCCGCAGCAGGGCGCGCAGCCGCTCGTACGACGACAGGAACATGAACGACTGCTGCGTGATCATGCCCAGCCGGCCGCCCTCCGCCAGCAGTTCCGTGCCGCGCTGGATGAAGGCTGTGTACAGGTCGCCCTTGGCGTCGGGGTAGGCCTCGCCCAGGTACGCCGCCAGCCCATCATTCAGATTGCGCTTGCCGGAGTAGGGCGGATTGGTGACCACCACGTCGTAGCGGTCGCGCAGCAGGTGCAGCAGGCGCAGGCCCTTGACGGCCTCGCCGGTGAAGAAGGTCTGGTCGTCGCCGTGGGCCGCTGCCTCGCGGGCGAAGTGGTCCAGAGCGAGGGTGATGTCGTCATCTAGACCCGCCCAGAAATCGCCACTGGCAGCCTCGCGCTCGAAGTGGCCGCTCACGCCGGCGAACAGCGGGCTGCGGGCGAACTCCGCCTGCTCGGCCTGGGTCAGGCGCTCCATCTCCTGCTCCAGGCGCAGCAGCGAGCCAACGGTGTTGGCTGTCTTGAGCCGCGCCCACAGCGCGCGGACCAGCCGCTCGTAGAGCGGGCGCGAGAAGTGAGCGTCGCGCAGGAACGCGCCGAGCCGCGCGCCGTTGAGGGGCAGCACATCGGCGCAGGCCAGGTGGCTGTCAGTGATACGGGCCTGGCGATTGAGGGATTTCGCCTTGAGAAAGAGCGTCAACGCGCTGAGTTGCACGGCGCGCAGGTCGATGTCGATGCCGTGGATATTGTGGGCGATAATGGCGGCCGGAATGTCCATCGCGTCGGCCACTGACGGCGTCGCGGGCCAGCCCGGCTCGCCGGCCCGCGCCAGTTCCTCCTGATACATGGCCGCGAACAGGTCGAAGGCCACCAGGCCGAAGTGCATCGCGCCGCAGGCCGGATCGAGCAGCCGAATCGTCTTGACGAGCCGTGGCTTCTGCGGGGGCAGGTCGTCGTTGGCCGGGACCAGGTAGTCCAGGGCCTCCGTCTCCAGCAGCCGGGTGTCGGGGTGCATCTGCACCCACAGCCGCCCCAGCGTGTTGTGAACGAGGAGGCGGACGATCCAGTAGGGCGTGAAGAGCTGCGTCGCGGCCGGGATGTCCTGCCGCCGCAGCTTGCGCTTGTCGCGGTAGAGCGCCTCAAAGACGGCAGCCTTCTCGCGCTCGTTGAAAAACTGGTACAGCCAGCCCACTGTCTCGTCGGCCTGCCACACGTCGGCCAGATCAGGATGATTGAGCCGGGTCAGCAGAGCATTCAGGGCGTGGGGGCGCGGAAACAGCCGACTCGCCAGGCTATCGGGGTCGAAGAGGACGCGCACCTCTTGGGCCACCTGGCCCGCCTGCCAGAGCAGGAAGTGGCGGTAGGCGGTGTCAGTGTCGCCGTGCTGTGCGAGCGCGTAGATGTCAGGATGGTCGGCCAGGTAGAACTTGAAGCCGTTGGCGCTGAGACCCTTGTCCAGCGCGCCGCGGATGAGCTTGCGCGCCTCCATCATCTTGAAGGCTACCAGGCGGTTGAGATGGGTGAAGGCCACTTCCCGCACCAGCCTGTCGACGGCCTCCGGCCGCGGCAGGCCCGCCCGCGTCTTGTCGTCCAGGAAGTGGGCCAGGCGCTCGTAGGTCACGGCCACCTCCGGGTCGCTGAGCACCTGGGGCAGACGCTGCGGCGGGTCGAGGCGACCATCGGCGTACAGGCCGTAGACGCCTTCAAGCAGATCGCGCGCCTTGCGTGTCAGCAGGTCGCGGCCGTCAAGGGCCAGGTCGTGAACCAGTCGTCGTTGCGCATCCGAGAGGGCAGGGTTCTTTCAAAGTCGGGTAGCTAGCAGCGGACGAGGCGGTAGAGGAGAGTGGGGGTCGCCAACAGGAGGTCCATGAGATACAATGCCACCACCTACCACAGCGGAGGCTGCATCTCATGGACGGCCCTCAGTATAGCACACTCTACGCGGCCTTGCAGGCGGTGCCCGACCCGCGCCAGCGACGGGGCCAGCGCTACCCCTGGCCCGTGTTGCTGGCCTTGATCGCGGCGGCCTTAGCCAGCGGCCAGCCAAGCGTGTGGGCGATGGCCCACTGGGCGGCGCTGCACGCCCAGGCGATCATCGATCTCCTGGGGCTGGAGGTGAAGCGGCTGCCGAGTGCCTCGACCTTGTATCGGGCGGTCCAGCAGGTCGATGGGGACGCTGTGGACCGCTGCCTCAGCGCCTACAACGCCGCCTTAGCCCATCTCGACCCGACCGTGGGGCGCCTGACGCTGGGAACGGGGCAGATGGTGCAGGGCCAGGCCGTGGATGGCAAGGTGGTGCGAGGGGCCAGCGCCCACGGTCAGTCAGTGCGGCTGGTCAGCCTGGTCCGTCACGGCGATGGGATCACCCTTTGCCAAGGGCGGGTGGCATCGCGACGGGGCGAACAGACGGCGACCCCGCCCTTGCTGGCCGCGCGTGACTTACAAAGCACCGTCACCACCTTCGACGCGGGGCTGAGCCATCGCGCCTTGGCCCAGCAGATCATCGACCAGCACGGCCACTATCTGATGCTCATCAAGCGCAACCATCGCGACCTCTACGAACACCGGCAGGCGTGGTTCGACCCGCCCCCGTCGCTGGCCTGGCTCCCCTGCGACGGCCCCATCCCGATCCGCCAAGCGCAGACCGTCGACAAAGGTCATGGTCGGCTGGAGGTCCGCACCCTCCTCAGTCGGGCCGATATCGCCCCTGACCTGCCCTGGCCCCACGCGGCGCAAGTCTTGCGCCGCACCTGTCACCGCCGCGACCTCAAGACAGGCAAGGTCAGTGTCGAGACTACCTATGGTGTGACCAGTTTGACTGCCGCCGAAGCCACGCCCCAGCAGTTGGAGCAGTTGTGGCGCGCGCATTGGACCATCGAGAACCGCTCCCACTATGTGCGAGATGTGACCCTGGCCGAGGACCAAGGTCAGGTCCATGTCGGTCATGCCCCCGAGGTGCTCGCCTCGCTGCGCAACGCTCTCCTGGCCCTCTTGCGTGCCGAGGGCTGCTCGTCCATCGCTGCTGCCCTACGGTACTATGGCTCATCGGTCGTCAAGGCCTTCCGTCTCATCGGCGCCTGTCCTGCCACCTGACTTTGAAAGAACCCTGGATAGCCCTAGCCAGGCCTTGACAACCCCATCCGAGCGTGGTATACTGTTATCATGATGTCAACAGTACTACTCTTTCGTACAATGACTCTGCTCTCTGTGGCTGAATCCGCCCCCCGTGTAGCCGGAGCGTACTATGGCGCTGAGTGGTTCGCTGAGTCTGCTTGGCCCAATCGAAAGGGTCTCGCTCGGGGAGAAAATTGCGGTGATTATCAGCCGCCTCATCTTCCTCGAGAACCTTAGCGCGGGCACGCAACTACCCTCTGAGCGGGACCTGGCGGCGACCCTCGGCGTGAGTCACCGGGTAATCCGTGAGGCGCTTGGCATTCTCGTTGGCAAGGGCATCATCGCCAAGGAGCACGGGCGCGGCGCGTTCGTCCAGAGCTACAACCGCGCTCGGCTGGAGGCTGAGCTGGCTCTCCCGCCAGCGTTCTACTCGGACCCCGCTTATGTCTATGAGACGTGTTTTGCCCTCGAAGTAGGCGCTATGGCCGTCGTCGTTGAGCAGGCGACCGAGGAGGACCTGGCGGGCCTCCAGGCTGTGATTGACCAGATGCAAGAAAAAGCAGTCACGGGAGCCAGCACTTTCAGAGAAGACCTCCTTTTCCACCAGGCCCTGCTGCAGGCCACCCACAATGATCTCCTGCAAGACATGAGTCAGATTACTATCGCGACTTCGCAGCTGATCGTCTACTACAACCCCGGCTTACTCCATCGCACTGACCCTGACCGGACGATGCGCGCTATCCAGTCCCATCAGGCGATTGTCGACGCTATTCGCGCACGCGACCACGCGCAGGCGACGCTTGCGATGCTCGCCCACACCCAATCCTTTCTCCATAAGCGAGACCTCACGTTCCCTGGACGTGACAATCCCGTTGACCTCAGATCCTCTGAGATTGCATAGGCATTCAGCAACCCTGTGGCGGCGGACAGGATCGATCGTTTATGGCCGATTTCGCCCAACGTCTGCCCATTGGTGTCAGCCAGACCAGATCGCAGCCGCGCAATCTGTGGCGTGATGCGATGCACCGCTTTGGCCGCAACCAGCTGTCGGTCATCGGGCTTGGCATCGTCCTGCTGTTCGGCTTCCTGGGTATTGCTGCACCCGTCGTCGCGCCTTACGACCCGATGCAGCTGAAGCTCGAGGCTAGCTTCATGGAACCGAACCGCGAGCACTGGCTCGGTACCGACGAACTAGGCCGAGACGTGTGGAGTCGGATGATCTGGGGCGCGCGCTATGACATGAGCTTGACCCTGGTGACGGTGGCGCTTGCCCTTGTGATGGGAGTCGCCATCGGCGCGATCGCGGCCTATTCGGGTGGCGTATTCGACCTGGCTGTGATGCGCGTCATGGATGTCCTCCTTGCGTTCCCGGCGTTCGCTTTGGGTCTCGCCCTGGTGGCGTTTCTCGGGCCCCGACTATCTACCGTGGTGTTCGTACTGGCGATCACGCGCGTTCCCCGCTACGCACGGCTGATACGCGGGTCGGTCCTGAGCATTCAGGGGCGCGAGTACGTTGACGCCGCGCACTCGGTCGGGACATCGAGGGCAGCTATCCTGGGCCGGCACATTCTTCCGAATAGCATCGCGCCTGTCATCATCTTTGCAACGCTCGATCTTGGTACCATCATCACCGCACTGGCGGGCTTGAGTTTCCTCGGAGTGGGAATCCAACCGCCAACGCCTGACTGGGGGCTGATGTTGACGAGCGCCCGGAACAACCTCGTTGTCGCGCCATGGACAGCCATCTTCCCGGGCCTCGCTATCTCGTTGGTCGTTATCGGCTTCAACTTCATGGGCGACGGCCTTCGCGACGCGTTGGATCCACGTACGCAACAATAGGACAAGGCAATCATCTGAGTGCTGTCGCTACTAAACATAGCGACAAGCAGAAATATGCTCTGAGCGCAGTGCGACTACGAATGGAGAGTTGATGGCCGGCATGATCGTTTGTCCGGAGCCTCTCGCGGCAGTCGCCGGGCGGGATATGCTCGCCGCCGGCGGGAACGCTATCGATGCGGCCGTCGCCGCGGCGTTCGTTCAGGGCGTCAGCAACCCGCTTCTCTGCGGCATCGGTGGCAGCGGGCTATTGTACCACTACGCCGCCACACAGCGCAGGAGAGTTGTCCTTAATGGCGAGGCCAGTATTGGCTCGCGCCCCGTGCCAGCTGGCTGGGCGACTGAGTGCGCGGGGCGGGCCGAAACCGTAGGTCGCTACATCCTACGCAGCGAGGCCAACCAGGTCGGACATCAATCGGTCATGACCCCGGGCTTCGTGCGTTGCTGCCAGGATGCCTACCAACGCTATGGTAGCGGGCGACTGACATGGGCAGAGTTGCTGACTCCGGCCATTCGCCTCGCACGCGATGGCTTCGAGGTCTACCCGTATATCGCGGCATTCTGGCAGCGAACAGCCGCACGCCCTGGCTATCCCGACCTCGCCACCAAGCTGGCCGCGACACCGGACGCCGCCCAAATCTACCGTAAGCCCGATGGCCGCGCATACGGGGTTGGCGACCGGCTGGTACAGGCCGACATGGCGCGGACACTCGAGAGGCTGGCGCACGCGGGCGCGGAGGATTTTTACACTGGCGAGATCGCGCACCTCATCGCCGCCGATTTCAGCCGGCACGACGGGTTCATTACCTCGGATGATCTGCGGGACTATGCTACCCAGGACGAGGCGGTCCTTTGCGGCCACTATCGAGGGCTAGAAGTTACGTCTGCGCGCGCGCCCAGTACAGGCCCCCAGTTGATCGAGCTCCTCCATATCCTTGAACATTTTGACCTGGTTGCGCTGGGCCACAACACGGCCGAATACATCGACCTGGTCGCCCAGGTCCAGCGCGCATCGTTCGCAGACTGCATTGCGCTGAATGGAGTCGACGCGGAAGCGGCCGAGCCTGTCGAACAGGCGACCATCAGCCGCGAGCGAGCGGCCTACTGGGCAGGGCGCATCCGCGGCGGTGACCGTATTGTGGTAGGTGGGGGCGTAGTCAGCGCGGGCACTACGCACCTTACGTGCATAGATGCCGACCACAACATCGCCTGCTTCAACCACTCGATCGGCTCGGTGGCTGGATCGGGTGTGATCACCTCCGGCCTGGGCTTTCTCTACAATAACTTCCTGGGTCACTACAACCCCATTCCGGGGCAGTACAACTCTATCGCGCCGGGCAAGCGTATGGGTGGCAGCCAGGCGACGATCGTCTTCAAGGCGGGCGCACCGTACATCGCCATCGGCGCGCCCGGAGGTAGTCGCATCGTTACAGCCTGTATGCAAGCGCTGGTCAACGTGATCGATCACGGCATGGACATGGGCAGCGCCGTGTCAGCCCCACGCTTTCATAGCGAGGAACGGCAGTTGATTATCTTGGAGCCACAGTTTACGGAGGCCCTATCCGACCGTCTCCGTGCCATTGGTAACACGGTGGCGCGCAGCGCCTATCAAGCGCGCGTCCAGGCGATCCGTGTCCTTCCCGATGGCGAGCTGGAGGCCGGTCCCGACCCACGCGGCGGACGGGGCGTGGGCTATCACACGTCGGCATCGCTCGGTCATCAAGATCGCCCAATCCATCCGACTGAGAACTAACACGGGAGGAGAGATGCGCACCGAGGAGAAGCTCAGCGAGTTGCAAAGCGAATATGTAGAGGGCAAGCTGACTCGTCGTCAGTTTGTCAAGATGGCCCTGGTCCTGGGCATGACCCTGCCGAGCATCAGTTCGTTCCTGGCGGCGTGTGCGGCGCAGCCGGCGCCTGGGCAGGCGCCGGCTGCGCCCAAGGCGGCTGTGCCCGCAGCACCCGCCGCCCCAGCCGGGGAGCAGAAGCTCGTCATTGCCGGCGCGAAGGACATCTCTAACCTGGATCCGCTGCAAGTTAATGACGCCGACTCCCAGTTTGTCTATAGCCAGATCCACGAGACGCTACTGCGCCTCGACCCGAAATTTGAGATCCAGCCGGCTATTGCCGAATCGTGGAGCGTCAGTCCGGACGGGCTGACCTACACCTTCAAGCTCCGCAAGAGCGTCAAGTTCCATGACGGCAGCGAGGTCAAGGCCGACGACGTCATATTTACCATCGAGCGGATTCTGGCGAACAAGTTCCCCGAAGGCCGCAAGAAGGAGAAGATCGAGATGATCGACTCCTACAAGAAGATTGACGACTACACGGTGGAGGTCAAGCTCAAGTTTGCCTATGCGCCTTTCGCCGCCGCCATGGGCGCCCAGCATATTGTCCCCAAGGCGGTCGTGGAGAAGGTGGGAGATGTCGAGTTTGGCAAGAAGCCCATCGGCGCTGGCCCGTTCAAGCTGGTTGAGTGGGTGACCAACGACCACGTCACCCTGCAGGGCTTTAGCGACTATTGGCTGACAAAGCCCAACCTCGCGACAATCGTCGTGCGGCCTATCCCGGAAAACGCTGTCGCCGTGGCGAATCTGCTCGCGGGCGATGTTGATGTCATCACCGACGTGGTCGGCCAGAACCTCAAGCAGATCGAAGCTGCTGCCAACCGGGGTGTGCAGTTACTCACGAAGACAGGCTTCAGTTACTTCTTCGCCGGCTTCCGGATGGTAGGGCCACCGTTCACTGACCTTCGCTTCCGCCAGGCGGTCTACCACGCGACCGACTTCGATGCCACCATCAAGGCCATCTTTCCAGCCGAGATTGCGTCACGCGCCTACGGCACCGTACCGCCCGGTCTCTGGCCGCAGGACACAGAATACCTGAAGAGCATCGCTCTCAAGCCCGACATGGACAAGGCGAAAGCCCTCTTCAAGCAACTCGTGGACGAGGGCGTCATGGCGCCAGACTACAAGGTCATTGTCGCACCGCCGCCGGACGACGCGCGCATCCGGATTGCCGAAGTCATGCTCACCAACCTCAAGACGGCTGGAGTCAACGCCGAAATTCAGCGTGTCGACTTCCCCGCCTACATCCCCACCCAGCAGTGGCCGAACCAGAATGTTATCTACTTCCTGGGGACAACGCCTGCCGTGCCCGACCCAGACGCCAATGTCCGTTGGCTGTTCGGCAAGGAAGGCGCCCACGGACGCTACCTCAACATCGGCCAGTTCAAGGATGATGCGCAGTGGGAGGAACAGATCAAGAAGGCGCAGCAGAGCACGAGTCGCGACGAGCGCACCCAGATCTACCGCGATATCGTGCGCACGATGATGCAGCAGGTCGTCCATATTCCGCTGTACAACAAGAACGCGATCATGGCCAAGCGCGACTATGTCAAGAATCTGGACGTCAACGTGCAGTTCGATTGGGACATTGTGCGTCCCTGGGCGAACGTGTCCATCGAGGGCAAGAAATAGCGCGCTACACCGCGCCGAAGCCGTGGGTATCCCGTCGGGAGGCTGCATGTTGGAGAACCGGATCAAGCAGAAGATGGCCGACGGACAAGCCGTGTATGGGATATACCTGCAGTGGGCATGTCCTGACCTGGTCGAGTTTTTCGGACATCTCGGCTTCGAGTGGGTGTTTATCGACGCAGAACACGGCATCATCGGGCGCGAGTCCTGCGCGGATCTTGTGCGGGCCTGCCACGTGACCGGCATGACGCCAGTCGTCCGTGTGCCTGAGAACAATGT
>DAOUDG010000005.1:0-35275 GCA_034431435.1 Anaerolineae bacterium | reverse complement strand
GGCGCTGTCCCAACTTCGACTGGGAGGGCTTCCCGCCGGTGTGCCCTGGGCAACCGGGCTGGCAGCCCTAGCCAGGCGCGCGCCCCTGGCGCATGCCTGACCCACGCGGCCCTCAGGGGACTCCCTCCCCTGAGGGCCGCGCGTTTCATTTTGCCTGCCTTCAACCGCTGGCGGCCAACCGCGCCTCAGACGAGCAGTCACCTGTCCAGCGGGGCTGGCGCGTCGCCAGGCCGGTGGGCATGGAATGACCACGATGACCACGTAGCAGCTTGCCGGGGGTAGCGCGTGGTAGTATAATTGCGGAGATTTGGCCTAAACATGGAAAGGGCACTGTGCGAACGACGCGCGAGCGACTGTATAGGACAGACGCGATTGTTCTCAAGCGTCAGGATTTTGGCGAGGCCGACCGTGTCCTCACCATTCTGACGCCCACGCACGGCAAGCTGCGGGTGGTCGCCAAAGGCGCACGCCGTACATCCAGCCGCAAGGCGGGCCACATCGAGATGTTTAGCCTGAGCCAGCTTCTCCTCGCCAGAGGTCGCTCGATGGATGTCGTCACCCAGGCCCAGGCGATCAACCTCTTCCGTGCCCTCCACGACGATTTGTTGCGCTTCACGTATGCCAGCTACTTCGCCGAACTGGCGGACAAGTTCCTGGAAGAGAATGACACCCACCAGGACGTGTACGTTCTGGTACGCGAGGCCTTGGAGGAGTTGGTAGCAGAGGCCAGCGACGCGCGCCTGCCTCTGCTGGCCCGCTTCTTCGAGTTGCGACTGTTGGGCCTGGTGGGCTACCAGCCGGAGTTGTTCGTCTGCGCCCATTGCAAGCTGCCCCTGGAAGCGCGCGACCAGTTCTTCTCGGCGTCGGCGGGCGGTGTCCTGTGTCCCACCTGCCGTCTGACGGAGCGCGACGCCATGTCGCTGCCGCTGACGACGCTCAAGGTGCTGCGCTTTGTGCAGACGCGCGACTACCCAGAAGTGCGGCAGTTGGCGCTTGGCGCGGAGATTCATCAGGACCTGGAGCGGCTGCTGCTGCGCTATCTGACCCACGTTCTGGAGCGGCAGCTGAAGTCGCCGGAGTTCCTGGAACAGGTCCGTCGGCAGGCCCTCAGCACATCTAACTTCTGACCCCAGAGTACCCAATGCAAGCACTCAACTTCCAAGACATGATCGCCCGGCTGCACGAGTTCTGGGCGCGCCACGGCGCTCTTATCTGGCAGCCGTACAACGTCCAGGTCGGCGCTGGCACGGGCAATCCGGCCACTGCGCTGCGCGTCCTCGGCCCTGAGCCGTGGCGCGTCGGCTACGTCGAACCCTCGATTCGCCCCGACGATGCGCGCTACGGCGAAAACCCCAATCGCATGCAGATGCACTATCAGTATCAGGTCATCCTGAAGCCCGACCCGGGCAACCCCCAGGAGTTGTACCTGGATAGCCTGCGAGCCATCGGCATCGACCCCGTGGAGCACGACATCCGCTTCGTGGAGGATAACTGGGAATCGCCCGCGCTTGGCGCGTGGGGCCTGGGCTGGGAGGTGTGGCTCAACGGCCTGGAGATTACCCAGTTCACCTACTTCCAGGAGGCGGGCGGCACGCGGCTGGACCCGGTATCGGTGGAGATTACCTACGGCCTGGACCGCATCGCCATGGCCCTCCAGAAAGCGCGCCATTTTGCCCAGTTGTGCTGGACCGATACTATCTCGGCCGGCGACGTCAACCTGCGCGGCGAGTACGAACACTCTGCCTACTACCTGGACATGGCGGATGTCACCACACAACTGCAATTGTTCGACATCTACGCCCAGGAGGCGGCACGCTGTCTCAAGGCGGGGCTGGTGCTGCCTGCCCACGACTACGTGCTGCGGATGTCCCAGGCCTTCAACGTCCTGGACTCGCGCGGCGCGGTGGGCGTGACGGACCGCACTCGCTATTTCGGCAAGATGCGCCAACTCTCGCGCGAGGTAGCCCAGGCGTACCTGGCCCAGCGCGCCGAGATGGGCTACCCGCTGATGAGGCTGACATTCGACGACGGGCGACCGACCACCGACCACGCTGACACCGGCGCGGCTTCCGTCCCGCTGCCCAACGAGCCGACCGATTTCGTGCTAGAGATTGGGACGGAGGAGCTGCCCGCGAGCGACTTGCAGACCGCACTGGATGCGCTGGCAGCGTCCTTCCCCAGGGCGCTGGATGATGCGCGGCTGGCCCACGGCGCGGTGGTTATCGAGGGCACGCCACGCCGTCTGGCCATGTACGTTCACGATCTGGCCCCCCGTCAGCCCGACCGCGAGCTTGAAGTCTTCGGCCCGCCGGCCCAGGCTGCCTTCAAGGACGGCCAGCCCACCCAGGCTGCCATCGGCTTCGCGCGGGGCCAGGGCATGACCGTGGAAGCGGTCCAGGTACGCGAGCGCGACGGCAAGCGCTACGCGATGGTCGTCAAGGCCGAGGCGGGTCGCCCAGCGGGCGAGGTCATCGCCGAGATTGCCCCCCGGCTCATCGCAGCGCTGCCCTTCGCCAAGGCGATGCGCTGGAATCGTAGCAATGTCCCCTTCTCGCGACCCATCCGCTGGCTGGTCGCGCTACACGGCCGGGCCGTCGTGCCGGTTGAGTACGCGGACGTGCGCGCGGGCAACGTGACGCGCGGCTTGCGGCCCCACGGCTCGCCCTCCCTCGCCATTGCCCAGGCCCAGGACTATTTCAAGGTGATGCGCAGCGCGGGCATCGTCATCGACCCCGCCGAGCGGCGACAGCTCATCCTGGACCAGGCGCAGCGCCTGGCCGCCGAGGTCGGCGGCCAGGTCCCGGTCGACCCTGGCCTGCTGGACGAGGTGGTGAACCTGATCGAGCAGCCGGTTGCGATTCGTGGCTCCTTCGAGAAGGAGTATCTGGACCTGCCCCAGGATGTGCTCATCACCGTCATGCGCAAGCACCAGCGCTATTTCCCCATCCTGCGCGATGCGTCGATCCTGCCCTACTTCATTGCCGTCGCCAACGGCAACGCCGCCCACGCCGCCAACATCCGCGAGGGTAACGAGGCTGTGCTGCGCGCGCGCTTCGCCGACGCCGCCTACTTCGTGAAGCGCGACCGCCAGCAGCCACTGGCTGACTTTGTACCCGACCTGGACCGCATGACGGTCCACGCCAGGCTTGGCTCACTGCTGGCGAAGACCGGGCGTCTGGAGCGCCTCGCGCCCGTATTGGCGCAGCGGCTGGAGCTGACGACCGAGGAGACGACCGACCTGGTGCGCGCCGCGCACCTCAGCAAAGCCGACATTGCCACCCAGATGGGAACCGAGCTGACGGGCCTGCAAGGGGCGATCGGCCGCGACTATGCGCGGGCCGATGGCGAGCCGGAGGTCGTCGCCCTGGCCCTCTACGAGCAGTACCTGCCCAAGTCGGCGACGGACAGGTTGCCGTCGAGCCGCGTTGGCTTCGCCCTGAGCGTCGCCGATCGCCTGGACACGCTGCTGGGCATGTTCGCCGTGGGCCAGCAGCCGACCGCCAACCAGGACCCGCTTGGCCTACGCCGCACGGCGTTGGGCCTGGTACGCCTGTTGGCCGCCGCGCCAGCGCCCGTTAGTCTGGACGCTCTCATCGACGATGCAGCCCAGGCGCAGCCTGTGCCCGTGGATGGGACGACCCGGCGCGCGGTGCGCGACTTCGTCGACGGCCGCCTGGAGCAGTGGCTACGCGACAACGGCGCGCGCCACGATCTGGTGCAGGCCGCCCTGGCCGCCCAGGGCGACAACCCGGCTGGCGTGGTCAAGACCCTGGCCGATCTGACCGACTGGACGCAGCGACCCGACTGGACGCCATTCCTGACGGCTTACGCGCGCTGTGTGCGCCTGGTGCGCCAGCACCCTCGCATCTTCGCCCTGGACCCGGCGAGATTCGAGACGGACGCCGAGCGCGAACTGTACGCGGTCTACGGGGCCGTGGTCGAGAAGTTGACGGCTGAAGGGTGCCGGCTGCACCCTGACACGTTCAGCGTTGACCCGGCTAGCTGTAGCCTGGACGCGGTGTTCGCGGCGATGCAGAGTGTCGTCGCGCCCATCGACCGCTTCTTCGTGGATGTCATGGTCGAAGTGGAAGATGCCGCCGTCCGCGACAACCGGCGCGCCCTATTACAGCGCATCGCGCGCCTGCCGATGGGCTTCGCCGATCTGAGCAAGGTGGAAGAGTTCTAATCGACGACCAACGACCGACGACCGACGACCGAAAGCTGCGCCCGGTGGTCGGTGGTCGGTGGTCGGTGGTCGTGAGCCGTGCCAACAATCATCGAACAAGGAGAATCACCAATGGCTCACAAGTGGGTATACCTGTTCACGGACGTGGCCGAGGCCGAGCAGCGCATGGGGTCGTGGGACGGCGTGCGCTCGCTGCTGGGCGGCAAGGGGGCGGGGGTGGCCGACATGACACGGGCGGGGCTGCCTGTGCCGCCGGGCTTTACCATCACTACCGAGGCCTGCAACGCCTACTATGACAGCGACAAGCAGTTCCCCGACGGGATGTGGGACCAGGTCCTGGCGGCTCTGAAGGTCGTCGAGAAGGAGACGGGCAAGAAGTTCGGTGACCCGAATAATCCTCTGCTGGTGTCGGTGCGATCGGGCGCGAAGTTCTCCATGCCCGGCATGATGGATACGGTCCTCAATCTGGGTCTGACGCCTGCGACGAAGCAGGGGCTGGCGAAGCTGACCGGCAATGAGCGCTTCGCCGCCGACGCCTACCGGCGTTTCGTGCAGCTCTTTGGCAAGATTGTGCTCGGCGTCAGCGGTGACAAGTTCGAGCACGTCCTCGACCACTACAAGGACAAGGGCGGCCAGCATCGCCTGGACACGGACCTCACCGCCGAGGAGTTGGGCCAGGTCACTGTCGAGTTCAAGCAGATCATCAAGGCCGATACAGGCATCGATTTCCCCGAGGACCCTTACGAGGAACTGCGTATGGCTATCGGCGCGGTGTTCGGCTCGTGGATGGGCCGCCGCGCCATCGATTATCGCCGCGTGAACAAGATTGCTGACAACCTGGGCACGGCCGTCAACGTGCAGACGATGGTCTTCGGCAACATGGGCAACGACTCGGCGACGGGCGTCGCCTTCACTCGCAACCCTTCGACTGGCGAGAACAAGCTGTACGGTGAGTATCTGGTCAACGCTCAGGGTGAGGACGTGGTCGCCGGCGTGCGCACGCCGAAGGACCTGGATGAGCTGGCCGTTGAGATGCCGGCCGCCTATCACGAGTTCAAGCGCTACGCCGAGCAGCTGGAGAAGTACTACAAGGACGTGCAGGACCTGGAGTTCACCATCGAGCGCGGCACGCTGTACATGCTTCAGACCCGCACGGGCAAGCGCACTGGGCCGGCCGCCGTCAAGATCGCCGTCGATCACGTGCACGAGGGCCTGATCGCCAAGCAGGATGCTGTGCTGCGCGTCGAGCCGGGCGCGCTGGACCAGCTACTGCATCCGCGCATCGACCCCAAGGCTAGGGTCAAGGTACTGACGACCGGCTTGCCCGCCAGCCCCGGCGCGGCCAGCGGCCAGGTCGTCTTCGACCCGGACCACGCGGTGGCGTGGGCCAGGGACGGTCACAAGGTCATCCTGGTGCGCACCGAGACCGCTCCCGAGGACTTCCACGGCATGGAGGTGTCGCAGGCGTTCCTGACGGCGCGCGGCGGCATGACCAGCCACGCTGCTGTGGTGGCGCGCGGCATGGGCAAGCCGTGCGTGGCGGGCGCGGGCGACATCCGCGTCGACTATAAGAACAAGCAGTTCAACGCCAACGGGACTATCGTCAAGGAAGGCGACTGGTTGACTCTCGATGGCTCGACGGGCCAGGTCATCCTGGGCCAGGCCCCGCTTGTCGATGCCAGCCTGTCGGGTGACTTTGCCGAGTTCATGACCTGGGTGGATGAGTTCCGCACCATGGGCGTGCGCGCCAACGCCGACGTCCCCCGCGATGCCCGCGTGGCGCGCGAGTTCGGCGCGGAGGGCATCGGCCTGTGTCGCACCGAGCATATGTTCTTCGGCGGCGACCGCATCGACGCCGTGCGCCAGATGATTATCGCGGGCCTCGACTACAAGCGGCTGGAGCGCGAAATCGACACGGCCCGGTCGTCCAGGGACGAGGCGCGCGCCGCCGAGCTGGAGCAGCAGATTCAGGAGCCGCGCCAGCTATACCTGGGTGCGCTGGCGCAGCTGGCCGAGATGCAGAAGGCCGACTTCGTGGGTATCTATAAGGAGATGGACGGTTACCCCGTCATCGTCCGCACCATCGACCCGCCGCTCCACGAGTTTCTGCCCCACGAGGAGAAGGAACAGCGCGAGCTGGCCGAGAAGATGGGCATGTCGTTCGAGAAGCTGCACGGCACGATTGAGGCGTTGGCCGAGTTCAACCCGATGCTGGGCTTCCGGGGCTGCCGCCTGGGCATCATCTACCCGGAGATCACCGAGATGCAGGCGACGGCCATCTTCGGCGCCGCCGCCGAGGTACAGGCGCAGGGCGTCAAGGTTATCCCAGAGGTCATGATTCCCCTGGTGGGCGACCTGAACGAGTTGCAGGATCAGGCGTCGAAGGTGCGCGCCGTCGCCGAG
This sequence comes from Anaerolineae bacterium, assembly GCA_034431435.1. Lineage (GTDB taxonomy): Bacteria > Chloroflexota > Anaerolineae > Epilineales > JAHCIE01 > JAHCIE01. Next base: position 28,686 of record DAOUDG010000005.1, on the reverse strand, counting down.
AAGGTTCAGGTGGACAGTGGCGAGAAGTTGCACTATATGGTCGGCACGATGATCGAGCTGCCGCGCGCCGCGCTGCTGGCCGATGAGATCGCCAGGGAGGCCGAGTTCTTCAGCTACGGGACCAACGACCTGACCCAGACGACCTTCGGCCTCAGCCGCGACGATGCGGGCCGCTTCCTGCCGCTGTATGTCGAGCGCAAGATGCTCAAGGACGACCCCTTCCAGGTGCTGGACCAGAAGGGCGTCGGCAAGCTCATCGAGATGGGCGTGCGGCTGGGCCGCCAGACTCGCTCCGACCTGGAGGTCGGCATCTGCGGTGAGCATGGCGGCGAGCCGGAGTCGGTGAAGTTCTGCTACAAGACCGGCCTCAACTACGTGTCGTGCTCGCCCTATCGCGTGCCTATCGCCCGCCTGGCCGCTGCGCAGGCCGCCCTGGGCGACAAGACCCGCGACAAGTAGGGCCTGCCCGCGTCCGCCGCGCTCACCCCGGCGCGACTCAATCGTCATGCGGCCTACAGGGGCGAGGTCACCCTCGCCCCTGTAGGCTTGTCAGGAGAAGGAGACCCACCTTGACAGCCTCTGTGCGCCTGACGGCGCTGACTCTCGCCATTCTGTCCCTCGTCGTTCTGGCCGCGTGCAGTGGCGGCGCGGGTTCGGCCGCTCAGCCGACGGCCGCCGCGCCCAAGGCCGTCGCTGCGACGCCATTCCCCACCGCCGTCGCCAAAGTTGTGGCAACGTCGCCGGTTCGCAAGCAGTATAGCGCGCCGCCCCCCATGACCATCGACACGTCGAAGACCTACGTTGCGACCATCGACACCGACAAGGGCAAGATCGTCGCCGAGCTGTACCCCAAGGATGCGCCGCAGCACGTCAACAACTTCGTGTTCCTGGCCCAGGATGGCTTCTTCAACAACCTGACCTTCCACCGCGTCGAGCCGGGCTTTGTCATCCAGGGTGGCGACCCGGTGGGCAATGGCACGGGTGGCCCCGGCTACACCATCCCGGCCGAGATCAAGCGCCCCCACCCAGAGGGCGCACTGGCCGCGGCCCGCCTGTCCGACCCGCAGAATCCCAAGCGCGAGTCCAGCGGTAGCCAGTTCTACATCACCCTGGCCGCAACGCCGAACCTCGATGGGCTGTACACGTCCTTCGGCCAGGTCGTCCAGGGCATGGATGTCGCCAAGCAGATTCAAAAGGGTGACCACATCAAGTCGGTCACTATCACCACCAAGTAGGAAAGGATGACTGATGCCCGCGAAGCAATATAGCCAGCCCGAGGACATGCACATCGACCCCAACCAGACCTATGATGTGACGATGGTCACGAGCAAGGGGACCATCAAGCTGCGGCTATTCCCGGATGTCGCCCCGCAGCACGTCAACTCTTTCGTCTTTCTCAGCCGCGAGGGTTTCTACGACGGGCTGACTTTCCACCGCTACGAGCCGGGCTTCGTCATCCAGGGTGGCGACCCGGTCGGCAACGGTACGGGCGGCCCCGGCTACAACCTGCCCGCCGAGTTCAGCGAGCGGCCGCACAACCCGGGCACGCTGGCGATGGCGCGCTCGTCGAACCCCAACAGCGGCGGCAGTCAGTTCTACATCACCCTGGCCAACGCCAACTTCCTCGACCGCCAGTACACCGTCTTCGGCGAAGTCACCGATGGCATGGACGTCGTGCAGAAGATTCGCAAGGGTGACAAGATTCAGTCGGTGACGGTGGAGGTGAGCTGACGGGTTGAGGGTGACAGAGTGAAGGTTGAAGGTGAAGCGGGACAGGCGGGGCATCGGGTGGGCGCGTGAGCGCGGCTCGATGCCCCGTCGGCTGTGCGCGCTGGGGCCAGCAGCAGCGTGCAGGCCAGGCTGGCCGCCGGCCGACGCTGCTGCGCGGGGCGAGCGTCGTGGCTGTCGAGGAGCGGGGACGCCAGGTGATGGGCGCGCGGGCGCTGTGGCGGGCGCGCTGAGTCATACCGGGCGCGTCCGCGGCCAGCCGAGGAGGTAGGTGAGGGGGATGGGGGTACGCTGGAGGCGCGCTTCGCCGATGGCCCAGGCGTACTCGTCCAGGCCGCGCGTCAACTCGGCCAGTTCGTCGGTGCTGTAGACGCGGTAGCTGGAGACGAGGCCATCCCACAGGGCGACGGCGGGCACGGCGGGCAGCAGATATGTCAGCGCCACGTGCGACCAGCGGCGGGGACGGATGAACGGCGTCGCGGCCAGGACGGCCAGGGGCGTGAGGGTCGCGCCGACGAGGGAGACGGGGCTGCGCTGCATGAACTCGAAGACGCCGATGCCCTGGCCCTGCTGCACGGCGTCCTCAAGAATCGAGCGGGCGACGGGTGGCTCGAAGTGGTGCATGGTGTTGAAGAGGGTGCGCACGCCGGGCAGCGAGGGCGGGACGGCGGTGGCTGGAATGGGCCGCGTCTCGTAGCTGACGTGGCCGGGGAACTCGGTAACCAGCTCGCCCCAGGCGTGGGGGTTGGGGTAGCGGTCGGTCAGGCGCAGCGTGACGTCGGGATGGTCGGCCAGCAGCGCGGGCAGCAGGCCGCGCCAGGGTCCGCCAGCCCCCGCTCCCAGGTCAATGATGCGGGATGTGCCTGCGCCGCGCAGTAGTTTGCCCAGCAGGGCGACGAGGGTGGGGTAGGGATTGAGTTGGGTTACGGCGAACTCGAGGTAGTCGGTGGCGGCGTCGCGGATGGTCGCCGGACACCAGGACTGATCTTCAATCTCGGTCAGGTGGAAGCGGCGCACGGCGATCTCCTGGAGAATTGGATGCGGACAAACGCGGACGAGCGCTGATAGAGGAGGGCGTGTCTTGATTCCGCGTTCTTCCGCGCTCGTCCGCGTCCAGTCCTCTTGGGGCCAGCCACGCGACCCAGAGGGCGGTCACGGGACCCAGAGAGCGGCCACGGGGGGCCGCTCCTACGGGGTCGGGGTGGTCGGCGTCTCGACGCGGTGGATGCGGCGGCGGAACTCCAGATACGACGGCATGATCCTGTGGTAGACCTGGTATAGGCGACGGTTGACGGGGAAGTCCCACGCTCCCGTGGATGGCGCGAACTGCGCGCCGAAGCCTTCCTTGAAACGATACACCCCGTACATTGCGTCGCTCTCGTCGATCACGTCGGGCGCGCCCCACCAGTCGTAGAGGGTCACGCCCTGCTGCTTCGCCCAACGAATAGCCTCCCACTGCAAGAGGTAGTTGGGCATCAGGTTGCGGTGGGCGTCGCGCGACGCGCCATACATATACCACGCCGTGGGGCCGTAGCGGAAGAGGAGGATGCCGCCGAGCGGCTCGCCCTCGAACTCGGCCAGGAACAGTTGCGCCAGGCCGTCAGCGATGAACGTCCCCCAGGCATCGTGATAATAGTCGTAGGGGCGGACGATGAAGCCATCGCGCTCGCCCGTCTCGACGTACATGGTGTAGTACGTCGGCAGGTCGGCCATCGTGCCCTGGCGCACGGCGACGCCCTTTTTTGCGGCCAGGCGGATGTTGTAGCGCCACTTCTGCTTCATGGCCGCCAGCAGATCGTCTTCGCTCTGGGTCAGGTCCAGCGTCAGGGTGTTGCGGAACTGGACCTGCTCCGTGGAGGGCGTCCAGCCGCGCGCCCTGAGCGTTGCCTGGGCCGCCCTGTCGTCGGGGTGGATGAGTGGGTCGATCTTGGCGAAGATGGCCCCCAGGCGGCGCGCGGCGTCCTCCACCAGGGCGAGCGCCGTGGGCAGGTCGGCGGGGGTCTGCCACAGAGGGCCGCGCGGCACGTACACCAGACTGACGGGTAGGGGCGCGGCGCGGCGGCTGAGGATGGACGCGGCCGCCCGCCAGCCCTCGGCCGCGTCGGGCGCGGCGCGGCGGGTCATGGACCAGCCGGTGCGACTCTTGAAGTGGCCCCACGCCGAGGATTGAAGGATGGGCGGGTGGTCGAAGGTCGCCAGCAGCGCCTCGTCCCAGGCGGCGTCATCATTCACGCTGGTCGATGGTCGCATGGCAGAAGGGGGAGTTGCGGCTGGAGTCATCCGCCGCGACGGACCAGTGTCCGCAGGCGGGGCAGGAGGGACGTGCCCGCCCAGTACAGGGTCGGATTATACACATAGTCGAATGCGCCCGCGTAGCGCAAGACGCGGCCGCCGAAGCCCTGCTTGAAGCGATACACCCCCCACAGCCCGCCCGTGGGGGCCGGGTCGTCGGCGGTGTTGGCCTCGGCGTCGGCCGGGGTCTCGGGGCCTACCTCGGCCGGGATGCCCCAGAAGTCGTAACGCTGGCAGCCGCGCTGCCTGGCCCAGCGGATGGCCTGCCACTGCAGGGCGTGGTTGGGCATCAGGTTGCGGTGGCTGTTGCCCGACGCGCCGTACATGTAGACGGCCTCGGGGCCGAAGGCAAAAATCATCACGCCGCCGAGCATCTCGCCGCCAACCTCGGCCAGCAGCAGCACACCCCGCTCGCCGTCGCAGAACAGGTCATAGGCGTCGGCGTAGTAGTCGAAGCTGTGGACACCGAAGCCGTCGCGGCCGCCGGTCACCTGCATGAGCGCGTACCAGGTGGGCAGGTCGGCGCGGGTCGCGGGGCGCACGGTGACGCCCTTTTTGGCGGCCAGGCGGATGTTGTAGCGCCACTTCTGCTTCATGGCCGCCAGCAGATCGTCCTCGCTCTGGGTCAGGTCCAGCAGGATGGTGCTGGGGGGCTGGACGGTGGCGGCCGGGTTGAAGCCCTGGGCCTGCCAGATGGCCGCCCCGTCGCCCTCCCACTGAGGTTCCACCTTGAGGAAGACGGCCCCCGCGCGGCGGGCGGCTGCGTGGATGTGGGGCAGCAGGGCGGGCAGGTCGGTCGGCAGGGCCACCGGCCCGCGTGGCGCGTAGGCGACCGTCGCCAGGCGCATCTGACGCAGCAGCAATTGCGCGCCGGCGACAGGCTGGCCGACCTCGTCGGCAAGAGCGACACGCAGCGGGCGCCAGCCGTGGCGGGCCTTCATCGCGCCCCAGGTGGAGGATTGCAGGACGTGGCCGGCCGGATGGGCGGCGGCGAACTGGTCCCACTGGGCATCAGATAAGTTTGACACGCTTACGGCCATACGATACAATACCCCCGCTGGTCTGCGCCGCTGCGCCAACATTATACCTGTGGTGAGGTAGCGCACCAAAAACGGCCGAAAGGATTACGCCAATGCTGGCTGACTGGTCGTTCGTCGGAGTGTTCCTCGTCGTCGCGCTGATCTTCCCCGTGCTGGGTCTCCTCACCGCCTGGCTCCTGCGCCCGAAGCGTCCCGGTCCCATCAAGAAGTCCACCTACGAATGCGGACTCGAGACGGTGGGCGAAACCTGGATTCAGTTCAAAGTTCAGTATTATATCTACGCGCTGGTATTCGTTATCTTCGACATCGAGATTGCATTCCTGCTGCCGTGGGCGGTGGCCCACACCGGCCTGGCGACGGCGGGTGGCGCGCTCAACTGGCTACCGTTGGTCGAGGTTACGATTTTCGTTGCCATCCTGCTGTGCGGGCTGTTCTACGCCTGGCGCAAGGGTGCGCTCGAATGGATTTAGCCGGATGCGCTCCTCACCACCCTTGCGGCTAATCTGCCGAGGCTAACGTCCATGGCCGACCTTCTCTCCCAATTCATCCCCTCCTGGGCGGCGTACCTCACTCAGTACATCGTGGTCGCCGTCGCGCTGTTGTTGTTCGCCCTGCTCAACATGCTGTTCATCACCTGGGTCGAGCGCAAGGTTATCGGCCGCCTGCAAGACCGTATCGGGGCCAATCGCGCCGGGCCGAAGGGCCTCTTGCAGCCCATCGCCGACATGATCAAGATCCTCACCAAAGAGGACATCACGCCCACGGCGGCTAGCCGCGCTATCTACAACCTCGGCCCGGTGCTGGTCGTGCCTCCCGCGCTACTGGTGTTTGCGGTGTTGCCCTTCGGCTACGGGTTGACGGCGGCCGACCTGAACATCGGCCTGTTGTTCATCTTCGCCGTCGCGTCCCTGACGACCGTGGGCATCCTCATCGCTGGCTGGGGATCGAACAACAAGTACTCTCTCATCGGCGCAATGCGCGCCGTGGCGCAGATGGTTAGTTACGAGGTCCCCCAGGTGCTCAGCATCGTGGGGGTCGTTCTCATTGCCGGGACGCTCGCCACCGGGGGCATCGTCGCCCGCCAGGCGCAACTCGGCTGGTTCATCCTGCTGCAGCCGGTGGCCTTCGTCATCTTCCTCATCGCGGCCATGGCCGAGGTCAACCGTACTCCCTTCGACCTGCCCGAGGCCGAGTCGGAGATCGTGGCCGGACACCACACCGAGTACAGCGGCCTCAAGTTCGGCATGTTCTACCTGGCCGAGTACATCGCAGTGCTGTTCGTGTCGGCCCTGGCGGCGACTCTCTTCTTCGGCGGCTATCAGATCCCCTTCGTGCCCCTCAACAATCCGCTCAACACCTATCTCGGCCCCTTCGTCCTCATCGCCAAGACCTACTTCTTCGTCTTCCTCACCGTCTGGCTGCGCGGCACGTTGCCCCGCGTGCGGGTCGACCACCTGATGGGCTTCGCGTGGAAGGCTCTCGTGCCGCTATGCCTGCTCAACATCTTCATGACGGCGGTGTTGATGCCGCTGGTGGGGTTGTGGAGCGCGACTCTGGGCATCAGCGAGGCCTATGTCGCCATCGGGGTCATGCTGCTGGCGAATGCGGCTCTGGCCGGCCTGACGTTGTGGTGGGCGGGGCGCTCGACGCGGCGGCGCGAGACCCAGATGGCAGAACAGGCGGTGCCGGCGCGATGAACGTCTTTCTTACATCCATCTTTGTCATCGTCTCGGCCATCACCCTCGTCGGCGCGTTGGGGGTGGTCATGGCGCGCACGGTCTTCGCCAGCGGCTTGTGGCTCATCCTGTCCTTCGTCGGGGTGGCGGGGCTGTACGTGCTGCTTGACGCGCCGTTCCTGGCCGCCGCGCAGGTCCTCATCTACGCGGGTGCGGTGGCGGTGCTGATTCTGTTTGCCGTTATGTTGACACGACGAGTGATGGGCGACCCTGGCGTGAGCCAGAACAACACCCAGTGGGGCGCGGCCGCCATCGTCGCCGCGCTCATGTTTATTGTGCTGTGCCTGACCAGCCTGCAAAACTGGCGCATCTCCTCGGAGCGGCCGCCTCTGCTGGCAATCAATGCCCTGGGTGAAGCATTCCTGGGACCATACCTGCTGCCGTTTGAGATTGTGTCAGTGGTGCTGCTCGTCGCCCTCGTCGGGGCTATTATCCTGGCGCGGGAGTGAGGTCGTATGGTCGAATCGGTTCCTCTGGGCGCGTATCTCATCGTCGCCGCTGCCCTGTTCGCCATCGGGCTATACGGGTCACTGGCTCGCCGCAATGCGATCGCCATTCTGATGGGCGTCGAGTTGATGCTAAACGCTGTCAACGTCAATCTGGTCGCGTTCTGGCGCTACCTCAGCCCGGCTAACATGAGTGGTCAGGTATTCGCCACCTTCATCATCGCCCTGGCCGCGGCCGAAGCCGCCATCGGTCTGGCCCTCTTCATCGCCATCTATCGCAGCCGCGACACGGTCAGCGTTGAAGACGTCAACCTCATGAAGTGGTGAGGCTCGTATGTCCTTCGCCCAGTACGCGTTTCTAGTTCCGCTGTTCCCGCTCCTGGCCTTCGTTGTCATTGTCCTGCTCACCAATCGCAGCAAGCGGCTAAGCTCTAACATCGCCATTGGGGCGATGATTCTATCCGGCATCCTCAGCTACCTTATCTTCTTCCAGGCCATCGGCGAAGGCTCCGAGCACGTGCTGGCGGCGGCCCACGCGGGTGAAGCGCCGTGGTCGATGCTGTGGGACTGGGCGCCCGTGGGCCTGACCACCTTCCAGGTGGGAACCTATCTCGATCCGCTGTCCATCATCATGATCGTGATGGTAACGACCGTCGGCCTGATGATCTTCTGGTACTCGCAAGGGTACATGAACATCCAGGACGCGGCCCACACCGATCCCCTCTACGCGCGCTTCTTCGCCTACCTGTCCCTGTTCGCGGCCGGTATGCTCGGTTATGTCATTTCGCCCAATCTCGTCCAGGCCATCGTGTTCTGGGAGGTGATGGGCCTGTGCTCGTTCCTGCTCATCGGCTTCTGGTTCGGCAAGAGGACGGCGGTCTATCGCAACGGGCGATGGGTCTCTGAGGGTGACGCTAACTCCAACGCTGCCAAGAAAGCTTTCCTCACGACGCGCATCGGCGACGTGGGCTTCCTCCTCGGCATCATTGCCCTGGGCGCTGTGGCCGGCACAACCAGCTACAGCGAGGTGTTCACGATGGCGACGCTGGACCGACTGAAGGAGACCTTCATCGGGTTCGGCACGCCCACCTTCGCCTTCGGCGGCATGGAGATTCCCGCCGTCGGCATCGCCCTGCCGGCCCTGTCGGTCATCTCGCTGCTGCTGTTCATGGGCGCGGTCGGCAAGTCGGCCCAGTTCCCGCTGCACGTCTGGCTCCCCGACGCTATGGCCGGCCCGACGCCGGTCTCGGCCATGATCCATGCCGCGACGATGGTGGCGGCGGGTGTGTTCCTCATCGCCCGCATGTACCCGGTGTTCGCGGCTGCCAGCGAGGCCAGCCACGGCGTCAACCCCCTCAACGTCGTGACGGTCATCGGCATGTTCACGGCTATCTTCGCTGCTACCATCGGCATCGCCCAGAACGATATCAAGCGTATCCTGGCTTTCTCGACCATCTCGCAGCTTGGCTTCATGGTCGCGGCCATCGGCAGCGGCGCGTGGGTGGCGGGCGTGTTCCATATGCTGACCCACGCCTTTTTCAAGGCGTTGCTGTTCCTCGGCTCCGGCTCGGTGATTCACGGCATGGAACACCTGCACATGAGCCACGATAGCCCCGGCCACGCCGGTAGCCACCAGGAGCACGGCAGCGAGCTGCCCCATGCGCCTGACCATAGCGGCACGCCCGCGCCCGCGATCGACCCGAATGCCACCGCGCCGGTGTGGGCGGTGCGCGGCGTGGCCAACCCCGACGACCCCCAGGACATCTGGAACATGGGCGGCCTGCGCCACAAGATGCCCATCACCTTCTGGACGTACCTGATGGGCACACTGGCCCTGACAGGCATCCCCCTCTGGTCGGGTTTCTGGAGCAAGGATGAAATCCTGACTCACGCCTACGAGACAAACCAGTTACCCGTGTGGGGTGTGCTGACCCTGACGGCGGGCATCACGGCCTTCTACATGGCCCGCCAGTTGCTTCTCGTGTTCTTCGGCCAGCCGCGTACTGCGATGGCGCGGGAGGCGAAGGAAAGCCCGTGGACGATGACCATGCCGCTGGTGGGGCTGGCGATTGCGGCGACCCTGGTCGGCCTGCTGGGCATCCCCGACCGTATCGGCAACTTCTTCTTCGGCAGTTGGTTCCACCACTGGATCGCGCTGGTCCCGACGACCGGCCTGGGAGCGGAGGCCGTGCTGGAGGCCGAGGCCCCCACCCATCTCAACTTCCTGGTGGCGGGCCTGTCGGTTGCCGTCGCCGTCGTTGGCTGGGTGGTCGGCTACCTGGTCTATGGCCGTCGCCAGTTCACTGCTACTGAGCGCGACCCGCTGGCGGGCCTGCGCTTCGCCTGGAACACGCTGCAGAACGGCTACTACATCGACGCCCTGTACCGGAACACCTTCATCCGGGGCAGCGTCGCCCTGTCCAATGGGTTGGCCCGTTTCGACCAGCGCATCATCGACGCCATCGTCAACGGCGTGGCGAAGCTCACCGTCGCCTTCAGCGCCCTCGGCCGCTGGATCGACACGTATATCGTGGACGGCTTCGTCAACGGTATCGGCATCGTCACCGAGGAGTACGGCCGCATCATGCGGCTGATTCAGACCGGCTTCGTGCAAAACTATCTACTCGTCGTGTTTGTCAGTATTCTGGTTCTCTCAGGAATTTATCTCGCGCTGCGGTAGACAAGTTTCGCGCGGAGCGGCGGCGGATGCGGCTATCCGCTGCGAGCAGGTTGTGGGAGCAGGGTCTCCCGACCCACTCAATCGCGCCCCGTCCACATTGGGAGGGGAGGACATCATCGCTATGCCCATTCTAGATTCGATCCCCTGGCTCTCTATCCTGGTCTTCTGGCCGGTGGTGGGGATGGTCATCATTCTGTTTATGCGGAATGAGCGCGCCATCAAGAACTTCGCGGTGTGGTGGAGCGTCGTGCCCTGCCTCATCACGACGTTCCTCTGGGTCGCCTACGTGGCGGGCGGCGGCAACGGCTTCCAGTTCGTCGAGCGCGCGCCCTGGATACCCCAGCTGGGCATCACCTACAACCTGGGCATCGATGGTATCTCGCTGCCGCTGCTGTGGATGTCCACCATTATGACCACGGTGGCGCTGGCCTACTCGCGCAACGTCATCAACACGCGGGTCAAGGAGTACTTCGCCCTGTTCCTGCTGCTGGAGACGGGCATGCTGGGCGTGTTCGTGGCCCTTGACATGTTCCTGTTCTACGTGTTCTGGGAGATCGGCCTGGTGCCGATGTACTTCCTGATCGGCGTGTGGGGGGGGGCGCGACGCGAGTATGCGGCCATCAAGTTCTTCCTGTACACGCTGGCGGGCAGCGTATTCATGCTGCTGGCCATCATCGCCGTCTACTTCCGGACCGGCACATTCAACATCCTGGACGCCTCGGCGCTGGCGCCCTTCGCCGGCGAGACGCTGCTGCAAGTCCTGGTCTTCCTGGGCTTCTTCGTGGCGTTCGCCATCAAAGTCCCCATGTTCCCGTTCCACACCTGGCTGCCTGACGCTCACGTGGAAGCGCCGACGGCGGGGTCGGTGGTGCTGGCGGCGGTCCTGCTGAAACTCGGCACGTATGGCTTCGTGCGCATCTCGCTGCCCATGTTCCCGGAGGCGTTCAACTTGCTGGCGATTCCCATCGCGCTGCTGGCCCTGATCGGCATCATCTACGGCGCGCTGGTCGCTATGGCCCAGTGGGACTTCAAGAAGCTCATCGCCTACTCGTCGGTGAACCACATGGGTTACGTCATGCTCGGCCTGGCGTCAGCCGCCTACCTGTTGCCCTACATCGGCGAGGGCGGCCTGGGCGGCGAGAATCGCGCCGCGTACGCCAACACGGCCGCGGCCGGGGTCAACGGGGCGGTGTATGAGATGCTCGCCCACGGCTTCATCACGGGCGCGCTGTTCCTCATGGTCGGCCTGCTCTACGACCAGCGCACCCACACCCGCGACCTGAAACGCTACGGCGGCCTGTTCGGCCTGGTCCCCAAGTACGCGGGCTTTCTCATCCTGTTCGCGATGGCCTCGCTGGGCCTGCCGGGGCTGATGGGCTTCGTCGCCGAGTTCCTCATCTTCCGGGGCGCGTTCCCGGCCGGCAGCTGGATCACTGTCTTTGCCCTGCTTGGCGTGCTTGGCATCATCTTCACGGCGGCCCTGTTCCTGTGGAAGGTCATCCAGCTTATCCTGCTTGGTCCGCCCGCTGCGGAATGGGCCGAGGGTGAGCACAGGCTGCTCGACCTGACCCGCAAGGAAGTCTGGATTCTAGCGCCCATGATGCTGGCGACTGTTGCCTTTGGCATCTTCCCGGGGCCGCTGCTCAACCTCATCAACCCATCGACGCTCGACATCCTGGCCTCGGCCAGTAATGTTGCCGTCGCCCTCGCGCCGTTCCTGCGCTAGGAGGCGGGGGTGCTTGACCTGACACTCTTCCTGCCCGAGTTGGTCTTGCTGGTCGGCGGCATCGTCGTCCTGGTCATCGACGCGCTGCTCGGGGACCGGGGTAAGGGTGAGACACGCCTGGGCTGGGTATCGCTGGCTGTTCTCGCCGTGTCGCTGGCGGTGGCGCTCCTGCAGTGGGGGACCAACTTCGCGCTGTTCCGCGAGACGCCCGCCCTGACCTCGCCGGGGATGTATGCTGTTGACGGTTTCACCTCGTTCTTCCGCATCATCGCCGTCCTCACCACCGGCCTCATCATTCTGATGTCGATGGACTTCATCCGCCATCGCACCGCGTTTCGCGGCGAGTTCTTCGCCCTGATGCTGTTCTCGACGCTGGCGATGATTCTGATGGCCGGCTCGACCGATATGGTGATGGTCATCCTGTCGCTGGAGTTCCTGAGCATCACGTCTTACATCCTGACCGGCTATCTGCGTGGCAACGCCAGGTCTAACGAAGGCGCGGTCAAGTACTTCTTGTTCGGCTCGGTGACGACCGCCATTACCTTCTACGGCGCGTCTCTGCTGTTCGGGCTGACGGGCACGACCAACCTGTATGGGATGGCGCAGGGGCTGAGCAATCCCACCACGCTCCAGAGCGGCAGCGGGCTAGGGCTGATTCTACCGGCGATCGTCTTCCTCATCGCGGGCTTCGGCTTCAAGATCGCCCTGGTTCCGTTCCACCAGTGGTCGCCGGACGCCTACGAAGGCGCGCCCGTTCCCGTGACGGCCTTCCTCTCGGTGGGACCGAAGGCGGCGGGCCTGGCGATGCTGCTGCGCATGATGGTGGTGGGCATGCCGGAGTTCATTCCCAGTTGGGCGGCATTGATCCTCGGCATTGCGATCGTCACCATGACCATCGGCAACCTGGTTGCCCTCAGCCAGAGCAACGTCAAGCGCCTGATGGCCTACTCCAGCATTGCCCAGGCGGGTTACATGGCGATTGGCGTGGCGGCTATCTCCCTCGTGGGCATCACCCGCGCGGGCCTGCCGGCCGATGGGGCGCTGGCGTCCTCCGGCGCGCTGGCCCAGACGGCGACTCTCGGAGCGTCCATCGATGGCACGGCGGGGGTCCTCATCTATATCCTCGCCTACCTGTTCACCAACCTCGGCCTGTTCACCGGCATTATTGCCGTCGATCACCTGACGGGGGCGGAGCATATCGGGGGCTACGCGGGCCTCATCAAGCGCGCGCCGTTCGTGACCGTGGCGATGACCATCTTCTTCCTGTCCCTGGTGGGCATCCCACCCACGGCGGGCTTCATTGGCAAGTTCTGGGTGTTCGGGGCGGCGCTGAAGCAGGGGCTGCTCCTGCTGGCGGTGGTGGGCGCGATCAACGGCGTCATCTCCGTCGTCTACTATTTCAAGCTGCTGAAGGAGATGTGGCTCGTGCCGCCCCTGGACGCGACGCCCATTCGCCTGCCCCGGACGATGATGGCCTCGCTGGTGGTATGCCTGGTGATGGTTCTCGTCATCGGGCTGTACCCCGCGCCGTTTATCGAATTCGCCAACCAGTCGATTCAGATGTTCGGCGTCGGCCCCGGCCTGCCTCAGGCAACGCGCTAGGGTGCGGGAGAATCTCGACCGGGCCGCCGCGAAGGCGTGCCCAAAGAATAAGGCATCATAAGGGCACCTGGCTGTTGGTGGGCCTGGCGCAGGTAAGCGCGCGCCGTTTGCCCTGGGGCGCGTTTCCGGGTAAAACAAGGCATCCTTGCCACGAACATGTCGCCATGCCCATGAAGTCCCTCGCCAGCCTCAGCCACGATCTCGCCCCCCTCGCCCGATACGGTGAACAGAGCGTGCCCATCAGCGGCATCAGCCTGTACGCCGACCAGACGCAGCCGAGCGACGTGTTCATGACGGTGCGCGGCACAGCCCGCGACGGTCACGAGTTCATCCCCCAGGCGGTCGCGCGCGGGGCGGTGGCCGTGGTCGGCGAGCGGCCCCCCACTGAGCTGATCGCCCTGGGCTGGCTGCCCGACGGTGTGCCCTACGTCCAGGTCGCCGATGGGCGGGGCGCGCAGGCTCAGCTGGCCGCCGCCTTCTACGACTACCCCGGTCGGCGGCTGACCGTCGTCGGCGTCACAGGGACCGACGGTAAGACGACCACCAGCCTGCTGACCTACGGCGTGCTCAAGGCGGCGGGGCTGAAGGTGGGCGCGGTGACGACGGTCAGCGCGCTGGTGGGCGACGCCGAGATGGACACCGGCTTCCACACCACCACACCTGACGCGCCCGACGTGCAGCGTTACCTGGCGCGCATGGTCGAGGCGGGCATGGATATCGTCGTGCTGGAGACCACCTCCCACGGCCTGGCGCAGCGCCGGGTGGATGCCATCGACTTCGATGTGGCGGTGGTCACCAACATCACCCACGAGCACCTGGACTTCCACGGCTCCCTTGCAGCGTACCAGCAGGCGAAGGCGACGCTGTTCCGCAAGCTGGCCGAGGGCGCGGCGCAGCCGGGTATGCCTAAGACAGCCGTCCTCAACGGCGACGACTCTTCCTTCGCCTACCTGTCGCCCATCTGGGCGGCGCGCCGCCTCGTCTATAGCGTCCCGACCGAAGGTCGCGCCCCAGCCGCGCCGCCGGACGTTTTTGCCACCGCCGTGCGTACGACGCCCGGCGGCCTGCGCTTCCTGGCCCACACGCCGGGTGACACCTTCGAGGTGGTCTCGCCGCTACTGGGCGTGTACAACGCGCATAACATCCTGGCCGCGATCAGCGTCGGCGTCGCCTTCGGTGTGTCGCCGACCGCGATGCAGGCCGGCGTCGCGGGCGTGCGGGGCGTCCTGGGTCGCATGGACCCCATCGACGAGGGGCAAGACTTCCTGGCCGTGGTGGACTTCGCCCACACGCCCAATGCTCTGGAACAGGCGCTCAGGGCGGGGCGCGAGATGAGCACGGGCCGCGTCATTGTCGTGTTCGGCTCAGCGGGGTTGCGTGACCGGGCCAAGCGGCGTATGATGGGTGAGGTGGCGGGGCGGCTGGCGGACGTAGTCATCGTGACTGCTGAGGATCCGCGCACCGAGGACCTGGATGGCATCCTCGCCGAGAGCGTCGCGGCGGCGGCCGGGCAGGGCAAGGTAGAAGGCGTCGACCTGTTTCGCGTCCCCGATCGGGGCGCGGCCATCTACGCCGCAACGCGGCTGGCGGGGGCGGGAGACATCGTGCTGGCATGCGGTAAGGGCCACGAGCAGAGCATGTGCTTCGGCACGGTCGAGTACCCGTGGAGTGACCACGCGGCCCTGCGGGCGGCCCTGCGCGGCGCGCCGCTACGGACGCTACCGACGGCGGGAGAGAGGACCAACCATGACGACAAACCCTCAAGCAAACACTGAGGATGAACTAGACACGCTGCGGCGGACGCACGACCCGCATTACTATCTGTCGGCGGATAGCGCGCTGCTGAACTATATTCGCATGGCCGACGAAATCGCGGCAGCGCTGCCACCGGGGGCGCGCGTCCTCGATTGGGGCGCGGGCCAGGGACAGATGTCGTTCCTGTTGCAGCGGCGCGGGCTGGACGTCACCGCCTACGACCTGGAGCGGGCGCGGCGCAAGACGGCCGAGCCGCTCTTCCCGGAAATCAGCATCGAGTATGGTACGGAGCCTATCGCGCTGCCCTATCCTGATGCAGCCTTCGACGCCGCGCTGTCGTGTGGCGTGCTGGAACACGTCCCCTATCCGGCGGCGTCGCTGGCCGAGATCGCCCGCGTGCTGCGGCCCGGCGGCTACCTGTTCATCTACAACCTGCCGCAGCGCTGGTCGTGGCCGGAGCTGACCCGTGAGGCCCTGCGCATGGGTGATACCCACCGCCGCCGCTTCAGCATGCAGGATGTGCGCGACCTGCTCAAGGCGACCGGCTTCCACATCGAGACGGCGCGCCGCTCCAACATGCTGCCCAAGCACCTGTCTGGCCTGCCAGACAATGTGCGCTCCGCCTACCAGCGCCTGGCGAGTGGTAACATCGCCCTCGACCGGCGGTTGTCGGCCGTGCCGGGCGTCAACCGCTTCGCGGGGTTGTTGGAGGTCATCGCCGTCAGGGACGAGTAGTGACACCGCTCACCGCGCATCTTTCGCGGCCGGGTGGGCGTCATGCTATAATAGGCTGTTGTGTCTGGGGCAGACGGACGCGCCTGCCCCGTCGTCTTCTTCGTGAGGTCTCTAGCTTCGATGCGCACGCGCCTTCCCTCGTTCCTCGACCGCCTTGTCGAAGGCGGCTGGCTGGCCGCCCTGGTCGTCACTCCCCTCTTCTTCAACCTGCTGACCGCCCGCACCTTTGAGCCTGACAAGGCGGCCCTGCTGCGCGCCATTGTCCTGGTCATGCTGGCGGCGTGGGCTGGCTGGCTGCTCGTGCGCCCCCGGTCGGGGGTTCGCCCCCACCTCGACTGGCGTTCACCGACCGGCTGGCTGCTCGGCAGCGGCCTGCTCCTCGTGGCGGTGCTGTTCATCAGCGCGCTCACCGGCCTCAACCCGCGCATCAGCCTCCTCGGCTCGTACAACCGGGACCAGGGCGTCGTCACGTTGCTGGCCTACCTGGCCGTGTGCCTGCTCATCGCGGTGCGCCTGCGTGCCGCGGATCAGTTGCGCCGCCTGCTCGATACCGTCGTTCTCGTCGGCCTGGCCGTGGGCGTCTACGGCGTCTTGCAGCGCTTCGGTGTCGATCCCGTGCCATGGGGCGGTTTTGGTGACGCAACTACGTTGCGTGTGATTGGCACTCAGGGGAATGCGACCTTTCTGGCCGACTACCTCGTCCTCGCCATGCTCGTGACGCTGTTCAACCTCCTGGCGGCTCGCCGCGCGGGGCGGACTGGCGCGCTGGCGGCCTACGGGGTAGCGCTGGCCTTCCAGTTTCTGGCGCTGCTGTTCAGTGATAGTCGCGGCGCAACCCTCGGCCTGGCCGTGGGTCTCGCCGTCTGGGCGCTGGCGCACGCGGCGTGGCGCGGCAAGCGGCGGCTGGCCGTCGCCGTCGCCGGGTTGGCCGTGGTGGGGATGCTCAGCCTGGTCCTCCTCAACGTGGCGGGGGGCGCTGTGGGCAACGTGCCGATTGTGGGTCGCCTCAGCCGCCTGACCGACACGACGACCGGCAGCAATGCGGTCCGCGCCTTGATGTGGGAGGGCATGAGCGACCTCATCCAGGACGAGGGCGGGCGGCTGGCGTTAGGCGTGGGGCCGGAGGCGCTCTATCTGCGCTACTATCCTTACTTCCAACCTGCCCTCCGCACCGTCGAGAATCCGCTGACGGGAACCCATGACCGCTCCCACAACGAAGTCCTCGACCGCCTGGCGACGACGGGCGTGGTGGGGTTGGGCGCGTGGCTGGCGTTGGTGGGCGGGCTGCTGTACGCGGCATGCGCCTGGCTGGGGCTGACCTCGACTACGCGACAGCGTTGGTCCCTCATCGGCGCGCTCATCGTCGGCGCGGCCCTGGGCGGGTTGACGCCCTTCCTGATGAGCGGCTCGCTACGCTTCGCGGGTCTCGGTCTCGGCCTGGGGCTGATCGTCGGCCTGGGAGTGTGGCTGCTGTGGCGTGGGTTGCGACAATCCGACCCCAGCATCGAGGATGACGCCACGCGGGCCGTCATCCCCATGTTGCTCGGCGCGCTGGTAACGCATCTGGTCGAGATTCAGGTGGGTATTCCTGTCACCGCCACCCAGACGCTGTTCTGGACGCTGGCAGGGGCGCTCGTGGCCGTCGGCGTGACGGGCCTCAAGGTCGCGGCGGCTGGCCCCGTGGTGGCGGCGGCGACGCCCGCCGCGACGGTCAGCGAGAAGGGCAATAAGCGCGGCCGCGCGACGCGCAGCGCGCGCCCGGCGGCGAGCGACGCCACCCGTGGGGCATCGGGGCCGGACGCCTCGCTGCTGCTGGGGCTGGTGGGTGGCCTGGCTATCGCCACGCTGACCTATGGCCTCATCGAGCGCGGCATCAGCCTCGCCCCGGCCTTCGTGGTGCTGTTGCTACTGACGGCGGCGATTCTGGTGGTGGGCGCGGCTCTGGTGGCCTCGGCGGGGATGTTTCTTACGACTGCGGTGATCACGGGCGTCGTCTATCTCATCCTGCATCTGCCCATCGCCCTGACCACGGCCACCGCCGGACCGGCCGCCTTTAGCCTGTTCGTTGCGCTCCTCCTCGCCTGGTTGGCGGTGTTCGCCTGGCTCGCCACGCGCGATATGGCGGCGGAGCCGACGAGCGCGACCAGCGGCGCGCTGGCGACGGTGGGCGCGCTGGGACTGGTGGCCGCCGCCGGCATCTGGTTCCTGTCTCTCCAACCCATCTACGCTGACAGCTACGTGCGCCTGGGACAGCTCTACGGGCAGATTGGCCGCTGGGACCAGGCCGTCGCCGCCTATGAAGAGGCGCTACGCATCACGCCCGCCCAGGATTTCGTGCGGCCCAATGTTGCCCAGGCCTACCTGGCCCAGGCACAGACGGCGACGGACGCCGCGACGCGGCAGGCGGCCTTCGACAAGGCGCGCGGCGTGCTGCAGGAGGCCAGCCGCCTCAGCCCGCACAACCCGGAGTATCTGCTCAATCTCGGCGCGGCTGAGCAGTACTGGGCTGAGAAGGGACCGGCCGAGACCAGGCTGCGCATGCAGTCCGATGCGGAGGCTCACTACCGCGCCGCCGCTGCCCTGGCCCCCTTCGACCCCCATGTGCTGCGGCGCTGGGGCCGTCTCAAGCTGGAGCAGGGCGCGCCCGCTGAGGCGATTCCCATGCTAGAGCAGGCGATTGCCCTGCTGCTGCCTGAAGGCGTGCCGACAAACCAGGAACTGGCCCGCAGCATCACCGCCGAGATTCGCACGGACCTGGCGCGCGCCTATGCGGCCACCGGGCGCACGGCCGATGCCGTGGCCCAGCTGCGTATCGCCCTCAGCCTGGCGCCGCCCAATGCGCAGGCTCCGATCCAGGACCTGCTGAAGCAACTGGGGGCCAGTGGCTCATGACGAGACCCGTCACCATCGGCGTTGCGGGCGGCACCGGCTCCGGCAAGACTACCGTGGCGCGGGCCATCCTGGAGCGCGTTGGCAGGAATCAGATCGCGCACCTGGAGCAGGACGCCTACTATCGCGACCTGAGCCATCTGCCTGCGGAGGAGCGGCGGCGTGTCAACTTTGACCACCCCGACCTCCTGGAGACCGAGCTACTGGTGGAGCACATCCACGAGCTTCAGGCGGGGCGGGCGGTGATGGTGCCGGAGTACGACTTCACCACAGACACCCGCCGCCCCACGCGCCGCGTCATCGAACCGCGCCCGGTCATCCTGGTCGAAGGGATTCTCATCCTGGCCGAGAAGAGTGTACGCGAACTGCTGGACATCAAGGTGTTCGTGGACACGGACGCCGACCTGCGCTTCATTCGTCGCTTGCTGCGCGACACGACCGAGCGCGGCCGCTCCCTCGGCTCGGTGGTCGAGCAGTATCTGAGCACGGTGCGCCCCATGCATCTGGAGTTCGTCGAGCCGAGCAAGCGCTATGCTGACGTCATCATCCCCGAAGGCGGTCACAATCAGGTTGCGCTGGATATGGTGACGGCTCGCGTGCGCGACCTCAGCCTGGGCGGGGCGCGAGCCTCGTGATGAGCCACGAGGCGGGCCGCGCGCCGCGCGTGAGCGTCATCCTGGCGACGTACAACCGCGCCGATCTGGTGGGCGAGGCGATCGCCAGTGTCCTGGCCCAGACCTTCGCTGACTGGGAACTGGTCATCGTCGATGACGGCTCGACGGACGAGACGGAGGCCGTGCTGGCGCGTCATACCGACCCTCGTATCCATGCCCTGCGTCAGAGCAACCAGGGTTGCAGCGCGGCGCGCAACGCCGGCCTACGGGCCGCGCGGGGTGACTACGCCATCATACTCGACTCCGACGACCGCCAGCGGCCTGAGTGCCTGGCGCGTCTGGTGGCCGCCGCTGACGCGCGCCCCGACGCCGTGGTCGTCTACGGCCGCTCTCAGGCGATGGACGCGACCGGCCAGAGCCTGCCACGGGTGGTGGGCGGGGCGGAGCCGTTCCCCGGCCATACCCTGCGCAGCCTGTTGTACGGCGACTTCCTGTCCATCATCGCGGCCCTGGTGCGGCGCGATAGCCTGCTCGCCGCTGGCGGCTTCGACCCCCGCGCCGACTACGCCGAAGATTGGGACCTGTGGCTGCGGCTGGCGCGGCAGGGGCCATTTGTCTTCGTGGATGCCATTGTGTCCGACTTTCGCCTCCACGCGGGGCGGATGACCAGCGCGCACCGCCACACCCTGGAGCGACTGGTCAGCGCGCGTACCCATATCCTGGACAAGACCTTCGCCCAGCCAGACCTGCCCGCCGAGGCGCGGGCGGTGCGTCCCCTCGCCTACCGCAATCTGTATATCGACGCCGCGCTGCGCTACAGTCAGCGCGGGGACTGGGGCCAGACGCGCGCCTACCTGCGCCGCGCGGCAGCCTTTGGGCCGCCGCTGCCGACCCTCGCCCGTTTTGCCTACCTGGCTGCCTTCCTGCGCCTTGCGCCTCGCTATGCCTGGGTCAACCGCGTCTCGGATCGCGTCGCCCAGCGGCGGCGCGCTCGCCGCGCCGGAGCGGAGGGCTGAGCATGCGCATCTGGATGCCTCTGCGTATCACCCTGGCCCACGGCATTCGCGGCGGCATGGAGCGTCAGTCGGACACGCTGGCGCGGGGCCTGGTCGACCTGGGCCACGCCGTCACGGTCGTAACGACGGCCCACCCAGGCGGCGAGCGTGTCGAGATGGTGGACGGCGTCGAGATCCTGTACGTGCCCGGCTCCACCTGGCGGCGCTACCAGTCCAGCTGGTGGCGAAACAGCTACCGCCTGCTGGCCCAGCGCCACATCTACACGCCCTACGACCTCATTCTCAGCCAGAGCGCGGGCGGCCTGGGTTACCTGGCCCCGGCGTGGCGCGACCTGGCCCTGCCGAGCGTGGTCATCTTCCACGGCTCGAGCCGTGGCGAGATTATCACAGCCTGGCGCGGCGCGCGCTCGCCGCGCGGCATCTATCGCCTGATGCGTCTCGGCTGGCGGCTGCCACGCCTGCTGACGCTGTGGCGGCGGGCCGCCCCCAGTGTCAGCCACTGGATCGCGCCGAGCGCATCGGTGGGCAACGAGAACCGCCGCGAGATCGGCTTTCCCGCCGAGCGATTAACGGTCATCCCCAACGGAGTGGACATCGATACCTTCCGGCCCGACCCGGCGCGGCGGGCGGCGGCCCGGGCGCGTCTCGACCTACCCGACGCCGCCCCTGTGGTCGTCGCCGCGACGCGGCTCGAGGCCGAGAAGGGGATACAGGTAGCGCTGGCTGCCCTGGCGCAGGCGCGCGTCGCGGCCCCTGATGCGCGCCTGGTTGTCGCGGGTGATGGCGGCTACGCCGAGAGCCTGCGGCGGCGCGCCGCCGATCTGGGCCTGGGGGACGCGGTTAGCTTCCTCGGCTTCGTGCCCCACGCCGAACTGCCCGACATCCTGGCTGCCGGCGACGTGTTCGTCATGCCCAGCCTGTGCCACGAGGCGTTTCCCGTGAGCATCCTCGAGGCGTTGTCGGTCGGCCTGCCCGTCGTGGCGAGCCGCGTCGGCGGTGTGCCCGCCGCTATCACGCCGGGAGCGACGGGCCTCCTGGTCCCGCCTGGCGATGCGGGCGCGCTGGCGACGGCCCTGCTCTCGCTGCTGGCCGCGCCGGGGCGGCGGCGGGCGATGGGCGCGCTGGCGCGGCGCACCGCCGAGGCCCGCTACAGCCGCGCGGCGACGACGCAAGCGGTGGACGATGTGCTGCGCGCCGTCATTGCCCGTGACATGCTGCCCCAGGCGACGCCGCGACAATCGAGCGCGGGGGTAGGCGCATGGTAGCCCATCGCGACTCTCTGGGGCGGCGCATCTTCCGCGACACGGCCAGCACCAGCGTCATCAACATCGCCGGGCAGGGGCTGGCCTTCCTGACGGCAGCTTATGTGGCTGCCGTGTTTGGCGCAGACAGCCGCACCGATGCCCTGTACCTGGCCCTCGCCATCCCCATGTTCTTCTCGACTGTCATCCGCGAGGCGGTCCGGTCATCCCTCGTGCCGCGACTGGTCGAGTTGCGCCTCAAGGCCTCGCCCGCCCTGGGCGCTATCGCCTCCGGCAGCGTGCTGACGGTGGGCCTACTGGCGGGGAGTCTGGCGCTGGCGCTGGCCGTGGCGACGCCAACCCTCACCCGCCTGCTCGGCGCGTACCTCCCGCCCACCGGCCAGGCGCTGCTGCCGCCACTGACCCTGGCCTTGCTACCCTTGCTGCCCCTGCTGACGATGAACGGCGCGTTGGGGGCGGTTTTCAGCACCTGGCAACGCTTCCGGCCCTCGGCTGCGCTGACCGCCGTCGAGTCCATCGTGCGCATCGTGATCATCACGACCTTCGCGGCCACTCTCGGCATTTTCAGCCTGGCCTTTGGCTACGTCGCTGGCGCTTTAGCGGGGGTCATCTTTCTGGCCGTGATCGCCTGGCGCCTGGGCATGCTGTCGGACCCACGCCCCCAGCCGCCGGGCGTGCTCCTCAGCGGCTTCACCAGCCAGTCGTTGTATCAACTGGCGGGCCTGACGATGCTCCAGCTCAACCCATACATTGATCGCTTTATGGCGACGCCCCTCTCGCCTGGCTCGCTGACCGCCTTGAACTACGCTGAGCGCATCTCGGCTCTGCCCTATATTCTCGTGGGTGCGGTGTTCTACGAGGTATTGCTCTCCCACTGGTCGGTAGTCACGGCGTCCGAGGGCGCCGACGGTCTGCGGCGCGCCCTCCGCAATGCTACCGCTATGGTCATCTTCTTCCTGGCTCCTATTGTCATGGTCATGTTCGTCCTGCGCCTGAACATTGTGACACTACTGCTGCAACGCGGCGCGTTCGACGCCTCCGACGCTGCCTTGACGGCCTCGGCGCTGGGCTTTCTCTCGCTGGGCGTTATCTCAAACTACATCGCGTTGCTGGTCACGCGCGCCTTCCTCGCCCTGCAAGACATGCTGACACCCATGTGGCTGGGCGCGCTGAACGCCGTCCTCAACCTCGCCCTCAACCTGTTGTTGATTGGCCCGCTTGGCCTGGCCGGCATTGCCCTGTCAACCGCCCTAACCTGGACCATTGTCGCCGTCGTCGGCTGGTTGGTCGTCGGGCGGCGACTCGGCCCCCTCGACACACGCTCGCTGGTTCGGCCGGTTCTCTCTGTCGCACTGGCGGCGGCGGCGTGCGGGGTCACGACGACCCTGGCGCGGCCGCTGATTCCCCAGAGCGGGTTCATCGCCCAGGCCATCGGCATCGCCGCGGCCGCCGGTCTGGGGCTGGCGGTCTATCTGGCCCTGACGTGGCTACTGCGCGTGGAGGAATTGAGTAAGGTGCGAGTCCTGCTACAGAGGAGCCGCCGATGACCCTGCCCCGCGTCTCCGTGGTCATCCCATCCCTGGATGGGCGAGTCGATGCCCTGCGCGCGTCCGTCGCCCGTCAGACACTACAGCCGGCCGAGATCGAGGTGGCCGTCGGCATTCGCCCCAACGGCAAGGCGCGTAACATCGGCGTCGCCCGCACCAGCGGCGACATCCTGGTGTTCATCGACGACGATGCTGTCCTGGGCGGCGACGATACTCTCGCCAACCTGGTACAACCGCTGCTCACAGACGCGAGCCTCGGCGTGACGGGCACGGCCAAGCTGCTGCCGCCAGACGCCGACGGCTGGCAGCGGTGGGTAGCGCGGGAAGTGCCGCGCATCGAGCACCCCATCGTCGACGCCCCGCTGGAAACTAACCCGCCGCTAGATCGCCACGGCTACATCGAGATCACCACGACCTGCTGCGCGATGCGGCGCGACGTGTTTGACGCGGTGGGCGGCTTCGATAACCAGTTGGTGCGTGGCGTAGACACCGAGTTCTTCTACCGTGTCCGCCGCCTCGGCTACCGCTTCATCCTCGTGCCACAGACGTGGGTCTACCACCCCGCGCCGCCGACGCTCTACGCGCTGTTGCGCAAGCACTTCCTGTACGGGGTCGGCCACGCCCAAGAGGTGCAGCGCGACCCGACGCGAGCGGCCGGCCGCCGCCTGGCAACGCCTTTGCACGCGCTGGGTTTCGTCGGCTTGCGCACGCTGGTCTTGCTACCGAATGTCTTCCTGCCTTACTCGTACTCCGCGCCGTCGTGGCGGCCCGGCTTCAAGCCCCTCAAGGCCCTAACGAGTTATGTCGCCGCGCTCGGCTATGTCTACGGCTGGTATCGCTACCCCTATCGCGCCGTGGCCGCGGCCACGCCATCGGCGATGGCCTCTGCCCCGCCGGGCGGGCGACCCTCCTGAGCCATGCCATGCGTATTGGCCTCGACGCTCGCGCCATCCGCGACCACTTCCCCGGCATCGCCCGCTATGTTTACAACCTGGCGCGCGCCCTGCCCGCCCAGCTCGACGGTGACCGTCTGGCCCTGCTGATCAACGCCGACCAGCCCACCAGCCGCTACGACCTGGCGGCGCTGGGTCGCCTGCCGGGCGTCGAGGTCGTGACCCTGGCCGCGCCGCCCTTGTCGCTGCGCGAGCATGTTGAGTTGCCCCTGGCGGCCCGCCGACTGCGACTGGACGCGCTGCACGCGCCCTACTACGTGCGACCCTACGCCATGCCTGTGCCCGTGGTGACTACCCTGTACGACGTGACGCCGACTCGCTACCCGGAGTATCTGCCCTCGCGCCGCGCTCGCGCCGCCTACGACGCAATGACTCACCTGGCGCTGGGAACGTCGGCGGCCCTGCTGACGCTGTCCGCGTCGGCGCGCGATGATCTGGTGGCCCTGTACAAGGCGCGCCCCGAACGCATCACGGTGACACCACCCGCCGCCGACCCAGCTTTTGCCCCGCGCCCTGCCCCGGAGATCGCCTGCCTCCGCGAGCGGCTCGCCTTGCCGGAGGCCTATGTGCTGTACGTTGGCATCAATAAGCCGCACAAGAACTTGCCACGTCTGGTAGAAGCCTTCAGCGAGGTCGCCCGCGCCATGCCCGACGTGGCCCTGGTCCTGGCGGGCCGACCCGACCCCCGCTATCCCGAGGCTGAGACCCGCATCCGCGAGTCGGGCCTGACGGCGCGGGTGCGACTCCTGAGCGACGTGGCCGAGGCCGACCTGGCCGCCCTATACAGCGGAGCAGCCGTGTTTGCCTTCCCTTCTCTGTACGAAGGTTTCGGCTTCCCCGTCCTGGAGGCGATGGCCTGCGGCGCGCCCGTCGTCGCCTCTCGCGCCAGCAGCCTGCCGGAGGTTGTCGGCGACGCGGGCGTCCTCGTCCCAGCCAGTGACAGCCACGCCCTGGCGCAGGCTATCATCGCCGTGCTCCAGGATGGTCGCCTGTGGACACGCCTGCACCAGGCCGGGCTGGCGCGGGCAGCTACCTTCACCTGGGCGCGGACTGCCGAGCAGACGCTGGCGGTCCTGCGCCGCGTCGCCCGGCGGCGGTAACATCCTATGCGCATTGTCCACGTCTACAAAGACTACTACCCCGTCCTCGGCGGCATCGAGAACCACGTGCGTATCCTGGCCGAGGGGCAGGCGGCGCACGGCCACGACGTAACCGTCCTGGTCACATCGGCTGACCGCCACAGCCAGGCGCAGACTCTCAACGGGGTGCGCGTCGTCAAGGCCGCGCGCCTGGCGACGGTCGCCTCGACCCCCCTGAGTGTGGCGCTGCCCCTGGCCCTGCGCGGCCTGCCCGCCGATATCATCCATCTCCATTTTCCGTACCCGGTTGGCGAGGTCTCGGCATGGCTGGCCGGGCGCGCCCGCGCCACTGTAATGACCTACCACAGCGACGTGGTGCGCCAGGCGGGTATCCTGCGGCTCTACCGCCCGCTGATGGAGCGGCTGCTGGCCCGCACCGACCGCATCATCGCCACCAGCCCGACCTACGCGGCCAGCTCGCCCTATCTGCGAGCCAACGCGGCGCGGGTGCGCGTCATCCCCCTCGGCATCGACCTGACGCCCTTCGTGACGCCTGATCCGGCCGCCGCTGCCATGCGGTTGCGCTATGGCGCGCCGCTGCTGCTGTTCATGGGCCGCCTGCGCTACTACAAGGGCCTGGATGTCCTGCTGCGCGCCCTGCCGGGGGTGGAGGGGGCGCGCCTGGTGGTGGCGGGCAGCGGGCCAATGGGCGCTGAGTGGCGCGCGCTGGCCGAGGCGGTGGGAGTCGCCAGTCGGGTTCTGTTCGTTGGTGACGTGTCGGACGCCGAGCAGCGCGCCCTGTACCAGGCCGCCGACGTGTACGTGCTGCCCGCGACGCAGCGTAGCGAGGCCTTCGGCGTGGCCCTGATCGAGGCGATGGCCTCGGGGCTGCCCGTGGTGACGACGGAGATCGGCACCGGCACGTCCTACGTCAACCAGGGCGGCGTGACGGGCCTCATCGTGCCGCCCCACGACCCGCCAGCCCTGGCAGGGGCGATTCGCGCCCTGCTGGACGATCCAGTGCGGCGGCAGGCGATGGGCGGGGCAGCTCGCACCCGCGCGGTGGCCGAATTTGACCAGGCGACGATGCTGGCGCGGACGCTGGCACTGTACGATGAGGCGCTCGGCCAGCGAGTCGCCTGACGACTGACGGCGCGCTATAATACAGCGACGCGCCACCCTGTTTATCCCTAGCGGAGGGACTGAATGATCGACCGCATGCAGACCATCCCCGTTCTGGTCACGCTGCGCTTTAGCGACGACCAACTCGCGACACTGCGCTCCCTGTCGCCCCGCGTTCAGGTCGAGCAGCGGGTGGTGACGCGGGATATCACGCTCGCCGATGTGCTGGACCCCAGTATTGTCGTGCTGTACGCTGGCGGCACTGACTTCCCCCTTTCTGCGACTCCCAATCTGCGCTGGATTCAGTTACACAATGCCGGTGTCGAGCACATCTACAATACGGAGGCCTGGCGCAGCGACATTCCCATCACCAGTATGACTGGCATCCATGCCGTGCCCATCGCTGAGTATGCCATCGGTTTGATGCTGGCCTGGGCGCATCACGTGCCGCGTATGCTGGATTATCAAGCGCGCGCCGAGTGGGCGACAAATCGCTGGGCCAACTTCGTCCCGCGCAAACTGCGCGGCATGACGTTGGGACTGGTAGGCTACGGCGCGATTGGCCGCGAGGTTGCGCGGCTAGGGCAGGCGATGGGCATGCGCGTCCTGGCGACGAAGCGGGTTACCTCGGACCCACAGTATCACGGCTGGCGGCTCAAGGGTACCGGCGACCCCAACGGGACCATTCCGGCCCGCTACTACCCGCCCGACGCCATCAGCGACATGCTCGTGCTATCCGACTACGTGGTGGTCAGCACGCCCCTGACCCCCGAGACGAGTCACCTGATCGGGCGCGAGGAGATCGCCTCCATGCGGCCGGACGCCTTCCTGGTCAATGTGGCGCGGGGCGGCGTCATCGATCAGGACGCACTGATAGAGGCGCTACGGGCGGGGCGGCTAGGGGGCGCGGGTCTGGACGTGTTCGAGCCGGAACCGCTGCCCGCCGACAGCCCGCTGTGGGGTATGGACAACGTCATCATCTCGCCGCACATCTCTGGCTTCACGCCGCGCTACGATGATTGGGCGGCCGACGTCTTCGCCCACAACCTGCGGCGCTTCCTGGACAATGACCCGCTGCTGAATCTTGTCGATCGCAAGCGGGGATATTAGTGCGCGCGGTGGTGCAGCGGGTACGCGAGGCGGCGGTGAGGGTGGACGGCGAGACGGTCGGGGCCATCGGGCCAGGGCTGCTGGTGCTGCTCGGCGTGCGAGAGGGTGACACGCGCGCCGAGGCCGAGTGGCTGGCGGCGAAGGTGGCGGGGCTGCGTATCTTCAGCGACGACCAGGGCAAGTTCAACCGGTCGCTGACCGATGTGGGCGGCGCGGTCCTGATCGTCAGCCAGTTCACCCTGTATGGCGATGCCCGCAAGGGGCGGCGGCCCGACTTCACGCAGGCGGCTCGGCCGGAAGTGGCCGAGCCGCTGGTCGACTATTTCGTGGCGCAGCTTGAGGCGGCGGGCATCCCCACCGCCACGGGCCGCTTTGGCGCGGCCATGGATGTACAGCTCGTCAACCACGGACCGGTAACTCTCCTCATCGAGCGCGAGGCGCACGAATAGCCCGCTCCGTCCCGGACGATTTGACACCGCGACCGGTCGATCCTATACTTGGGTTTCCACCCTGACGTCCCCCCTACTTTTTGCCTACGCCAGGTTCACGTTTCTTCACGTTGTGAGATGGCACCGGTTCGGAATCGCAACCTACCCGTTAGCGCCTCCTGACATGCCAGCAGCACCTGACTTCGGGAAGCAGCAGCCATCGCCGCCACCTGTGAGAGGAGTGTTACCATGTCATGGCAAGTATCACAAGTCGCGACAATTATTATGGAGTACGCCCACAATGGCGTGGCCTATTGCCCCATCGACCACGTTCCCCTGGTCACTGTTGTCGAACAGCTACCTGGTACACGGAGCGTGGCCCTTGTCCATCGTTGTCCTACATGCGGCAATGATACCCGTACCACTGCCCAGTCCCCGCTGCTAAGCGCGCTGTCACCGCTCGCCGGTCGTTAGCCAACCCGCTCGTCCAGGTCTAGCTCGATACCTCCCGTCGTCGCCGCCAGAGCATTGTAGACCACACCGAGCAACAGGATAATCAGCATCGCCAGGAGGCCGCCGACCAGGGCGACGGAGAACGTCACCCCCAAAATGGTCAGCGGCCCCGCTGCGTCCAGGGCCTGCAAGCGACCCTGCGCCATCGTCAGGCCCAGCGCCTGCACCAGGTTGACCCTGGCAATCTCACGGCCCAACAGGCTGAGGTTGAAGTCTTGAATACCGTCGAGCCAGCGGCGGGCCGCGCCCACGAGGGAACTGACGCCCAGGCCCAGCAGCAGGCCGGGAATCACCCAGCCCACCGCGCCCAGCAGGCAGCCAAACTGCGCCAGCGGGCCGTAGGCGATGTGGCGCACGCGCACCGTCGCCCGGCGCGGCGTGCCCCTCACCGGCGCGGCGAGCGGCGCGCTGAC
>DAOUDG010000004.1:0-36580 GCA_034431435.1 Anaerolineae bacterium | reverse complement strand
CCCTCCGCCATGCCCAGGGCGCGCGCCTTCAGCACGCGGCGCATAATCTTGCCGCTGCGTGTCTTGGGCAGCGTGCTGGGGAAGTAAATCTTGTCGGGCGAAGCGATGGGGCTGATCTCTCGCCGCACGTGGAGCTTCAGGTCCTCGGCCAGGGCGTCGCTGGCCTGGTAGCCATTGCGTAGCAGTACCCAGCAGTGGATGCCCTGCCCCTTGACCTCGTCAGGCAGGCCGATGGCGGCCGCCTCGGCCACAGCCGGGTGACTGACCAACGCGCTCTCGATCTCGGCCGTACCCAGGCGGTGGCCCGACACATTGATCACATCGTCGATGCGGCCGATAATCCAGAAATAGCCGTCGGCGTCCTTGCGGGCCGCGTCGCCCGCCAGGTAGACGCCGGGGAACTTGCCCCAGTAGGTATTGATGTAGCGGTCAGGGTCGCCGTAGATGCCGGCCAGCATCGCCGGCCAGGGGTGCTGGATGACCAGGAAACCCTCCTGGTCAGGCTCAGTGGACTGGCCGTTTTCGTCCACCACGTCGGCCACAATGCCGGGGAAGGGCCGCGTCGCCGAGCCAGGCTTCAGCGCGCGGGCCGGCGTCGGCGTGATCATGAACGCGCCGGTCTCCGTCTGCCACCAGGTGTCGATGACGGGGCAGCGGTTCTGCCCGATGTAGCGGTAGTACCAGCGCCAGGCCTCGGGGTTGATGGGTTCGCCGACCGTACCCAGCACCTTGAGGCTGGACAGGTCGTGGCGCTTGGGCCAGGCGGGGCCGAAGCGCATCAGGCCGCGGATGGCCGTCGGCGCGGTGTAGAAGTGGCTGATGCCGTACTTGGCAATCAGCTGCCACCAGCGATCGGGATACGGGAAGTTGGGCGCGCCCTCGTACATGAAGGACGTCAGGCCCAGGATGAGGGGCGCGTAGACGATGTAGCTATGGCCGGTGACCCAGCCCGGGTCGGCGGCGCACCACCAGCGGTCCTCATCGCTCACGTCGAAGGCATACTTGAGGGTGCTGGCGATGCCCACCTGGTAGCCGCCATGAAGGTGGACGAGGCCCTTGGGCTTGCCAGTCGAGCCAGACGTGTACAGCATATACAGCGGGTCGGTAGCCTCCATGACCTCCGTCTCGCTGCTGGTCGTGGCGATGGGCAGGCTCATCAGGTCGTGGTACCAGAAGTCGCGCCCCGCCTCCATGTTGACGGCGTTATTGGCGCGCTGGACGACGATGACCTTCTCGACGACCGGGCTGCGCCGAATCGCGGCGTCCACGATCGTCTTGAGGTCAATGACCTTGCCGCGTAGCCAGTTGCCATCCTGGGTGATGAGGACGCGGCTCTGGGCGTCCTCGATGCGGTCGCCCAGGGCGTTCTCAGAGAAGCCGCCAAAGACGACACTGTGAATCGCGCCGATCTTGGCGCAGGCCAGCATGGCGACCAGAATCTCCGGGATGCGACCCATGTAGATGGTAACGCGGTCGCCCCGCTTGACGCCCATGCCGCGCAGGACGTTGGAGAACTTGTTGACCTCGCGGTTCAGGGCGTAGTAGGACATCGTCCGCGAATCGCCCGGTTCGCCCTCCCAGATCAGGGCCAGCTTGTTCTTGCGCCAGGTCTTGACGTGGCGGTCGAGGGCGTTGAGGACGATGTTCGTCTTGCCGCCCACGAACCAGCGGTAGAAGGGGGCGCGGCTATCGTCCAGCACGCGGTCCCACTTCTTGTACCAGTCCAGCTCTTCCGCCTGCCTCTCCCAGAAGGCCGGGATATCCTTGACGGACTCGGCGTAGAAGGTATCGGGGTCCTTGATGTAGGAGTGCTCGACGACGCCAGGGTCGGGCACGTATACCTCGTGCTCGGCCTCTTCGATGTCGGCGACACGCCGAGCTTCCAAAACCAGGTCCGACATGGCAAAACCCTCCTCTGAGACTAGCGTAGGCGGCTGTGTCACCAAACGCAGGTATTGTAAGCAAGGTAAGGTGGTCTAGTCAAGGCGATTACCCTGCACTCGCCGCCGGGCGGGGATAGCAACGCCCCCGACTCGCGGCCGGGGGCGTCAGCGATATCGGCAAGCCTCGACCTACGACGGCTTCACCTGCACCAGCGCGCTCATTGTGCCGCGAATCAGCTCGACAGACTTGTCCAGCGCGGCGCGCTCCTCAGCATCCAGGTCAACCTCGATGATCTCCTCGACGCCGTTGCGGCCCAGCTTGGCCATCACGCCGAAGTACATGTCCTTCAGGCCGTACTCGCCGTCCAGGTAAGCGGCCACCGGCACGATCAGCTTGCGGTCGTTGAGAACCGCTTCTACCATCTGCGCGCTGGCCGCGCCGGGGGCGTAGTACGCGCTCGTGCCAAGCAGTTGGACGATCTCGCCGCCGCCCTTGCGCGTACGCTCCACGATGGCGTCGAGCTTCTCCTTCGACATGGTCTGGGTCAGGGGCACGCCGCCCACCGTCGCCGACCGCACCAGCGGCACCATCTCGTCGCCGTGGCCGCCGATGGTGAAGGCCTGTACGCTATTGACGGAGGTGTTCAGTTCCTGGGCGATGAAGGTGCGGAAGCGCGCGCTGTCGAGGATGCCCGCCTGGCCCATGATGCGGTTCCTGGCGAAGCCGCTGGTCTTGTAGGCGACGTAGGCCATCGTATCCAGCGGGTTGGTGACCATGATCACGACGGCGTTGGGCGAGGTGCGCTTGACCTCGTTCATCACGTCGACGACGACCTCTTCGTTCTTGGCGACCAGGTCCTCACGGCTCATGCCCGGCTTGCGGGGGAACCCACCGGTGAACACGATGACGTCCGAGCCTTCGGTAGGGCCATACTCAGTCGTGCCCATGATGCGGGCATCGAAGCCCATCACGGGGCCGCACTGGAGCAGGTCCAGCGCCTTGCCGGCCGGCATCGTCCCGGCGGCCGGGATATCCTTGAGCACGATGTCGCCCAGATTCATGGGCGCCAGCCACAACGCGCAGCTCGCGCCGACGTTGCCGGCGCCGATGATTGTAATCTTGTTGCGAGCCATGCTACCTCTCCTTCGAGACAGAGATTGGGAATGACGGGTGGGGCCGGGGAATTATAGCATGCTTTGACGCGCCTCGCTATCTGCGGCATACTCGCTCCACTCTGGCCGCGAAGGAGTCCCGCATGGCCGCCATCACCACCCAGGCACAGGACGAACGCCCCATTTCGTTCGCCAGCGTCGCCAGTTGGATTCTGTACGACCTGGCGAATACGATCTTCAGCCTGAACATCGCCAGCCTGTACTTCCCGCTGTGGGTCGTCAACGCCATGGGCGGAACCGACCAGCAGTTCGGCAACGCCACTGCCCTCTCTATGGCCCTGATGTTCGTCAGCGCGCCCATCATCGGCGCGCTGTCCGATCAGTCGCCGCGCCGCCTGCCGTTCCTCATCGTCAGCACCCTGCTGGCCGTCACATTTACCTTGCTGCTGGGCACGGGCGGCCTGGCGCTGTCGCTGGTCTTCTTCATCGCCGCCAACTACTTCTACCAGGCGGGCCTCATCTTCTACGACGCCCTGCTGCCCGAGGTCAGCACCGAGGCGACCCGGGGTCGCGTCGGGGGGTTGGGCGTGGGCCTGGGCTACTTCGGCTCCTTCATCGGCATCGGCGCCGGATTGCTGCTGCTCGAACGCCTCAATCTGGGCTACGAGAGCGTCTTCCGCGCCACCGGCTTGCTGTACCTGGTGTTCGCGCTGCCCATCTTCCTCTTCCTCAAGGAGCGACCGCGCAAGGTCAGGCCATTTGGCCTGCACGCGGTAGGCCGCGCCTTCGCCGAGATTCGCACCACCCTGAGCCGCACGAGTCACTACCCTGGCCTGGGCCGCTTCCTGTTCGGGCGCATCTTTTACGCCGACGCCGCCAACACCGTCATCGCCTTCATGGGCATCTACGTCACCAACGAGCTAGGCTTCACCAGCGGCCAGGCGCAGATCGTCCTGCTGCTCGGCATCGTCGGAGCCATCGCCGGCGGCCTCATCGGCGGCTTCATCGTCGACCACATCGGCCCCAAGAAGACCCTCAATGTCTTCCTCATCATGTGGATGACCGTCTTTGCTCTGGCCTTCGCCATCCCCACCTTCGGCCTGCCGTCCGCCCTGTTCTGGGCGGTGGGCGTCTGCGCAGGCTTCGCCCTGGGCGGCACGTGGAGCGCCGACCGCCCCTACATGCTGCGCCTGTCGCCGCCGCGCTACGTGGGCCAGTTCTATGGCCTGTACGCCATGGTCGGCCGCTTCGCCGCCATCCTCGGTCCCTTCCTGTGGGGCTTCATCGTCAACACCCTAAACCTCGGCCGCCCGGCCGCCATCCTGAGCCTGCTGGTGATGACCGCCATCTCCTTCGTCATCCTGCAAGGCGTGTCCGACGCCCGGCGTCCCTGGGGGCCAGAGGACTTGCCGGAGCCGGCATGAGGGGAATATACTTGCCGTCGTCACAAACCTCATGCTGACTCTATCGGCTGTCACTCCGTGAAGTATGGATACACCCCTGACCCTGGTCGACATCGACGCGCTGCGCCTCAAGGCGGACCTTCTCGCCGAGGCGCGCCGCCTGGGCCTCGATCTGGTGCGCGTCACAACCGCCGCGCCCTTCCCCGACACGCAGCGCATTCTCGAAGAGCGCATCCAGGCCGGGCTGATGGACGGCCTGCCGTGGTTCAACCTGGAGCGGGCGCGGGTGGCGGGCGACCCCAAGAACCTCATGCCCGCCGCGCGGTCCATCGTCGCCGTCGCCATCGACTATTCGTGCGAGGGCGAGACCGACGCCAGCGCGCCCGGCGCGCCGGCCGGGCGCGTCGCCCGCTACGCCTGGGGCCTCGACTACCACAACGTCTTCCGTCAGCGGCTACGCGCCCTGCATCGCTGGGTCGAGGCGCGGCTGGGGCGGCCGGTGGACATGCGCGCCCTGGCCGACACGGCCCGCATCACCGACCGCGCCGTCGCGCAGCGGGCGGGCCTGGGCTGGTACGGCAAGAACACCAACATCCTCACCCACGCGCACGGTTCGTGGGTGCTGCTGGGCGAGCTGCTGCTAGACGTCGCGCTGCCCCCTGACCCACCCCTCAAGACCCACTGCGGCGCGTGCGAGGCGTGCCTGCCCGCCTGCCCGACCGGCGCCCTCGTCGCGCCCGGCGTACTGGACAACGCGCGCTGCATCTCCTACCTGACCATCGAGCACAAAGGCCCCATCCCGCGCGACCTGCGCCCGCTGATGGGAAACTGGATCTTCGGCTGTGACGTGTGCCAGGACGTGTGCCCGGTGAACCGCCGCCGCACACCCAGCAACCACGCCGAGTTCAGCCCGCGCCCCGCCGTCGGCTCCAGCCCCGCCCTGATACCCCTCCTGGCCCTCAGCGAAGACGACTTTCGCGCCCGCTTCCAGGGCAGCCCCATCCGCCGTGCAACCTGGGCCGGGCTGCGTCGCAATGTGTGCATCGCCCTGGGTAACAGCGGTGACGTGACGGCCGTCCCCGCCCTCATCGACGCCCTCAACGGCGAGCCGCTTCTGGTGCGCGGTCACGCCGCCTGGGCGTTGGGACGATTGGGCGGCGACACCGCGCTGGCAGCCCTTACTCGCCGCGCCACCGTCGAGGCCGACGCCTGGGTGCAAGAGGAGATCGCTCTGGCGCTGGCGTACAACACGCGCTGGGCGGAGGAGCCCCCTACACCTCCGCCTCCGTCACCGCGGCCAGATAGCCGACCCGCCTTCTCCGCCCCCTGACCACCATCACCACCTCCACCAGCCACACACTCGCGCCGAGGTGAGCGCAGCGTGCCCAGTGAGGATGACGTCGCTGGCGCGGCGCAACGGTCAGCAGCCAGCGGCCGCGCCAGCGACCCTGCGGCAGGCCAGCAGAGGCGACGCTCGCGCGCCGGACGAGGGCAGCCAGGGCATGCCGCGAACCAGGCCGGCGCGCAGCGGCTCCCGCCGCCAGTGCGGTGACTGCGGCCAGAATCTCGGCGCGGGTCACACGGGTTTCCAGCGTCAGTAGCGTCAGGTCGACCTCGACGCGCGTGCCCGCGGCGCGACGCGCGTCGGCCAGGTCGGCGGCCACCTGCTGCCAGTGGGCGAGTCGCTCGAGGGGCGAGTCGGCCTCCCCCAGCCGCGCCTGCTGGAAGCGCGCCTGGGCCAGCCAATAGGTGGCGGCGAGGCAGGGCGTCTCTGCCCGCGCCTGCTCCAGGGCGGCGACGGCATCCGCCCAACGGCGTTCCTCGATGAAGGTCAACCCCGCTTCCAGGGCGGGGCGGTATGGGGGGGGCAGCATCATGGCGGCAGGAGGGTAGCCAATGGTGGAAAGTGCGCGAGGGTCGAAACCTGATCGCCAACGACACGGTGCGACAGGTCTGCCTGTGGAGAAGACGCAGGCGGGGGGCAATTGGATGCAGGCGGCGCTTCAGTCGGGAGATCAGGGGATCTGGCTCAGGTCCCAGTCCATGCGCAGGCGGGTGAAGATGTCGCGGGCTTCGCTGCGGGCCGCGTCGGCGGCGCACGTGTCGCCCTGGGCGGTGGCTACGTCGGCCAAAGCGGCCAGGGTGCGACCGACGGCTGGCAACGCGCCCAGGTCACGCAACTCACCCAGCGCCCCGCGCAACTCTGTAGCCGCCGCGGCCAGATCGCCCAGGGCAGCCCATGCCTTACCCAGGGCGCGCCGCGCCAGGCCGTGATCGTAGCGCGCGCCCGCCTCGGCCGCGATGTCCAGCCCAATCTCGGCGGTGCGCCGGGCGGCTTCAGCGTCGCCGCTCAACAGCAGAACGTCGGCCAGCCAGGCGTGCGCGCGACCCATGAAGACCGTTGAATGGAACTCCCCGCCCAGGGCGATGGCTCGCTCCAGGGCGGCGCGTCCACCCTCGATGTCGCCCAGGTGGGCACGCGGCAGACCGAGGAAGATGTAGATGTTGCGCTCGTAGACGCGGTTGACCGCTCGTTGCGACGGCTCCAGGGCGCGTTGCCCCCAGTCCAACGCCTCCTCCCAGTGCCCCCAGCAGTGGTGGACGACCTGAACGAAGTCGGCAGCGGCGGCGATGGCGCCGGGGTCGGCCTGCTGCAGGCTCTCGGCGTAGACGGTTTCGGCAATGTCCAGGGCTGCATCGAAGTCGCCCAGGAAGGCGCGCTCTGCGCCGATCATGCCCCGCGAGATAAGGGCGTCGTTATGCGCGCCCACCATGTCCAGGCGGGCCGCGGCTTCCTCTAGCAGCGCCAGCCCCGCCGCCGACTCGCCCATCATCGCCAGCGTTCGCGCCAGAACATTCTTTGTCCGCGCTATTTGGAGGGAGTCGCCCGCGCGTTCCATCAGCGGAATGAGTCGCTCCAGTCGCGGCCGCGCCTCCCGAAAGCGGCCCTGAATGTACAGCGCCGCACCCTCGGCCAGCCACACGAAGGACAGCAGCTGGTCGTCCTTTAGCGTCTGGGCGTCGGTCTCGGCCGGGGCCAGCCAGTCCATCAGGCGGCCCGGCTCGATGTAGAAGGCTACCCGCGCCAGCATCAAGCGCAACTCCACGTTTTGGCGACGCAGCGCCTCCGTCGCCGGCAGGTGCGCCAGGCATTCCAGCGCACGCTGGTAGAGTAACGCGGCGGTCGCGAAGTCGAAGACGGCGGTCGCCCCCATGCCGGCCTGCGTGCTCCAGCGTAGCCCATCCTCCCACAACCGACCGTGGATGGCGTGATAGGCGAGCCGTTCAGCGGCCCGTGGGTCGGTCGCCTCGCCGAGGGCGGCCACTGCGCGGCGGTGCAGGGCGGTCGCCCGCGCATGACTCAGCCCGGCGTAAACCACCGCGCGGATCTTGTCGTGACTGAAGGCATAGCCCATCTCATCGCCCAGCAAACTCGCCTGGCTGCTCTCTTCCGTGAGGAGGTGCGCCGCCAGTAGCTCATCCAGGGCGTCCAGGGCGACATTCTCCTCCTGGCCGCTCACGGCGCGCGCCCCCTCGAAACTGAAGTCGCGGCGATAGATCGAGGCAGCGACCAGCAACTCGCGGGCGGCCGGGCTGAGGCGAGCCAGCCGACCCTGGATGACGGCGCTGACTGACGCGGGCACGGTCAGCCGGGCTTCGGCCTGCCCCTGCAGGAGGCCGCCGCTCTCCTGCAGCGAGCGCACAACCTCGACCGTAAATAGCGGGTT
Organism: Anaerolineae bacterium; assembly: GCA_034431435.1. Classification (GTDB taxonomy): domain Bacteria; phylum Chloroflexota; class Anaerolineae; order Epilineales; family JAHCIE01; genus JAHCIE01. The sequence continues at coordinate 28,453 of DAOUDG010000004.1, read as the reverse complement.
GCCCTCGGTCTCCCGGTACAACCGCGCCGCCAGGCCCTCCACGTCAGCGTGACCCATCTGGCGCAGCAGAGTTGTCGTGCCCGCCGGCGACAGGCGCGCCAGGTCGAGGGTGGACAGCCGCCCCTCGCGTTCGAGCTGCCACAGGTTTGCCTGTAACGCCTCGTCGGTGTCCTCGGTGCGCACGGCCGCGGCGAATTGGATGGGATACTCGGCCAGGTGACGCACCAGATAGCTGAGGAGTTGCAGCGTGCCGGCGTCGGCCCAATGCAGGTCGTCCAGGATGAAGAGCAAGGGCGCTGGCAGAGCCATCAGAAAGCGGGCCACCGCCTCGAACAGGCGGCGCTGGTCCTGGGACGGGTCGATAACGAAGGACTGGCCCAGGCCGGGACGAAGCGCGGCCAGATCGGGCAGGAGCCGCGCCAGCTCGGCCAGCCACACGTCAGACAGGCCCACCCCCTGCGTACCCAGGTCCGCCACCACCGGGTTGAGGGCGTCGACGAAGGGGTGATAGGGCAGGCTCTGCTCCGCCTCGTAGCAGTGACCCTCGATCACGGTCCAGCCCGGCGGGTCACCCTCGCTCAAGCGCCATGTCACCTCAGCCAGCAGACGCGACTTGCCGATACCGGCCTCGCCTTCCACGATGACCAGCCGCCCTGTAGGCGCGTCACCGCTCGTCGCCCGCGCCTCGGTCTGGGCCAGGTGATTGAGCAGGGCGTCCATCTCCCGCTGGCGTTCGAGCAGGGGCAGGCTGGGGGCGCGCGCGATGCGGCGGGTCAGGGTCAGGGGGCGGGGAGTGGGGGCCGCGATGCGCGGCAGGCTGTCGTCGCGGATGGCCTCGAACACCGCGCGCGTGTCGCGGTCAGGCGCCGCGCCCAACTCGCGGCCCAGCAGCCGGACGCACGCCTCGTACTCGGCCAGAGCGGCGGCCCGGTCGCCGCTCTGATACAGCGCCGTCATCAGCGCGCGGTAGAAGCGCTCCTGAAGAGGATCGACGGTCAGCGCCTGGCGGGCGGCCTGCTGCACGAGGGGCCAGGCGCGCGCGGTGATGGCGGCGTCCGCCAGGCGGCCCATCAGGTCCAGATAACGCTGCTCCCAATACTGGCGGGACTGGGACAGCCACTCGTCGTAGGTCAGGCTGTCGCGGACGGCGAAGCTGTCGAGAAAGGGGCCACGCCACAGGGCCGCCGCCGCGCTCAGCTCGGCCAGGGTTGCGCCTGTGGCGGCGAAGGCGTCCGTATCTACCCAGGCGGCGTCGCCCGGTCGCCAGACCAGGGTGTCACCCTCGGCGGCGACAGGGAACACAGGCAGGGCGTGACGCAGCCGAGTCAGCACCGTGCTGAGGCTGTTACGCCCCTCAGCCTCGGCGCTCTCCTCCCACAGCAGCGCGACGAGGTGTGAGCGCGAGAAGGTGCGACGTGGCTGTGCGGCCAGGTAATACAGCAGAGCCTGCGCCTTCGCCGATGGCAGGCGTAGCTCGGTGTCACCACTTCGTATGTGGGGCGGCCCCAGCAAACGCACGCTGAGTACAGCCACGAGCGTTCCCCCCTGCCAGTCGCGAGCGCTCTAGCGACCTGTCCACTGCGGAGCGCGCTTTTCGAGGAAGGCGCGGAAGCCCTCGAACCCGTCCTCACTGCCGAGAATCTCCCGCTGGAACGCCGCCTCGCGCGCCATAGCCTCCTCGTAGCTGCCCTGCTGGGCAGCGAGGAAAGCGCGCTTCATGCGCACCAACGCCAGCGGCGCTTGACGCGCCAACCGCTCGGCGTATTCCATCACCCGCGCCTCGAACTCCTCAGTCGGATACACCCGGTTGGCAAGGCCGATGCGTTGCGCCTCGGCGGCGTCCACCGCCTCACCGGTCAGGGCCATCTCCAGGGCGCGCCCGTAGCCGACCAGTCGCGGTAGCAGCCACGACGCGCCGCCGTCGGTGACCAGGCCGACACGAATGAACAACTCCGCGAAGGAGGCGCGTTCGGACGCCAGGCGCACATCACAGGCCAGGGCGAAGTCGCAGCCGATGCCGGCCGCCACCCCATCGACGGCGGCGATGACGGGCCAGCGGCAGGCGCGAATCGTTTGCAAGGTGGGAGCGTAATGCTCGGTGAGGATGCGGAAGATGCTATCGGGGTCGAGGTCGCCGATGGCGGCCGTCAGGTCGGCCCCCGACGAGAACGCCCCGCCCGCTCCCGTCAGGATGATGACGCGGGTCGCCTCGTCAGCCTCCGCTGCCAGGAGGGCGGCGCGCAGGGCATCAGTAGTTTCGGCGTCCAGAGCGTTGCGGAGGCGGGGCCGGTTGATGATCAACCGGCGCACCGCGCCGTGGGACTCTACCAGCAGCTTGTCGGTCATGGAGGTCTCCTGCGGGGATTATAGCACCACAGGCGAGGGTAGACCATGAGGGTTCACACCCGCCGGGTATCGTGGCTGTGGCCATCCGCGACGAGCATCCCTGTGCTACGCTCGCGCGGGATGGCCACCTCTCATGTTCCTGGCCGCCGGCGTTGTCGGTGGTTAGCCCGCCGACCAGCGCCGCGTGTCACTCTGCAAGATGAACACCGCCGGGTCCCGCTCGCCGATGCCAAAGCCCACGCCGCGCTCGAAGTCTTGCACCGCCCGCAGGTTGCCGTTCTCGTCGGCTTTGCTGTTGCCGAGCTTGGCGCGCACGCCGGGCTGCGTGCACCACACCTTGCCGATGCCCCGCCGGGGGGTGGGCGGCGTACGATTGGGGGTGTTGGCGTCGGTGCAAGAGTACTCGGGGTCGCCTTCCTGCCAGCTATCGGCGAAGACCTCGAAGGTTCCGTCATCGTAGACGGCGTAGGTCTGGCGATTGTCGGCTCGCCAGATCATGAAACCCTTCTCGAAGGGTGCGTAAGCGGTGATGATGGCCTTTTCGGCGCTCGTCGGACAGCCCGTCGTCGCGTGCAGGCCCAGATCGCCCCAGACCGGCCTGAAGGTCTGGCCCACGCCCGGCTGGCAGGCGGCCGCCGCGGCCGTGAGCGTCGCTCGCGGTCGGGGCGTGCGCGTCGGCGGGATGGGCGTCGGCGAGGCGGCGAGGCGCGTCACCGTCGGCGGGACGCTGGCCGTGGGAACAACCCCTGCCGCGACCGGCGGCGCGACTTTGGCCGCCGCCGTCGGGGCGACTTTGGCGGCCGCCGTCGGCGCGCTCGGCGGGGACGGATAGGCGGCGGGCGCGGTGGGCGGCACCACCACTGCGACGCGCGTCGGCGCGCCCGTGGCGGCGGCGGTCGGCGCGGTAGTGGTTGGTGCGGTGGTGGTTGGCGCGGTAGTGGTCTGGTTGGTTGGGGCGTTGGCGCGGCTCAGCCACCACGACCCCAGGGCCACGAGAACCAGCAGGCCCAGCAGGCCCAGCAGCAACGGCCACGGAGAGCTGCGGGTTGGCGGCGGCGCTGGCTCAGCGGCCGGGGCCGGTTCGGGTGTCAGCCCGGTCGTCGTCGTGGCGGCGGCGGCGGGCGCAGCGGCTACGCCGGCGGCCGCAGCCACGGCGCGCGTGGCATCGTCCTCGGGCACACCCCGCAGCGTCAGCGCTCGGGCCGCCATGTCCTGACGGCCTGGCTGCCGCGCCGCGCCGAGAATATCGGCCCAGCGACGCATCTCATCGGCCGCCCACGGCTCGTCGAGGCCAAGCCCCATCTGTAGCAGGGATAGGTCGGCCGGATCGAGCGCGCCGCGCTGGGCGGTGGCCTCGGCCAGTGGTCCCAGCGCAGGCAGCAGCGCGGCCACGCGATCCGGTGTCAAAGGCTCGCTCATAACACTCCTTTCGCCTTGAGCGGCGGCTCATGCGGCGACCCAAGTATAGCACCGCGAACGACAGAACGCCGAAAGTACATGGCGCGCCTGGGGCGTTTGACAGCGGGGGGCCAGTTGAGCAATATTAGCCCCACCCCATGTCCGGTCGCCCCATGACAAGCGAGGTCCTATGCCCTTCGTGATCATCGCCGCGCCCTTCTTCAACGCTATCGCGACGCGCTTCATCGAGGCCACGTTGACCTTGCCGGATGTCACCCTGGGTGTCGTCAGCCAGGATCCGCTCGAGGCCCTCCGCCCTGACTTGCAGGAGCAGCTGGCCGGACACTGGCGCGTCGACAACATGATAGACTCGGGCCAGCTGGCCCACGCCGCCCACGAGCTATCGACCCGCCACGGCCCCATCCACCGTATCTTCAGCGGCCAGGAGCAGATGCAGGTTCCGGTAGCCCAGACCCGCGAGTGGCTCGGCATCCCCGGCATGACCGTCGAGACGGCTCTCAACTTTCGCGACAAGGGCCGCATGAAGTACATCCTGTACACCCACGGCGTCCCCATCGCCCACCACCGCGTCGTGGTCGAGGAGCGTGAGGCGTGGCAATTCGCCGGCGCGATCGGCCTGCCCCTCGTCGTCAAGCCCCTCGAGGGTGCGGGCGCTGCGTCGACCTTCCGCGCCGACACCTCGGAGGCCCTGGCCCACGCCCTCAAGGCGTCGCCGCCCAGCGAGAGCAACCCCGTGCTCCTGGAGGAGTTCATCCTGGGCACAGAGCACTCCTTCGATGCCTACACCCGTGGCAGTGAGGTGCTGTGGCATTCGGTCAGCCACTACTACCCAACCCCCCTCGAAGTGATGCGCACGCCGTGGATTCAGTGGCGTGTTGTCGTGCCGCGTGAGGTGGACGCGCCCCTCTACGACGACATCCGCGAGGTTGCCGCACAGGCCCTGGCCGCGCTGGGCATGCCCACGGGGATGTGCCACATGGAGTGGTTCCGCCGCCGCGATGGCAGCCTGGCTGTGTCGGAGGTGGGCGTGCGCCCCCCAGGCGCGCAGTTCACCACCCTGCTGTCGCGAGCCAACGACTTCGACGCCGTGCGCGCCTGGGTCAACCTGCTGGTATCCGACACCTTCGAGCCGCCGACGCGCCAGTACGCCGCCGGCGCGGCCTACCTGCGCGGCCAGGGGCCGGGCCGGGTGCGCGAGGTCCACGGCGTCGGCCAGGCCTACGAGGAGATCGGCCACCTGATCACCGACGCCAGGCTGCCCGAGCGCGGCCAGGCCGCGTCGAGCAGCTACGAGGGCAATGGCTATATCATCGTGCGTCACCCCGACACGGCGGTCGTTGACGAGGCGCTGAGGTATATTGTGAGTGTCGTGAGGGTGGAGATGGAATAAGCAGGCCCCACTGCGGGCCGACTACGGACGAAGGACGAAGGACCAATCGGGGAGCATCTGTGGTCCTTCGTCCTTCGTCTTTCATTCCCTCAGCGATGTATCCCGCCGCCCGCGTTGACCAGCAGCGCCTCGACCTCTGGCGGCGTTGTCACCACCATGTCGCCGAACTGGCTGAGGGCCAGGGCGGCCATGACTACCCCGTAGCGCAGCCCGCGCGAGAAGTCACCGTCCAGCCAGCCGTGGAGGACCCCCGCCGCCAGCGCATCGCCCGCGCCCAGGCGGTCTACCATCTGCACCGGCAGCGCGGCCGCTGAGGCGAACGCCCCCGCCCGCCAGCCCAACACGCCCTCCGCGCCGAAGGTCGTTACCACGTGGCGCGCGCCCGTCATCTCCGCCAGGCGCGCCAGAATCGCCTCTGGCGTGCCGGTCGCGTCGAAGATGCGTCGCGCGTCGCCCTGGCTGCAGAAAAGAATCTCCACGCCCTCCACCAGGGGACGCAGGGCGGCGCGCGCCTCGGCCTCGCTCCACAACCGGGTGCGGTAGTTGATATCGAAGCTGACCGCCACGCCAGCCGCCTGCGCTCGCGCCAGCAATGTCCGCACCACGGCCAGGCACGACGGCGACAAGGCCGCCGTGATGCCACTGACGTGGAGGATTCGCGCCGACAGCAGATAGTCCCAGTCCAGGGCATCGGGGGTGAGGCGCGCGGCGCATGAGTCGGCGCGATCGTAGACAACCTGGATGGCGCGCGGCGGCGCGGCAAACTCGACGTAGTACGTGCCCACCCGTCCCGTGTCCGACCACACCACGCCGTCGAGATTCACCCCCGCCACACGCATCTGACGCGCCACCAGCCGCCCCAGGGGGTTACGAGGCAGCGCGCTGACCCAGCCCGCTCGCCGCCCCAGCTGCGCCAGGGCGTAGGCGGTGTTGCCTTCCGCCCCACCGGGGTAGACATCCAGCGTGCGCGCCCTCTCCAGCCGCTCGCCGACCGGCACACTGTAGCGCAGCATAACCTCGCCGACGCCGATCACGTCCAGGCGCGGCTCAGCCACGGGCGGCCCCTTCCCACGCGGCGCGCAGGGCGCGGGCGCGGGCGGCCAGGTCGTCCAGGCTCTGCGACGGCCCGGCCACCAGGGAGCCGCCGATACCAACCGCCACGGCCCCCGCCTTGCGGTAGGTGGCAATGTTGTCGACGCTGACGCCGCCGGTGGGCACGAAGTCTACATCGTCCAATGGCGCGCGCAGCGCCTTGAGATAGGCCGGTCCTAAGGCGTCGACGGGGAATAGCTTCACCACTCGGCAGCCCGCCCGCACTGCCATCTCGACCTCGGTGGGTGTGAAGACGCCGGGTAGGTGCAGGCAGTCGGCGGCCAGGGCGGCCGCGACAATCTCCGGATGGAAGTTGGGCGCGACGGTGAACTGCGCGCCCGCGTCGATGGCCGCGCGCCATTGGGCGATGCTGCGCACCGTGCCCGCGCCGATGAGCATGCGCTCGCCCTGACGCTGGCGCAAGGTGGCGATGGCGTCCAGCGCGCCGGTGGTGTTGAGGGTCACTTCCAGGATGGACACGCCCGCGTCGCGGACGGTGGCGGCGATGGCCAGGGTGCGTTCGACGGGGAAGTCGCCGCGCACGATGGCGATGAGGCCGTCGGCCTTGACGCGCGCCGTGATGTCGTGTCGGGTGGGCATGGGAATGGAGCCTCCTTGCTGGCGTGACTCTATCACCACGGCGCGAGCGGGTCAAGGCGGCGACTGGCGAGTCGGGGTTGGAGATTGGCGAGCGTAGTGGCGGGGCGCTGCTCACGGGGCTATAATTTGGAACACGCTGCGATTGAAACACACAAGGAGTGTGCCATGCGTCTCAAGGGTGTGCGGGTTGGGTATTTTGTCGAAGAGGGCTTCGAGGACCTGGAGTTCTGGGTTCCCGTGATGCGTCTCCGCGAGGAGGGCGCGCAGGTCACCATCATCGGCACGGGGGCGAGCGAGTACGTCGGCAAGCACTGCCTCAAGGTGAAGCCCGATGTCAAGGCCGCCGACGTCACCGCCGACGAGTTCGACGCCATCGTCATCCCCGGCGGCTGGGCCCCCGACAAGCTACGCCGCTACGACGCCGTGCTGAACATCGTGCGCCGCGCCAACGAGCAGGGCAAGATCATCGGCGCGATCTGCCACGCCGGTTGGGTTCCCATCAGCGCGGGCATCGTGCGCGGGCGGCGCACCACCGGCTCCCGCGCCATCAAGGATGATCTGGTGAACGCGGGCGGCATCTGGGTCGACGAATCCGCCTTCCGCGACGGCAACCAGGTGTGGGGCCGCGTCGTGGAGGACATCCCCAACTTCAACCGCGAACTGGTCGCCGCCATCGAGGAGTGGGCCACGGCCCGCCAGCCCGTCTAGCGACCACCGTAGAGGCGTCACATGACGAGCACAGCGCGGCGTCGAGGGATTGCTGGCGGGGCGAGCGCTTGACCCCCCTCAGCCGTTGGCTGGCGGGTCGAGCGGGGGCAGCGCGCGTTTGAGGCGAGTGCGCCCGCTCTGCGCCCACAATGTCACCCCCTGGATGACGAGCGCGACGGCAATGGCGGCCCCGAACGCGCCCGCGACGTGAGCGTCATCCAGGAGCATGCCGAGGACCAGGAAGAACCCGGCGAAACTGAACAGGCCGTACAGCAGGCCGCGCAACACCTCTACGGCCGGTTCCGGCCCCTGATGACGATGCGCGAAGACGGCCAGGACCGTCGCGAAGAGGGGGAAGGGCGCCAATAGCCCCGTCAGGCTCGCGCCGAGGGCCGAGGCGCTCGCGGTCAGCAGCAACACGAAGGCTGTGGTCAGCAGCATCCGCGCCGGAACGTCCCAGCGCGGCGGCGCGCCCCGCCCCTCGCCAGCTTGCTCGGTGGCGGGCGGCATCAGGCGCAGGGCAACCAGCAAGACGAGCACGACCAGCAGGTAGCGCAGCAGCAGCGGGAATGCTGCATTCTGAAGCACAAGGGTGGCTACCAGGAAGCCGAGGCAGGCGACCAGCAGCGCGCCCGACCAGCGCCAACGTGGGGCGGCGTGGCTGTAGGCAAGGCAGAACGCTGCCTGCGAGATGGCCCCAACCAGGGTAGCGGCGGCGACCGAACCGGCGAAGTGCGCGCCGTGGCTGAGCGCCAGAAAGAACACGATGGGGCCTGACGTGAGGGGCAGCGCCACCAGCCAGCCGCTGACCCCCGGTCCCCAACGCCGCCCGGCCAGGCTGGCAGTCCCGACCAGCACGGGCGTCACGACGAGCTTGATGAGCAGGCTCTCCATCGCCCCATCAATCCTCAACCTCGCCCTCGAAGCCATAGGGGCGCGTCCAGCGACCCGGCAGCGCGACCAGTGTCGCGTTCACCCGACCGCGCGTCGTCAGCACGCTGACCGTCGCCCCATCCTCGGCGCACGCGGCGCGCACGTAGCCCAGGCCGACGGGCTGGTCGCCCAGCGGCGAGAAGCTCGTCAGCACGCCCACCGACTCCATTCCCCTCTGGAGTGACGCGCCCGGCGCAGCGATGCCCGCCTCGGCGAACCGTAGCCCCATCAGGTGCTGCTTCAACTTCTGGTACGTATCCAGCCGCGCCACGACCTCCTGGCCGATGTAGCAGCCCTTCGTGAAGCTGACCGCGCCCAGCAGCCCGGCCTCCAGCGGATTGTACGCCTCGGTGATCTCGTAGCCGTAGGCCGGGTAGCCCGCCGCGATGCGCAGCGCCTCGTAGGCGCGGTAGCCCACCGGCCGCGCCCCCGCTGCCGTCAGCCGCGCCCAGAGCGCCGACAGGTGCGGCTCCTCGGCGATGAGGTTGATACCATGCCCGCCCAGCGGCGCGGCGCCGGCCACCAATGCCGCCACCTCGCCGTTGGGAGCGAAGAAGTACGGTTCCCTGGGCAACTCGCCCAGGACCGTCTCGGCCAGGGCGCGAGCCTGGGGACCGTATAGACTCAGCATTCCCGTCGCCGCCGTCATGTCCACCACTGTCACCTGGTCGCGGAAAAAGATGTACTGGCGCAGCCAGTGGGCCAGGCGCTTGTCCGCCCCCAACCCGCCGACCATCACCACCTCATCCTCCCAACCGTGGACGACCACGTGATCGATCATGCGCCCACGCGCATCCGGGAAGACAGTCGCCCGCCCCGACCCCGTCGGCAGCCGGGCGAAATCGTTGGTCGCCATACGCTGGATGAAGTCGAGGCGGTCACGGCCGGCCAGTTGCAGCCGCGACCACGCCGAGCGGTCCATCACCGCCGCGCCCGTCCGCAGCGCGGCCACCTCGGCCTCGGCGTCGCCATAGTCAATCACCACGTCCGCCCCGTTGATCTCCATCGTGCGCGCCCCGCGCGCCATCACAGTCTCTGTCATAGCTGCCTCTCTCACACCCCGCCCGGGAACACCCGCCGCAGCAGGGCGGCGGGCTGGCGGCGGAAGGTCGCCCAATCGAGCGAACCGTCCGTCAGGCCCAGCAGCGTCTGCGTCAGCGCGCGGTTGACCGGCGTCGCGATGCCTTTGCGCTCGCCCCAGTCCACCACCGCCCCGTTCAGGTACTCTACCTCCGACTGGCCCTTGCCCCCTGCCAGGTCGATGTGCAGCGAAGGCATCTTGCCCCCGCGCCCACCGGCAATCATGCGTGTCAGTACCCGCCGCAGCACGCTGGACGGCGCGGTGGGCACAGCCCACGTCAGCAGCGTCACCCGTAGCCCCGGCAGATCCACCGACGGAATGCGCCACGCCTGCATCACCGCCACCGCCTCGCGCAGGGCGGCCAGCTCCACCTGGAACAGGTTGGCGTCGGCGTAGATGTCCTCTGGCGGCATGTCCAGGATAGCCGACAAAGCGTTGCCCATCATGTTCGTCAGCAGCTTCGACCACTTCATCGCCAGGTAGTCGTCGTACCATTCGGCATCGGAGTCGGAGCCGCGTAACGTCTCGAACACCCGGCGGGCGTCGCCCTGGGCGGTGGGCGCGAAGGCCGCCACTCCGAAGCCGCCCTTCTTGCGCGCCTCGATGGCGCCTGGCCCCGGTACGCTCACCGGTATGGTCACCGTAACGGACACGATGCGGTCGCTGGCGAGAATCTCCGCCGCCGTCTCCTCGCTGCCCAGGCCGTTCTGAAACGTGGCGACGGGTGGCAGCGCGCCGAAGGCGGCGCGAATCTCCGCCGCCACCCCGGCGACGTCGTAGGACTTGGTGGTCAGGGCGACCCAGTCGTACTGGCCCATCTCCGCCGCCGCGGCGACCGACGCCGCCAGGCGCGGTGACTGAATCGTATACTCTGCGCCGTCGGTCAGCCGTAGCCCCGCCTCGCGCAATTGTCGCTCCATGGACGGCCGCACCACAAGCGTCACGTCGTGGTGGGCGCGCAGCAGTCGACCGCCCACCAGCAGGCCAATCGCCCCTGCCCCGACCACCAATACCCTCACGACTTCCCCCACAGCACGCCCTTGCTCAGGCGCGCGAACACCACTACAGCCACGACGAAGGCCACGGCCAGCAGCCCCCAGGGAGAGACCCAGCCGACGCCGAAGCCGCTCATCAGCGCGCCGCCCAGCAACACCACCGCGCCCCACAGGGCGGCAGCGAAGGCCAGGTAGCCCAGAACCTCGCCACGGTCGATCTGGCGGCGCTCGTAGCGCTGATTGGCCGAGCGAACCAGACCTATGGTCATCAGGAAGACAAGAATGATCGGGAAGCCCAGGATAACGAGGGCGAGTTTCATGGTGTTGCCTCACGCGGCGGCTCGCTGAGCCGCGTAAGGCAATTCTAGCCGGAAGCGGTGTTCTCCGCCAGAAGCGCGCGCACCTGATCGTCGGTCGTCGGGCGGAAGTCACCATACCACAGGCCCACAGCGTGGAAGGGATCGGGTGTCATCAGGCACACCACCTCATCCGCCTCGTCGCGCAGCATCTGGCACGTCTCGCTTGCTCCCGTCGGAACGGCGACAACGATGCGGGCCGGTTCCAGGCGGCGCAGCGCGGCCACAGCCGCGCGCATCGTCGAGCCGGTCGCCAGGCCGTCGTCGACAACGATGACCACCTGCCCCCGCACGCCCAGCGGCGGGCGACCACCCCGATACGCCTCCTCGCGCCGCTCCAGCTCCGCCGCCTCAGCCTCGGTCACGTCCTCGACGACGGCGGCCGGGATACGCAACCCTTCCAGGACATCGTCGTTCAGGACACGCACGCCGCCTGACGCGATGGCCCCCATCGCCAGTTCCTCGTGGCCGGGCACGCCCAGCTTGCGAACCAGGAACACATCGAGAGGCGCGGCCAGGGCGCGGGCGACCTCGGCGGCGACGGGTACGCCCCCCCGTGGCAGGCCCAGCACGACCACGTCGCGCCGCCCGGCGTAGGTAGTGAGGGCGTCGGCCAGCCGACGCCCGGCGTCCAACCGATTCGCAAACCGCATCCTCGCCCTCCTTCCCGCGCCGATCCAACATCCCCCTGGCCTCTATTGTACACCTACCACCCGCGGACAGAACAACGGGTTCTAGCGGCGACGCGCCAGGCTAAACCTCGGCGCTGAACGGGCGAAGCCCTATGGGTTGTGGTTGGCCCCAGCGGGGCTTCGCTCGCCCCGCGCGACGGCCTCAGCCCCGCGCCTCTGCTTTACCCGCCGCGCCCTCGGCTCTATAATTGGCGCATGTCTTCCCCATCGGCCGCGACCGCCAACCTCCCCCTGCACCACGGCGCCTGCCCGCCGTGGCTGTTCGCGCGCATGCGCGTCCTGGCCCGCGAGATTGCCCGCGCGGTGGTCGAGGCCGAGGGCACGAGCGGCCTCCTGGCCCGCCTGGCCCACCCCTACTGGTTCCAGAGCTTCGGCGCGGTCCTGGGTTTCGACTGGCACTCCAGCGGCGTCACCACCGTCGTATGCGGCGCGCTCAAGGATGGCCTCAAGGGCGGCGCGGACGATGACCTCGGCCTGTGGCTGGCGGGTGGCAAGGGCCGCGCCTCGCGCCAGACGCCGGCGGAGTTGTTCGCCCTGGAAGGCAAGCTGGCCGTTGACGCGGCGACCCTGGCCGATACCAGCCGCCTGGTCGCCAGAATCGACAACAACGCCGTCCAGGATGGCTACACCCTGTATCACCACGTCTTCGTCGTCGACCGCGCCGGCCGCTGGACGGTCGTCCAGCAGGGCATGAACGAGGCTACCGCCTGGGCGCGGCGCTACCACTGGCTCAGCGAGGCCGTCACCCGCTTCGACGACGAACCCCACGCCGCCGTGTGCGCCGTCGCGACCGGCGCGCCCCTCAACCTGGTGGCCCACGAGGGCGACGCTAACCGCGCGGCGATGGTGACCCTGAGCGCGGAGAACCCCGACCGGCTCGTCCAGGAGATGCTGAAGGCGCAGAGCATGACCCTGCCCGCCCACCACGAGGTGCAGGTAGGCGACATCGCCGCCGGAAGGCTGTACAAGACCCTGGTGTCCACCTACGACAACCCGCCCGCCGACTTCGTGGCCCTGCTGGGCCGCCCCGGCGTCGGGGCCAAGACCCTGCGCGCCCTGGCCCTGCTCGGCGAGTTGCTGTACGGCGCGCCCCCCTCATTCCGCGATCCGGCCCGCTTCGCCTTCGCCCACGGCGGCAAGGACGGCACACCCTTCCCCGTCAGCCAGGCCGAGTATGACCGCACCATCGGCTACCTGGAGCGCGCCGTGCGCCAGGCGCGGCTGGGCGAGCGCGAGCGGCTGGACGCCCTGCGCCGACTGACGGCCTGGGTCGACGCCCAGGCCCAACCTGGCCCCGCGCCCCCCTCAGTCGCGCCGCTCCCGGTGGCCGCCGCGCCGGGGCCGGGCCGCCCGGTCCAACTGGGCCTGGGCGCAGAGTTCTGGAAACCGGGCCGCTGAGCCAGGAGAGACCTGCTTGGGGACGCTCTACGTCGTCGCGACGCCCATCGGCAATCTAGAGGACATGACCCTGCGCGCGGTGCGCATCCTGCGCGAGGCGCGCCTGATCGCCGCCGAGGACACTCGCACCACCCGCAAGCTGCTCACCCACTTCGACATCCACACCCCCCTGACCAGCTACCACGAGTACACCGATCCCGCCAAGATCGCCCGCCTGGTCGAGCGGCTGGCCGAGGGCGACATCGCCCTGGTATCCGAGGCAGGCATGCCGGCCATCTCCGACCCCGGCGCGCCCCTGGTCGAGGCGGCCATCCAGGCCGGCTACCCCGTCGTGCCAGTGCCGGGGCCGTCGGCGATCCTGGCTGCCCTGGCCGTGTCCGGCCTGCCCACGGCGACCTTCCTGTACCTGGGCTTCCTGCCGCGCCGCCCCGCCGATCGCCGCGCCGCCCTGGCCGCCGTCGCCGACCTGCCCCACACCCTGGTTCTGTTCGAGAGTCCCCATCGCCTGCGCGACGCGCTGGCCGATCTGCTGACCGCCCTCGGCGACCGCCCCGTCGCCCTGGCCCGCGAGTTGACCAAGCTCCACGAGGAAGTGTGGCGCGGATCGCTGGCCGAGGCCGTCGCCCGCTACACCGAGCAGGAGCCGCGCGGCGAGTTCACCCTGGTCGTCGGCGGCGCGCCACCCCGCGACACGACCTGGGACGAGGCGCGCGTGCGGGCCGCCGTGGCCGAGGCCGCCGCCGCCGGGCAACGTGGCAAGGACGCCGCCCGCGCCATCGCCCAGCAGGCGGGCTGGACCCCCAAAGCCGTGTACCAGATGCTGCTAGACCAAGACTGATACGACACGCAGGAGAGACGCATGGCCGACCTGTCCATCCTCGATACCCCCGCGACCTATGAGCAGCGCGACCCCGGCGAGATGCTGCGCCACATCCAGGCCCTCGGCGCGCAGACTCGCGACGCCTTCAAGGCGGCCAGCGTCCTCGACCTGCCCGCCGCCTACCGCGACGCCACCGCCATCGTCATCACCGGCATGGGCGGCTCGGCCATCGGCGGCGCGCTGGTGGCGGGCATCGCCGAGGCCGTCGCCCGCGTCCCCATCATCGTCTCGCGGAGCTACAGCCTGCCCGCCTTCGTCGACAACCACACCCTGGTCATCGCATCGAGCTACAGCGGCGCGACCGAGGAGACGCTGAGCGCCTTCGACGACGCCCACCAGCGCGGCGCGCGCCTCGTCGCCGTCACCACTGGCGGTGCGCTGGCCGAGCGCGCCGAGTCCCTCGGCGTCCCCCTCTACCAGTTCACCTACGTCTCGCAGCCCCGCGCCGCCGTCGGCTTCTCCTTCGGCGCGCTCCTCGGCCTGCTGAGTCAGCTGGGCGTCATCCCCGACCCCTCGACCGACCTCAGGGAGGCCGAGGCCCTCCTTGCGGCGCACACCACCCAGATCGGGCCAGACGTGCCGACGACCCGCAACCCGGCCAAGCGCCTGGCCGCCGAGTTCATGGGTGATATCCCCTTCATCTATGGCGCGGAGCACCTGGCCGCCGTCGCTCGCCGCTGGAAGACGCAACTCAACGAGAACAGCAAGAACTGGGCGGCCTGGGACACCCTGCCCGAAGCGGCCCACAACGCCATCGCCGGCTATGCGCACCCCTACATCGCGCCGGAGGATATGTTCGTCGTCATCCTCGACTCTCGACTCTACGACCCGCGCGTGCGCGCCGCCATCCCACCCATCCTGGACCTGCTCGCCCAGGCCAACGTCGCCGAGATCACCGTCACGGCGCGCGGCGAGAGCCGCCTGGCCCAGGCGCTAGCCCTGACCCAGTTCGGCGACTACGTGAGCTACTACCTGGCCCTGCTCAACGAGGTCGACCCCACGCCCATTCCGGCTATCAGCTTCCTCAAGTCGCGCCTGAGCGCCGCGTGAGAGCCAGCGTTGGGTAGCAGTCGGGCGACCGGAGGTTGACACCGACCGCGAACCGGCTTATACTAGGACCATCAGCAACGGCCGCCCAATTGACGACCGCCGCATTTGGTTCAACCTCATGGAGGACTGAATCGGCCTATGATTGTGACATTTGAGCGCGAGGCTTTCGTCCGCTCACCTTGAGGAGCATCCCGGACCCCTGGGTCCCGGATGCTCTTTGTGCGTTTCTAGGCCCGCGCCGGTTTTCCATACCCACCGCCGTTGTCCCCAGACGGCACAGACCCATTGAGGAGGATGTAATGGATAGTGGGATCATCGGGAAGATCGAGAAGGCTCGCCGCTATGCCGAGGAGCCGACCCGCATCGTCTTCAGCGCCTTCGAATGCACGGTGCAGGGCGACAATAGTCCCCACACCGTATCCTATGATAAGGCGCAGTGGTCCTGCGACTGCGATTACTTTGTGACTCACGGCTACTGTTCGCACACGATGGCCATGGAGCGTGTCCTGGGTGTGATGTTGCCGCCCGAATGGCGCGAGGATGCCGTCCCGGCGTAAGTCTGCCAACTCTATACTGAAACAGCGTGGGGGTTCCAGGCCGTGCCCGGAACCCCCATCCCGTTAGCGCCCCTTGTCTTTTTACCCCGCTTAATCTCCTCCTTCGCACGCATGAACTTAATAATCCACCTGTGTAGAGCGCGCCAGGTCATTGACACGCCCTGTGCCCACGTTATAATCGACCGTGCGATCCCTGCGGTCACCCGGCCGCCCTCACCGTGTCATTTTCGCGTTACGGAGGCAAGAGAAAGTCGTGATCTATCGTCTCGTCCTTATTCTTTTTGGCATGCTCGCTCTCGCAGCCTGTTCGACCGCGCCCGCCGCCAGCCCGGCGCCGGCCGCGCCCACCGCCGCCGCTGTGGCCAAGGCTGTCGCGCCCACCGTGGCTGCCCCCGCCCCGACCGCGACCACGGCCAGCCCAGCGGCTACGGCCGCGGCGACGGCAACCAGGCCGCCGGCCGCCACCGCCACCACCGCCAGCCCGGCGGCCACCGCACCCGCCGCCGCCAAGACCACGGCCACCGACCTGAGTGGCATCAAGTCCTACACTGAGAATCGCGCCACCGCCCTCAAGGCCGCGAGCGCCCGCCTCAAGACGGCCGCCGACCATTACTACGACCTGGCGAAAGCCGCGAACTTCGACTACGCGGCCCTGTGGAAGAACCAGGGGCCTGACGTGACCAGGACCATCCAGGAAGCGCGCGCCGCCTGGATGGTCGCCTCCCCCCTCTACGAGCAGATGGAGGGCATCGTCGCGGGCGTCGAGAGCCTCGCCGACTACGATGTCAGCCTGGACTCCGGCGCGAGTGCGGAGGAGGGCGGCGACAACGTCGTAGCGTTCGATCTCACGCTGCCCAACGGCAAGACCCTTGAGAAACCCGGCAACCTCTTCGGCGTGACTGAGAGCACGCTGTGGGGAACCTTCGACGACTTCACGGTGAAGGATGTCAAGGCCGACTACAACGGCAATGGTCAGGCGGACTTTGGTGAGGCGCTCCCCGACGCCAACGTCCTCAAGGCGGGTGTGGATGCCCTGGCCGACGAGAGTGACAGGCTCCTCAAGTCCATCCAGGGTTGGACACCGACCGAGGCCGATGCCTTCACCGCCCTCGTGGTCATGGTGCCGACCATGTCAGAGTACTTCGACTCCTGGAAGAACTCACGCTTTGTCGTGGGTGACGCGACCACCCAGCGCGACTTCGTGGCCGTCTCGCGTCTGTCCGACATCGTCGATATCGTCTCCGGCCTCCAGGTCGTCTACCAGGGCGTCAGCCCGCGCGTGCGCAGCCTGGACCCCAACCAGGACACGGCGATCAGCCAGGGGCTGGAGGGTCTCAAGACCTACGCGGGCGGCGTCCTGCAGAAGGAAAAGAACGGCCAGCGCTTCACACCCGAAGAAGCCGACCTGCTCGGCGCTGAGGCTCAGAACCGCGCGACGGCTCTGACTGGTCAGATCTCCCAGATAGCGGCCAGGCTTCAAATCCCTGTCCAGTAGGACTACCATGACGCGCCACCTTGCCCCCCTCCTGGCCCTCGCCCTCCTCCTGGCTGGCGTCACCGCCGGGCAGGCCGAGGGACTGTCGCCCGGCCAGGCCGCTGAGACCATGCGCAGCTTGCTCGTGGAGAGCCAGCTACTGGCGAGCAGTGACCCGGCCGGCGCGGCCATGGCCCTGGACGCCGCGCGGGCGACCTACGACGATAATCTGGCGCCCACCCTGCGCCAGCTTGCGCCCGACGCCCACGCGCGCGTCGAGGCGGGGCTGGCGCAGGCAGCCCAGGCGGTCGAGGCCCGCACGCCGATACCCCTCGCCGATGCCCGCGCCCAGGTCTGGACGGCCCTCATGGCCGGCGGCTACACCGTAGTCGAACACAGCCTGACCCAGGGCGACGGCGCGCAGGCCCAGGCGTGGCTGCCGCTCCGCGAGTTCCGCCGCGCCACCCGCTTCTCGCGGCCCGACGCCGACGCGACCCTGGCCGTCGAGGCGGCGGTGATGGGCGAGCGGCCGCCCCAGGACGCCATCGCGGATGTGCGCGCCGACCTCCTGGATACGTATCAGGCGCGCCTCAACGAGGCGCTGGCCCAGCTGGCGCCAGGCCGGGACAAGGGCTTCACCACCCGCCAGGCTGAGCACGCATCGCTGGCCGACGGCTACTTTGCCCTGTTAGCCCCAGCCTACGGGGCGCAGCGCGGCGCGGCAGCCCTGGCCGAGGCTCAGGCAGCCTTCGCCACGCTGCGCCAGGCGGCGCGCGGCGGTCAACCCCTGACCACGCCTCTGGCGCAGGTCGAAGCCGCCTTGAGCGGCTTCCGGGCGGCCCCGCTCAGCCATGCCGAGCAGGTGCGCCGCGCGGGTCAACTGCTCCGCTTCCTGAGCCTGGTGGCGGTGGAGTATGGGCGGGGCGTCAGTAACGACGGTGTCGTCAGCCGCGATTTCGAGATTCAGGAGGCCATTACCTTCCGCGACGGGGCGGCCGCCGCCTTCGCCGACCTGCGGAACCTGCTCGAAGCCCGTGACCCGCGCGCGAGCGAGGTCGCGGCCAACCTGGCCGAACTAGAGCGGCGGATGTCGACGACACTGGCCCAGGGGCAGGGCGCCTCGGACAACGAGATTCAGGGGCTGGTCGACCAGACAACGGCCCTCCTGACGACCATCATGCCGCCGGAATGGCAGCAACGCGACACCGCCGCCGACTTCGACGTGATTCGCACAGTTCTTCAGCAGGTGGAGAGCGCCGTCGCTGCGGGCGAGTATGATCAGGCCGAGTCGGCACGGCTGGAAGCCTACGCCATCCTGGAAACAGGGCCAGAAGCGCGCTTGCTGGCCTTCGCCCCGCAGCATATCCCGCTCCTGGAAAACCTCTTCTGGTACGGCCAGGACGAGCCGCACGGCCTCGCACACCTGATCCAGAACCATGCCCCCGTCGCAGCCATCCGAGCGACCCGCATCGCGCTGGACGCCGAACTAGACACGGCGGAGAAGGCGCTGGCCGGGGGCGGCGCGCCCGCCGTGGTCGCCACCAACGCAGGGGTCATCGTCTTCCGCGAGGGCCTCGAAGCGGTGCTGATTCTCGCCTCGCTGACGGCCGGCCTGCGGCGCGGCTCGCAGCGCAAGCTGCGCCGTCCGCTGTGGTGGGGCGCAGGGGCCGCGCTCCTCGTGACCGCGTTGACCTTCCTGGCGGCGCGCGGCGTGCTCGCCCAGTTCGCACGCTACGGCGAGAAGCTCGAAGCCGTCGTGTCCATTGTCGCCATCGGCGTCCTGCTGCTCATCACCAACTGGTTCTTCCACAAAGCGTATTGGGTAGACTGGATGGCCGGGTTCCACATGCGCAAGCACGGCCTGGTGAACGGGGAGATGGGCCAGTGGCTGGGCCTGGCGGCGCTGGGCTTCACCAGCATCTACCGCGAAGGCTTCGAGACAGTCCTGTTCCTTCAGGCGCTGGTCCTGGAGTCGGGCATGGCCATTGTCATGGCCGGCGTCGTGGGCGGCCTGCTGGCGACCGCACTCATCGGTGTCATCCTGTTCAGCGTCCAGCGCAAGCTGCCCTACAAGAAGATGCTCATCGCCACCGGCCTGATGATCGTCGGCGTCCTGGTCATCATGGTCGGCAACACGGTCCATGTCCTGCAAGTCGTCGGCTGGATGCCCCTGCATCCCCTGCGGAGCCTTAGCCTGCCGTACTGGACGGGCCTGTGGTTCGGCGTCTATCCGACGTGGGAGGGGCTATCCCTCCAGGCGCTGGCCGCCGCCTTCGTCATTGGCAGCTACTTCCTGGCCGAGCACCTGCAACATCGCCGCGTTGCGCGCTCCACCAGCCGCTCGGCGGTCAGCGAGGCGTAGGGCAGCCAACGCTTCAGGCCGTCTCCGTCGCCCCCCTCAGCGCATACGCCACCGCCTCCTCCAGCGACATCGCCCGCCCCTCAGCCCACGCGGCGACGAGGGGCGCCGCGGCCAGGCTGGCGCGCACCGACCCCACGTTCTCTTCGTAGCTGACGCAGTAGCTGGGTGGCAGAGGCGCGCCGATGGCCTCGCGCAGAGCCTCGGCCGCCCCGAACAGGCGCGCCGCTCGCTCGTCCTGCCCACTCGCCACGGCAACCCCGGCCAGCCCCTCCAGGCACTTCGCCCCGTTGCGACGATCGTGCAGTTGATGGAACAGGGCAAGGGACGCCGCGAAGCGAGCGCGCGCCAGGGCGTGGTTCCCCTGGCGCGCCGCCACGAAGCCCAGGTCGTGCAGCGTCCGCGCCCGCCCAGGCTGGTCACCCAGGCGGTCGAAGATCACCATCGCTTCCGCCAACAGCGTCGCCGCCGCCGCGTCGCCCTCGAACGCCAGCACGGCTCCCAGGTTCATGAGTGCGTCACCTATCAGCCCCTCATTCCCCCCCTCCCGCCGTAGCAGCAGAACCTCTTCGAAACGAACGCGGGCCAGGGCATAGTCGCCCTGCTCCCGTGCGATCATGCCCAGTCCATTCAGCGCCATGGCAATCGCGCCGTTGTCCCCCCCCCTCGCGGGCGAGGGCCAGCGCTTCATCGCCGAGAGACCGAGCCACGGCATAATCGCCCTGCATCCAGGCCGTCATGCCCAGAATGCCCAGCGCGCGGCCGACCCCGGCCCTATCGCCCTGGCCGCGATAGATGGCCAGCGCCTCTTCCAAGGCCTGCCTGGCCGCCGTCAACTCCGTCTGGAAACTGGCCAGTCGGCCCGTCCACTCTAGCAGGTTGGCGCGTAGTGGTGCCAGTCGGTCATCCTGTCCTGGTCGCGCCAGGAGGATGGCGGCGTGGCTACGCCACTCGTCCAGATAGCCCTCGCGCTCCCAGACAGGCTCCAGGGCCACGAGCAGACGCATCGCCCCTTCAAGGTCATCGCGGTCCTCGGCGCGCCGCAGGGCCGCCCGCAGGTTATCCTGCTCCGGTCGCAGTCGGCGCGCCCAGCCCGACTGATCGTGAGACTGCTCCTCCGCCTCACTGACAAACCGGAGGTAGTGGTCCGCGTGGGCCTGGTGAATGGCCTCCCGCTCGCCGCTCGCGACCAGGCGCTCCACGGCATACTCACGAATCGTCTCGAGCATGACATAGCGCGGCTCATCGTGTACCCCATCTAGCCGTGTTATCAGGCTCTGGTTCACCAGCGCTGTGAGGCCGTCGAGAACAGATCTCCACTCTCCCGCCACCGCCTCCGCTGCCTCCAGGGTGCAGCCACCCACAAATGCGGCCAGCCGCCGGAACAGGACCTTCGCGTTGTCGTCAAGCAGGTCGTGGCTCCAGTCGATCGCTGCCCGCAGCGTCTGCTGTCGTGTCGGCGCGTCGCGCTGGCCGGTCGTCAGCAGCGCCAGCCGCTGCCCCAGGCGGGCCAGCAGGGCGTGGGGCGCCAACACCCCGACGCGCGTGGCGGCCAGCTCGATCGCCAGCGGCAGGCCGTCCAGCCGCCGACAGATCTGCGCCACGTCTCCCACATTCCTGTCCGTCAATGCAAAGTCAGGCTGTACAGCGCGGGCGCGCTGTGTGAACAGGCTGACCGCCGCATACTGGGCGGCGGCTTCGACAGCGGGTAGATGTGCTGGATCCGGCGTGGCGAGGGGTGGCACAGCGAAGTTCTGCTCACCGCGCAGACGGAGGACAGCGCGGCTGGTGACAAGTACTTTGAGAGAGGGCGCGGCGGCGACAAGGTCAGCCACCAGAGGCGTCGCGTCGAGAAGGTGCTCGAAGTTGTCCAGCACGAGGAGCAGTCGCCTGCCGCGCAGTCGATCCTTGAGGCTGTCGAGCGCCGGGCGCGGGCTGGCGTCGCGCACATCGAGGGATCGAGCGATGGTCGCCGCGACCAGGGCGACCTCCGGAATGGGCGTGAGATTGACGAAGTACACGCCATCCGGGAAGGCGTCCTGCAAGTCCGTCGCTACCTGCAAGGCGAGGCGAGTCTTGCCCACCCCACCCACGCCCGTCAACGTGACGATGCGCGCATCGTCACGAACCAGCAATTCCTTGACGGCCGCCAGGTCGCCCTCGCGGCCAATGAGAGGCGTCGGAGCCGCCGGAAGGCGGTGGGGGTGGCGGGCCGCAAGAGGAAACGCTACCTTGCCCGTGACGGGAACTGCTCCGGCCGCCCTCGCCCCGGCCGCGTCCCGCGCGAAGCGGACGAACTCCTCCTGCTGGTCAGGCTCAATCGCCAGGGCAGCGGCGAGCCGGCCGGCCAGCTCCTCGGATGGCCGCCTTTCGTCAGCCTCCACCTTACGAATCGTCTCGCCCGCGTACCCGGTCAGGCGGCCTAGCTGCTCCTGAGTTAGACCAAGACTGAGGCGGCGCCGCTTCAGCCACTGCCCGAAGCTTAGATGCGCGTTCATGCCTCCTCCCTACTTGCCCGCCTCTGCCTCCCTTTCTGTCCCGCCCATTGTCCCGCCCGGCGGTTATCGGCGTACCCTTCATTGTGCTTCAATGGTGCTAGGTGGTCAAACGCCCCATTGGATGCTGAGCGCCCACGCGAGCAGCGTGGCAAACCGACGAAAGGATGGCCGACCATGTCCGCGAAGCTGATGGCTCCCCGCAGGTTACAAGTCGTCGCCTTCGGTGTTTTTGCTGTGCTGGTGGTGCTCGTAGCGCTGGCCGCGGGGTTGGGTCGCCGGTGGGTGGCCCAGGAATACGCGGTGCTGTCGACCACGGCGGTGGTCGCCGACCCCGTCGCCGTCCCCACCTCCGGCGAGGCAGCGTTGGCCTTCGCCGAGCGCCAGTGGCGCGATCTGGCGGAGGGCAGCGGCCAGGCGGCCGCGGTGCGCCTGGGCGCTACCGGCGAGATCGTCACTGAGGAGAACGGGGCCGCCTGGATCGGCGCGTCACCCCAGGCCAGCGCCGCCGCGACCAGAACGGCGCGCGCCGCCGAGCTTCTCGCCTTCCACGAGGCGCAGGTTGCTCAGCTGCGGGACACGCTCGGCGCCACCGCCCTGCAGCGCCTCCTCGCCACAGGCGACGCCGAGTAGCAAGGACAGCCGGGCGCGTCAGGTCCTGCAGGTCTCGATGAGTTGCAGGACCTGACACCCTATCCACCACAGCCGGTCGGGAATGGCCACTGGGCGAACCTCCTCACCACACCGTGAAGGCGTAGCCCTCCCCCGTGCCCGCGACGCCGTGGGCGACAATCGCCCCGGCGTTGCGCCTCGTCATCCAGCTGGCGAAAATCCCGAAAGGCGAGGCTGAGGGGGAAGCCGCATGATGGGGGGGCCGTAGAATAGAGGGGACGATCAAGACCCCGATTCTATCAAAGTAGCAGGGTCAAGCACAGCCAGCCCCGGCACCCTCTCGTAGTGGCGCGTGTTGTGCGTCAACAGGGGAAGCGTGGCGGCCAGACAGGTACCGGCAATGAGAGTATCGGGTAGACCTATGCTAGACCCTTGCGCGCGGAGAGCGCGAGCGATGCGTGCAGACACATCAGCCGTCTCCTCTCCAAACGGCAGCACGGTGATGACCTCGCAGAGGGTCACAATTAAGTGCTCTTGTCGCGGTGACAGGGTAGGTAGCGCCTTGAGTTCGTACAGAGTCATCGCGGTCATGGCGCATCGGTAACGAAGCAACAGCGAGCGTAAAGTCGCCTCTCGCCGTCTGAGGTAGTCGACGATGATGTTCGTGTCTACGACGAACTGCGGGCTTGCCAGCTCTGCCACATTTCCTGCCTGTTCTTCTCAAACGCCTCCGCATCCTCGTCTGACCAGCTGCCCCAGAGATCATCAAGGATTTTCTCGCGGCGCTCGCGTTCCTCGGCGCTGAACTCGATAGGTTCGATCTGCCGCACCACGCGGATCTCCACGGCCTCGCCAGGTTTCACGCCGAGACTCCGAAGCACGTCGCGGGGAATTACCACATCTTCGTCCTCAAACACCTTCACAATAGCTGACATACCCTCAACCTCCTATCCGGCTCACTGCACCTATTGTACCACACTCCTCACGGACCCCGCGACGTGTTTGACAAGTATGGCCCGACAGCCAACAACAAGAAGAACACAGCCTCCTCACCACACCGTGAAGGCGTAGCCCTCCCCCGTGCCCGCGACGCCGTGGGCGACAATCGCCCCGGCGTTGCTCTTGAAGGCGTCGGCGGCCATGACCCGCGTGAACAACGCTGCCCCGGCCAGTCGCCGCCCCTCCGGAATCGCCATCAGCCGCACCTCCGGCGCGCGTGACCCATACAGCGTCGTGTGGCAGGCGGCGGGCGCGATGCGCTCCTGCAACAGCCCGCCCACCTTCAGCCCGGCCAGCAGCGGGTCCGCCTCGACAGCCTGGCCGCCGTGGCCCGTGGTAGGCTTGTACACCAGCCCGTCCAGTGACTCGCGGCCTTCCGCCCGCAGATCCCGCAGCAGCTCGTCGGTCACCGCCCACGTCCCCGGCAGGCGCGGCGACAGCCCCGCAGCGTAGAAGTCGGCGAAGTGAGCCTTCGTTCCGTAGTAGAAGTGGATGGGGTGACTGATCCACGTCACCCCCGCATCCCCGAAGAAGCGCCGCATCGCTGCCGCCTCGTCGGGCGTCGCCTCGTGGAGCAGGCGGCGCGCCATATCCCCGTGGACCAGGCGGCTGTAGGCGCGGCGAATGGGCAGCCACCCACCGTCGCGATGGTAGTGGGGGCGGCCCTCGCGATAGACCACCTCGCGCGGGTCAAGGATGCCCATCCCGCCCTCGCCGCCGGTCAACGCCTGGATGGCGAAGAACTCGCGGCGCGTCACCTGGTCCAGTGGGCGATAATCCAGCACGACGCCCTGGCGTGGGTCGTCCTCAATGCCACGGGTGTACAGGGCGCGCAACTTCGTGTCCAGGTCGGCCAGGGTCCAGCCGGGCGTGGCCGTGGCGCTGGCGCGTTGCAGCGGCGGCCAGGCGTCCTGGGCGCAGGCCAGGGCCAGGCGGGCCAGCGTCGCATACGCACCGAAGGTCTGCCACTCGATGTAGCGGGGAGCCAGACCGTCCGGCGTCTCCACCAGGAAGGCGTCCAACTGAGCCAGTGGCGGCTCGGCCTGGAGATTCGCCCACAGTGCATCGGCCACATCGGGCGAGGCGAAGCCCTCGCGCACCTCCGCTGGCAGCAGCGCCAGCAGGTCCGCGCCATCGCGGGTTGCCGCCCGGCGATGCTCAGCGAACAGGTTGACGTCGTGGAGCAGCCAGCGCACGACCTGACCATCGACGATGACGGGGTTAGGCGCGTACAGGTCACCCGTCTCGTCGGGCGTAGGGTGAATGCCCCTGGCCCGCAGGCAGGCGTAGTAGCGGTCGGTGGCGTCAGGGCCGAGGGTAACGATGTCGGCGTAGAGATCGGCAACAGTAGGCATAGGCTTCTCCCCAAGGAGCAAGTCAAGCGGCGTGCTTTTGGCATGGATTATACCACCGTTGTGCCACTATTTACCCTTGACATTGTATACGTCGTCGTATACAACGAGTGCACATTGCCGACGCCATGGAGCAGGCGGGCCTCGCGCGCCGGGAGTTCAATCGGCTCAATGACCGCTTCCACAAAGTGATCATCGAAGCCGCGGCCAATGCAGCCCTGGCAAACCTGCATGCCCAGACCAAGATGAACTATTGGGACCTGAGCGTGCCGGTGATCTTCACACCCGACCTGGATCGGGAGATTCACGCCGACCATCGAGCCTTGATTGAGGCGCTAGCGAGCGGCGACGGCGACAAAGCCGAGGCGCTGGCCCGTCTCCATGTCCAGCGTACCATCGAAGTCGTCCTGGGCGCCCTCGGCCTACGCGAGCCGCCTTTTGCCCCGTGAGGCACACACGACAGCACAGCCGCGCGGCGTGGACGCCCCGCCCCTCATCCTTCGCGCCCCCTCGTCTCACCTGTACCCTGGCGCGCGCCTGCGCCCGACCGATGTCGCCACGGCCAACGAGGTAGAACGTCGCGCCGAGGTGGGGGGCGACGCGATCCTTCTCTTCGCCGATGGTGTGGAGGCGATGGCTCATCTCAGGCGCGACCGCGACGGGACTCTCGCCCTCCACATCGCGGCCTACATCACAGCTCGCGGCACATTCATCGCTGCCCGAAACTGGCGCATTCATTCGATGGAGCCAGGCCGCGACGGCCTCGAATTGCGCCTGGGCCTCCGCCTTCCCCCGCCGCCCCCAGATGCTCGGTGACGCCTCGACGCCCTCCCACCTGTCCCACGCCGCCAAGACTCACGAGCCTTGCGCGTGGCCTGTCATGCTGAACGTGCCGCCGCCATCGCGGGCCGTCACATCAATCACCACCCGCTCCGGCTGGAAGCGCATCCGAAACGTGTAACCATCGATACTGGCGATTTCGTCATACTCGAAGACGAAGGTCTCGCCTTGCAGCCAACGTAGGCGAATCGACCGAAAGTCGTTCCTCTCACGCATATCTTCACGCCTTTACACACGTCTATCTCCATAGTACAATGGCGGTAGAGACCGGCGCCGGCGTGCGCCGGTCCCGCCCTCAGGAACACCAACGCCGCGAGGCCCCCATGCCGCCACGTTCCGAGCTTTTCGCCCTGGTCGACCACCATTGGGACGGCCTGCTCACCTTCACTCGCCGTCTGGTGCAGACACCCAGTCTGCCCGGCCAGGAGCACGACGTCGCGGCCGTTGTCCAGGACGAGATGCAGCGCCTCGGCTACGACGAGGTGCGCGTCGACCACGCGGGCAACGTCGTGGGTATGATGCGCGGCGGCGATGGCCCGGCCTTACTCCTCAACACCCACATGGACCACGTGGCCGTGGGCGACCCGGCCCGCTGGCCCCACCCGCCCTTCGGCGCAGAGATTCACGACGACGCCATCTGGGGCCGCGCCACCGTCGACATCAAGGGGCCGATGGCCGCCCAGATCTATGCCGTGGCCGCCCTCAAGGCGGCCGGGTACTCGTTCCCCGGCCCAGTCCACGCCGCCGCCGTCGTCCAGGAGGAGATCGGCGGCTACGGCACGCGCAGCCTGCTGGACTGGCTGCGGCCCGACATCGCCCTAATCGGCGAGCCGTCGGCCAACCGCCTGGCGCGCGGTCACCGCGGCCGCATCGAGCTGCACGTCACGGTCAAGGGCCGCTCGGTTCACGCCAGCGTGCCGCAACTGGGCGTCAACCCCCACTACAGCGTCGCCCGCTTCTTGACCGCGCTCCGCGAGACAGACCTACCCGAGCAAGGCGAATTCGGCGCATCGTCCGTCGCGCCGACGCTATACAGTACCGACAACCCCAGCGCCAACGTTATTCCATCTGAGATTCATCTCGTCCTCGACTATCGCAACGTACCGAGCGACTCGCCGGAGGCGGTGCGGGCGCGCATGGCCCAGCTACTGGCGGCCAGCCTGGACGCCGAGGCGACAGCGGACGTGGTCATTCCGCAACGCGCGTACAAGACCTGGACGGGGGTCGAATGGCAACTGCCCGCCATCTTCCCGGCCTTCGAGGCCCCCGCCGACTCGCCGGTCGTTGCCGCCGCCCAGGCTGCCCTGTCCGAGGCGCTGGGCGAGGATACGCCGGTCATTCTCTGGCGTTTTGCCACCGACGGCGGCCACACGGCCGCGGCAGGAGTGCCCACCCTTGGCTTTGGTCCCGGCGACGACCGCCTGGCCCACACCATCACCGAGCACCTGCCGCTGGCCGCGCTACGAGCCGGGTGCGCGGGCACGATTGCCCTGGTGGAGAGCCTTGGCCATCTTCGACGCCACGCCTGAATCACATAACACATTGGAGTTCCCGGCGTTATCTAATGTAGCGGCGGGCGCCGCGCGTCGGTCACTTCCAGATGAGAAGGACCTCGCGACTCGGGCGACACGCCACGACCGCGAGGCGTTCGGCCTGTTGTACGACCGCTACGTTACCCGAATCCATCAATACGTGTATTATAAGGTGGGTAGCGGAGCGGAGGCCGAGGACCTGACGGCGCAGGTATTCCTGCGCGCCTGGGAAGCCATTGGCGGCTACGAGTGGCGGGAGCATCCGTTCTCGGCCTGGCTGTTCCGCATCGCCCGTAACCTGGTGGTCGATTACCACCGTGCGCGGCGTGACACCGTTAGCCTGGAGGGGGCTGACGGGCGGGACGATGCCGAGCCGGCCGACACAGACATGCCGGACCGGTCGCTACAGGCGCTCTTTACGTCCGAGCAGCTCCGCCGCGCGGTCAGCCAACTCACTGAAGAGCAGCAGGAGGTCATCGTGCTGCGCTTCATGGAGGGCTATAGCACAGCGGAGATCGCCGCCATAATGGGTAAGCGCGAGGGCGCGATCCGCGGCCTTCAGTTCCGGGGCCTGGCGGCGCTTCGAGAGCTGGTACACTGGGGGATGGAGGATGGGCCTCGCTGAATTGCTGGATGTCTGTCTGAGGGACATTCAGTCGGGCGCAGGCACAATTGAAGATTGTCTGGCGCGCTACCCACAGCACGCCGACGAATTGCGGCCCCTGCTTGAGATGGCGGTCTGGCTGGAGGGCGTCAAGACTCCTGAGCCATCCCCCGCCTTCCAGGCGCAGTTGCGCCAGCGCCTGATGGACCTGCCGGAGCCGACCCCCGCGCCGCGCCAACCGCTGGCCTTCCCCGTCCTCGCGGGGCGGCGGCGCGCGGTGTCGCGCGGCGCAGTGCGTTGGCTGGCCGCCGCCGCCGCCGTGATGCTCCTGGTCCTGTCCCTGTCCACAGCCGCCCTGGCGTCGGACGCCCTGCCCGACGAGCCGCTCTACCCTGTCAAGCGCGCCACCGAGCAGGTCCGCCTCGCCGTGACCTTCAACGCCGCTGACCGCGCCCAACTCCATGCCATGCTGGCCGAGCTGCGCCGCCGCGAGGCCGAGGCGATGCTCGCCCGCGGCCAGGCGGGGCAGGCCGAGAACCTGCTCCAGGAGGCGCGTCAACAGCAGGATCGCGCCGTGGCCCTGGGCCTGCCCGCGATTCCCGCCGCCGCCCCGACGGTTCAACCCTCGCCACTCATCCCGACGGCAACGCGCCCCGCCCCGCCGCGCCCGCTCCTCGCGCTGCCAACCG
>DAOUDG010000003.1:0-1914 GCA_034431435.1 Anaerolineae bacterium | reverse complement strand
ACCTCGACCGTGGCGAGGGCCTCGGCGTCTGTCGCCTCACCTGGGACGGCGGCTTCGACTCTACCTCTGTCCCCGTCTGCGCCCTCTACAACACCGACGGCGGCACCACCGGCCAGAAGCTGCCAGGTAACCTCGTCCGCGCCATTCTCCTCGACCCCGCTCAGCCCCTGGCCTACTTCGGCACCAGCGCTCGCCTCCCCGAGGTCGGCACCGTCGCCTACTCCCAGGGCACCGAGGGTCACGGCATCGGCGCCTTGTCCTTCGCCCCGCCCAAGACCACCGTCCTGTCCACCGCCGCCCTGGGTCTCACCCCCCGTTCCAACCACATCGCCGCCATCGCCCTCAAGAGCGACGGCTCGGCGTGGGTCGGCGCTGCCTTCCCCACCTCCCCTGGCGAGTGGACCGGCTCCGGCCTGAGTGTACTGGGCGCGAATGGCAAGTGGACACATCCGGACCTGCCCAGCGGCACGAGCCGCGCCGTCAGCGGCCTCAGCGTCGACATGTTCAATCGCCTGTGGGTAGGCTTGCTCCGCGAGCTGCGCCCCGACAGCACACGCGTCGAGGGCGGCGTTGCCATCGAGGGGCCACCCTGGACCGTCGTGCAGGGGGGGCCGGGTTTCCCGCTCTGGTCGGTCAGCGCGCTCACCGGCGACGGCGAACGGTTGTGGCTGGGGACGGGCAGCAAGTGGCCGACCGTCCACGCCGCGCCAGCCATCGCGGTCGGCGTCGTGGGCCATGATGTCAGTACAGGGCAGTGGAGCAGCTTCGTCGCCGAGCCGCCCCTCCTGGGCGACGAGATCACGGCCATCAGCGCCACGGCGGGCCAGGTGTGGGTGGCGAACACCTCGCCCACCCGCCCCGGCGAACGCGCCACCGGCGGGGTAAGCCGCGACACCGGCGCCACCTGGCTCAACGTTGCGGCGGGGCAAGACGGCCTCCAAGCGGCCGAGGCGGACGTGCGGGCCATCCATACCGCGCCGGATGGGACGGTGTGGGCGGGGGCGTATGCGCCGCGCTCCGGCGCGCTGCCGGACCCCACCCTGTCCAATGCGATCATCAACTGGCGCACGGCGGGCGAGACCCAGTGGCGCAGCCGGAGTTTCAAGGACGAGGGCTGGGTCAACGCGATCGCGAGCCGTTCAAGTGGCTCGGTGTGGGTCGGCCTGTCGCGGGGCGGCCAGGACGTGGAGGACTTCCCAGCCAAAGTCTTTCCCGCCGGACAGGGCAATCAGTACGACGCGCGCGGCGGCCTGCGGGTCTACGTCAATGGGGCATGGGTCGAGCTTACGCTCGCCAATTCGCCCCTCGTCAGCGGGCATATCACAAGCCTCACCGTGGACGCCAGCAACAACGTATGGATTGGCACTACGATGGGCCTTATGAAGTACAGTGGCGCAGACCCCGCCGACACCCGCACGCCGCGCCTGTGGCTACCGCTGCTATCGAAGGGGCGCTAGAGGCGCGGCGCGCGATTGGCCGCAGGGCGCGCTCGGCCTATACTTAGGGCGCCCGGTGGGATCGTCGCCAGGGTTACGGCCGACAGGCCGAGCGTGGCCGTACCCTCACGCGCGTCACTGCGTTTATTGAATGGTTCGCAATGCGCGCGGACCCCGAGGTTTTGGTCTGGAGGCTTTTTCATGCTTTATCTTACTCGTCTGGGGTGGCGACACAGCCTACCGCTCGTCGCTATCCTGGCCGCGATCGTCATAGTCGCCGCTGGAAGTCAGCCGGCCGGGCTACAGGCCGCGCCAGGCCAGGATTCCAGCGGCTGGACGACATACGCGAATGGGGACGACATCTGGGACCTGGCCTTCGAGGGCGACACCATCGTCTGGGCCGCCACCCGCGGCGGCGGCGTCATCCGCTGGGACCTCGCCGACCTCGCCCGCCCCACCCCCATCCAGTTCCTCGCCC
>DAOUDG010000002.1:0-105880 GCA_034431435.1 Anaerolineae bacterium | reverse complement strand
CGTCGATGTCGAAGAGGATCAGCTTCATGCGCGGGCTAGACCTCGAAATCGACGGAGCAGATGTGCTGGCAGAGTTTGGCCGACATCTCACCCACGGGAGCGTGGGCGGGGTGAGGCCCGTAGCGGCGCACGTCGTCGAGGGTATCCATGTCGGCGACGAGGGCCACGTCGTAGGAGCGCGGCAGGTGCAGCTCGTCGCGGCCAACGCTGAAGGCGCGCACAAAGTCGATCTTCGACGGCAACTCGCGCAGGCGGCCCAGCCAGGCCTCGACCTCAACCGGGTCAGCGTCGGGGCTGAGCTTGAACATGACGACGTGGCGAATCATGGGCGTTCTCCTTCCACGCCCAGGGCGGGCGCGATGCCTTGCATGGCGGTCAGGACGATCTGGATGTGCTCATCGAGGGGAACGCCCAGGTCGACGGCCCCGCGCTCGATATCTTCGCGATTGACGGCGCGGGCGAAGGCTTTGTCCTTCCAGCGTTTGCGGACCGAGCGCACGTCGACGTCGTAGATACTCTTGGTGGGGCGGACCAGGGCGGTTGCCATAATCAGGCCCGTCAGCTCGTCCACGGCGTACAGGGCCTTGCGCAGTGGCGTGTCGCGCGGCACGTCGGTAAAGTCGGCGTGGGACAGGATCGCCTGCACCATCCACTCCGGAACGCCCCGCTCGCGCAGAATCTGGCTGCCCTGGATGGGATGGACCGGTAGCTCCGGGTGGATCTCCCAGTCGAAATCGTGTAGCAGGCCCACGACGCCCCAGGCGTCGGGGTCGCCACCGTAGCGCGGAGCGTAGGCGCGCATGGCGGCCTCGACGGCGAGCATATGCTTGCGCAACCCGTCGCCTTCGATGTACTCCGTGACGATGGCCCAGGCCTGCTCGCGGGGAAATGTGGCTTGCGGTGTGTCGGCCATACGATCCTCGGCGGTGGGGTGTCGAACGCCGCGTATTGTAGCGCGGCCCCGCGCAATCGTCCAAAACAGAAACCAAAACCCGCCTGGGACGTTATAATACGAAATGAGCGCGATGCTGCGCTCCCGTGGAGGTATTCCGAAATGCGATTCTGGCTGATACCGATTGTGATGCTGGCTCTCCTCACCCTGGCCGCACCGCCTCCGGCGACCGCTGCGCCGCCTGTCGTGCGCGCCGTGCTGTTCTACTCCGATCTGTGCGGCAACTGCCATCAGGTGATCAACAACGTCCTGCCCCCGCTGCAAGCAAAATACGGGGCAAGCCTGCGTATCGATATGATCGAGGTGTCCAGCCCGCAGGAGCGGGCGCGGCTGCGGACCGTGGCGGCGGCGATGGGCATTCCGGCCGAGCATGTCGGCGTGCCACTGCTGGTCATCGGCAACAAGGCGTTGCTGGGGGCAGATCAGA
This sequence comes from Anaerolineae bacterium, assembly GCA_034431435.1. GTDB lineage: Bacteria > Chloroflexota > Anaerolineae > Epilineales > JAHCIE01 > JAHCIE01. The sequence continues at coordinate 104,501 of DAOUDG010000002.1, read as the reverse complement.
TTCCGGCCGAGCTACCGGGGCTGATTGACACGTACCTGGCGCAGGGCGGGGTTGACACCTACAGCCAGAGGGGCCTGGAGAGCCTGGCGGCCGCGGCGGAGACACTGCCGACTCCCGCCGAGGTAGAGGAGCCGGCGAGCGGGTTCCGCAATGGGTTCGCGCTGGCGTTGGCGCTCATGGCGGCGATGGTGGCCGCGCTGATCTTCGTCGCCGTCGCCCTGGTGCGGGGCTGGTCGGGGCTTGACCCGCGCGTGGTCGATGTGGCGATTCCGGTCATCGCTGTGCTGGGCATGCTGGTGGCTGTGTACCTGTCGTACATCGAGACGCGGGGCGCGCCTGCCATCTGCGGCCCCGTCGGCGACTGCAACGCGGTGCAGAACAGCCCCTACGCCCGCTTCCTGGGGATCCCGGTCGGGGTGCTCGGCCTGGGGGGCTACGTGGCGATCCTGGCCGCCTGGCTATGGCAGCGCCGCCGCACGGGCGCTGCGGCGGTGTACGCGCGGCTGGCCCTGTTCGGCATGAGCCTGGTGGGCGTCCTGTTCTCCCTCTATCTGACGTACCTGGAAGTGTTTGTGATCGAGGCGGTGTGCGCGTGGTGCCTGACGTCGGCGCTGCTGATGACGCTGATGTTCTTGATGGCATCCAGCCTGGTCGCGCCGCGCCCGTCGGCGGCGCTGGCCGTGGCCGACGCCGACGCGGTATGAGTGGACATGAGCGACGCCCGAAGGGCAGGCTTGGAGGGGGTTAAGCCTTGCTCTTCGGGCGCCGGTCTGAGGGGGATAGGGACTGTTGTGCCCCTACTATACCCCAGACCGCGGCGAAAATCCTGACGACATCCCTGTCTTTACCTGACGTTCACATGACGCGGAAGGCTTGCGCAGGTGTGGGCTTTCGTGTATGATGAAGAGCAGCGCACAAAAGCGGCTGTGGTAAGGAGGGGGCACGTGGGTGAGCACGCGATGCTGGTTATGCGCCAGGAGAGCGGTGATTCGGCCAGGCAGTGGCTCCTGAGCACGACATTGGTCCGCATCGGCCGTGGCGGCGACAATGACATCGTCCTCATGGACCGCGAGATTTCGCGCCACCACGCGGAGGTGCGCGCCGAAGGCGAGGGCTACGTCCTGGCCGACCTGGGTAGCACCAACGGCACGTTTGTCAACGAGCAGCGGGTGATGCGACCGTGGCGACTACGCGACGGCGACCAGATCTCGCTGGCAGGGCGGACCAGCCTCGTATTCGTCGACTCTGAAGCCACGTCGCCGGTAGAGGGGCAGCAGCGGTCGGCGCTGCGTGTCGACCCTGTGTCGCGGGCCGTCATCATTCGCGGGCGAGAGTTGGAGCCGGCCTTGTCGCCGGGCCAGTTCGCTTTCCTGGAACTGCTGCTCAGCGAGTCGGGGCGCGTTTTTAGCCGCCAGGAGGTCATTGAGGCCGTGTGGCCGAACGTCGCTGGCGAAGGCGTGACCGACCAGGCCATCGATGCATTGGTGCGCCGCCTGCGGGAGCGCATCGAGGAGCTAGACTCCTACCCGTACATTGTCACCGTTCGGGGCCACGGCTTCCGCCTGGAACAGCCCTAGCCTCGGGGAGGAACCATGAATCAGATGACCGGCCGTCTCCACGGGATGGGGCAGAGCCTGTGGCTCGACAATATCACACGGGGCTTGCTCGACAGCGGGACGTTGCAGCGGTACATCGATGACCTGTCGGTGACGGGCCTGACCTCGAACCCGACCATCTTCAACCTGGCCATCAAGAACTCCAACTTCTACGACACGGCCATCGCCGACAAGGTGCGCGAGGGTAAGTCGGGCGAGGCGCTCTTCTTCGAGCTGGCTATCGAAGACCTGCGGCGCGCGGCTGACCTGTTCAGGCCCACCTACGAGCGCACCAATGGCCTGGATGGCTGGGTGTCCCTGGAGGTATCGCCCAAGCTGGCCTATGACACGCAGAGCAGCCTGGCCGCCGCCAGGCAGTTGCACGCCGCCGCGGCGCGCCCGAACCTGTTCATCAAGATTCCGGGCACGCGCGAGGGGTTGCCGGCCATCGAAGAAGCCATTTTCGCCGGCGTGCCCATCAACGTGACCCTGCTCTTCTCGCGTGAAGACTACGTCGCGGCGGCGGAGGCGTACCTGCGCGGCATCGAGCGGCGTATCGAGGCTGGCCTGAATCCGCGCGTCGGCTCGGTGGCGTCGCTGTTCGTCAGTCGCTGGGACGCGGCCATCCTCGGCAAGGCTCCCGACGAGTTTCGCGACCAGCTTGGCATCGCCATCGCCCGCCGCACCTACAAGGCCTACCGCGATCTGCTCGCCTCCGACCGTTGGCAGCGACTCGCCAACTTCGGCGCGTTCCCGCAGCGGCTGCTGTGGGCGAGCACGGGCACGAAGGACCCACGGGCGTCGGACTACCTGTACATCAAGGCGCTGGCCTCGCCCAATACCGTCAATACCATGCCGGAAGCTACGCTACTGAAGTTCGCCGACCACGGCACGCTCGACGGCGTACTCTCGCCGGGGGGCGGCGAGGCCGAACAGACTCTCTTTGCCATGACGCGCGCCGGGGTCGACATCGACGCACTGGGCGCGCAGCTCCAAAAGGACGGGGCGGCGGCGTTCGTCAAGTCGTGGGACGACCTGATGGGCGTGCTGGCGGCGAAGGCGCAGCCCCTGGCGGCGGCCCGCTCGTAGTCAAGGCTGCCAATCTCAGGCTCACGCGCGGGGTAGAGACACCCCGCGCGTTGCCGTTTATTCCAGACCGATTCGGGTCCGCTGGCGGCTGACAGTCCTGGACAGGGTGGGGGTAAACTCGGCGTGGGGCATGCCATTGGTGGCAGGCAGGTCGGGGGGGGCTTCCACCTCAGCCAGGGCGAGGTCGGCTTCGGCGACCTCGATGCGGCCGCGCTGGCGGCTGACCGGCCCGCGCTCCACCGCTGCTTCGCGCGCCAGGTACTCGACCCAGGCCCGCAAGAGGACCAGCAGCGCCTCGCGCACCTCGGTGCGCGCCGTTTTCAGGTGCAGCCAGAACTCGGGTGGCAGGCGGTCGCAAACGTACTCAGCGACGAGATGGCTGAGAAAACGCACCTCGTCCCACGGCTCGCCGCGCACCTCGTCGATGTGTCGTTCGCCTGGCTCGTCCATAGCCTGCCTGCTCGTGCTGATTAGCCGTGGATTCTAGCATAGGTTGTCACCCGGCGCGAAAAACAGGAGTTGCCCCATTCCGCGTTTGGGCTACAATATGCGGGATATCGTCTCACCCGGAACCTCGATGACTGCTGAGGCTGTTGACCGCGTTCGCGCCTACCTGCGTACCCACGCACCCGACCTCCACGTTGTAGAGTACGACGTGAGCACTGCGACCGCCCCACTGGCGGCCGCCGCCGTTGGCTGCGCGGTGGGTGCGATCGTCAAGTCGCTGTGCTTCCTGATCGACAGCCAACCCATCGTGGCCCTGGTGGCTGGCGACATGAAGGCCGATGACCGCAAGCTCGGCGCGCTGTTCGGCGTCAACAAGAGCAGGGTCAAGATTGCCGACGCCGATACCGTGGCCCGCGTCACCGGCTTCAGTGTCGGGGGCGTGGCCCCTGTGGCTCACACCGAGGCGGTCCCGGTCCTCATCGATGCCAGCCTGCGCCGCTTCGCTACCGTCTACGCGGCGGCGGGCGCAGCCAATGCGATCTTTGCCGTCCCCCTGGACCGCCTGGCGCGGCTCACGGGTGGGCGGTTTGAGGATATCATCAAAGCGTAGGCGCGCCATTGCGCCTCAGCCATAATCCAAAGGAGTCTTCCAGATGCGAATCGGAATCCTGACCGGCGGCGGCGATGTGCCGGGCCTCAACCCTGCCATCAAGGCCTTCGTGGACCACGCCATCGATGAGGGGCACGAGATCGTCGGCATCCGCCGCGGCTGGGCGGGCGTCCTCTATTACAACCCCGACAGCAAGGAGCCTCAGACGGAGTGGGCCATCCCGCTCAACAAGCCTGTCGTGCGCACCATCGACCGCACCGGCGGCACGTTCCTGCACACGTCCCGCACGAACCCTAGCAAGGTGAAGGGCAAGGACGTGCCCGCCTACATGAAGAGCGATGAGTACCAGGCCGACCAGCGCTACGACCTGACACCCCAGGTGCTGCGCAACCTCCAGGCGATGGGCATCAACGCCCTGGTGCCCATCGGCGGCGACGACACGCTGAGCTACGCCGTCCGCATGCACACCGAGGGTATCCCTGTCGTCGCCATCCCCAAGACGATGGATAACGATGTCTTCGGCACCGACTACTGCATCGGCTTCTCGACCGCCGTGACCCGCTCGGTGGAGTTCATCCACGCCCTGCGCACGCCGGCCGGCTCCCACGAGCGTATCGCCGTCGTCGAGCTGTTCGGGCGCAACTCCGGCGAGACGAGCCTCATCTCGGCCTACCTTGCCAGCGCTGACCGCGCCATCATCTCCGAAGTCCCCTTTGACCCTGAGCGACTCGCTCGCTTGCTGCTCGAGGACAAGCGGCGCAATCCGAGCAACTACGCCATCGTGACTATCTCCGAGGGCGGGCAGATGATTGGCGGCGAGGTGTTCGAGCGCGGTATCGAGGACGCCTATGGCCACAAGAAGCTGGGCGGCATCGGCCAGTTCACCGCCGACGTGCTCAAGGAACTTACCAAGAGCGACATGATCTATCAGCAGGTCGCGTACCTGATGCGGTCGGGCGCGCCCGACGCGCTGGACCGCATGGTCGCGTCGAGCTACGGCTACCTGGCGTCGCAGTTGCTGACGCGCGGCGTGACGGGCCGTCTGGTGGCGTTGCAAGAGGGCAAGTACACCAACATCCCCATCGCCACCGTCACCCAGGGCGTCAAGCGCGTCGACGTCCACGAGCTGTACGACAGCGAGAACTATCGCCCGAAAGTCTCCCACGTCATGGGCAAGCCCATGTTCCTGTACTAGACCGACGCGGCGGCGACAGAGCGACGGCGGTGGCCCATGGGTCACCGCCGTTGTTGTTCGAATGACTCACCTACCTGTCGGCCTGAGCGGCGTGCGCTGGCGGGGCGGCCTAGGCGCGCGGGAAGGCGGGCCAGTCCAGCAACCGCTGTATCTGGCCGATGTGGTGCTGCTCGTGGATGACGATGATGCGGCAGCCGTCGAGGATGCTGTAGGTAATGACTGGGGAGGCGGGCGACGTCATCGTCACGCGGCCCAGGTCCACGTCTAGCCGCGCCAACGCCTCCAGCGTCGCAATCAGGTGATCCTGCTGCGCCAGGAAGCGGTCGATGATATTGGCATCTACCGCGCTCCGGGTCGGGTAGAAATTGGGGCTGGTGGGCATTTTCCGCGCCGCCGCGGGTCGCAGCGCCTCGATGAGGAAGCGGCCATAGAGTCTCGGTAGCACCGGTACGCGCTCCAGGAGTCGGGTCTCCTTCGTCCCGTGCAGCACGGCGTCGAAGGTATCGAAGTAGAGGGCGTTACTGGTCAGGATGTGGTCGAAGCACTGACCAACGCTCCAATCCTGGGGTGTCGGTTTCCAGTTGAGCTGCGCCTCGGTCAGGTGACCGAAGCGGGCGGCGACATCGCGGCGCACGTCGCGGGCCAGGTCCACCAGCTCCGGTAGCGTCGCTTCCCGTACAGCCACTGTCATGGCTACTCCTTGCTCAGCCACTTGAATACCTCGCGCAGTACGCCAGGGTCATAGACGTAGGCGATGTGACGGACGCGCGCGCCCCGCTCCCGGTTGTAGGCGAGATTGTCGGCCCCCTCCAACGCGGGCGACAGGGGCGTGGCGTTGAACGAATATTGGCCGGTCCCGTCGTAGACGGCCAGCGCCCTGACGCCGGGCGATACTTCCGGCTTCTGATTGAGTTCCGCGAGCCACGGACTGCCGACCTCGAAGTCCTGGCAGAAGCGCGTCCAGCCGTCGGCGCAGCGGCCCTCGCGCAGCCACCAGCCGGCGATACCGTGATGGGGGCTATCCAGAGTCACGAGCCGCCGCACCCGAGGAGCGTGGCCCGCCTGCATCCACTTGCGCGCCAACACCCCACCCATGCTGTGGCCGACGATGTCCACCTGCTGAATCGCCGGGTTGCGCTGCTGAGCATAGGCCAGCACGGCGTTGACAAAGCCGTCCAGGTCGGCCAGGTTCTCATCCACACTGTCGTCGCGCGTCTCGACACCATTGGGATCCACGTGCCATTCGCCGCCCCAGCCATAGGTCAGCGCCCACAGCTCACCGGGCTGGTAGCCCCACAGGCGAAACAGGGCGCGCGCGATGCCCCAGTTCCACGCCGCGCCGGTCGTGCCGTGGACAAAGATAATGGGTGTGCGGGTAATGTGGCCGCCACCGCCCCAGCCTTCGATGAGGACCGGCCGCCCCGCCGCCTGCGAGCGCGCCTCGTCGAGGGGCGTGGCGAACTCCGTGGGCAGGCGATGGAGAAATCGCCAGTACCAGGCGAAGCCGCCCCCACCGACCAGGGCGCATGCCGCGGTCAGCAGAGCGGCGCGGGTGAGCAGGGTTCGCATGGGGAGGCGATGCTCGCTAGTTGCTGACATCGACACCCGGCTGATCGTCGTCGGCAAGCTCCTCGTAGTGCGCGAGCAGCTTGCCTGAGGCGTCATCGAGGATGTTGCCCACGTCCTCGACGCGGAAGTCCTCCGTGGCGACGGAGACGAGCACCTTGCCGCCTTCGATCAGGCGCTGAAGCGCGGCGCCGGCGGCGGCCGGCGCGCCGACCTGGACGAGGGCCGCGCCCAGGTCGGCGACGAAGGTATCGTCATCGGCGCTGGCGAGCCAGCCGGTGAGGAAGCTGAAACTCATTCCGGCGGTGGGATCACCGGCTTCGACCTCGGCCCCGTCGAGGCGGCGCAGTCGGTGGTTGCCGTCCCGAAAAACGACGGCGATACTTGGGGCGGGGTACTTGCGCTGTAGCAGCATGTCTACGGCCTTGCTGGCCGTGTCAAAATCATCGAACAGGCGAATCGCGTACGCCATCGAGGCGCTCCTGGCAGAAATTGGGAAAGGATGGTGTGTCTATTGTATGCGGACCGGCGGCTGCGGCCAAGCGCGCGGCGCCTTTACCCCTTCGGGCCTTGCGGCCTGGCGTTACTCCTCCCCCGGCGCGCCCTTCGCCATGCTGCGCGTCGCCAGCGGCTCGCGGACGAGCCAGAGGTCGGCGGCCAGGGCCAGCACGAAGGCGGCCAGGCAGATGCCCACCACGCCGCGCCAGCCCCACGCCTGCCAGCCCAGGCCCGGCACGACGCCGCCGAGGGTGCCGCCGATATAGTAGCTTACCAGATAGAGCGCGCCCGCGCCGCCCTTCGCCGTCGCCGCCAGGGCGTTGACCAGCGCGGGGGCGACGGCCTGGGCCATGAACATCCCCGTGCAGACGATGAACAGGCTCACCACGATGACCGGCACGGCCTGGACGAGCGTCAGCGCGAGGCCCAGCATGGCGATGCCCAGGCCCAGGCCGATAATCAGGCGGCGCGGCGCTCGCTGCGACAGGTTGCCCGCGATGGGCGACACGACCACCCCGGCCAGGTAGCTCAGGTAGGCGAAGGCCACGACGCCCGGCGACAGGAAAAAGGGCGCGCCCGTCAGGTAGTAGGGGAGATAGGTGAACAGGCCGAGGAAGCCGAAGAACAGCGCGCCGCCGATGAGGAACGCCCCGCGCAGCCGCCGGTCGCCGACGTGGGCGAACATGGCGCGGTAGGCCCGCGCCCAACCCACCGCCGCCGTCTTGTGATCGCGGGGCAGGGCGACGAGCATCAACACAGCCGCCAGTAGCGTCAACCCGGCGAAGGTCACGAAGGCGGCTCGCCAGCCGAAGAAGTCGGTGATGACGCCACTGGCGACGCGACCTGTCAGCCCGCCCGCCACGTTGGCCGCGATCCAGCCACCGACGGCGCGGCCCAGTCTACCTGGCGGAACCACGTCACCCAGGTAGGCCACCGCCACCGCTGTCACGCCCGGAATGCATAATCCCTGCAAGGCGCGGCAGAGGAGCAGGCTGGGGAAGGTGACCGCCAGGGCGCACAGCAAGGTTGGCAGCGCCAGCGCCGCGCAGCTACCGACCATGACCGGCTTGCGGCCCAGCGTGTCACTCAGCGGCCCATACAGCGTGGACCCCAGGGCGATGAGCAGTACCACCGCCGACACGGTCAACCCCGCCGTCGCGGGCGGCACGCCAAACTCGGCCGACAGCAGCGGCAGAATCGGCTGCGTGAGATACATGTCGCTGAAGACGATGATGGCGGCGAAGTAGAGCGCGCCTGTCGCCCACGACCGACCGCCGACTATCGACCGCCGACCACCGGCCACGGCTCCCGCCTCCCGCCATCGGCTATGCGCCATCCGCCACGGCCGGCCACTGACCACCGACCACCGGCCACGGCTCCCGCCACCAGCCGTCAGCCCGCTACCCGATCAGCAGCCTTACCTCCGCCACGCGCGCCGCCAGCATCTCGCGCAGTCCCGCCTCGACCTCCGCCGTGACGGTCGCCGTCAGGTTGCTGGCCTGGAGAGTGTCGTGGATGCCCTGTTGGAGGCGGGGGCGCAGATCCGCGCTCACGTCGCGGATGCGGCCCTCGCTCAGCAGTGGGCCGCGCGCCGGGTAGGGGACGTTCATCGTCTTGACGTAGCCCTCGCCGACGCCCTTGCCCGCCAGCAATGCGACGGCCGTCACGACCGCCGCCACCGCCCAGCCCGCCGGCCCCAGGCGGAACAGCGCGCCCTGGGCCAGCACCAGCAGCACGCCGAGAACCGCCGCGCTCGTCCCACCCACCAGGTCGCGCACCAGGTTCGTCAGTAGCCCCCAGTTCGCATCCTGCCCGCTGACAGCCGTCGCCAGGCCGCCCGGCTTGAAGTCCACCAGGATGGCGAAGGGGTCGCCGGCGATGCCGTAGCGGGCGCAGATGGGGCGCAGGCCGTCGTGGATGCGCAGCAGCAGTGGCCGCAGCCAGTCGGCGACCGCATCGTTGACCACCTGGCGCGCTGCCTCGCCCTGTAGCCACGCCTCCGCTCGCGCCGGTAGCGTTGCCTCCAGGTCGGCCAGGGTGCGCACCTGATGGCCGCGCCAGTCGCGCAGCGCCGGCTGAATCACCTGGGCGATCAGGGCGTCAGCCAGCGGGCCGCTGAGGCGATCGATCAGGTCGGGCGCAGCCTCGGCCACCAGGGCAGGCACGTCGTCGCGGAGGAATACCTCAGCCTCGCGGTCGAAGGCCGCCGTGCGCAGGTAGTTGCGCCCCCAGCGCGCCAGCCCGCGCGCGATCGCCAGGTCTGGCTCCGTGCCCACCACGTAGCGCCAGCCGGTGAACACCTCTTTGCACACCTCGGCGATGAAGTCCATGCGCGACGCGCCGCCCGTCGCCAGAACCACGCCCCCCCCCAGGCCCTCGGCATCCAGCCAGCGACGCCTGGCCTCGACGGCCGCCGCGTGGAAGGCGTCCTGCCAGCTACGGCCGCCCAACTCGGCCAGAGGCTGCCGTAGCACCTCGTCCATCAAGGGGCCGTCCACCGTCACGCGGAACACGTACCGACGCTGGATGTCCTCGATCTCCTTATGGACCGGCCGCTGCCCCGTGTTGCGGTACAGGTCCGAATCCAGGCGCTTGAAGTAGCCTTCCTTGGCCTTGCGCGCCACCAGTTCCAGGCGGTTGCGGTAGGATGGGTACTGGTCCACGATGGCTTGCAGCGCCTCGGCGTCGCGCTGCTGGGGCAGGACGCGGGCCAGGAGGGCGCGGTCGATGAGGGCCGCCCCCAGCTCGACGCCGAAGCTGGACGTCTCGCTCTTGAGGGAACGTTGCAGGGTGAAGTCCGTCGTCGACGAGCCGATGTCGATGACCAGCACCGGCCCGCGTATCTGGTCCACCGTCAGGCCGCCGGTCTCGGCGGCGTGGGCCAGGGCGGCGCGCGACTCCGGCACGACCATCAGGCGCGGGATGCGCGACTGCGCCAGCAGGGCGGCGTAGGCGTCGCGCTCGGCGTCGTCCCAGCCGGCCGGGTAGCCGACGAAGAAATAGGGCGACTCGTCGTCGGCCAGGATGTTGTGGTCGAGGATGTACTGGTAGACCGCCGTTGCCAGCAGGGGTACATAGGCCTGGGCCTTGGGGTTGCGGCCCGGATGGCCCTTGAAGCCAATCTCCAGCACCGCCGCCTCCGGCGCGGCCATATCGAAGGCCTCCACGGCATCCTCGCCGATGAGGACTGTCGGCGCGCCGTCGGGCGTGATGGTCTCGGCGACGGCGGTGACCTGGCTGCGGCGGCCGTGGATCTCGATGACCTCCGGCTCGGCGCGGCCGGTAACGGCCTGCCGGGTGAGGGCCATCTCGCCGTGGCCCAGATCGAATCCAATCGTGACGGTCGCTGTCATAGGCTCACGCTGTGTCCCTTAGCGTCTCCGGGCCAGTCGCTCCGCATCACCCGCCCTTGAACTTGACCTTGTAGCCCAACCGGGTCAGGTGCTCGGCGACGCGCTCGCGGTGGTCGCCCTGGACCTCGATTTCGCCCGCGTGGACTGTGCCGCCCGCGCCGACCAGCTTCTGCAGGGTCTTGAGCAGGTCGCGCAGGCTGTCCTCGCTACCGGGCAGGCCGCTGACGACAGTCACCGTCTTGCCGCGCCGCCGCTTGCGGTCGCGCTCGACGTAGACCGTCTGGCCGCCGGGTGCGGCTTTCTGGGGCGGCTTCGCCTGGGGCGGTGACTCATCGTCCGGGCGGGGGTCGGTGGAGTAGACGATTCGGCCGCGGGGGCGTCGCAGGCTCACGGGGCGTCTCCTGGTATGGGGCGTGCAACGGGGTCAGTGTAGCACAAGGCGGGGGGAACGTGAAGCGTGAGGCGCGTAAAACGTGGGGCGTGAGGTGTGAAAACAGTCGAAGTGGCTCACATACCACGCATCACGTTTCACGTCGGCTTGCCCGGTGTAAGGCAGCGGGCTATAGTTTGCTCTGATGGGTATGGGTTGTATGGAACACATGAGGATGAGACGGGTGCGACTGAGAACGATTCTGGTCGGCGTAACGCTGGGCGGGCTGACACTGGCTCTGACCGTGGCCGGCCTCTACAAGGCAGTAGACCGGCAGGCGGAGGAGGACGAGGCGCAGCCGGCCGATGTGATCATCGTCCTCGGCAGCCAGGTGCGCGCCGACGGCCAGCCGAGCAACAGCCTGCGCTCGCGCGTCGAGCGCGGCATCGAACTCTATCAGGCGGGCTACGCGCCGACCCTGTTCCTGACGGGGGGCCTGGGGCGCTTCCCGCCCGCCGAGGCCGAGGCCATGCGCCGCGTGGCCCTCGCGGCGGGCGTCCCCGACAGCGCGCTGGTCCTCGACACCGGAGCAACATCGACCCAGGAGAGCATGCTCACCGCCGCGCGCGAAGCGCAGGCGCGCGGCTGGCGCACCGCGCTGGTGGTCAGCGACCCCTTCCACATGCTGCGGGCGCGTCAGATGGCGCGCGATGTGGGCTTCGCGGCGTACGGCGCGCCAGCCTATGACAGCCGCCTGTACACGATCGACCGCCTGCGGCGGTTCTACACGCTGCGCGAGACGTTGGCCCTGGTGTGGTACTACACGGTGGGGCGGCTGGGCATGACCGAGGGCATCGAGAAGGCGGCGCGCAGGCTGGAGCGGACGCGCTTTGCCGCCGTGCGCCACGCGGCGCAGGGGCAGACAACGTAACCCAGGTCTATGTGAAATCGCTCGCGGCGGACAGCCAGTCACGCTCGCCGCAGGCCAGGCGCGGGACGGCCACACCCCGCGCCCCCTATCAGCATTCTCATGCTGGACCCTGTATAGCTTCCTCCCGCCGAGGGAGGAATGAATAGCACGGGAGCCGCCGATGCTGGAATGGCGAGTCGGCGAGACGTGGGGTGACGATGCGCCGGAGCCGGTGGGGCCGCGCCGCTGGCGGCCGGGCCGCCGCTGGCTGCTGCTGCCCCTGGCCGCCCTGGCCGTGGGCCTGGCGGTCGCAGGCTGGCTCGCCTGGGAGACGCCGCGCCGCGAGGAGCGGCTGCGCGCCGACGTGCAGGCGACGGCCGACCTGGAGTTGTGGGCGTGGCAGAGCCGCGACGTCGCCTTGTTTGAGACCCTCATCGACCCCGACATTCCCGCTGGCTGGCGTGACGAGCATATTCAGGAGTTTCGCATGTTCCCGCAGTACGCGCGGTTAGCGCGGCGCGGGACGCCCCAGGTTCAGGTGGAGAGCGTCGAGGCGCACGGCGACGAGGCTCTGGTCGTGCTGCGCGTCCGCGTGCCCGACTTCCCCGGCCAGCCCCTGGACTACCGGCAGGCGCTACCCTACCGCTACATCGATGGCCGCTGGGCGCGCTCGGCCCCAACCGAGACGCTGTGGGGGCCGACGCGCCGTCTCCTGACGCGCCACTTCGCCTTCGAGTACCCAGAGCGAGACGCGGCCACGGTGCGAGCCGTCGCCGCCGAGATCGAGACTTTCTACCAGCGGCTGCGCGCTGACCTGGACCTGCCCGCCTCCGACGGCGAGGTGTGGACCGTGCGCGTGACGCTCGACCCGCCCCTTGCGCCCCAACGTGACCAGCGGGGCGGCATCGCGCGACTGCCGTCGCCCTCCCTGGCCCTCCTGCCCCAGGGCATGACCCCCATCCGCCAGCTCAAGCTCGATGTGGGTCGCTGGCTCGGCGAGACTCTCACCCACCGCGACGACTGGACGCGCCCGCTGAGCGGCGCGGCAGTCTGGAATCTGCCACTGGCCGTCGTGGAGTGGAACACCCTGGCCTGGGTCGACTCCGACGCGCCGCCCGGCGCGAGCCTGCGCCGCGTGCAACGCTACCAGACGCTGCGCCAGACCTTCGACTCTATGCTGCCCACGGTCACCATCGTGGAGTACGTCGCGGCGGCCTATGGTCGTTCGTCGGTGGCGGCGATGACGCGGTCGGCGCGGGGTGGGGCGCGTACCTGGGAGGCTCTGCTACCCGCCAGCCTGGGCGTGGGGGCGGAGGCCTTCGAGGCGGCCTGGCTCGGCTACGTGGAGGCGCAGGTCGCCGCCCAGCCGAGATCGTAGCGTGTTCCTAATCCCAGCTGATGATCCACACGCATGCGCCGGCGAGCAGGATGGTGGTGACGACGAGGGCGGCCATCTGGCCGGGCAGCAGGCCCGCGTCTTTCGCGGCCCACAGCAGGACGATGACCATCGCAATGGCGAGGACGAGCCAGGCGGTCAGGTAGGGGTGGCGGGCGGTTGTGGCGCGAAGACGGTCCATAAGCGACTTACTCCAGGAAGGTAGCAATCTCGGTCAGACGCACGATACGCCGTAGCGGCGTGCGCGGGTGGGCGGCGTCCCGATCGATGAGGACGCCGGTCATGCCCAGGGCGTCGGCCGCCGCGACGTTCTCCGGCAGGTCGTCGACGAAGACAGCCTCGCCGGGCGCGACAGCCGCCGCCCGCAGCGCGGCGTGATAGATGCTGGGGTCGGGCTTCTCGACACCCTCGAAGGCGCTGATGACGAGTGGGTCGAAGCGGTCGACGATACCCAGGTGGGCCAGCGCGTCCAGCAGCGACGGGAAGGCGTTGGACAGCAGGGCGACGCGACCATCGCGAGCGGCGACGTCGTTCAGGGCGGCCAGGGAGTCGTCGTACAGGACGCAGTGAGGCACGTACCACGAGTGGGCCGACAGCGCCTCGGCCAGGGCCGGGTCGTGGCCCAACGCCTCCAGCATGAGGCGGCTCTGGGTGGTCATCCAGTCGCGCTCGTGCTCCGGCGTGGCGACGAAGGGCAGGTTCAGCGCCTTCAGGCGTACCCGCGTCTCAGCGATGGCGGCGTGGATGTCGTCCTCGGAGGCCGTCAGGTCCAGGGCGCGCAGGGCCGCCGCCAGCCGCTCGGGGCCGTGGGCGCGGACGGTGAACAGGGTGTGCCAGGCGTCGAAGAAGACGATGCGGGTCTTGGCCATAACGAGGCTAACTCGGCCCCCCGCAATCGGGGAGGGCAGTGACGGGTGTGGGGCCAATGGCGGCCGTCCAGGCCGCGCGCACCTGCCGCCAGGTGTCCTCCAGGCGGCCACTGTTGTCGATGACCACATCGGCCAGGGAGAGCTTCGCCTCGATGGCGGCCTGGGCGTCGATGCGCTGCAAGGCCACCTCGAGGGGCAGCCCGCGCCGCTGCACCAGCCGCTCTACCTGCTGCTCGCGGGTGCAGGTGACGATCCATACCGCGTCAAGTTCCTGCGCCAGGCCCGACTCGATGAGCTTGATGGCCTCGACCACCACCACCGGCTCGCTGGCCGAGGCGATGCGGCGGCGAATCTCGTTGCGCACCGCCGGGTGGCTGATGGCTTCCAGGCGGCGTAGCGCGGTTGGGTCGCTGAACACGATGCGGCCGAGCGCCGGACGGTCGATGCTGCCGTCGGCGGCGACGACCTGCGGGCCGAAGGCTGCGACGATGGCGGCGTAGGCCGGGGCGCCGGGGGCCATGACCTGGTGGGCCAGCTTATCGGCGTCGATAACGCGCGCGCCGAGGGCCTGCAACATGCACAGCACGACGCTCTTGCCGCAGCCGATGTTGCCCGTCAGCCCGATGGTATACAGACGCGCTCCGTGGTCAGAGGTCATGGTCGGAATTGTAGATGGTGGCTAGAGGCTAGTCAAACAATCGCCGAGCGGTGGTATAATACGTGCCTGCGCAGGCGAAGACCCGCCGCCTGGCCCTATGCGCCCAGAAGAGGCGGCCGGACGGCCTGTTCCCGCCATACCCGCCGCGTGGAGGCTACATTGCGTATCCGGTTGATCGCGTTCTCCCTGTTGGCCCTGACCCTGGCCGCCCTTGCTACCCTCACCCTCGCCGCGCCCAGCGCCCCCAACCTGCTCTTTGCCCCCTCCCCCGTGACCATCACAGCGCCCGGCGTCAGCGTCGTGGAGCTGCGCATGAGCGGCGCGCAGGACATGGGGGCATACGAGGTGGACATGGCCTTCGACCCGGCGGTGGTGACGGTGCATCGCGTCGAGCGGGTTATCGGCGCGCCGACCCAGCCTACGCCGGGACGAGACTGGACGTCGCTACCCCTGAGCCAGGACCCCGACGTGACGTTCGACGTCCTCGGCCCTGGTCTGGTCACCTTCGGCGCGTACAGCGTGGGGGATGGGGCGGGCGCGAATGGCGACGTGACTCTGGCCCGCGTGTATCTGCGCGGCGTCGAGGCGGGGACGAGCGCGCTGCGCATCGAGCGCGCGCTGGTAACTAACACGCAGGCCATCACCGATACGCCGACGGCAAGCGAGGGTCAGGCGCAGGTGACAGGTCCGGCGCATCGGCTGCACCTGCCGCTTATCATGGCGGGAGCGATAGTTGGGCAGCCAGGGCCATAGCGCGGCCATGTGAGGTGCGCAGCTGTATCGCCAAGAGTGGAATGCGACAGAAAATCGCATTCCACTTTCAGTTTTTGCAAACTTGCTTTCAATTTTTGCAAATACCCATTGACAAACAACAAAAGCGGTGTATACTGGACACTAAGGAGAGGCTATGTACCCGATTGTCGCCCGCTGCCCTGTATGTCAGGGCGAGATGACTGTGACCCATCTGCGCTGCCGCGCCTGCGACACCGAGTTAGTCGGCGCGTTCCAGGTCAGCCGCCTGGGGTCGCTGTCGCCCGCCCAGATGGCGTTTGTGGAACTTCTGCTCAAGCACAGGGCGAATGTGGGCAAGGTCGCCGAGGAGATGGGCGTGTCCCACCCCACGGCGCGCGGGCGGCTGGACGAGATCGCGCGCGCGTTGGGCTACGAGACGGAGGTGGTCGAGGCGATCAGCCCGGATCGGCGGCGCGAGATTCTGGCCCAGGTGGCGGAAGGCACGCTCAGCGCCGAGGATGCGGCGCGGCAGTTGCGAGGGTAGCAGCATGACGCTGGCTCTCAGCGACGGCGCGCGACAGCCGGTCGGTGGGGTACGCCCCTTCGACCCCGGCCGCGACATTGGCGCGGTCGCCGATGTCATCGAGATCGCCTTCGTGGATGAGTTGGGGCCGAATGACCGGGGCGTGCTGCGAGATTTCCGGCTGATGCAACTCGCCTCACCGTTCCTGTGGCTGGCCTCGCGCAGTGTGCCCGACTTCGATGCGGTGTTTGGCGGCTTCGTCTGGACTGAGGACGGCCGCATCGTGGGCACGGTGAGCCTGACGCGGTTGGGCGAGACCGGCGCCCACTGGCTCATCAGTAATGTGGGTGTTCTGCCGGAGTATCGGGGGCGCGGCGTCGCTCGCTCCCTGATGGATGCGGCCATCGATCTGGCGCGGCGCAAGGGCGGCCGGGTGCTCACCCTCCAGGTGCGCAGCCAGAACGAGCGCGCCTACCGCCTATATCGTCGCCTGGGCTTCCAGCTGATGGAGCAGACGATGGTCCTCGAGCGCGTGGCGGGCAGAGTCCCGTCGCTGGCCGCGCCGTCCATCCCGCTACGGCCCTGGACGCCCGCCGATGTCGATCGCACCCTCGACCTGGCGCAAGTCGTCGTGCCGCCGTCCTATCAGGCGCTGCTGCCGCTGCGGCGGGCGGAGTTTCGCTTCGACACGGGCGGGGGGCCGAGGAACCCGCTGGTGGAGTGGCTACGCGGCGCAACCACCTACCGCCTGGCCGTC
Organism: Anaerolineae bacterium; assembly: GCA_034431435.1. Lineage (GTDB taxonomy): Bacteria > Chloroflexota > Anaerolineae > Epilineales > JAHCIE01 > JAHCIE01. The sequence goes on along the minus strand of DAOUDG010000002.1, from coordinate 87,933 downwards.
CCGGATGGGGATGAGTTCGCGGCGTTGGTGACCCTGAAGGCGCGCCGCCGGGGCGGCCCACACCAGATTGAGATGAGCGTGCGACCCCGCTGGCGCGGGCAGTTGGAGTGGTCGCTGGTAGCGCAGACGATGGCTATCGTGGCGCGCTACGGACAGCGCAGCATGACCGCCGATATCCGACCCGACGAGGCAGCGGTGATTGCCGCCTTGCAGGAGATAGGTTTCCGACCGGTGTACACGCTCGATCGGCTGGGGCTGAAACTAGGCCCATGAGGGGTGAGATTGGAGATTAGGAACTAGACATTACGCTCTTGCGCATCGCGCATCACGTTTCACGCATCCGGTAAACCCACACACCCACGACAACATCCACGGTTGTACCCTCACGAGCCGCGCCCGCGCGACGGCGGGGCTTTGTGCGTCCTGATGACGGACGCAGCGACACGGACGAACTCAGGAGTAGCGCCATGACCTTCGAGACCCCGGCGGCCATCGCCGAGATGGAACAAGCCACTGAGACCCACGCTCTGGGCGACGCCTTCGTGGCCGGGCTGGGCGCGGCGACCGCCGAGGCGCTGGCGGCGCTTCTGGCCGAGGACGTGGGTCTGCGCGAGTATACCCCCGACCACCTGCGCGGGCTGCGAGGGCGCGACAAGGTTGTGGCCCATCTGCGCGGCGAGCGCGAGGCGTTCCCCGATTGGCAGGTGACCCGGCTGAGCGTTGTTGGCGATGCCGAGCGGGTGGCGGTCGAGTACCGCGCCCAGTATACCGCCGACGGTCGCTACCTGGAGGCGATGCGCAGCGCGTTCCTGCAAGTCCGCGACGGCCTGGTTCACACCATCGACGCCTACCGCACCGCACCCATCCCAAGCGCGCACCGCGACGCCTACATCGCCCCCGCCGACCTGGGCGACGAGGGGATCGGGCGGCTGTTCGAGGAGTGGCAGAACGCCTGGGACATCCGCGACAACATCCCGCTGACGACAGACGCCTGGCGCAGCATCCACGCCGGCTGGGGTGGCAGCGGCGACGCCCATCCCGGTAGCAATGGCATCGTCGATTTCTACTGGCCGGCCGAGGTGGCCGACGCGAAGATTGCAGAGGCGATTGACCGCTTTCGCCAGCGGGGCATCGGCTTTACCTGGTTTGTGTCGCCTTTCGACGAGCCGAAGGACCTGGCCGAGCGACTGGAGCGCCACGGTCTCATCCTGGCCGGCGACACGGTGGGCATGGCGCGGGTCGGCCTGACGCCGACGGATATCGCGATCAACCCGGCCGTCGCGGTCGAGGCGATTCGCGGCGACGACGAGGCAGCCATCGAGGCCCAGTTGCAAATCTACGCCCGGTGCTTCAACTGGACAGCGCAGCAATTGGACGAGCGGCGGCCGGGCTTCCTGGAGGAGTACCGCGACCCTAAGCGCCAGGCGATAGAGCGCGGCTACCTGGCGCGCCTCGATGGCCGCCCCGTGGGTACGGCGACCCTTATCTACAGGGTTGGGCTGGCGTATATGGGCGGGGCGGCGGTGCTGCCCGAGGCGCGCGGTCGCAAGGTGTACGCGACACTCCTGGCCCATCGCCTGGCCGACGCCGACGCTCGCGGCTACCACATCGCGGCCATCCAGGCCGGGCCGATGAGCCGTCCCATCGTGGCGAAGTATGGCTTCAAGCCCTATACGCAGCGCCGAATCTATGGTTGGATGCCGGAGCCAGACCTGGCCGTGATCCGGTCGCTGGTCCCGCAGGAATAGGAGCGACGTATGTTGGACTATCAGCAGCAGCTCAGCGTGGAACGAGACCGGGACTACCGGCGCGCGGCGATCAAGAGCCACCAGCGGCGCGAGCTTCTAGGGCAGCGGCAGACGGTCACCCCTTTCTACGCGCCAGCCCTCGATCGCCTGGGCCACGCCCTCATCGAGACGGGCCTGAACCTGCGGGTGCGCTACGGGCGGCTGGACCTGGGTGAGGGTGTCGAGGCGTGAAGGTCTGCGGCGCGGGTGGGACAAGGTTCGCAAAGGCGTATGGCGGGTGGAGCGCCGGGAGCCATACTCCCGCGAGAAGAGCGGAGGAAGTACGATGCTAGATCTGAAAGTAAACGCGCCGACCGTGGCGACCAACGGCAGCCAGCCCTATACGCCGCCCAGCGACCACGTGATGGTCGCGGCGCGCGACCTGCACAAGGTCTTCGCCAGGCGCAGCCAGGGCAGCCTGTGGCAGCGCCTCAAGCCGGGGCCGAAGCCCCAACCAGAGCCGTTCGTCGCCGTGGCCGGCGTGAGCTTCGAGATCTACGAGGGCGAGATCTTCGGCCTGCTGGGGCCGAACGGCGCGGGCAAGACGACCACTATCCGTATGCTATCGACCCTGCTGGAGCCGACGAGCGGCACGGCGGTCGTCAATGGCTACGATGTGACGCGGCAGGCCGATGCGGTGCGGCAAAACCTGGGCGCGGTGCTGACCGGCGAGCGCAGCATCTACTGGAAGCTGACCGGCCGCGAGAACCTGGAGTACTTCGCCGCCCTGTACCACCTGCCGCCCGCCACCATCAAGCCCCGCGTCGACGAACTGCTGGAGCGGCTGGGCCTGGCGGCGCGCGCCGACGAATACGTCGAGCGTTACTCGTCGGGCATGAAGCAGCGCGTCGCCATCGCCCGCGCCCTGCTCGCCAACCCGCCGGTGCTGCTGCTGGACGAGCCGACCATCGGCCTCGACCCGCAGTCGGCGCGTAACCTGCGCGAGCTGATTCAGGAGATCAAGGCCGAGGGCCGCACCATCTTGCTGACCACGCACTACATGGAGGAGGCCGACCTGCTCAGTGACCGCATCGGCATCATCGACCAGGGCCACATTATCGCCCTGGACACGCCCGCCCATCTCAAGAAGGCCGTTCAGCAGGTGGATGTGGTGCACCTGGAGGTGGAGGGCTTCGACCCGGCGCTGCTGGATACGCTGAGCGCCCTGCCCGCTGTCGCGCACGTCATCTCCCACCCCGGCGAGCCGACGTGGGCGCTGGCCCTGCACACGGCAGATAGCCGCGCCACCCTGCCGGCGGCCATCGACGCCATCGGCGGGCGCGGCGGCCGCATCCGCAACATGCAGGTGGCGCAGCCGACACTGGAAGATGTGTTCATCTCGCTGACCGGCAAGCAGTTGAGGGAGTGAGCTATGGTCGCCCACGAGACCCTGAGCCGCCGCTCGGTCGGCTCCGACCTGCGCGCGATGGGTGCAGTAGCCCGCAAGGAACTGACCATCGCCCGCCGCTACCCCAGCTTCCTGATCGCGGTGCTGGTGTGGCCGGTGCTGCTACCCCTGGCCTACATCCTGGGCGCGAAGGCCCTGGCCGGGCCTCACGGCGGCTCCTTGCCCGCCTTCGAGGCGGCCACGGGCACGACGGACTACGTGGGCTTCATCATCATCGGCACGCTGTTGTGGGGCTGGCTAAACATGACATTGTGGGACGTGGGCTTCTTCATCCGCAACGAACAGATGCGTGGCACGCTCGAGTCGAACTGGCTATGTCCCGTGCCGCGCGGCTCGCTGCTCGTCGGCGCGACGCTAACCAAGCTCGCCCTGTCGCTGCTGTTCCTGGCTATCTCCATCGTCGAGTTTCGGTTGCTGCTGGGTATCAACCTGCTGCAAGGCCAGGCTCCGCTGACGCTGCTCATCATCCTCCTCGTTATTCCCAGCGTCTACGGCCTCGGCATCGCCTTCGCCAGCCTGGTCATCCGCTTCAAGGAGGCCAACTCGATGGTGTTCCTGGTGCGCGGCGTGTTCATGATCTTCGCCGGGATGACCTTCCCCATTGCCGTGCTACCCGGCTGGATGCAGGCCGTGGCGATGGCGTTGCCCCTGACCTACGCCATTGCGGCCATGCGGGCGGTCGTGCTCAACGGGGCGGGGCTGGCCGACATTCGCGGCGACCTGCTGGCCCTGGTGGCCTTCGGCGTCACCCTGCCCATCGTAGGCTACCTGGCCTTCGCGCACATGACGCGCCGCGCCCGCCGCCACGGCGACCTGGGGCAGTACTGATGAGCCGGAAGACGGGACTCAATTGAGGAGAACACAGTGACCGCCAGCTTGTCTCGGCCCTCGTGGCGTTCCAACCTGCGGGCCATGATGGCCATCGCCCGCAAGGACTTCATCCAATACCTGCGCTACCCGATGAACGCCGTGTTCAACGTGCTACAGCCCCTCATCTGGCTGACGCCGGTGTATTTCCTGGGCAAGACCTTCGCCTCGCCCGTGGGCAATGTCGGCTTCGCGGGCTACAGCGGCACTACCGACTACATGTCCTTCATCCTCATCGGGACCGTACTGGCGAACTTCATCACCACCGTATTCTGGGGCATGGGCTACTCGCTGAAGACCGAGATGGACGCGGGGGTGTTGGAGAGCAACTGGGCCGCGCCCGTGCCCCGCCCCGTGTTCCTGGTAGGCCGCACCCTGGCCAACATCCTGATTACCACCGGCATGAGCATTGTCATGCTCATTCTGGGCGCGTGGCTATTCGGGTTCCACGTGTCGGGCAACGTCCTGGCTGCTATTGGGGTCGCCGTGCCCATGCTCATTGCTCTGTATGGGTTCGGCTTCGCCTTCGCCGCCCTGGTGCTGCTCATGCGCGACGCCAACACCATGATCGACGTGTCCAACTTCCTCGTCACGCTCCTGTCGGGTAGCCAGTTCCCGGTCACGGTGCTGCCGACCTTGGTGCTGCTGGTATCGCTGGCGTTACCCCTGACCTACGGCTTCGACGCCGTGCGCGGCCTGCTGCTGGGGACCAACACCCTGTTGCCCATCCCGATGGAGGTCCTGCTGCTAATCGTGTTCATGGTGGTGATGGTGTGGCTGGGCCTGGCGGTGTTCCGCCGCGTCGAACGCCGCTGCCGCGTCCTCGGCACGCTGAACATGCATTGACAGCGTGCGGCTGTGACCAGCCGCCGCGAGCAGAATGGGGCTATAGAGGCAGGGTCTCCCTGCCCGCTCTTGAGGAGACGACTGATGCGACGAGGAGCGATTGAGCACGTGGAGAAACTGGTGGATGCGGCGGCGGCCCGCTACCGCCAGGACCGGAATGCCCACGCCGCCCTGGCTACCTTCGACGCCGCCGTGGCCGCGCTGCGCAGCCTGCCGGCCGCCCCAGGCTCGCGGATTGACCTGGCCCGGCGGCGCGTGATCGACGCCTGTACCGAGTATCGCGCCCAGGTTCTGGCCGGGCGCGCGCTGACCCCCGACATGTAGGGGCAGGTTGATTCCCTCGTCCCAGGAGCGAGAGGCCAGAGAAGACGACAACCGCAACATCAGCATAGTCAGCATAGAAGGAAGGCTTACCATGTCCGACGCGATGCAAGAGCGCATGCAGATTCTGAAGATGATCGAGGACGGCAAGATCACCCCCGACGAGGGGGCCAAGCTCCTGGAGGCTCTCAAGGGGGCGACCCGCGCCCAGGGCACGACAAGCGCCGTCATCAGCAGCCCCGGCGCGGGCCAGGGTAAGTGGCTGTGCATTCGGGTGACCGACATGCGCACCGGCCGCCGCAAGGTCAACGTCAACGTGCCAATGAGTCTGGTGGGCATCGGCGCTAAGATTGGCGCCAAGTTCGCATCTCCCGTCAACGTCGATCTGGACGAGATTCTGAACGCCATCAAGAGCGGCCAGCAGGGCAAGATCATCGAAGTCCAGGACAACGAGGACGGCGAGCGAGTCGAGATTTTCGTCGAATAGGAGGCTGGTATGGCAGAGCAGACTTTCCCGGTCGAAGGACCGGTGGCGGTGCAGATTCTGGATGTGAGCGGTGATCTGGAAGTGATCGGCTGGGCGGAGAGCCGCGTCAGCGTCGTCGCCGACGAGGATGAGATGCCCGACGCCGAGTGGCGCGACGGCGCGCTGACCCTGCGCGGCGGCGACGACGTAATCGTGCGTGTCCCCCAGGGGTCCAATGTCGAAATCGAGCGGGTTGCGGGCGATCTGGACGCCACCAATCTGGGCGGGCTGCGCCTGACCCAGGCGATGGGCGATCTGGACGTCAGCAACCTGGGCGCGCTGGCCTTCAGCCAGATCGCGGGCGATTGCGAGATACGTAATGCCGGCGCGGTCGAGGGCGGGCAGGTGCGCGGTGACTTCGAGGCGCACCGCGTCGGCGACCTGAATGTGGGTCAGCTGATGGGCGACACCGAGATTCACCAGGCGGGCAGCGTGCGCCTTCAGGCGGTCATGGGCGACCTGGAGATTCACGAGGCGGCCGACGTTGTGGCGGCCCAGGTGATGGGCGACGCCGACATTGAGGCCGTGGCCGGTAACGTCAACCTGCAGGCGGTGCGTGGCGACGTGGCGATCACAGGCGCGACCAACGTGCGGTTGGAGACGATCAATGGCGACCTGTCGGTGACCGACGCGCGTGGGTCGGTCGAGGCGCGCCACGTCAACGGCGACGCGCGGCTGCAAGGTCTGGCCGCCGACCAGACCCACAGCGTCCACACCGACGGCGACGTGGCGCTGGGCATCGGACCGGGGCCGCTGCGACTCACCGTGCGCGCCCACGGCTCCATTCGCTGGGACCGTTCGCTGGGCCTGACGGTGGAGAGCGAGACGCGGCGGCAGTTGGTGGGACGGCTCGGCGAAGGCGGCGGCGAGATCACTGCCAGCGCCCACGGCGATGCTGTGGTGTATATCGCTGGCGAGGAGCGTGGCCGGCGCGGGCGCGCGCGGTGGGCTGTGGCGGGCGCAGGAGCGCAGGGCGTGCCGCCTATTCCACCCGTGCCGCCCGTGCCGCCCGTGCCGCCTATCCCGCCCATGGCAACCTTCACGGCCATGTGGAGTGGAGCCAACCAACGCGCAGTGGCGGCGTCGGCCGAGGAGCGTGAGGCGATTCTCAAGATGCTGTCGGAGCGCAAGATCAGCGCGGAGCAGGCGGCGCGCCTGCTGGACGCCCTGGGAGGCTGAGATGACGGACGAGCGCATCGAACAGGTCTTTGCTACGGGGTTGGAGGCTCAGGTCAGCATCGAGAGTGTCCACGGCGCGGTGACGGTCGAGAGTTGGGACCAGCCCCAGGTCCACGTTGTCGCCATCCGTCGCGGCGAGAACGCGCGGGTCATCCTCGAGGGCGAGGGCCAGTGGGTCAGCGCGCGCACTGAGATCGACCGTGAGACAGGTATCTTCGGCCGTGGCAACAAGGAGGCGATCGCCGAGGTGGAGTACGCCCTGCGCGTGCCCCGCGCGACGCGGCTGACAGCCAGGGCGGTCCAGGGACCGCTGAGGATCAGTGGCCTGCGCGGCGCGATCGAAGTGTCTAGCGTCCACGGGCCGGTGGCCGTCAGCGACTGCGAGGGTGCGGTGCGCGCCGAGGCTACCAACGGCCACGTGGAACTGACCCAGGTGGCGGGTCAGGTAGAGGTGTACACAGCCAACGGCGGCATCGCCTTCCGCGGCGGTCACCCGCAGAGTGTCACCGCCGAGACGGTCAACGGCCTCATCAGCGTCGAGCCGCTCGCCAGCGGGACGGATGTCAGGGCGCGTACCGTCAATGGTGAGTTGGCGCTGACCCTGGCCGCGGGTGTGGCTGCCGAGCTAGAGGCGTCGGGCGTGATGCTGCGCACCCACTTCGAGACGCCTCACCAGCCCACCGCCAGTGGGCGCGGGGGCTGGCGGGGCGTGGTCGGCGACGGGACGCCCTCGGCCCACGTGGCCTACAGCACCGTCAACGGCACACTCGTCGTGCGCGGCGACGGCGTGGCCGCACCGCCAGCGACGGTGGCCCAGGCGGCGTGGCAGCCATCTCCGCCACCCCCACCGCCCCCCGCGCCTCCGCCGCCTCCGCCACCCCAGGTGGCGCGGCCGAGGACCAACATGGAAATTCTGGAGGCCGTCGACCGGGGCGAGATCAGTGTCGAAGAGGCCGTGAAGCTGATGAGTGGAACTAACCCTTAAGGAGGGCCATGTGTGCGGCGAGGAGCGTCACCGACACCGCCAGCGGCGGCATGAGAAGTGGCAGCGCATGATGGAGCGGGATATCGAGACGCAGATTCGAGATGCGCGCCGTCAGGCGGAATGGGCTGTCGACCAGAACCTCATGCCGACGGTCGAGGCCATCAAGCGCGGTGTGCGGGGCATGGACATTCCGGGCCTGGTGGGCTACGCGACCACGCTGGCGGCCGGCTTTCGGTCCGGGGGCGCGCCCGCCGAGCCGCGCTCGCCCGGCCACGAGGAAGAGCGACTCGCCATCCTGCGCATGGTCGAGGAAGGCAAGCTCTCCCCCGACGATGCGGCGCGCTTGCTAGACGCGCTGTAGCGAGAGCAGCCGGGCGTCAGAGGTCGGAGCGAGGCTGGTTCCCTCCGCCACGGGGCGAGGGAACCACACGCCTCGGCTGGATTCAGGAGGGTATCCCATGACAGCGTCGACGACGAAGGGCTATATCGGCATGGGCATGGAAGGGCCAATTGCCACCTGGTACGCGAACAGCACCAGGAGCCAGATGCCCGACTTCCAGCGACTGGCGCGTCGCATCAGCGAGACCGCCCCGAGGGGCGGCCGGGCGCTCGAGGTCGCGCCGGGGCCGGGCTATCTGGCAATCGAGCTGGCGCGCCTGGGCCGCCAGTCCGTGGTGGGCCTCGACATCAGCGCCAGCTTCGTTCGGATCGCCCGCCAGAAAGCTGCCGAGGCGGGCGTTCGGGTCGATTTCCAGCAGGGCAACGCCAGTCAGATGCCCTTTGGTGACAACAGTTTCGACTTCATCGTCTGTCGCGCCGCCTTCAAGAACTTCGCCGACCCCGTGGGCGCGCTCAACGAGATGCATCGCGTGCTCAAGGCTGGCGGCCAGGCGCTCATCAACGATCTGCGGAACGATGCGTCCGAGGCCGATGTCAATCAGCATGTGGATAGCATGGGCTTGAGTACCGTCAACAGCCTCCTCACCAAGGGCGCCTTCAAGTTCATGTTGCTCAAGCGCGCCTACACGGTGGACGCCTTCGGGGCGCTGGTCGCCCAGAGTCGCTTCGGCGCGGCCGACATCCAACGCGAAGGCATCGGGATGGATGTCTGGCTGAAGAAGGTTTGACCCGCCCCCCCGTCCGCGCTAGAATCTCACCGATGCGACGCGGGGACGGGGCATGACAGACGCGGTTCGGCTACACAACGTATCACGCCAGTACACCGCCGGCGACCGCCCGGCGGTGTACGACCTTTCGCTGACCGTGGGCGACGGCGAGCTGTTCGTTCTGCTTGGGCCGAGCGGCTGTGGCAAGACGACGACGCTGCGCCTCATCGGCGGCTTCGAGCGCCCCAACACGGGCGAGGTCGCGCTCTACGACCGCCTGGTGGCCGGCCCTGGCGTGTGGCTGCCGCCCGAAAAGCGCGGCATTGGCATGGTCTTCCAGGACTACGCCCTCTTCCCCCACCTGAGCGTGGCCGACAACGTTGCCTTCGGGCTGACAAAGATGCCCAGGGACGCCCGCCGCGCCCGCACTGGCGAGGTGCTGGGCCTAGTGGAGTTGCTCGACTACGCCAACCGCTATCCCCACGAGCTATCGGGCGGCCAGCAGCAGCGCGTCGCCATCGCCCGCGCTCTGGCCCCCCAGCCGCGCCTGCTCCTCCTCGATGAACCCTTCAGCAACCTCGACGCCGACCTGCGCCAGCAGATGCGCGCCGAGTTGGTGGGCATCCTGCGCCGCTCCGGGCTGACGGCCATCCTCGTCACCCACGACCAGCAGGACGCCTTCGCCGTCGCCGACCGTATCGCCGTCCTCAACCACGGGCGGCTGGAGCAGGTCGGCTCACCCGACGAGCTGTACAGCCAACCGCGCAGCCGCTTCGTGGCGGGCTTCGTCGGCCAGGCCAACTTCCTGCCTGGCCGCGCCGACGGCAAGGTAGTGGATACCGAGCTTGGCCCGCTACTGGCCCTGGACGACCCCGGCGCGACCGCCGTCGAGGTGTTGTTGCGGCCCGAGGACCTGGTGCTGGAACTGGCCCGCGCCGGTCAGGGCACAGTCGATGAGCGCGTCTTTCGCGGTGCAGATACGCTGTATCGGGTGCGGCTGCGTTCCGGCGCGCTGGTCCGCGTCACCCAGGTTGGTGGGCGGCTGTTGCCTGTCGGCGCGCAGGTCCACGTCCACGTCCGCCCGGCGGCCGTGCCGGTGTTCGCGCTGGCGACAGTCTCCCAGTCGCCTGTCGTTCTCCCGTCCTGACCACCACCACCCAGGCCTCACGCTCCCTGGCCGATGTGTCGTCGTCCCCACACGTTCAACCTTTCACCTTCAACTCCTCTCCCGTCTCCCGTATAATTGGGGCATGCGCGTCATCCTGAGCCACGAGAACGCCGATTTCGACGCCGTCGCCAGTCAACTGGGGGCGTGGAAGCTCGATCCCCGCGCCCTGCCAATCCTGCCGCAGCGCCTCAACCGCAACGTCCAGGACTTCGTCACCCGCCACGCCAGCGCGCTCCCCTTCCGTCGCCGCGGCCAGTTGCCGCGCCGCACCGTCGAGGCGGCTACCGTCGTCGATGCCCAGGGTGTGGTGCAGGTGCGGGGGATGAAGCCTAACACGCCCGTGCGCCTGATTGATCACCACCCGCTGACCCGCGAGCTGGCTCCAAGCATGACCTTTGAGGGCGAGGAAACTGGCGCGTGCACGACCCTCTTCGTGGAGAAGCTGGCCGACGCGGACATCGCCGTCACGCCCGTGGAGGCCACGCTGCTGCTGCTCGGCCTGTACGAAGACACCGGCGCCCTGACCTACGGCAACACCACCGCCCGCGATGCCCGCGCCGTCGCCTGGCTACTCGACCACGGCGCAGACCTGGACGAGGCGCGCGCCTACCTCTACCATCCACTCAGCGACGCCCAGCAGAATCTGCTGGACCAGCTGACTCGCGCCGCCGAGACTCACACCTTCGGCGCGTACCGTATCGTCGTCGCCACGGCCACCGCGCCCACCGTCGTCAACGAGATCTCGACCCTGGCCCACCGCCTGCGCGACCTGTTCGACCCCGACGCCATCTTCCTGGTCGTTGCGATCGAAGACCGGGTGCACATCATCGCCCGTAGCACCAACGACCACGTAGACGTGGGTGAGGTGGCGCGGCGCTTCAGCGGCGGCGGCCACAGCCGGGCAGCGGCGGCCCTGGTCCGCGACGCCGACATCGGTGACATTCACGACCAGCTGCTGGCCGTACTGGGTGAGATTGCGCCGCCAGGGCCAACAGTGGCCGGCATCATGTCGCGGGGAGCGGTGCGTACCGTCCCCGCCACGGCGACGGTCGGCGAGGCCGCGCGCCAGATGGGTCTGTTCGGCCACGAGGGTTTCCCCGTCACCGACGACGGCCAGGTGGTGGGAGTCGTCACGCGGCGGGACATCGATCGCGCGATGCGCCACGGCCTGACGGCTACGCCGGTCACGACCTACATGCGCAAGGGGCCAATCCAGGTCGTGCCCAGCGACACACTGGCTCACCTGCAACGGGTTATGCTCGACCACGATGTGGGGCAGGTGCCGGTGGTGGAGGATGGGCGGCTGGTGGGTATCGTCACCCGCACTGACCTGCTCAAGCACCAGGCGGGCCATCTGGCCGAGGCGATGCCCGATGCGGAACTGGCGCAACGCTTCGAGGCGCGCCTGACGCCTGCCGCTCTGGAATTGATTCATCAGGCCAGCCAGGCGGCACAGAGCCTGAGCTACAGCCTGTATGTGGTTGGCGGCTTCGTGCGCGACCTGCTGCTGGATGCGCCCCGCGTCGCCACCGACATCGACCTGGTCGTGGAGGGCGACGCCCTGGTCCTGGTGCGGGCGCTGGTGGCCGCCCACGGCGGCGAGGCGCGCTACCATCGCACCTTCGGCACAGCGCACTGGATTCCGCCACGCCCCGAGCAGCCACCCCTCGACTTCGTGACGGCGCGCACCGAGTTCTACGCCGAGCCAACCGCCCTGCCGACGGTCGAGGAAAGCTCCATCAAGCTCGACCTGCACCGCCGCGACTTCACCATCAACACGATGGCGATGGCCCTCAACCCCGACCGCTACGGCCAGTTGCTCGACTTCTACGGCGGCCAGGCCGACCTGCGGCGCGAGCTGGTGCGCGTGCTGCACAGCCTGAGCTTCGTGGAGGACCCGACCCGCATCCTGCGCGCGGTGCGCCTGGAGCAGCGCCTCGCCTTTCGCATCGAGCCGCGCACCGAGGAACTGGTCGCCGACGCGGTGGGTCTGCTGGAGCGTACCAGCGGCGACCGCATTCGCCACGAGCTGTACCGTATCCTGGAGGAGCCTCGGGATGTGCCCTCGCGCGCCTTACGGCGTCTCGATGAGCTGGCAGTGCTGGCGACCATCCACCCCGCCCTGGGCTGGACGCCCGCCATCGAGGCGCGCCTGACGCGCCTGCGCGAGGCGCCCGGCTGCCTGGCGACACGCGCGGTGGACCAGACCATCGTCGCCGACGCTGCCCTGGCCGACGCGAACCGCGTCCCCGCCCCCTACAGCCTGGCCCTGGTGGCCTACGACCTGGACGCGACCGCCATCGAGGGGATGGCGCTGGCGCTGAAGCTCAGCCGCGTTGACCTGCGCCTGCTGCGGGAAGTGGTTGCCTTGCGCGCCTGTCTGCCCAGGTTGACCGTCCCCGATCTGTCAGACCGCGCCCTGGTGCGCCTCCTGGAACCCTTCTCACGCGCCGCGCTGTGCGTGTTGCGCGTCGCCGAGGCAAACCCCGCCCTGCGCGCCCGCCTGGACCGCTCCCTGGACACCCTATTCCGCGTGCGGCCCACACTACGTGGCGACGCCCTGCGTGCGATGGGCCTACCACCGGGACCGGTCTACCGCGAGATTCTCGGCAAGCTGCGCGACGCCCGCCTCGACGGCGACATCAGCGACGACGGCGAGGAGCGCGCCCTGGCGGAACGTCTCGTGGCCGAGGCGAAGGCGGCCCACCCCCCCGCCGAGACTTAGCGAGACGCCTGCGCAGTGGTGGCTTCGAGTGCGAGGTGAACAGCCGTGGCCAACGCGATTACCCTCAGTCGCCTGCTCTGGTTGGCGCTGGCGATTCTGCTCCTGCTTCAGGCGAATGCGACGGCGCGGCTGGTCGCCGCCGGGCTGATCATCCTGGTCATCGCGTTGGACGGCATCGACGGCATCGTGGCCCGCGCCTGGGACGAGGTCAGTGACCTGGGGAGCGTGCTGGATATCGCCGTCGATCGCGTGGTGGAACAGGCGCTGTGGGTGGTCTACGCCTACCTGGGGCTGGTTCCCCTGTGGGCGCCCATCATCGTCATCGCCAGGGGCGTCATGACGGATGCGCTGCGGTCCTACGTACTGGCGAAGGGCGAGACGGCTTTCGGCATGATGCAGTCGCGCTGGGGGCAGATTTTGGTCAGCAACCGCCCCATGCGCGCCCTCTACGGGATAGCGAAGACCGTTGCCTTCGTCTACCTGGCCCTGCTGGCCGCCGCCCACGTGGCCTGGCCCGGCACGCCGCAGGCAGCGTGGTTGCCCGCCCTCGACAACCTCGCCTGGTGGCTGACGCTGTTTGTGGTGGGGCTGACCGTCCTGCGCGGCATCCCCGTCTTCATCGAGGCGCGGCGGTTCTTTGCGACCTCTCCCACCCGGTGAGTCACACCATGCCAGCCATCTTGCGGATTGAGGCTTTCGATTCTTCTCCCGTGCTGCTGCCTGCCGACGGCGTTCCTATAACACGCCGAGGGAGCGCAAGACGGTGATGAGAACGGCGATCAGAATACCAGCAACTACAAAAACAATTGGCCAGATGTTGCCAATCAACCATGCGACAGGGCCGACTCTATATCCCAAGGCTTCCAGTTTGCCCTGGAGTTCTCCAACACTCGGCTCGGTCAAAGTGCTACCATCGGGAAAGACAAGCGTGGGTACGCTCTCAGCGCCGTTATTGATAGCGCGAACACGACCGGCGGCGCCGCTATCCTGATGAATGTCAATATATTCAAACTTGACCTTCGATTGCGTTAGTAGCCCTTTGATTGGCCCGATGCCTGGGCAGGTTGGGTGACCGTAGACAATAATCGCGTCTGGCATTCATCCCACTCCTAATGCAATACTATCATGCGCCACATCGGTAGCGAAGACGGTCGCCTTCGTCTACCTGGCCCTGCTGGCCGCCGCCCACGTGGCCTGGCCCGGCACGCCGCAGGCAGCGTGGTTGCCCGCCCTCGACAACCTCGCCTGGTGGCTGACGCTGTTTGTGGTGGGGCTGACCGTCCTGCGCGGCATCCTCGTCTTCATCGAGGCGCGGCAGTTCTTCAGCTCACCGCTTTCTTCACGAGCGCGCTGATTCTCGCCTCTTCGGTAGCGGTCAGCTCCTTCAGCGCGAAGGAGGTCGGCCACATGTGGCCGTCGTCAAGGTTCGCCGTGTCGTTGAAGCCGAACGTCGCGTACCGCGCGTTGAACTTCTGCGCGGCCTGGAAGAAGCAGACGATCTTGCCATCGTTGGTAGCATACGCGGGCATCCCGTACCAGGTTCGTGGCACAAGGGTTGGCGCGCTGGCTTTGACGATCGCATGGAACCGCTCGGCCATGCTGCGGTCGGGTTCCGGCATCTCGGCGATCTTGGCGAGCACGTCGCTTTCTCCGTCCGCCTTCTTCTTGTCCGCGCGCGCTTCTGCCTGTAGTTCTCGGGCGCGCTCCTTCATCGCGGCCCGTTCCTCAGCCGTGAATCCCGTGGCCTTCGTGGTGGCGCTCCTGGCGGATTCTGACGAGTCCTTCGTTGCGCTCATAGAAACCTCCTGTACTGACCTGCGTCGGAAACCTCGCCACAGGTCTAAGGCGTGGTTGGGTAGTGTGGACGTGGTGACGAATCCTCAGCAGTCGAACACCGACCAGCAAATCTCGTTGCGTAAACGCTGGTCATCCAGAACCAACTCGCGAATCGCCTCCGGCAGCTGCTCACGCTGCCACGCACATTCGTGCCGACCGGCCTGTTCACTCTGGTCGGCCGGCGCAGCGGCCCGCGCCGCCTTGATCGCGTACGCGGCAGCGCCGAGTTCATGTGCGGCGACGTGGGCGACGGCAGCCGCCTGACCGGCGGCATAGGCGGCATGGCGCGCGGCCCCGCTGAGATCTCGGGCCGCTGCATTGGCGTGGCCCGCCGCCGCGCGAGCCACAGACATCGTGATCTCGCCGCGTACCCACGCCCGGGCCTGGTCGATGGCATGGCGTGGCCGCCGATCATTGGGCCGCATCGCCTCGAAGAGAGGCAACACGTGCTCCGCACAGTCGGCCGCCCATAGAGCCAGAAGTCGATGATGCGAGTCTTCCAGCGTGCCGCCGCGACGGATGGTGATGAATCGGGGATCGCGCTCCTTGGGGAGAATCACAGATCTGTCTCCATCGCCTCATCTACCCAACTCGCAATTCCATCGCACTCGAACGTCTACGAGGAAATTATACGAACCCCGCGGCTCGCTCGCAATCGGCTCGGCGGGTGATGCCTTCGCGATGGGGGTTGATTGTAGGCCGCACAGGCACGGGGGCGCAGCGCCTCATGACCGCTGGCGGACGGCTACGTCTCGTAGGCGCGGACCTCGACGAGGCGGGCGGTGCGGCCGCCGTGGCTGGCGGTGATAGTGATGCGGAGGGCGCGGATGGGGCGCGTCGGCAGGTGGTGGGCGCGCCGCCGCTGGTAGTTGCCCTCGACCCGCGCCCAGGGTCGCCACGTTTCGTCGTCGGCGGGCAGATACTCGATCACATAGTCTCGCGCCAGCAGCGGGAATGCCCCTTCCCAAATCCAGCCGCTCAACTCAGAATCGAGAGTCATCTCCACGCACCCGACGGCGACCGGCGCCGGCCAGGTCAGCGTCACGGCCTGCGGCAGGGGCTGACGAGGGTCGGAGATCCACACGTTCGCGCCGACCTCCGGTCGTGTCACGCCGCTGAGAATATTCGCCGCGCCATAGGGGTGGCTGGCAGGCGTGACCTCGGCCAGCAGCGTCCCGTGCAGCCAGCGCCAATAGCCCGCCTCGCTGTCCCAACGGGCGGCCTGCGTACCGGGCGGCTCCTGGGCCGACAGCCGCCACGCCACGTCGGGCAGTGGCTCCAGAATGAGGACGACGGCGGCGTTCGGCTCAGTAGGGATGCGCGTGGCGGGCCGGAACTCGACGGTCGCATCGCCTGGCGGCACGACCGCTTCCAGCACGACGCCAGCGTCATCGGGCGCGCCGAAGTCGCGCAGGTGGCTGGCGCGGCAGACGCGCAGCCGCGCCACCTGGGGCGCGCTGGCCGTAGAGACGAGACGCAGGGTCACGACCTCCAGCGTCGAGGCGGACAGGACGAGGGCCTGGCCGAGGGGTTGGTCCAGGGCGATGGCGTAGCCAGCCGGGCGCGCGCCGCCGTGGGACAGGTCGGTGGCGTTGAGGTTGGCCGACTCCAGGGCGCTGAGACCGGCGTGCTCCCAGCCCGATGGGTTGGCTGCGTCGTCGTCGTCCAGGGCCAGCGCGGCCTCGCTGGTGGCGCTGGCCTGGACGCCCGGCCGTTGGGCGAGGTCGAAGGGATCGCAGTTGCGGATCAGGGGCAGGTATACGCCGTCGCGGAGCAGGGCCTGCTGCACCTCGGCGACGGCACGCGGCTGTGCAGCTAACTCGCGGGGCGTCAGTCCACGCGCGACGCACACGGTGGCTGCCGTGCCGCTAGCCTGGCCGATGACGGCGCACGTCTTCATGACGCGGGTCGAGGCATGCGCGATGTGGGTCAGGCTAATGTCGCGCCCCGCCAGGAGCAGGTTAGCGACGGTTCGGCTGTACAGGCTGCGCAGCGGGATGCCATAGATGCCGGGCAGGGGTGGGTTATGGCAGGGATGCTCTGGGGAGTAGACACCGTCGGGCGGATGGGTGTCGATGGGCCAGCCCCCGTAGGCAACGACATCGACAGGCACACGATTCAGGCCCGCCAGGATGTCATGCTCGGTAAGGATGTGATCGCCCTCGAAGCGGCGACTCTCGCGCTTGCCCGGCAGGTGGCCGATCCAGTCGATGACCCACGTGGTGGCGCGCTCGCGGACGCCGGGCACGGTGCAACGGTTCTTGATGTGGTCCCACACGCCGAAGATGGCCGCGTGCAGCTCGCGACGGATGGCCTCGCTATCGCCGATGGTGTTCAGGCGACCCCCCCACTCCAGCCACCAGTAGCCACTCTCCATCTGGCTGTGGTCTCGGAAGGGCAACGACTCTTCATCGGGGAAGACGTGGGCCCACGACGGCGAGGTGAAGGGCACGGGGCGGCCCACGTCGCGGGCGGCGAACATGATAGTCGAGCCGAGCACCAGATCATCGGCCACCTCCGGGGCGTGGGCCTCGCCGAACTCGGCGCGAGCCTCGCGACCGTAGCGGAAGGGCGCGCCGGCCGGCAGGGCGATGGTCCCGTCACCCGTCGCGTCGATGGCGATGTCGCAGCGCAGGCGCAGCACAGTCTCGGTGCTGGCCTGCAACGCAACGAGACTCGTGATGCGGGTCGTGTAGCCGCCGTCAGCCACTGGCTCGGTCTCGACACTGACGACACGGGTGTTGAGGTAGAGGGTCAGGTTCGGCTCGGCGTCGGCCTTCTCGGCCAGGATAACGTCCCACATCGGGTAGTGGCGCCCGTTGACCTGACGTAGGCCGTAGGCGCGGGCGCGCACTTCGAGGAACAGTTCCTCGATGAGGCCCGTCTCGCGGGCGTCGCGCAGGTAGCCGTGGTAGGATGCGCCGACGGGGTGGACGCGCACCTCGCTGCTGCTGTTACCGCCGAGGACGGGCCGGTCCTGGACCAGGGCGACCCGCACCCCACGCCGCGCCGCCGCGATGGCGGCGCACGTCCCCGCCAGCCCCCCGCCGACGACCACCAGTGGATAGTGTTCCTCGCGATCAACCTGTAGTATGCCTTGCGTGAGCGTCATCTTCGCGCCTTCGTGTCCTTCGCGCTTGCCACCCCACGCCGACTCGCGACGGTCAGAGCCGGAACAGCGGCGCAAGGTCGGCCAGGATGGCGTCAAGTTCGCGGCGATCGTAGTCGTCCAGTATGGCTGCGCCCGCCGTGCGGGTGACGGTCGTGGCAATGACGCCGCGACGGTGCAGTACGACCTTGTAGATGGAGAAGCTGTACAAGGACTCGATGTTGAGCAGGGGCAGCAGGCGGTTGTAGAAGGCGCGCGCCCGTGCCTCGTCGCCACTCTCGATGAGTTCCCACAACTGCACGTGCAGGTCGACCACCTCACAGGCGGGCATGGTCCCGCATGCCCCGCGCCGCACCTCGTCCATCAGGTAGCGGCCAGCTGCGCCGCCCATGATACCCTTGACGTGAGATCCCGCCAGGTTGAAGACGCGGGTCATCATCTGGCCGGCCGGCACGCTTTCTTCCTTGAGATAGTCCACGTGGTCGAGCTCACGCAGCATGCGGCTGAGCAGGTCGGCCGACATGGGCGTGCCAACGGGAGCGACGTAGTCCTGAATCCAGATAGGAACGTTGACGGCCGTAGAGAGGGCGCGGTAGTAGTCGTAAATCTCGGCGGGCGGCGCTTTGCGGACATAGGGCGGCATGGCGATGATGGCGTCGGCCCCTACATCGTTGGCGTGCCGGCTGAGCATCACAGCGTGCTCGGTGGACACCCCCGACGTGCCGATCACGACGGGGATGCGGCGATTGGTGTGCTCGACAGCGATCTCCGTCACGCGCCTGCGCTCGTCGTCGGTCAGGCTGGTGAACTCACTGGCGTTGACCGGCGTGACGATGCCGTGCGCCCCACCCTCGACGCAGAAATCGATGCAGCGGCGCAGGCTGGCCTCGTCGAGAGCGCCACGCTCGTCGAAGGGGGTGACGGGGATGGCGAACACACCCCGGAACGGTTCACCAGGCATGGGGAATCTCCTCTCAGGTCGCAGGTCAACGCCGGTGGCGATGCAGGTGCGACTGGGCTAAGGGTCGATGTAGCCGCGACGTAGCGCGGGTCGAGTGAGAATCGGCGGCCACTGGACGCTGGTCCCCCCGTCCACGTTCAGGATGACACCATTCACGTAACTTGCCTCGTCACTCGCCAGGAACAGGGCGGCGGCGGCGATGTCGCGCGGCGCGCCGACCCGCCGCAGTGGGCAGCTCTCGATGGCGGTACGCCGCTCGTCGGGGTCGGCTAGAATCCCCTCGACGACGACGGGCGTGGCGATGAGGCCAGGGCGGATAGCGTTGCTGCGGATGCCGAAGGGGCCGTACTCGACGGCCAATTGGCGGGTCAGGGCCTCGACGCCACCCTTGGCCGCCGTATAGGCCGGGCGACCCGGCGTCGCCACGCAGGCGTTGATGGAACTGATGTTGACGATGGCCCCGCCGCCCTGGCGCTGCATGACCGGGATGGCGTGCTTCGCGCCCAGAAAGACGGCGGTCAGGGACACACCCAGCGTTGCCTGCCACTCCTCAACGGTCAGGTCAATGACGGAGCGGTGCACAGCGGCGTAGGCGTTATTGACCACGATGTCCAGGCGACCGAAGCAATCGAGGGCGACGGCCACAGCCTCGCGTAGCGTGGCCTCGACACTCACGTCGCCGACGACCGTCGAGACGGTCGCCGCGTCCCAGGGTGAGGCGTCGATGTCGGCCACGTCGATCAGGACGAGGGCCGCGCCTTCCTCGGCAAAGCGGTCGGCGATGGCGTAGCCGATGCCGCGCGCGGCCCCGGTGACGATGGCGGTCTTGCCGGCTAAACGTTCCACTGGCGATGTCCTGGCTGTGCGGACCAGGGACGTACGACGGACGACCAAGAGGATAGGCTATTGGTCGTTCCTTGCGTCCTGGATCATGCGAAAGATATCCCACTGGGGCGCGTAGCCGAGGATGCGGCGCGCCTTGTCCACCGACGTCTCGTAGTCGTAGGGCGCGGTGAACAGGCTCACTCGCCGCACTGCCAGCCCCGTGGCTTGCGCCAGGGCAGGCACGACGGCATCGAAGCGGCACGCCTGAGCCGGGCCGAGGTTGAAGGTCTCGCCCACGGCGTCGGGGTGGCTGAGGGTCAGCAGGAGACCCTGGACCAGGTCGCGCGTGTCAGCGATGCCCATGCGGTAGGGCGTGCCGTCGGGGGCGCAGCCGATGTAGAGCTGCTCGCCGGGGGCGGCGACGGCCGACAGGGCAGCGATGCTGCGCTCGACGGCGGGCGACGGTGGCAGGCTACGCAACTGGCGCAGCTTGGCGTTGACGTAGAAGCGCGGGCCTGAGAAGAAGCTGGTCGGGTCTAGCAACTCGGGCGCCGCCTGGGCGTGGGAGAAGCGAGCGATGACGAAGCGTAGGCCGGCGCGGCGGCCGTAGTTCCGTACCATCTCCTCGCCCAACAGCTTGGTCAGGCCGTAGACGCTGGTGGGGCGCGTTGGATGCGCCTCGTCAATGGGTAGATAGCCTGGCGCGAGTTCGGGGTACACTTCGCCGCTGCTGGCGAACACGAAACGGGTCAGCGGTCGCCCGGCCACAGCCTGGAGCAAGTTGAACGTCCCACGCACGTTGATGTCGAAGAGGCGGTCGGCGTCTTGGGGCAGCCAGCTCATCAGGGCGGCCAGGTGGGCCACGGCGTCGACGCCATCCACGGCGCGGGCCACGGCCTCGGCGTCGAGCAGGCTACCGCGTACCATCTCGTCGGGGGTTGGAACACGGCGTGGATCGCCCACGTCCAGCCCGCGCACCCAGTCGCCGCGCTCGCGTAGCGCCTGGACCAGTTGCGCGCCGACACGCCCGCCCGCGCCTGTTACAAGGACACGCATGTCACACTGCCCACTTTCGCAGGGCATCCTCGTCGACAACGATGCCCAGGCCCGGCCGCTCACTCAGCCGCACGTAGCCACGGTCGAAGTCGAACGGCTCGTCCAGGATGCCGTTGCCCACCGCGCTCTGCTCCAGCGGCCACTCGCACATCATCAGGTTAGGCCCGGCCGCCGCCCACTGCAGGGAGGCTGCCATGTAGATGGCCGTGCCGATGCTGATGTGGGGCGCGAAGGGCACGCCGTACAGGTCGCACAGATCGGAGATGCGCTTGGACTCGCTGATGCCGCCCGCCCGCGACACGTCGGGTTGGGCCAGGTCCAGGCCGCCCGCCGCCAGATAGTCGTTGAAGATCCAGCGGTTGTCGAGGCACTCGCCTGTGGCGACGATGATGTCGAGGGTTTGAGCCAGTTGCGCGTAGCCGCGCACGTTCTCCGGCATCAGCGGCTCCTCGAGCCACAGCGCGCCCTCCTCCTCCAGCATGCGGCCCGCCATGCGCGCCAGGGCGAGGTCGTACGCGCCGTTGACATCCACCGCCAGGGCTACAGCGGGGCCGACCGCCTCGCGCAGCACGCGCAGGGCGTGGCGGTCTTGCTCGATGTCGATGCCCAGCTTGACCTTGATGCAGCGGTAGCCCTCGGCGGCCAGGGTCGCCGCCGCCTCGGCCAGGCCGCGCCAGCCCACCTCACCCGCCGCGACATGGACGCGGGGCAGGCTGGAGGCGTAGACGGGGATGCGGTCGCGCATCTGCCCGCCCATGAGCTTGGCGGCGGGCACGCCCAGCGCCTGGCCTGCAATGTCCCACAGGGCGATGTCGATGCCGCTCATGGCCTCCAGCATGAAGCCGGAGTTGTGGCCGCGCATGCGCATTGTCGAGTACATCAACTCCCAGATGGGCTGGATGTCCAGCGGATCGCGGCCGTAGACTACGGGCGTCAGCAGGTGCTCGATGATGGCCTGGCTGGCCTCGGCGGCGACGGGGGTGTGGGCCTCGCCCCAGCCGACCAGCCCGCTGTCGGTGGTGACGCGCACCACCACGGCGTCGAGGCTATTGGCGTAGAGGGCGCGGAAGCGCCAGATGGGCGGGTACTCGGTGGTCACGTCGCCGGGGTGGTCGGCGGGCAGGCCGGGGTGGGCCTGGGGATCGCTGGACCAGAAGCCCGCGCCCCAGTGGGGCTTCGCGCCTTCCAGAGGCGCACGGACGACGAAGGCTTCAACGTCCTGAATCTTCATAGCGACTCCACCTGAACGGCATAGCGGCGCACCTCGCTCTCGCGGATATCGATGCCCAGGCCGGGACCGTCCGGCACATGGAAGTAGCCTTGCTCGACGCGGAAGGGTTCGCTGATGATGGCGTTGCCCAATGGGTTCGCGCCGTACCAGAACTCCATGACGCTCTGGTTAGGCAGGGCCGCCGCCAGGTGAACACTCGCCGCGAAGTGGATGGCCGAGCCGATGCTGACGTGGGGTGTGGCGGCCTTGCCGAAGGCGTCGGCCAGTTCGGCGATGCGTTTGCACTCGGTCAGGCCCGCGGCGCGGCACACGTCCGGCTGGACCACGTCCACGCCGCCCGCCAGGAGCAGATCGCGGGTCTGCCAGCGGTTGAAGATCAGGTCGCTAGCAATGGGTAGGTCAAGGCTGCGGGACAGGCGAGCGTAGCCCTCGATCTCCTCCGGCGGCAGGGGCGCTTCTAGCCATCCGACGCCCAGCTTTTCCAGGCCGCGCCCCAGGGCGATGGCGTCGGGCAGGTTGTACATGGCTGCCGCGTCGGTGAAGATCTGGAAGTCGGGGCCGAGGGTCTCGCGTACCGTGGCGACCGAGCGCAGGTCGCCTGCCACGCCCAGGCCGATACCCATCTTCACGGCGCGGAAGCCGCGGCTACGCACGTCCTCAGCGGTGGCCCTGAGGCGTTGCCAGGCGTCGGGGGGCGCGTCGGCGCGCAGGCCGGGGATGCCGGAGGCGTAGATTTTTACCCGCCGACGGAAATTGCCACCCAGCAATTTGCTGAGGGGCACGCCCAGGGCTTTGCCGGTCAGGTCCCACAGGGCGATGTCGATGCCACTCATGGCCTCCATCCAGAAGCCGGTGTGATGGCCGCGGATGCGCATCGCGCCGTATAGCCGCTCCCACTGCAAGGCCGGGTTGGTGGGGTCTTCACCCAGCAGGAGACCCGTCATCAGGTCGCGGATGATGGTGGCCGTGACGGTCGGGGCGACGGGCGATTTGGCCTCGCCCCAGCCGACCAGCCCTGTGTCAGTAGTAATCTTGACGAGGGTGGTGTCCACGGTCTGCGAGTAGGCGGCGCGGCTACGCCAGTGGTAGGGGTAGGCCGAGCGGTCGTCGCCGGTCGGCAGGCCGGGCGCGTTGCTCAAGCTGGGCTTGTTGCGCCCCCACGACTGGTTACCCCAATACACGTCACCGGGGCGCATGGACGCCTGGATGGGGATGGCTTCGACAGCGGTGATTCGCATGGTCACTCTCAGGTTTCGCTAGCCGCGTAGGCCGCCCAGGGCCAGGCCGCCGCGCAGGTAGCGTTGCAGGATGACGAAGACGAGCAGGGCCGGGATGGAGGCGATGACGGAGGCCGCCATCATCTGTTCGACCAGGACGACATACTCGCCAATGAAGGAGTACAGACCGAGGGAGATGACCCACTTGTCCTCGCTGCCGGTGAGGACGTAGGCCAGCAGGTACTGGTTCCAACTCTCCAGGAAGGCGAACAGGGCCACGGCGGCCAGGCCGGGGATGGCGATGGGGATGGTGACGCGCAGGAACGCGCCCAGGCGATTGCAGCCGTCTACCATGGCCGCCTCCTCGAACTCCGGCGGGATGGTCTGCATGTAGCCCCACAGAATCCAGATGGCGAGGGGCAGCAGAAAGGACATGTAAGCGATGGACACGCCTTGCAGGGTGTTGAGCAGGCGGTAGTTGCGGAAGATGAGGAACAGGGGCACGACCAGCGCCGAGGCGGGCAGCAATTGGGTCATCAGAACGAAGAAGATGACGCCGGTGCGGCCCCGGAAGCGGAAGCGGTTCAGGCTGTAGGCCGCCAGCAGACTGAGAGGCACGACCAGCAGGGTAGAGGCGATGGTGACGATGAACGTGTTGAGAATCCACAGCGGCATGGGCTTGCGCTGCAGGACAGCCTTGTAGGCGTCAAGGCTGAAGCCGTGGGGAATCAACAGCGAAACGTTCGCCATGCTCGACCCTTCAGGCTCGACGGAAGCCATCACCATCCAGTAGAAGGGGTAGAAGATCGCCACGGCCGTGAAGGCGACGACGAGGCCGAAGCCCACCCCGTACAGACCGCCCGGTCGGCGGCGTGCCTGAATCATCAGTCCATCTCCTCTCGGCCGCGCAGCAGCTTGAAGTAGCTAACGATCATGCCCGCGCTGATGATGAACAGGAGCGTGGCGAGGGTGGACGCCGTACCCACCCGATAGTATTTGAAGGCTTCCTCGTAGGTGAAGACGGACAGGACGCGCGTGGCGTCGCCTGGGCCGCCGGCGGTGAGCACCCAGGCGACGGTGAACAGCTTGAAACAGGAGATAGTGAGCAACACCAGCACCACCAGGTTGACGGCGCGTAAGCTGGGCATGGTGATGCCCTTGAAGCGCTGCCAGCGGCCCGCGCCATCCACCGACGCCGCCTCGTACAACTCCGGCGAGATGCTTTGCAGCCCGGCCAGGATGAGCAGGGTGGCGGTGGGAAACTCGCGCCAGGCGGTGGTGATGACGATGGCGGCCATGGCGGTCGTGCTCTGGTACAGCCACGGGATGCCCTGCTCGATGAGGCCCAGCCGCTTGAGGATCTCGTTGATGGGGCCGATCTGCGGGTTGAACATGATGTACCAGATGAGAGTCGTTACCAGCCAGGGTGTCGCCCAGGGGATGACAATCATGGCCCGGGCGACACCCCGGAATTTGAAGTCCACGTTCAGCATGAGGGCCGTCGCCAGGCCTAGCCCGAAGCTGCATGCCACGCAGCCCAGGGTGTAGATGAGCGTGACCTGGAGTGAGTGCCAGAAGGCCGGATCGGTCAGGACATCGACATAGTTCTGGACGCCGACAAAGGTGCGCCCCTCTGGCCGCAGCAGACTCATGCTGAAGAAGCTGAGGTAGAGGTTGTACAGCATGGGGTACAGCACCACAGCCACGATGGCGACGATGGCCGGCGCGAGGAGCAGGTAGGGCAGCCAGGCGTCGCCACGCCACGCGCTCCGTCTCGGTCGCGCGCCGACCCCGCTACGGCTGACCTCACTTGTCGGGTTTACCATCGCGATGTCCTTGTCGGTCGCCTTACTTCTTGTTGACGATCTTCTCGACGGCCTGCTGAGCCTCGTTCATGGCCTGCTCGACGGGCTTGTTGTTGTAGAGTACCTCCACCAGCTTGTCGTTGATGATCTTCTGCACGTCGTTGTAGTAGATCTCCAGGCCGGGGGGGGCGACGGGGACCGACTTGGGCAGCTCCTTGTTGAAGACCTCGAACCACGGGTTCGCCTTCAGGAACTCGGGCGTCACCGAGCCTTCGATGGGGAAGATGGTGCGGCTCTTCTCGACCCAGACCTTACCCCACTTCGGATCGGCGATAGACTTGAGGTACGCGCACGCCTGATCGTAATTGGGCGACTTGGCGGCGATGCCGATGAGGTTGTTGATGCCGCCGGTTGTCTTCTGGTTGTCGGTGGGGATGGGGTAGATCTTGGTGACCTTGAGCGTCTCGGGGGCCTGGCCCTCCAGCACGGCCCAGTACCACGCGCCGTCGATGCTCATGGCTGCCTTGCCCTGGTTGAACCAGGCATACTGCGCGCCTGCGTCCTTGACGCCCTTGGGCATCGTTCCGGCGTCGAACAGGTCCTTGAAGAATTGGACGCCCTTGATGACCTCTGGCGAGTTGAGGGCGGGCTTGCCGTCCTTGGAGTAGTGGCCACCGTAGCCCGCGATGAAGACCAGCGCGCCTTCGTACAACCGGGAGTGGGCCAGGTTCGTCAATACGATGCCGTACTGGTCCTTGCTGGGCACGGTCAGTTTCTTGGCGGCGTCCTTGAATTCAGCGAAGTTGGTGGGAACCTTGACGCCTGCCTCCTGGAACAGCTTCTCGTTGACGAATAGCTGCAAGGTGCGTGCCGACAGATTCAGGGCGTAGGGCTTGCCGTCCTTCACGGCGTAGGTCTTCTCGTCCTTGACCTTGTCCATGATGTCGGTACCAGCGAAGCACTTGTCCAGGGGGGCCAGCACGCCCTGGTCCATGTACTGGAAGACGTTGAAGCCGGTCACCTCGATCAGGTCAGGCGGCGTGCCCGCGGCGATCTCGGTATTCAGTTTGTCCCACAGCTGGTCGATGGGGAAGGCGAAACGGTCGATCGTGACCCCGGGGTTGGCCTCGGTGAAGGCTTTCGTTGTGCCATCCCAGAAGTCCTTGTAGGCGGGGTCGTCCCACTGCCACGACGCCAGTCGCAGCTTGGCGGGCGCAAGCGCGGCCTTGGCGGCGGGTTGAGCCGCCTTGGCCGGGGCGGCGGCGGTAGGTTGCGCGGCGGCCGGTTGGGACGCCGTGGGGGCGGGGGCGGCGCAGGCAGCCAGCGCGAGAGTAAGCGCCAGCGCCAGGACCAGAACAAGCTTGCCTCGCATGGGTGTCTCCTCCTTGAGCTTCGGTTCCCGTGGGAACCCGAGGTGTCGACGGGCGGCGTGATTCAGCGCAACAACGGACGCTCGCTCAGGCCCGGCTGCCCTTGCGAGCTGATGTCGCTCAGCAGGGAGAATCGAGAGCGGCTGAGATGCCGCGTGAGCGCATCTTTCAGAGCGGCGCGGTCGCGGCGCTCGATAGCTGCGATGATGGCGTCGTGCTCGGCCGCCTCGCGGGCGGCGCGCTCGCGCCACGTGGTGGAGTGGGAGTGGACCAGGGCGATGTGGATGTGGGCGTGCAACTGGCGGTACATCTCGGCCAGCTTGCGATTGCCGCTCAGTTCTACCAGCCGTTGGTGGAACTCGGCATTGAGGCGCATGTGCTCATCCACATCGACGGCGTTAGCGATCTTATGGGCCATGCGCTTGAGGGCAGCGATGTCGTCCGCAGTGACGTATTCCAGCAGGGTATCTGCCGCGAGGGCTTCGAGGGCGGTGCGGATGGCCAGCACCTCGGACAGATCGCCCTCCGAGATCGACGCGATGAAAGTTCCACGCCGCGGCTGAATCTGAACCAGACCCTCAACCGCCAGCAGGGCCAGCGCGCCTTTGACGGGCGTGGGGCTGATATTGAGCTGATCGGCCAGTTGGTCGACGTTGAGCTTCTCGCCCGGCGCGAACGCACCGCTGAGGATGCGCTCGCGGATGAGGCCATATACGGTATCGGTAAGACGCTCCTGCACCAGAGCGCCGAGGTCAGCGGTCATGCGCCCTCTCACCGAGATTGATAGGGTTGACGATGCGCTGTGGTATCTGATACCTGAAATATCAGATATCAGTAAATGTATGGTATCATAAGCCGAGCAACCTGTCAAGGGATGAAAGCGTGGCGGAGACTCTATGCGTGTCGTGACCGATGACCTGCTGCGGGCGGTGGCGGCCCACTGTGCGGCCTATCCCTACAAGGTATGGGGCTACGGCGAGGGCATCGCCCTAGAAGCTCTTGTCACAGCGGGCGACCGTCTTGGCGAGCCGGACTATCTCGCCTTCGTCGCCAGGCTCATGACTCGCTGGCTGGCGGCCCGCGCGGACGTGTCCTACGCGGACCATGTCGCGCCGGGCCGCGCCCTGCTCATGGTCTATGAGAGGACCGGCGACCCGCGGCTGCTGGCGCGTGCCCGTGCCCTGGGCGACTTCTTCGCCGGGTTACCCACGACGCGCCAGGGCGCGCGGCTGCATCGCCCCGACCATGCCGAGTTCCACAGCTACGTGTACGTCGACTGCATGGATTTCGATGCGCCCTTCCTGTGCGCCCTGGCGCGGGCGACGGGCGAGAGTGACTACTTCGACCTGGCGGCCGATTGCCTGCTCAGCCACGCTCGCGCGCTGTGGGACGCCGAACGTGGGCTGTTCTATCACCTGTACGACGCGGCGCGCGACCAAACCAATGGCGCGCTGTGGGGGCGCGGCAATGGCTGGGCGGCCCTGGGCATGGTCGGCGCACTGGAGCAACTACCGGCCGCCCACCCAGCCTATGCCGACATCGCCGCGCTGTTTACGCGGCTAATGGCGTCCCTGGTCGAGTTGCAGACTGCCGACGGCGAGTGGCATACTGTGCTGGATGAGCCATCGAGCTATTGCGAGGGATCGTTGCCCGCCATGTTCTACTGTGCCTTGCGGCGCGGCCTGGCCCTCGGCCTGCTGCCCCAGGACTATCGCGTCGCGGCGGGGCGCGCCTGGGGCGCGCTGCTGGCACGACTGGGCGACGACGGCGTATTAGGCGGCGTGTCGCAGGCCAGTCCTCCCGGTGCGGCCGGCCACTATGCCGCCATTGCGGCGGGTGGCGTCTATCCCTGGGGGCAAGGCCCCGCCCTGGAAGCCTTGTTGATAGGGGAGCCGACATGAGGGGGAGCGGACACGTTCTGGCCATGCCGGCCAGGTTGGTGGGGGTTGCGGGTCTGACGCTACGGGTGCTCATGGGCCAGGAGCGGAGAAGACGCAACAGGAGATGACACGATGCACGACCACCATTCGCACCCGGCGACCGAGTCCCCAGCTGCCCATGCCGCCATTGCGCTGGAGGGATTGCACTGCCTGGAATGCGCCCAGGCGGTCGAAGACGCGCTGCGCGCCAGTCCGCATATCACCAGTGTCCACGTTGACTGGCTCAACAACGTCGCCCACGTCGCCTACCACCCCGGCCTGATCACCATTCCCGACATCGAGGCCCTCGTCGCCAGCACCGGCTGCTCGTGCGACGTGGTGGGTGGCGCGGCCACCGACCACACCCACCCTGTCGCGCCCTCACCGCAACGACGGCTGGCGCATCTGGCCCACGGCGTCGATACCCAACCCATCACCATGGGAACCCGTCACGACCGCATGCAGTACGAGATGCCCGCCACGGCGGCGGCCCACCACGCCCACGCCGACCACGCGACGACGCCTCCGGCCACGGCCGACGCCCACGCGGGCCACGACATGGCGGCCGACGCCCACGCGGGCCACGACATGTCCGACCCCGGCATGGCGGCGGCGATGGAACGCGACATGCGCAACAAGTTCTTCATCGCGCTGCTGCTAACCATCCCCATCGTCCTATACTCACCCCTGGGCATGAACCTCCTGGGCGTCAGTCTGCCGACCTTCGGCCTGAGCCACAACGTCATCATGCTCCTGCTGACCACGCCCGTCGTCTTCTACTGCGGCTGGCTGTTCATCGCGGGCGCGTATTACTCGCTGCGCCGCCGCGCCCTCAACATGAGCGTCCTCATTGCCACGGGTGTCCTGGCCGCCTATCTGTTCAGCCTCCTCATCACCGTCATCGGTGGCGAGACCTTCTTCGAGGCGGCGGCGATGCTGGTGACCTTCGTCCTGTTCGGCCACTGGATGGAGATGCGCTCACGGCGCGGCACCAACGACGCCCTGCGCGCCCTGTTCGATCTCGTGCCACCCCAGGCGACCGTCCTGCGCGACGGCCAGGAGGTGACCATCCCCAGTAGCGAGGTCCAGCTGGGGGACATCGTCGTGCTCAAGCCGGGCGACAAGGTGGCCGTCGATGGCGAGGTGACCGAGGGCGAGACAAGCATCGACGAGTCGCTGGTGACCGGCGAGAGCCTGCCGGTCGCCAAGCAACGCGGCGACAAGGTCGTGGCCGGGTCCATCAACCGCACGGGCAGTGTGCGCTTTCGGGCGACGGCCGTCGGCGCGGAGACGACGCTGGCCCAGATTGTGGACCTGGTGCAGCGGGCGCAGAACTCTAAGGCGCCGGGGCAGCGGCTGGCCGACCAGGCCGCCCAGTACCTGGTCATCCTGGCGGTCGGGGCGGGTATCGTCACCTTCGTGGCCTGGTATGCCTTCGGTGGGGCGGCGCTCATCACCGCGCTGACCTTCGCCATCTCGGCGGTGGTCATTGCCTGCCCGGATGCGTTGGGGCTGGCGACGCCGACGGCGGTGGCGGTAGGCACAGGTATCGGGGCGCGCCACAACATCCTCATCAAGGACGCCGCGACATTGGAGGGCGTATCTCGCACTCAGGCCATCGTCCTGGACAAGACGGGCACGCTCACCGAGGGCAAGCCGTCGCTGACCGACGTGGTGGCGGTGGGGGGGCTGGCCGAGGGCGACCTGCTCCGTCTCGTGGCGTCGGCTGAGCGCGGATCGGAGCATCCCCTGGCCGAGGCCATTGTGGCGGGGGCGAGGGATCGGGGCATTAACTTGGTAGACGCGACGGGGTTCGAGGCGGTAACGGGGCGCGGGATTCGGGCGGCGGTCGATGGCCGGGCGCTACTGGTGGGTAACGCGCGGCTGATGGCGGAGAACGGCATCGACGTGACGGGGCTGGATGCCCAGCTGGCGGACCTGGCCGAGGCAGGCAAGACCCCGATGCTGGTGGCGGTGGACGGCGCGGCGGCGGGGGTGGTGGCCGTCGCCGACACGGTGAAGCCCAGTGCGCGGCAGGCCGTAGCCGCGCTGAGAGACCTGGGCATCGAGGTCGTCATGATGACCGGCGACAATCAGCGGACGGCCCAGGCGGTGGCGCAGGAACTGGACATTGAGCGCGTCTTCGCCGAGGTGCTACCCGCCGATAAGGCGCGCTACGTGCAGCAACTCCAGGCCGAAGGCAAGCAGGTGGCGATGGTGGGCGACGGCGTGAACGATGCGCCCGCTCTGGCCCAGGCGGACACGGGTATCGCCATCGGGGCGGGAACCGACGTCGCCATCGAGACGGCCAGGGTGGTGCTGATGAGAAGCGACCCGCTGGACGTGACGCGGGCCATCCGCCTATCTCAGGCGACCGTATCGAAGATGAAGCAGAATCTGGTGTGGGCGTCGGTCTATAACGTGCTGGCGATCCCCATCGCGGCCGGTATCCTGTATCCGAGCTACGGCATCATGCTGCGGCCGGAGTGGTCGGCGCTCCTCATGTCCCTATCGTCCATCATCGTGGCAGTCAACGCCGTCCTGCTCAAGCGCGTCGAGGGCGACCTGGGGCCTGTGCCCGCCCTCGATACCCGGGCTTCCTAGCCGGCGATGACTATCGAGCCGCCGGCCGCGGGTGACGCGGCGCGCGTGCAGGCGTCGCATCCTAGACGCCGCCAAAGGCGGAGAAGCCGCCATCGACCGGGACGACGATGCCCGTCACGAAGGCGGCGGCAGGGCTGGCAAGCCATACCAACGTACCTACCAGGTCGTCGGGGGAACCGAGGCGGTTCATGGGGGTATGGGCCAGGATCTGCTTGCCGCGCGGTGTCCACTCGCCGGTCGCCGCGTCGATGAGGAGGGCGCGGTTCTGCTCGGCCAGGAAGAAACCGGGTGCGATGGCATTGACGCGAATGTTGGGGCTATACTCCTGGGCCAGGTGCACGGCCAGCCAGTAGGTGAAGTTGTTGACGGCGGCTTTGGCGGCATTGTAGCCGACGGTCCGCGTTAGGGGCCGCATCGCGGCCATGCTGCTGATATTGATGATGCAGCCCGCGCCGCGCTCGGCCATACCGCGCCCGAAGACCTGGCTGGGTCGCAACGTGCCGTGCAGGTTGAGGTCGACCACGGCGGCCAGGGCGTCGGGCGACAGGTCGAAAAAGCGGCGGTCGGCGGCGGTAGTGGCCGGGGGCTGGTTGCCGCCCGCGCCGTTGACCAGGATATCGACGGGGCCGAGTACAGCCTCGACGGTCGTGACGGCCTGGGCCAGTTCGTCCAGGTTCAGCACGTCGCACGACACGCCCACCGCCTGCCCGCCGCGCTCACGAATCTCCCGCGCCACGTCGTCGCAGGCGGCCTGACGGCGGCCGAGGATCGCGACCGACGCGCCCGCGTCGGCCAGGCCCAGACACAGGCCGCGCCCCAGCACCCCACTACCGCCGGTGACAACGGCGACCTGCCCGTTCAGTCCGAAAAGTTCAGCTAGATGACTCACGATGATGCCCCCTACAGGCCGACGAACGGCGCGAGATGCTGGTAGAAGTGGCGCTCCAGGGTAGCGGCGTAGGCGGCGGGGTGCGCCGCCAGCAGGACCTTGAGGCGGTCGCCGTACTCGGCGAGGGCCGTGCCGAAGGTGACGTGCAGGACCTCGCGGGCGTCGAACTCGTCCAGCAGACCGGGCAGCTCGGCGTCACTCAAGACGGCAAGGTTGGGCACGCGGGCCAGGTCGGCCGAGACGTGGTACGAGGCGCGGTCGCGAGGGTACACCTCGCAGGCCAGCGCGGCAATGGCGCGGAAGAGGGGCGGATCAACGTCGGCCACGACGCGCAGCGCTTCCAGGTAACTCGTGCCGGCGGTCTTGAGATGGACCAGGCCGCCACTCGCCGCGACGATAAGCGGGTAGACGCTGAATTTGTCGGAGCCGGAGTGCAGGCTGAGCTTGTACGGACCTAGCGCGCGGGCGATGGCGGCGTGACCGGCCAGGTCGGCGCGTAGGGCATCCAGGTCGCCAATGTAGTCAACGCCTTTCTCGAAGCGACCCACGAAGCGCGGCGCGAGGCTGACCCAGCGCACGCCCAGCCGCGTCAACTCGCTGACGAACAGGATGTGCTCCTGGTGGGTGGTGGGCGTCTCGGTCTCATCGACCGACACCTCCAGTTCGGCCTGTGCGCCCGTGGCGGCCAGGTGGCGGGCCATGCGGCTGACGTGGGCGATGGCCGCGCCATACTTGGCTGCGCCGCGCAGCACGCCCACCTCGTCCAGGGACAGGGCGCGGTCCCCCACGTCCACGACCCGTCCGACGTAGCGGCGTGCAAAGTCAGCGGGGGTGCTTTCCAGGTCATCCCAGGGCAGGGCATCGACCTTGGCCCGGATGGCGGCGGCGGTGTCGGTATCGGCGTCGTTATCGACGTAAGCGCCGGGATCGACGGTATAGAAGCTGAAGCCGGCCGCGACGCACTTGTCGATGTCGTCGGTCGTCTTCAGGTGGTCGGCGTCCGCGCCGACGCCACCGCGCCAGCCGCCCAGCAGCGTGCCCCAGGTGGCGTCGGTCATCACGTCGTCGGGGGAGCGGTGGGTGCGGGTCATCTCGCGGATGGACTGTTGGGCGA
This sequence comes from Anaerolineae bacterium, assembly GCA_034431435.1. GTDB lineage: Bacteria > Chloroflexota > Anaerolineae > Epilineales > JAHCIE01 > JAHCIE01. The sequence goes on along the minus strand of DAOUDG010000002.1, from coordinate 55,079 downwards.
AGATGGGTAGCACGGTCGCGCCCCGCGCGTCAGCCAGGACATGCTGGAGGGCCAGGACGTGGCCGGGCGTGGCGAGACCGAGGCGATCACCGAAGCCGGCCGAGGTCGTCAGGCCGAGCGGGCGCGGGCGAAGCCAGGGCAGCAGGGCGCGGACGGCGCGCGCATTGGCGTGGCTCAGCGGGCAGCATTTCACCAGCAGGCCGTCGGGTAGAGGCTCCACGACACCGTCGAAGGCGGCCAGGCGCGGGTCGGCGGGGGCGGCGGCCAGGGCCAGCCGACCCTGGGGCAGGCCGCCGTCCAGCCAGAGGATGAGGCCGGCCAGGGAGACGAGGGAGGCAGGCGCTAACGACGCGGCGAACTGGCGACGAATGTCGGCTTCGCTGGGTACGCTGGTGCGTATGGGCATTATACCTCCCTGGCGCAGGGTGCGCCGCTAGGAACATCCCGAAGGAGCTATGGCCCGGATTATACCCCCGTCGGCGTCTCCCCGCAATACGCACGCATGGCTTGCAGGGGATGGTCACATCGGCCGCACCAACTGTACAGGTGCGGTCGGCCTGCGCGAGCCGCTGGGGATATGGCTGCATAGCCGACGGCCCGGCCATACCCCCTTGAGGGCGTGACCGGGCCGTCTGATAGGGGCGCCTTAGTGGCCGCCCCCATGGTTGTACCTGGCGCGCTTAGTAGCGACGGCTGCCGCCGCGATTGCCACCGCCGGTCGGCTTGTCCTGCGCCTCGTTGACGCGCAACTGGCGATTGTCGAGGGTGTAGCCATCGAAGCGACGAATCGCATCGGCGGCGTCACTCTCGTTGGCCATCTCCACGAACCCGAAGCCGCGCATGCGGCCCGTCTCGCGGTCGGTGGGCAGGAACACATCGGTAACCTCGCCGACCTCGGAGAATAGGCTGCGGAGCGTGCCTTCACTGGTGGAGTAGGACAGGTTGCCGACGTACAGTTTCTTAGCCATGAGTCTGTATCTTTCCTTGTCTGGCGACACAGTCGCCTGCGGCGAGCGCGCGATGCGTCTCGCCTTTGCCCTGGGTTGGTCGCGCCAACCCGAAGCGGCAACGCCGCCGGTTACGCGCGGATGGCGACGACGTCCTCGGCCGCCGGGCCCTTGGGGCCAGCGACGATCGAGAACTCGACCTGCTGACCCTCTTCCAGCGTCCGGTACCCGTCGCTACGAATGGCGGTGTGATGGACGAACACATCGGGGCCGTCCACCTGGCTGAGGAAGCCAAAGCCCTTCGCGGCGTTGAACCACTTGACAGTACCGGTCACTCGATCCGACATTGAAGTCTCTCCTTGTCACTGCGTGTAGATCCGCGTGTCTGCCCGCGACACAAAAAGCCGCCGAGGTGTGAACCTCGGCGGCCATTCGAGCTTGGAACAGGAACAACTTCCCTGAGCGTTCTACAGGAGAAAGTATAGGCCGAATCGGGAGGAAGTCAAATGCGGGCACGTCGGACTGTAAAATGAGTGTAATACCTGCCGCCGGGGCCTTGCCAGGCCGAAACTTTGCCGCTCCCTGGGCGTGATTCAGGGTAGATACGACGCTTAGCCGTGTCCCAATCAGTCCCAGCCGAAGGAGGAGAAAGATGCCCCGTCGCAGGTTGATCGCGATAGCTGGTGTGGTGGTCCTCATGCTCGCGGTGGCTGCGGGTACAGTGGTCTCCGCTCAGGGAACGACAGCCACACCTGCCGCGCAGTCGTCGCTGTTCTGGGCCAGCCTGGCGCAGCGGCTCAATACGACGCCCGTCGCCCTGGAGCAGGCCGTTCGCGGCGCGGCGAAGGATGTCGTCAGCCAGCGTGTCAGCGCGGGCCAGTTGACACAGGCGCAGGCCGACAGGCTCAACGCGCGCATCGATGAGTGGCAGGGCAACCATCCCTTCGCGGCGTTGCTCGGCCGAGGCGCGCAGGCCAGGCAGCGCGCCCACCACGCCCAGTTGACGAAGGCGGCGCTGGACGCCGCGGCCCAGGCGTTGGGCCTGACGCCGGCCGACCTGCTGGCCCAGCTGCGCCAGGGCCAGACACTGCGGCAGATTGCCCAGGCTCGCAACGTAGACTCCGCGAGCGTGCAGTCGGCAGTCGTCAACGCTGGCAAGGCCCAGGTTGACAAGGCAGTGGCGGCGGGTAAACTAACCAGTGCTCAGGGTGACGGGGTCAAGGCGCGCATCGACGAGCGGGCCGCCGCGCTGCTAGACCACGTCCTCAAGCCTGCCCGGTCGGGCGCAATGCCGCAGGGCAAGGCGAATGGCCCCTATGTGGCGGCGGCCACGGCGCTCGGTATCCCCCTGAGCGAGCTAATGACCAGCCTGCGCGCGGGCCAGTCGCTGCGTGAGGTTGCCGTGGCGAAGAGTGTGGACCCGGCCACGGTGCAGTCGGCGGTGCTCAACGCGCTAAAGGCCGAGATCGACCAGGCCGTGACGGCCGGCCGGCTTGCCGTCAAGCGCGCCGACGCGGCGCGGGCGCGGGTGGAGGCCACCGCCACACAGCTTATGGACCGCAAGGGGCCACTGCCGAAGGCGCCGGCCGGGCCGAAGAAGCCGACTCCTTGAGGTGAACGTCCCACGGTCCAGGGTAGTGGCTGGGGCTTCTCCCTGTGGGAAGCCCCAGTCTTGTTGTGAGGTGGCTGGAGGTGGGCGATGCGGGAACGCTGGCTGGTGGCGCTGAAGCGCGCGATTCTTGCCGCGCTGCTGGTCCTCATTCTGACCCACGTGCCGCTGCCCGCGCAGACGCCCGGCTGGGTCGCTTTCGCCGAGATTCCTCTTCTGGTCTTTTTGCTGGTATGCTATCTCGGCAAGGTGCTTTACGATACCCTGTTTTACAACCGCTTGCCCTGACGACGGATAACATCGCTAGGTTGTGGAGGAGATTCTTATGCGTGCGCTGATGTATAGTTTGTTGGCTCTTGTATTGCTGGCGGTCGGCGCGGTCGGTGGCTACTTCTATGGCCTGACCGTGGGCCAGACCCAGGCGACGACCATTCGTGACAATTTCCTGCAAAGTCGCGGCATCGGCGCCGGGGCAGCCGGCGCAGCCGGCGCAGCCAGTGGGGCAGCGAACGGCGCCGCGGGCGGCCAGGCGGCCGCCTTTGGCGGGTTGGGCGGCGGCCAGGGGACCTTTGGCTCGGTGAAGAGCGTCAACGGCAATACCATCGAGCTGAGCACAGCTCAGTCGGCGGTCAAGGTGACGGTCAACGACCAGACGACGGTGCAGCAGGCGGTGCAACAGTCGGTCCCGATCGATCAGTTGCAGGCGGGCACGAACGTGGTGGTGGTAGGTGACCGCGACGCCCAGGGTAACATTACGGCGCGTAGCATCAACGTGCTGCCCCAGGGTGTGACCGGTCGCCGCGCCGAGAGTGGGACGCCCGTCGCCGAAGGCGGGACGCCAGGCGCGCGGCGACCGGGCGCGGAGGGCGGCACGCCCGGCCCACGACGCCAGGGCGCGCCCGGCGCGGCGACCCCCGCGCCGTGAGCCAGGCCACACGCGACCAAAAAGGAAAGGCCGAGGACCACTGCGCCATCCCGTTGGTCCTCGGTCTTTCGTTGTTAACCCTGTCTCGCTCTAGCGGTCGAGTTGCGCCGCTAGCTTGCGGCTGGCGGCGGCCATGGTGTCGAGCGCCTGTTGGGCGGGCTGGCCTCGCAAGGGTACGGGCTGGGCGTAGTTCTGGATGAGGACGGGCACGTACTCGACGCGCACGAGCTGATCATCGTAGAAGGTATACCGGCCCACCATGCCCACCCGCGTCTCATAACTCCACATCTGGTCGAAAACGAAGTTGCCGTGGGCGTAGGTAATATACTTGCCCTTGTAGGTCTCGGCGGCCTGGACCCAGTGGGGATGGTTGCCGATGACCAGGTCCGCGCCGTTGTCGACGGCCAGGTGGGCAATCGCCACAGGATTGTCGGGAGCGATGCCCGGCGCGCTTCTCGGCACGTCCACGTATTCTGCTCCCCAATGGAAGGCCACGGCCAATATATCAACCTGGGGGCGCAAGGCGCGAAGGGCGTCGGCGATCTGGTCGCGGTCAAACTCCTCGCCGACGCCATTGAAGGCCAGGAAGCCGACCTTGAGGCCGCGCATGTCGACGATGGTGGGGCGGTCACGCCGCGCCCAGGCGATTCCCGCCTGGTTCAGGCGCTGGATGGTCTCGTTGATGCCCGCCATGCCGTAGTTGCCAATGTGATTATTCTCCAGGGTCGCCACGTCGACGCCGGCATCCTTGAGCGTGGCGATGAAGCCGGGCCGCCCACAAAAGGTGAAGCCCTCATCGTGAGGCGGGCAGCGCTCGATGAGGGGAGCCTCCAGGTTGATGACGGTCAGGTCGCCGCTACGGAGCAGGTCCTTCGTGGCGGCCAACGGGTACTGGAAGTCGTCGCCGCGCCGACGGATGATGGTGTCCACCGAACGGGCCGGGATGACGTCGCCGGTGGCGATGAGGGTGCGCAGCCGCGACGGGTCAAGGCCCAGGGAATCCAGGTCGCGCGGCGGAAATACGTCGTCGAGGGTCAGGGGCGGCCGGCCCATCGCGGTGGCCGGGGGCGCGGCGGCGACTGGGGGCTGGGTCGCCGTGGGGGGCGCGGTGGTGGTAGGCGGGCGGGGTGTCGCGGTGGCCGTCGGAGGAACGGCGGTGGGCGATGCCGGGGCGCGGGTGGCGGTGGCCGGCCGGGACGTGGCCGTCGGTGGCGGGCTGGGTGACGCCGGTGCGGGCAGCGCCGTTGCCGGGGCAGCGGTGGGCTGGGCGGTGGTGGATGGGACAGTCGTGGCAGCCAGGGCGACAGGGGTCGCGGCGGGCTGGGGGGTCGCCGAGGCGCAGGCGGCCAGGGTGGCCGTCAGGAGCAGCGCGCCCAGGGTGATGAGGGCGGTGAGCGGGCGATGGGTGCGGCGGTGAAGCATAGGGTCTCGGCGGTGTGTCTGTGGGGCATGGGATGGGGCACGCCTCCAGTATAGCACGGGTGGCGGTCGAGGGTAAAAATCGTGACCGGGCAACACGCCGAAAGTGGGCGAAATACGGGCAAGCGTGAAGAAAGCGTCAATATTTCGCCGCCCAACAGTACCGTTCAGCTAAGGCTTACCGTTTTATAACCAAAGCTCTGGTTGCGTCATTGTGACGTTCACCCCGAAAGGAGTGACGAGTATGCGAAGTCGACTCATTCTGGCCCTGTTGGTGGGCCTCGGCGCACTGGTCGCCGTAGGGATGTGGGGCCCTGGCGCAGTCCTGGCGGCCCCCAATGCCGTCCTGTTCGGCCAGGTGCTTCTCGAGGGGCGCACCGAGTTCAGCGGCACCCAGATCTACTACGACGGTGTGCCCTACACCCTCACCAACAATGTAGGCGAGTTCGCCCTGGCGGTGAGCGACGGCGGCCTGCATTCATTGCGCGCCAAACGTCCCGGCTATCTGTCGCGCGAGATCCCCGTCATTAACCCGACCGGGTTCATTACGATTCCCCCTACGACCCTGGTCATGGGCGACACCAACGGTGACGATCGCATCGACCTCGCCGACCTGATCATTGTCTCGGCCGCGTATGGAACCGTGCCCCCCTCGGATCCGAGGGCGGATCTGAATGGCGATGGGCAGGTTGACCTGACAGACCTCATGGCGGTAGTCGCCAACTTCAACGCGGTTGGCCCACTGCCGTGGTTCACGCCGACGCCGACACCGACACCGACCGCGCCGGCCGAGGCGACAGCGACCCCGCTGCCGACCGACACGCCGACCCATACGCCCGTGCCGACCGACACCCCGACGAATACGCCGACGACTGGGCCGACGGCCACGGAGACGCCCATCGTCGCGCCGACCATCATCACCTCGCCGGTGGCGACGGCGACGCAGACGGCCACGGCCACGCCGACCTTCACGCCGACCCCGCTGCCGACAGCCACGGCGACGAACACGCCCGTGCCGCCGACGGCGACGGCCACCGAGACGAACACGCCCGTGCCGCCGACGGCGACGGCCACCGAGACGAATACGCCCGTGCCGCCGACGGCGACGGCCACCGAGACGAACACGCCGCTGCCGCCGACGGCGACCGCCACGGCGACGAACACCGCCACGCCGGTCTGCCCGCAGCCGACGGCTACCCCGACGCCGCCCGAAGCGCCCACGCTGACCCCGACGGTCGTGGGCGGCCCCACCGCGACGCCAACCCCGGTCTGCCCGACCTTCACGCCGACGGCGACGAATACGCCGCTGCCGACCGCCACGGCGACCGCCACGGCGACGGCCACCCGCACGCCGACGCGCACCCTGGTCCCGCCGACGGCGACGAATACGCCTGGCAGCGCGTACCCGACGCCGACGCGCACCCTGGTTCCGCCGACGGCGACGAATACGCCTGGCAGCGCGTACCCGACGCCAACCACCGCGCCGACGGCCACACCGACCCTGTCGGCGTACCCGAGGCCCTGACGGCCCCTCGAGCGAGGGGCGCGGCCCCGGCCAGGAGGCTCCAATGTTGCGTACACTGGGGTGGAGACTGACGCTCCTGATGGCGATGCTACTGACCGGCCTGTTAGGGGCCGGTCAGGCCGCGGCCGCGCCCGATGCGGTGGTGGTTGGCAGGGTGATGCTCCAGGGTCGCACGACCTACGCCGATACCATTGTCTACTACGATGGCGTGCCCTACTCACGCACCAGCGCCAGTGGCGAGTTTGCCCTGGCGGTAGGCAACGGCGGCTATCACGTGCTGCAAGTCAAGCAGCCGGGCTATCTGTCGCGGGAGACGACGATTGAGAATCCGGCCGGCCTCGTCAGCCTGCCGCCCACGACCCTGCTCATGGGGGACGCCAACGGCGACGACAGCGTCAATTTCGCCGACCTGTACATCCTGACGCTGGCCTTCAACACGTCGCCGCCGTCGGACGCACGCGCCGACTTCAATGCTGACGGGCGCGTCGACGCCGCCGACCTGGCGGGCATGATGGGCAACTACAACGTATCGGGGCCGCTGCCCTGGCAGGATGCCCCACCGCCGCCACCTGGCATGAGCTGGTCGCCGCGCGCCCCGCTGCCATCGGCGCGTTTCAATCTGGGGCTGGCGGAACTGGACGGCAAGGTATACGCCGTGGGCGGCGAGGATGGCGGTGTGCTCGGCACTGTCAGCGCCTTCGACCCGGCCAGTGGGACGTGGCAGCCGCGCGCCAGTCTGCCCACGCCACGGGCGGGCCTGGCCGTGGCCGCTGTCGGCGGGAAGCTGTACGCCATCGGCGGCAACGCGGCCGACGGCTCGCGCCTCGGCACGGTCGAGGCCTACGACCCGGCCACCGATACCTGGACCAGCCGCGCGCCCATGCCGACGCGGCGTGGCGACCTGGCAGCGGCGACGGTGAACGGCCGAATCTACGCCATCGGCGGCGCGAGCGGCGGCAGCCTGGCGACGGTCGAGGCCTACGACCCGGTCACCGATACCTGGACCAGCCGCGCGCCCATGCCGACGCGGCGCGCTTACCTGGGGGCCGCGGCCCTCGGTGGGCGCATCCTGGCGGTGGGCGGCTACGACTACAAGGCGCTCAACGTAGTCGAGGTCTACGATCCGGACGCCAATCGCTGGCAGTCCGCGGCGCCCATGCCGACGGCGCGCTTCGGGCTGGGGGTCGCGCCCTTCGACGGCGGTCTGCTGGCCGTTGGCGGCTGGGGTAACCTGGCCCTCGCCACAGCCGAGATCTACGACCCACTGACCAACGCCTGGACCGAGGGTACGCCGATGCCTGCGCCGCGCGCCAACGTGGCGGCGGTGGCGGTGGGTGGCTCCGTCCTCGCCGTGGGTGGCTGGAACGGCGGCCCGCTGGCGACGGTCGAGGCGGCGGCTACCACCGCGCCGTAAGGCGGCGCGGCAAGTTGCGCTGCCAGGGGAAGGCACGACGGGGGTAGGCGCACCGCCTACCCCCGATTCTTCATGCCGCCTTGAGCGCCGTAGCCAGACCTCACCCTGACCCCCATTTCGAGTACAATTGGCGCGTGCGATGGACTGATGTGTCTCAAGGAGTGACGCATGCGGCTAGCCCTGTTTGAAGCCTTCGCCGGCGCAAGCGGTGACATGATTCTGGGCGCGCTGCTCGATGCGGGCCTGGCTATTGAGACGCTGCGCGACGGCCTGGCGCGGCTGGACATCGACGGCTGGGCCGTGCGCGGCGAGACCGTCGAGCGTCGCCACCTGCGGGCAACGAAGGCCCACGTGGACGTGGATCCCGACGTGCGCCTGGCGCACTGGGGCGACGTGCAGCGTGTCCTCACGGCCAGCCGCCTGTCGCCGTCCGCCAGAACCGCCAGCCTGCGCATCTTCGCCCGCCTGTTCGACGCCGAGGCCCACGTCCACGGCGCGACGCGCGAGACGGTGCATCTCCACGAGATGGGCAACCTGGACACGTTGATCGACGTGGTTGGGGCAGTCGTTGGCCTGGAGGCGCTGGGTGTCGAGCGGCTGTACTGCGGCGCGCTGCCCGCCGGACGAGGCACGATTCGCACCGCCCACGGACTGCTGCCCGCGCCGGGGCCAGCGGTCATGGCCCTGATGGGCGGCGCGCCCATGCGCCACGTGGACATCGAAGCCGAGTTGGTGACGCCGACGGGCGCGGCCATCTTGACGACGCTGGCCGACGGCTTCGGCGCGTACCCGCCGCTGACCGTCACGGCGACAGGCTACGGCGCGGGGATGAAGGATCTGCCCTTCGCCAACGTGTTGCGGCTCATCATCGGCGAGACGGGGCAGGCGAGTCTCGCCGTGGAGCGTGTGGCGCTGCTCGAAACGCAGATCGACAACATGTCGCCGGAGTGGTACGAGCACGCGGCGCGGCGGCTATTCGACGCCGGGGCCTTCGACGTGTACCTGACCCCCATCCAGATGAAGAAGGGACGGCCGGGAACGCTGCTGGCCGTCGTGTGTCGCCCTGCCGACGCCGAGGCGCTGAGCGGCATCATTCTTGCCGAGACCATGACCCTCGGTGTGCGCCGTCAGGACATGGACCGCTACTGCCTGCCCCGCGAGATCGTCGCGGTCGAGACGGCTTACGGTCCTGTGCAGGCCAAGCTGGCGCTGCTGCCCGACGGCCGCCGCCGCGTCGCGCCGGAGTACGAGGCCTGCCGCCGCGTGGCCGAGGCGCACGGTGTCCCGTTGTGGGAAGTCTACCGCGCTGTCGAGGCGGCGGCGCGGACGGGTGACATGACATGACAACGCCAACCGTTCAGGATAGCCCATTTTGGCGGCGTTTCCTGGCCCTGTACCTCCTGGCCTTGATCGGCATCGTGGGCCTCATTCCTGCCCTGCTCGGCACGTTCTCCAGCCTGCTAACCCGGCCCGGTGTGTCGACGACCATGTCGCCGCTGACCCTGGCCTTATTGTCCCTTATCCAGCCGGCCATCCTGGCCGCCATCGCCACGGCCATCGGTGTCGCCCTCACGCCCAGGCTCGGCCTGCGCTCCCACATCGTCGAGGCAGCGGCGGGCGTGCCGAATGCCTGGGGCGGCTTCCGCCGCGAGGTCGTGCCCGCTCTCATCGTCGCCGCCGTTGGCGTGGCCGTCGTCCTCGGCTTCGACGCGGCCACCCAGGCGTGGGTTCCCGCGCCGGTCAACATCCCCGACGGGGAGCAGGGCCGCACGTTGGGGCTGACCATCACGGGCGTGCTGTATGGCGGCATCGTCGAGGAGATTCTGCTGCGCTGGGGCCTGATGACCCTGCTGGCGTGGCTGCTGTGGCGACTATTCCAGCGCGGCCAGGGTGTACCCAGGGCGTGGACCATGTGGACGGCCATTGTCGTGTCCGCGCTGCTCTTCGGGGCGGGTCATCTGCCCGTGGCGGCCGGACTGTATGGAGGGCTGACGCTGCCTGTGGTCGCGCGCATTGTCAGCCTGAATAGCGTGCTGGGCATCGGTTTCGGCTGGCTGTTCTGGCGCTACAGCCTGGAGGCGGCCATGCTCAGCCACGCCAGCTGGCACGTCATCACGACGCTGGTCACGTGGGTCGGGCAGGCCATCGGGCGGGGCAACCGCCCGTGACAGCCGCGCGGCGCGACGTGGCGGTGGCGGTGGCATTGATTCTGCTGGCCGCCGTCCTGCGCGCGCCGCTGCTGCTCAACACCTTCGTCGACCACGACGAAATCAGTACCGTCTGGATCAGCCTCGCGCCCACTCTAGACGAGGCGCGCTGGCGGATGTTCCTGGAAGGTAACCCCCCACTGCTGTTCGCCATGCTGGGGGCGTGGGCGCGGTTCTTCCAGGGCGACAGTATGATCATGCAGCGGCTGGTGGCGGTGTGGGCCTCGCTGCTCGCGCTGCCGCTGGTCTACGTCCTGGGGCGGCGGCTGGGGTCGGCGGCGTTGGGACTCGTGGCCATGGCGCTGCTGGCGGTCAACCCCTTCCTGCTTGCCTTCTCGCCGCTGGTTCGCCAGTACGCGCTGGTCGTCTGTCTAAGCGCGCTGAGTCTCGTTGCGCTGACGGGCGCGCTGCGCGGGAACCGCTGGGGCTGGCCCCTGGTCGCCCTGGTCAATGTCGCGCTGGTCTACACCCACTACTACGGCGTGTGGCTGGTGGCCGCCGAGGGACTGTACCTGCTGCTGGCCGCGCTACGCAGCCGCAAGTGGCGCGCGTTCGTCGGGCAGGGGCTGGCAGCGTGCGGCGTCCCCGCGCTGGCCCTCGCGCCCTGGCTGCTGTATGCCCTGCCGCGCCAGTCGACGACGGTCGCCAACATTTGGGACAAGATCGAGCGCTGGCCCAACCCACTCCAGGTGGTGGCGAACGCCTGGGTCGCCTTCACCGTTGGCATCGCCGTGGATGGGCGCATCGGGGCCGTCCTGGCGGGCGTGGTGGCTGTGGCGCTGCTCGTCGCGCTGGTGGTGGGCCGGCCGCCCTTACCGCCGCTGCTGGTCGTCGTGACCCTGGGGACGCTGACTTTCGGCGCGCTGGTCGTGCTCCGCGCGCCGTATTACAGCTCGCGCTACTTCGCCGTGGCTCTCGTGCCGGTCCTCATGCTCGTCGCGGCCATCGTCGCCGGGCAACGCGGGGCGGCGCGCTGGGGGTTGCTGGCGCTGCTGGTGGGGGTCGCCCTGTATGGCGACGCGCGGGTGATGCGCTCCCTGCGCGAGCATCCGTTCGTTGACCAGGAGCGGCTACGGCTGTACTCTTTCCTGGCCGAGCGCGTCGCGCCGGGCGACAGTCTGCTGTTGACCGCGTCGTGGCACTACAGCGAGTTGCACGCCCTGGTTCCCGACCTGGGCCGCCGGGCGCGACTGGCAAGCGACGAGGCCGCCGTCAGCCTCGCCCTGGCCGACGGCCGGCCGATCTGGTTGGTCGGTATGCTGGACGAGCGGCCCCAGTGGGCGGCCGCCTTTGACGCCCTGGCCGTGCGCGCGCCGCAGGACGTGGAGCAAGCCTTTGCCGACAGCGCGACGCGGGCCGTCGTCTACCGCTTCGTTCCACCACCGACCGCGCCCACCTGGCGGCCGCTGGACGTCCTTTTCGAGGGCGGCCAGACCTTGACGGCCGCCGCCACGCCGACGGAAGCGCGAGCGGGCGAGCCGCTACTGGTGGGGCTGCACTGGCGGGCGGACCCTGCGCCGACGCGCGATACGACCCTGTTCGTCCAGGCCCTCGACGAAGGCGGGCGACTGGTGGCGGGCAGCGACGCGCCCCTGCCGCCGCCGCGGACGGGGCCGCCGGGCAGCGAGCAGACGATCTGGCGCGCGCTGTCCCTGCCGTCGGAGCTGCCCACGGGCCGCTACACCCTTGTCGCGGGACTGTATCCGACTGGCTCCGGCGGGACGCCCCGCCTGCCGACCCACGACGGCCGCGACGCCGTCACCCTGGGTGAGGTGGAGGTGAGCGCGGCGGACTGGACGCCGAGCGTTATCCTGCCAGGGGCGCCGCCCTCGCCGCCGTCGGGGGACCACTGGGACCACGACTGGACCTTCGACAACCGGCTGCCGGTGTGGTGAGCACATGCCATGATTCACGCCCGTAACCTGACCAAGATATTCGGCGCGACGACCGCCGTCAAGGACGTGTCCTTCGATGTGGCGGCGGGGGAGGTGTTCGTGCTGCTCGGCCCGAATGGGTCGGGCAAGACGACCACGGTGCGCATGCTGGCTGCCCTCATCGCACCCACCAGTGGCGATGCCACCGTCCTCGGCTACTCGCTCAGCGGCAACGAGGCGGCGCGCACCGCGATTCGGGCGCGCGTCGGGCTGCTGACCGAGGCGCCGGGCCTGTACGACCGCCTCACGGCCTACTACAACCTGCTCTACTTCGCCCGCCTCTACCGGGTGCCCAACCCCGACGCCCAAATCGAGAAGTACCTCAAGTTGCTGGAGCTGTGGGACCGCCGCGACGAGCCGACGGGCGGCTTCTCCAAGGGTATGAAGCAGAAGGTCGCCATCGCCCGCGCCCTGATACACGAGCCGGAGCTACTGTTCCTCGATGAGCCGACCAGCGGCCTCGACCCCAGCGCGGCCAAGACGCTGCGCGATTTCCTGGCCCATCTCAAGAGCGAGGGGCGCACCATCTTCCTGACCACCCACAACCTCGACGAGGCCGAGCGCCTGGCCGACCACGTGGCCGTCCTGCGCACGTCCCTCATCGCCGTAGACACGCCGACGGCGCTACGTTACCACCTGTTCGGGGCGCGCAGCCAGGTGCGCGTCCAGAATCCCGACCCGGCGCTGGTGGCCGTCGCCCAGGCGCAGCCCAACGTGCGCCACGTCGAGTTGCGCGGCGATACGCTATACGTGGACCTGACCGACCCGGCCACCGACAACCCGGCCCTCATCGCGGCGCTGGTGGCGGCTGGCGCGCAGGTGCAGTTCGTTACCGAGGACCGCGCCAGCCTGGAGCAGGTCTACCTGGAGCTACTCAACCATGACGCCCATTGAAGCCATCATGCGCAAGGAGTGGGTGGAGACGCTCCACAACCGGACCCTGGTGTGGTCGTTCGTCCTGGTGGGCGTGATGTTCACCCTCATGCCCCTGTTCATTGCCTTCGGTCTGCCCGCCCTGGTAGGCGACAGCATCACGTCCGACTCGGATATGGGGCCGATGCTCAGGCTGCTGTCGGGCGCGCTGGCGGGCTTCGAGGCGTTGACGCCCCTGCAGCAGTTCCAGGTATTCTCCATCCGCCAGTTCCTGCCCCTGTTCCTGCTACTCCCCATCATGAGCGCGATGAGCATCGCCACCTACAGCATCATCGGCGAGAAGACGAGCCGCAGCCTGGAAGCCATCCTGGCGACGCCCACAACGACGCGGCAACTACTGTTCGGCAAGGCGTTGGCGGCCAGCCTGCCGGCGGTGGTGGGGACGTGGTTGCTGTTCCTGGTGTTTGCCCTGGTCGTGTGGATTCTCGGCGGGCTGACGGTGGCGCGCTACGCCCTGGACACCACCGCCTGGGCGCTCATCCTGCTCATCACGCCGATCATCGCCTTCGTCGCGTTGGGGTTGGGGGTCATCGTCTCGTCGCGGGCGACGGACCCGCGCTCGGCGCAGCAAATCGCGACACTGCTGGTGTTGCCGGTGGTAGCCCTGCTCATCGCGCAGATATCGGGCCTGTTCCTCATCGGCCTGCCCATGGTCCTCGCCGCCGCCGGGGTCCTCCTCATCCTTGCCGTCATCGTGCTGCAAGTCGGCGTGCGCCTCTTCCAACGCGAGACGATTCTGACGAAGTGGAAGTGAACGGTAATGCTGCTCTGGCCCTTGCTCCCTACACGTCCAGGTTGCGGACGTCCTTGGCGTGGGTGTTGATGAAGCGCGTGCGCGGCGGAACCTCTGACCCCATCAGAATCTCGAAGGTGCGGTCAGCGGTGATAGCGTCCTCGATGTTGACCTGGAGGACGGTGCGGTTCTCCGGGTTCATCGTCGTCTCCCACAACTGCTCGGCGTTCATCTCGCCCAGGCCCTTGTAGCGCTGGATCTCCGGGTCCTTGCCGCCCTTGCGTAGCTCGGCGACCAGCCGGTCCTTCTCGGCGTCGCTGTAGGCCCACTTATGAGCCTTGCCGTCCTTGACGAGGTACAGGGGCGGCTGGGCGATGTACAGGTGGCCGCGCTCGATGAGGGGCTGCATGTAGCGGAAGAACATGGTCAGCAGCAGGGTGCGAATGTGACTGCCGTCCACGTCGGCGTCGCACATGATGATGATGCGACCGTAGCGCAGATTGTCCAGGTTGAAGTCGTCGCCGATGCCGGTGCCGATGGCGGTGACCAGGGCGCGCACCTCGTTGTTGCCGAGCATCTTGTCCAGGCGCGCCTTCTCCACGTTCAGAATCTTGCCGCGCAGGGGCAGCACGGCCTGGAACTTGCGGTCGCGGCCCTGCTTGGCCGTGCCGCCCGCCGAGTCGCCCTCGACGATGTACAGCTCAGCCCGCTCCGGCTCGCGCTCCTGGCAGTCGGCCAGCTTGCCCGGTAACGGCGATACTTCCAGCGCGCTCTTGCGGAACACCAGGTCGCGGGCCTGGCGGGCGGCCTCGCGGGCGCGGGCCGACGTCAGCGACTTATCGACGATGGTGCGCGCTTCCTTGGGGTTCTCCTCCAGCCACTGGGAGAAGCCCTCGTTCATCACCGTCTCGACGATGGTGCGCACCTCGGCGTTGCCCAGCTTGATCTTCGTCTGCGACTCGAACTGCGGGTCGGTGAGCTTGACCGAGATGACCGCCGTCAGGCCCTCGCGCACATCCTCGCCGGAGAAGTTGCCGTCGCTGTCCTTGAGGAAGCTCTGCTTGCGCGCCCAATCGTTGATGGTGCGGGTCAGCGCGGTGCGAAAGCCGGTCAGGTGCGTGCCACCCTCGGTGGTGTGGATGTTGTTGGCGAAGGGCAGCACGGTCTCCGTGTAGCCGCCGGTGTACTGGAGCGAGACCTCGACCTCGGTATTGTCCACTGTCTTGCGGGTGTAGAAGGGGGTAGTCAGCGGCGTGCGCGTCAGGTTCAGATAGCGCACGAACGACTTGATGCCCCCCTCGAAGTAGAAGGTCGTCTCCTGACCGTCGCCGCGCTCGTCGCGGAAGTGGATGGTCAGCCCCTGGGTGAGAAACGCCATCTGGCGGAAGCGCTCGGCCAGGGTGTGGAACTTGTACTCGGCGGTCTTGGTGAAGATGTCCAGGTCGCGCATGAAGGTCGTCGTCGTGCCGCTGCCCTCAGACGGCCCAACCTCAAGTACGTCGGTCACGGGTACGCCGCGCTCGTAGCGCTGACGGTACTTCTTGCCATTCTGGTGGACGGCGACCTCCATCCACTCGGAGACGGCGTTGACCGCCGACACGCCAACGCCGTGCAGGCCAGAGGCGACCTTGTAGCCGCCGCCGCCGAACTTGCCGCCCGCGTGCAGCTTGGTCATGACGACTTCCAGGGCGGGCCGCCCCACCTGGGGATGAATATCGACGGGGATGCCGCGGCCGTTGTCGGAGACCGTCACCGAGGAATCCTTGTGAATGATGATTTCGATGCGGTTGGCGTAGCCCGCCAGGGCCTCGTCTACCGAGTTATCGACAACTTCCGTCACGCAATGGTGCAGGCCCATGACATCGGTGTTGCCGATGTACATGCCGGGGCGGCGGCGCACCGCCTCCAGGCCTTCCAGCACCGTGATGCTCGACGCCGTATAATTGTTCTGTCCGTTCTGCCCATTCGTAGTCTCGTCCGGCACAGAATCCTCCCTTGCTCGACCACGGACCACCGACGACCGATCACCGCAGGCGACCGCCGTCATACATAACCGAACAATTGTACTCCAAAGTGAGGGATTCGTCCACTTGCGGCGAAACCTGACGCCCACTTCTAGCTCAGAAGTGGGCGTCAGGCCGTGCCAGCTAACGCGACAGTTACCTCGCCGCGAACTTGAAGAGCGTCGTCTGGCGGTAGGCATCGCCAGCGCGGACGATGGGTGACGGGAAGTTGGGGTGGTGGATCGCGTCGGGCCAGACCTGGGTCTCCAGGCACAGGCCCGCGCGCGGCCTGTAGACCTTGCCACCCTTGCCGACGATGCCGTCACCGCTACCGAGCTTGTTGCCGGCGTAGAACTGCACACCCGGCGTGGTCGTCCATACTTCCAGGACGCGGCCGCTGGCTGGCTCGAACACCTCGGCCGCCAGCGCGGGTGTCCCGCTCCGCGCCTGCAATACCCAGTTGTGATCGTAGCCGCTGCCCAGTCGCAACTGCTCGTCATCGGCGTGGATACGCTGCCCGATGGGCGTCGGCTGGCGGAAATCGAAGGGCGTGCCTGCCACCGCGCGCACCTCGCCGGTGGGAACCTGCTGGGCGTTGGTGGGGGTGAAGGCGTCGGCGTGGATGGTCAGCACGTGGCCCAGGATGTCGCCCTCCCCCGTGCCTGCCAGGTTGAAGTAGCTGTGGTTGGTCAGGTTGACCAGGGTATCGGCGTCGGGCGTGGCGCGGTAGTCGATGACCAGCGCGTTGTCGTCGGTGAGAGAGTAGGTCACGTGGACATCCAGCGCGCCGGGGTAGCCTTCCTCGCCGTCGGGGCTGAGGTACGTCAGTTCCAGGCGTGGCCCGTCGGTCGCCTCCGAGGCGTGGGCGGCCCATACCTTGCGATCGAAGCCGTTCACCCCGCCGTGCAGGTTGTTCTCGCCGTGGGTCCTGGTCACGTGGTACTCAACACCGTTGAGGGTGAAGCGCGCCCCGGCCAGGCGGTTGGCGACGCGGCCGACCAGCGCGCCGAAGTAGGGGTGGCGCGCCAGGTACGGCTCCAGACTGTCGAAGCCCAGGACGACATCGGCCCACCGCCCGTCGCGGTCGGGGGCGCGCAGGCTGACGACGATGCCGCCGTAGGTGGCAATACGCGCCTCCAGGCCGTCGCGGTTGGTCAGGGTGTACAGCGCGACGGGCGTGCCGTCGCTGGTCTGCCCCCAGGGAGCATGGCTAATGCTCATGCCTCGGCTCTCCTCGAAACGACGGGGATCATGGGTGTCTCACCTCACGCGCCCATCCAGGGCGGCCGACACGGGGCTGTTGGCCTTGATCTCGGCGATGACCACGTCGTTGACGACGAGCGGTGTGGTGACCTTGTTGGTCCCCACCCCAAACAGTCGCTTGTAGTCGGGGTGGATGTTGGCAGCGAAGTCGGTCGTGCCGACGCTGTAGACCTTCGCATCGTCCAGCGGCTCGTAGCCCTGGGATGGGTCGGCCGGGTCGCGCAGAATCTGGATGTCTTCGGCCTGGCCGTTGCGCAGCCGCAGGCGGACGCCCGACTGTTGGAGGAAGCTGTCGGTGGTGGTCTTGGTCGCCATGAAGTTGAGGATGTCGCGAATCTGCGCGCCCGTCATGTCATAGGTGACGACGAGGTTGCGGAAGGGCAGCGCGGCCTGGTAGCTCTCCACGGTGATGTCGCCCGGCGGGATGCCGGCGCGGAAGCTGCTGGAGGTGGAGGCGATGAAGTGGACACCCGCCTTCTGGCGCAGCAGGTCCATGACGAAGTTGCCGATGACAGCCTCGCCCGTATTGAGGTTAGTGTCCGACAGCTCGACGGCGGCCGAGCCGAGCTTGACGAACTTGGGGGCGAAGAACGGGTCGGCCTCCAGGTCGGCCTGGCGGGCGGCGACACCCTCGGCCACGTCCGGCGCCTCGGGCACGTTCTTGTCGATGGGGACGAGGCCGCCCGATACGTTGGTCAGCTTGCCGTCGCTGAAGGTCAGCTGGACGCGGCTGACATACGTGCCGAACTGGTAGGGGGAGATGAACCAGGTATTGGTGCCGGGTAGTTTCTTGAAGTCCTCCTTGCGGTGACTATGCGTGCCCAGGATGAGGTCGATGCCGGGCACGGCCTGGGCCAGCGCCAGGTCCTCCTCGTAGGATCGGTGACCGATGCTCACCACCGCGTCCACCTTCTCCTCCTCGCGCAGGCGACGCACGATCTCCCGCGTCGTCTCGGTCACGTCGGTGAACTTCGTGTCGGGAGGCAGGTTGGCGGGGCGGATCAGGGTCTGATAGTCCTTGCTGCCAACGGCGAACACGCCCAGGCGCACGCCGTCGCGCTCGACCACCATGTAGGGCTTGCCATCGACCTGGAAGACGGGGTCGCCGGTGTCGGTCTTGACCAGGTTGGCGTTGAGGATGGGGTAGGCGATCTTGGCCAGGCACTGCTGGAAGATGGGCTGGCCGTAGTCCACCTCGTGGTTGCCCATGGCCATCGCCTCCGCCAGGCCGTTGAACCAGTCCCACTCGCTGCACATGTACTTGTCGGACCATGAGGGGCTGCCCGCGTTCATCATGTCGCCGCCATTGAAGACGAGGGCATTGGGGTCGGAGAGCTTCTTGCTGCGCAGGTAGCCAATGACACGGGCGATGCCGCCCTGGTCGGGCTTGCCCTCGCTGTACGCGGGCAGAGCGTGGCTGTGGTAATCGGAGAAGTGATACAGGGTGAGAGTCGTCGTGTTACCCTGGGCGAAGGCCATGCCCACGGCCAATGCGAGCAGGACCAGGACCAGGCACACAGTCAAGGTGAGCCGTTTCACGCGAGCCTCCTGTGCTGAATGGGACAAGGGTCGTTCAACCGCCGCTATCAGGGGCGCGGGACCGCCCCCTGGTCATTATACCAGAAATGCGGCGGGCCAGGAGAGCCTGAGAGAGGCAGACTGGATGTGGCATAGTTACAACTCGAGGCAGCGGGACCTGGCTCCCAGCCGCGTTGACGCCCTCGGCGGACTGTGCTATAAGTGGCCGCCGCCGGACAGGTGGCGGCAAAGAGACACGCTATGAACCGCGACGCCTACCTCAACCGCATCGGCTACACAGGATCGCTCGCGCCGACGGCCGCGACACTGGCCGCGCTGCACCTCGCCCACCTGCGAACCGTCCCCTTCGAGAACCTGGACATCGCCCTGGGCCGACCCATTCGACTGGACCGGCCGTCTCTCTACGCCAAGATCGTGACACGGCGGCGCGGCGGCTTCTGCTACGAGCTGAATGGCCTGTTCGCCTGGCTGCTGGAAGGCCTGGGCTACGCTGTGGATCGCCTGGCGGCCGGCGTCGCGCGCCAGGACGGCGGCTTCGGCCCTCCCTTCGACCATCTGACGCTACGGGTGCGCGGCCCCGACGACCCGACCGCCTGGCTGGCCGACGTGGGCTTTGGCGACTCCTTCCTCAACCCTCTGCATCTGGACACTCCGAACGAGCAGTCGGATGGTGGCCGCGCCTATCGCCTCGACCGCGACGGTGACGCTCGCGTCCTGTGGCAGCGCGACTTTGATGGCGCGTGGACCCCGCAGCACCGCTTCGACCTGACCGCGCATCAGCTGACCGAGTACGAGCCGATGTGCGTCTACCACCAAACCTCGCCCCAGTCGTCTTTCACCCGGCGGCGGGTGTGCACCCTGGCGACGGTCGAGGGGCGCGTCACCCTGGCCGACGGCCGCCTCATCACGACGCGCGGCGGTGAGCGCGAGGAGCGGCCGGTCGCCGAGGAGCAGCGAGCGGCCGTGTTGCGGGACGTCTTCGGCGTCAGCCTGGGTGATGAGGCAGTCGCCACGCGCTAGCGAAACCGTTCGACTTGCCACCAAGAGGAGACAGCGATGGCTGACAGCGAACGCTTCCAACCAATCTACGAACGCCTCAAGGCGATTCTGGAGCCATACGCGGGGCGTATGGTCGTCCAGGTGGACGGGCCGACAGACTACTCGTTGGTGACGCCGCGCGTGGCGTCGCTGAAGAAGGAGATGTTCTTCGGCGCGGCGCAGATCAAAAAGAACTACGTCAGCTATCACCTGATGCCGGTCTACGTGCATCCTCAACTGCTCGATGGCGTCTCCCCAGAGCTAAAGAAGCGGATGCAGGGCAAGTCGTGCTTCAACTTCACGCGCCTCGACCCGGCGACGGTGGCCGAATTGACGCGGCTGACGGCCGAGGGCTTCGCGCTCTTCGAGCGCGACTACCTGAGCGAAAGGGCTTGAGCGATGTACATTCCCCCTGCCTACCGCGAAGATGACGTGGACACCCTGGTCGCGTTCATGCGCGCCCATAGCTTCATCAGCCTGGTATCGGTCCTGGACGACGCGCCGGTGGCGTCCCACATTCCCATCGTGGTGGACGTTGCCGAGGGGCAAGTGACGCTGAGCGGCCATCTGGCCAAGGCCAACCCCCAGTGGCGCGCCTTCGACGGCCGCCCTTCCCTCGCCATCTTCAGTGGCCCCCACGCCTACGTCTCGCCCTCCCTGTACGAGAAGCGCGAGAGCGTGCCGACGTGGAACTACATCGCCGTCCACGCCAGCGGCGCGCCGCGCATCGTTACCCGCGCCGACGACCCGGCGGCAATAGAGGCGCTGTTGGCGGCGATGATTCAGCAGTACGAGGCAGCCTACCAGGCCCAGTGGGACGGCCTGCCCGCCGCGTTCCGCGACAGCATGCTGACGGGCATCGTCGCGTTCACGATGCCCGTAACCCGGCTCGAGGGGAAATGCAAGCTCAGCCAGAACCGTAGCCCGGCCGACCAACGCAGCGTGGCGGCCGCCCTCCTGGCAAGCGACGATCCGACGGTTGCGGGCGTGGGGGCGGCGATGCGACGCATCGACGAAGGGCGCAGGGCCATCGCGGCGCGAGGGGACCGATGACCACGGCAACGAGCCGCGCTGTGATAGAAACCGAGCGCCTCCTGCTCATCCCCATGACGACCGACTTCTTCGAGGCGTGCCAGGCGGGCGACCTGGACACCGCTTCACGAGTCATCGGCCTGCGCGCGCCGGAGGACTGGCTGTTGGAGGGGGCAGTGATGCGCGTGTTCCTGGAACGCCTGCGCCGCGACCCGGCCGCCCAACCCTGGCTGATGCGCGCCATTGGCCTGCGCGCCACGGGCGAGATGATCGGCAACATCGGCTTCCACCTGCCGCCCGCCGCCGAGTATCTGCGTGACTTCGCCCCCGGCGGCGTCGAGATGGGCTACACCATCTTCCCCGCCTACCGCCGCCAGGGCTACGCCCGCGAGGCGTGCAGCGGATTGATGGACTGGGCGACGCGCGAGCACGGCGTCACCCGCTTCGTCGTCAGCATCAGCCCGGAGAACGAGCCGTCGCTGCGCCTCGCCGCCCATTTCGGCTTCCGCAAGGTCGGCTACCACCGCGACAACGAGGATGGTCTGGAGAACATCTTCGTGCGCGAGGTGGCGCCGTAGCGGGGCGCGGGTTGACCACGCCGGATGCCCCATGCCCACCCACGGGGAGATCATTCGTGACCAAACAAGGAGGATTTCGTGACATCCATCCAATCGGTGGGCATTATCGGCGGCGGTGTGTCGGGCCTGGCGGCGGGCGGCTTGCTCGCGCGCATGGGAATCAAGGTCAGACTCTTTGAGGCGAACCCAAAGATCGGCGGCTGCTGCTCAACAACCAACATCGGCGGGTACACCTTCAACGACGGCGCGCTGTACCTCGCCCTGCCCAACATGCTCGATCACGTCTTTGCCAGGGTCGGGCTGGATCGCCCCTCCGTCTTGCCGCTGCGGCGAATCACCGCGCCGCAAACGACGGTCCTGCCCAACGGCGACAGGGTCACGTTTGGCGACGGCTTGCGCGTGACTGTGGAAAAAGGCAACGGGGCGGTGAACGAAGCCGTCCTGAACAAAGAATTGAATCACATGATGAAACGCTGGGAGCCGGCCCTGCGCCTGCTCACGGAAGATATTCTCGTCCACCCGCTTTCGTTTGCGCGCATCCTCGCCAAGGGCTGGCGGCACTTGCCCAAGTTCGGCGGGACGGTGGCGGACGAATTGAAGCGGCTCTTCAGCGACGACTCGGTGCGCGCCGCAATGTCGGGCGTGCTACTGTACACGGGGCTGCCGCCCGAAAAACAGCCAACGATCTCGGTGTTGGGCCTGGTCACTCTTTTCAGCGACGGCTTTCACCTGCCCGAAGGCGGCATGGGCAAAGTACCCGAAGCGCTCAGCCGCGCCATGCTCGCCCACGGCGGCGAAATCCATTTGAACACGCGAGTGAAAAAGATTGTCGTCCGCGAAGGGCGCGCGCGCGGATTGGAAGTGGACGGTCTGGGACTGGTCGAAGTGGACGCGATTCTCTCGACCGTCAGCGGGATGCTGACCTTCGGCGCCCTGCTCGACGACGGCGCCGCGCCGCGCAAATTGAAGCGCATGGCGCAGGAGGCGCATCTGTCGCACAGCGCGTTTTCGGTGCAACTCGGCTTGCGGAACAGGCTAGCCGCCCCCAGCCACTCGCACTGTTTTCTGCCGCTCATGGAAAACCAGGGCGACGTGTTCACTCCCTGCGACGACGGCGTGAAATGGCTGGTGTACGACGCGCCGACGGTGACGCTTCCCGACCTCGCGCCGGCGGGCGGCAGTGTGATCGAGATGTACCCGCCGGTGCGGCGCGATGTTCCCATTGAGGCATGGAGCGACGAGCGAAAGGCAGTCATTCTCGCAAGAGCGGTGGAAGCCCTGTCGCGCATTCACCACCTGGATATCGCCGCCCAGCGCGTCGTCAGCCCGAAGGAGTTCAGGAACGACCTGAACCTGTATCGCGGGGCGGTGTACGGGCTGTCGCCGCAGGTTGCGCCGTGGAAGCACTTCCCGCAGCGCACGCCCATCCGCGGCCTGTACCAGGCCGGGCAGACCACCTATCCCGGCTACAGCGTGGCGCGGGCGGCCACGTCGGGCATCCTCGCGGCGGAAGCGCTCATGGCTGATTGAGCAACGCGGGCAGGACAATCCACACGCCCATGCCCGGCCCCCTGGGGCGCTGGCCGCACTTACCGTGGGTCGCGGAGCTTTTCCCACTCGGGGCGCTTGTCGGCGTCCTGTAACGCCTTGCGCAGGTCGCCGATCTGGTCGCGCAGGACGGCGGCCTTCTCGAACTCTAGCTCGGCGGCGGCGGCCTTCATCTGCTTCTCCAGCTCCTTGATGAGCTTCGCCAGCTCGACGGGGGCCATGTCGCCCGCCACCTTGTAGGGGGCCTGCTCCTCGGCCACCTGCTTGGTCCGCTCGATCTGGTCGCGCACGGCCTTGATGATGGACTTCGGCTCGATGCCGTGGACGGTGTTGTACGCCTCCTGGACGCCACGGCGGCGGTTGGTCTCGTCGATGGCGCGGCGCATCGAGTCGGTCACATTGTCGGCGTACATGATGACCGTGCCGTTGACGTGGCGAGCGGCGCGGCCAATGGTCTGGATGAGAGCCTGCTCGGAGCGCAGGAAGCCCTCCTTGTCGGCGTCGAGGATGGCGACCAACGACACCTCCGGCAGGTCGAGGCCCTCGCGCAGCAGGTTGATGCCAACGACTACATCGTAAGTGCCCTGGCGCAGGTCGCGCAGAATCTCGATGCGCTCCAGGGTCTGAATCTCGGAGTGCAGGTAGTGGACCTTGATACCCGACTCGGCCAGGTAGTCGGCCAGGTCCTCGGCCATGCGCTTGGTCAGGGTCGTGACCAGGACGCGCTCGCTCTTCTCGATGCGGCGACGAATCTCGCCCAGCAGGTCGTCGATCTGGCCTTTAGTGGGCTTGATGGTCACCTGCGGGTCGATGAGGCCGGTCGGACGGATGATCTGCTCGACCACCTGGCCCTCCGGTGGCCGGCTGTGTTGCATCTCGTAAGGGCCGGGGGTCGCCGAGACGTAGACGACCTGGTGGACGTGCTGCTCGAACTCCTCGAAGGTCAGCGGGCGGTTGTCCAGAGCCGACGGCAGGCGGAAGCCGTAGTCGACCAGCGTTTCCTTGCGTGAGCGGTCGCCGTGATACATACCCCGAATCTGGGGCAGGGACATGTGGGACTCGTCGATGAACAGCAGGAAGTCGTCGGGGAAGTAGTCCAGCAGCGTCCACGGCGGGTCGCCCGCCTGGCGGCGGGCCAGGTGGCGCGAGTAGTTCTCGATGCCGGAGCAGTAGCCTACCTCGCGCAGCATCTCCAGGTCGTAGCGGGTGCGCTGCTGGATGCGCTGGGCTTCCAGGAGCTTGTCGGCGCGCTGCAACTCGGCGACGCGCTCGGTCAGCTCATTCTCGATGTCGGTGACGGCGACCTGGAGTTTCTCGGCCGGCGTGATAAAGTGCTTGGCCGGGTAGATGTCCACCGCCGTGTGCTGAAGGAGAATCTCGCCCGTCAGTGGGTCGACCTCGGTGATGCGCTCGATCTCGTCGCCGAAGAACTCGATACGATAGGCCGTGTCGCCGTAGGCGGGCTGGACCTCGACCGTATCGCCGCGCACGCGGAAACGGCCGCGCCGCAGCTCGTAGTCGTTGCGGTCGTAGTGGATGGACACCAGGTGACGTAGCAGCTTATCGCGGTGGCGCGTCTCGCCGCGCCGCAGCTTGACGACCGTCGCGCCGTAGTCCTCCGGCGAGCCGAGACCGTAGATGGCCGACACCGAGGCGACGATGAGGACGTCGGGGCGGCTGAGCAGCGACGACGTGGCCGCCAGGCGCAGCCGCTCGATCTCGTCGTTGATCTCGGCGTCCTTCTCGATGTACAGGTCGTGGCGGGGGACGTAGGCTTCCGGCTGATAGTAGTCGTAGTAGGAGACGAAATACTCGACGGCGTTCTTGGGGAAGAACTCCTTGAACTCGGCGTACAGCTGGGCGGCCAGGGTCTTGTTGTGGGCCATGACCAGGGTCGGGCGCTGGACGCGCTCGACGATTTCGGCCATGACGTAGGTCTTTCCGGTTCCCGTCGCGCCCAGCAGCGTCTGGTGCTTCAGGCCGTGGTTGAGGCCGTCGACGAGCTTCTCGATAGCCGTCGGCTGGTCGCCGGTGGGTTGGAAGTCGGACACAAGCTGAAAACGGGGCATCGGGTCTCCCTTCGGGCTACCGTCGGGCGGGGTTTGCGAGAGAAAACGGTTGTTCGCATAGAATAGTATAACCGACCGCCGCGCCGTTGTCGAGGCTTACGGGGTCGGTCGTAGGGATGATTGTTGCGGGCGCCGAATGGCTGATAGCGGCCGCTAGTCCCTGAACAAGGCGCTGAAGTCGGGGCGGGGCAGGTCGGCGCGGTCCGCAAGGATAACGACATCCTGGAGACACTCGAAGAGGTCGCAACAGTTGGGGCACTGCTGGATATGCAGCCACACCCGGGGCAGAAGCCGCGAGGCGTCGAGGCCGCGCACGATGAGATCGACAAACTGGGGTAGAGAGTCAGCAGAGGTGGGGCAGTCTATCTCAAGTTCCTGGGTGGCGAAGATGCGCACCAGCCATTGGCTTGCTTGAGTTGAATCCATAAGTCGCCTGTATCCCCCAACGAGCGTCACCCGTATGATGCGCCCCCCGCGAGGCTTCTTACTTGCCCCCGGCGGCGGCCCGCCCCGCGCCACATTCCAGCAAAGCGTGAGGCGGCCCCTGATGGACCGCCTCACACACCGGCAAACACCTGAAGAACGCTCTCCTCGTTCAGGTTGTAATCTGCCAGACGCTGCTTGAGCTTCTTGCGGGCGTCGTGCATGATCTTGTAGATGTTGTTGGGGTTGGTATTGAGCTGCTCGGCCAGGGCTTCGACCGGCTTGCCCTCGACCAGGGAGCCGACCAGCACCGATCGCTGGCGCTCCGTCAGGTCCTGGTCGATGATGTGGCGCAGGGTTTCCCAGACGTGGCGTTGCTGGAGGGCCGCTTCGGGGTTGACGCTGCCGTCCTCCTGGGCGAACTCAAAGGACATGCCGTCCTCGTCGTCGTCGCTTTCGGTCAGCCCCTCCAGCGACAGGTTGGCCCAGCGGCGGCGGCGCAACTCGCTGGCGGCCAGGTTGATGACCACGCGGTAGGCCCACGTCGTGAAGCGACTGTCGCCGCGAAAGGTGTCCAGCTTGGCGAGAATGGTGAGCAGGGCTTCCTGCGCCCAGTCCTCAGCCAGTTGCTGAATCTCGTCACGGTCGAAGTGTGTCAGGTCGCTGCGGTGGCGCGACAGATAGACGTACACGGCCCGCAACAGGTAGTCCCGCAGCTCTTCGAGAGCCTGGGTCTGCTCGGGGCCGGTCGTCTGAAGCGCCGCCAGCCACTCTTCGTTCGTGCGCGTCGGTACGGTGGTCATGCTCGCCTCGTGACACAGAGCGTCGAGGATTATAGCATACTGGCAGAACAAACCGCAAAAAGCGGCGGACCTGTCGTCCGCCGCTTGCAAGCCTGGAAACGGGGACGACTACGTGGGGCGGATACCTGCCTGTTGCTCTAGCTCGGCGCGCTTACTGGCTGAGGCGGCTCGCCCCTCTTCCAGGGCGGAGTCGACGTGCGCGCGCAGGTTGGCCTGGACCTCGGTCCCGGCGTGGGGGGTCAGAAAGGCGACGATGCCAGCGCCGGCGGCGAAACCGAGGGCGAGACCGCCGACGAAGCGAAGAAAGTTACCCATGCGTCGAATCTCCTACGCAGGCGCGGCGCCAGCCGTGGCATCGCCGGGCGTCGGCTCCGACTGCCCGCGCTCAGCCAGCAGCTTGAGGGCGGCGAGAGTCTGACTCACGATGACCTCCGCCTGCCGCCGCGCCGTCGGGTCTTTGGCATTCGGGTGGGGCTGATCGCGGGTCAGGACAAGGGTCACGAGATCGACCACATCGGTCTCGTGGCTCTCGGCAAAGCGGGCAACCTGTGACGCGAGGGCCAGCGCCGTCGGGCGCATCATCCCAAAGGAAGGCGAGCGGCGCGTGAGCCTGCGAGTATCGACGGTCCCTTTGACCGCGCTCGTCTGGGCCGCCTCGGCATCCCGCGCGGCCTGCTCGGCCAGGGTGGCCTCACTCGGCTCCGTCAGCCCTGCGACACGCTGCGCGCGACGACGACGCACTACCACGTAGGTCACTGCCCCGCCGACCGCTACCACGGCGGCAGCGCCTGCTAGCACGCGATTATCCATCGAAGCCACCTCGTTGAGTCTCATTGCCACCCAATGTAGTCTCTATTCTACTCGCCGGACGCGCCGGGGGCAAGGCGGACGACCCACCGAGTCGCCACCAGCATGGGGGTAGCCAGGATTACTGGTCGGCGTGCTTCTGCGCTTCGAGCAGGGCCTGGGTTTGGGCAGCGGTGGCCTTCTCCATTGCCTTGATAGCCCGCTCGTTCCGCTTGTCAGCGTAGTGGCCGTGGACAACGAACAGGGCATGGAGCATGCCGGGAATCCAGAGGAGAAGCGTCAGAACGAGATTGAACAGAGCTTGCAGCGGCTTGCCGCACAACAGCACAGCGAGCGGCGGTATCAGGATAGCCAGCAGGTAGAGCATGGGGCGATTGTCTCCGTGGATGGACCAGATACGTCTACTGATAAAACGACTCTCAAGGGGTCCGGGTTACGGAACGACGACCGCCTGTCCTCCGCGCTCCGACCGCAGCCGCTCGCGCAGGTCATCGATAGGATGCAGCGCGCCCGCCTCGTCCTCGTAGAACCAGTGCTCCCAACCGTTGCAGGCGGGCAGGCCGCGCAGCGCCGCGCCGAGCCTGTGAATCGAGCCGCGCGCGCCATCCGTCGCTCGCAGCGTGCCATCGGCCAGGACGGTGGCGGCCACGTCGCGGCGGCGATCCAGGTACAGGCTCTGGCCCGGCCGCAGCAGCCCGCTCTCCAGCAGCGCGGCGAAGGGCAGGCGGGGGGCGTCGCGCTTCGTGGCGACCTTGCCGAGAATCTCGGCGTCCATCGGCGCCGACTGAATGGCATCCAGCCGCGTCTGGGCGGCCTCGATGTAGCGCGCCTCGCGCTCGATGCCGATGTAGTGGCGGCCCAGTCTCTTGGCGACCGCGCCCGTCGTGCCCGTGCCAAAGAAGGGGTCGAGAACCACGTCGCCGGGGTGGCTGCTGGCGAGGATGACGCGGTAGAGGAGAGCCTCCGGCTTCTGGGTCGTGTGCGCCTTCTCGCCGTTGACCCGCAGCCGCTCGGCCCCCGTGCACAGCGGCAATTCCCAATCGCTGCGCATCTGCTTGTCGTCGTTGAGGGCCTTCATGGCGTGGTAGTTGAAGGTGTACTTCTTCTGGTCCTTCGACTTCTTGCACCACAGCAGCGTCTCGTGGGCGTTGGTAAAGCGCACGCCACGAAAATTGGGCATGGGATTGGAATTGTGAGTAAGCAACCCATTCGCTAGAGCGAATACATGGTTGCCCGAGACCGAGACGTCATAAAACATACGCAGGCTCGACTCCCCGATGCTCCTAATGGTTACAGGACGCAGATCGCCTGCCAGCATCTGAAGTGCAAGCGGTGGCATGGTCGCGATTGGGTTCTTTCGGGTCACTGGCTTGTAGTTCAGGCGGAGAGAGCGCAACGAGTGATTCTGGCCCGGCCCGAAGCGGGACCGAGACGGCAGCCCTAGCACGTCCAGTGGCACATAGGTCCAGCGATCATCGGTGTTTTCCCGCACCTCCCCGCGAAAAATCTCGGCCTGGCCTCGCTGATAGGGTACGATGGACTCAGAGAAGCGCAGCCGATATCCCAAGACGCGACAGGCGACTCCCAAATCAGTCATGAGGCCAGCATTTCTAGCCAGGCCTATGCGCCATCGGCCTGCTTGGCTGTCCCAGTGACCGTCCCCGAGTAGATATCCTCTTAGGACTCCCCGGAGGAAGCCTTCGCCAAAATAGAAGGCCTCACGAGCAAGCCGCTTCGACTTAGCATCGTTGCCACGCACAAAGCGCTCTACCAGAGCAATCGCCAAACGTCCGGGAAACGCGAGATGCAGCTGCTGGTGGTAGATGTGGGTGCGCCCCACAATCCCAAAACGCTCCCGAAGGCATCGGATGAGATGCTCAGCGTACTCTTGCTCATCAGCTGCCATAGCGAGCGACACGCCTTTGTCATCGCTCAAGAGTGAGCCTTCCGCCAGATACCAGCCAATGAACTCGCCAACCTCCTCATCGACGCCCGTGCTTTCGATGACGGGCGGTAGGTCGAAACGAGCCAGCTTCAGCAGGGTATCATCTACAGTCAACTCCGAAGCAGCTACCAAATCAATGCAGCCATGACGCGCTACGGGAAAGCGATGCTCGGCTGTACAGTTGACGAAAGTGCCGTCGTCTAGCTCCAACCGAATGCCTCGTTCCTTGCCGCTTTGTCGTGAGCCTGTCAGCTGCACCCAGGTACTTACGCCCGCATCGTCATGCGATGGTAGCTCAACTGTATTGCGTTCGAGGTCGATGCGCACAAGGTCCTTGAGGGGCGAGACGATCGGGCGGCCATTGATCCTGGCAAAAAGCTCAGTATCACCCGCCAGGCACTTGATCCATACGACATCATTCAAGAGCCAATAGCCCAGGTCTTGCAGGATGCTACCGACGCGGTAGATGTTGTGGTAGGAGCCGATGACCCACAACGTGCCGTTGTCCTTGAGGACGCGGCGGCAGGCCGTCAGCCACTCGCGGGTGAACTGGTCGTAGGCGGCGAAATCGGCGAACTGGTCCCACTCGTCATCGACGGCGTCGACGCGGGTCATATTGGGCCGCCACAGGTCGCCCTGGAGCTGGAGATTGTAGGGTGGGTCGGCGAAGATGAGGTCGACGCTCTTTTCAGGCAGCGCCGCCAACACCTCGCGACAATCGCCGTGATGAATGGTATCCAGGGTGAGCAACTGTCTTGCCCTTCTTCTCTGGCACGAAGGGCACAAAGGCCCGAAGATGCGAAGGCAGCGAACAGCAGGCGATCCTTCTCACGTCACCCGTGCAGCAGCGCCCCGTGGCCGAGGGCGGCGATGTCACGGCGTGTCAGGCGCTCGCCCGCCAGCAGGCGCGGCAGGACGAGATCGACGACGTTCGTGTGGCGCGAGCGCACGCAGCCCGGCGCGCCCAGGATAGGCCGCTCACCGGCGTAGGCCAGTAGCAGCAGATTGCCCGGCTCGGCGGGCGCGCCGTAGCCCTCGACCACGCCCCCCGCGCGACGCACGCCCTGGGGCGTGATGTCGTTGGCGTCCATGATGGACGTCTCGCCACCGATGATGACGGCGTCCGCTCCCTGGTCGAGGAACGCGGCCAGCGCCTCGGCCACCGCCGCCTCGGTGTGGGCGACGGGCCGCACGCCCAGCACCTGGCTGCCCAGGTCTTCGACGCGGCCGCGGATAGGCGGTTCCAGGAGGTCGATGGTTCTGGCGCGGCCGGCGTCGCTGCTGGTCAGGATGACGCCGACGCGGCGGGCCGGTAGCGGGCGGACGCCCACGACGCCGGGGCCAACCGCCTCGGCCTGGCGCAGCCGCGCGTCGGGCACGGCGTACGGGATAATCTTGACCGTGGCGACGATGGTCTTGGGCTGGACGACGCTGTGCTGGCGCAGGGTGGCAATAGTCAGACCGTCCAGCGCGTTGACAGCGTCGAGGCGACCCAGGTCCAGGGCGAGGACGCCGCGTTCGGCGGCCAGGACGTTGACGCGCCCGCCGGCGGCCGGCCCCAGGGTCACGCCCGCGCCCACCACGGCGCGCGCCAGGCGGCGAGCCGCCTCATCCTCGTGCACGTCGCCTGGCTCCAGGGTGGCGACGTAGACGGTGTCGCCTGCCACATCGCGCAGGGCGGCCATGTCCTCGGCGCGGACGGTGTGGCCCTTGCGAAAGGCGCGGCGACCGTCGGGCGAGGTGAGGTTGTGGGCCAGGATGCGGCCGACACTGGCTCCGACGGGGACGGGACCAAATTGCATAGGGGGAACCTCGTCAGCGGGGCGGAGCAGGGCAGACACGGGGGCCTGCCCCCACGTTAGCCTGTGATATTCGGGTCGTCCTGGACCTGGACGCGGGAGTCCCAGGTCTCAGGGCCGGGTCGCCACGTCGTGCCGTACTTGACGGCAACCATCTCGGCGATGATGCTGGTGGCGATTTCCTCCGGCGTCCGCGCCCCCAGGTCCAGCCCGATGGGTGAGTGGATGCGGGCCAGGGCATCGTCGCTTAGGCCCGCTTCACGCAGGCGCACGAGGCGCCGGGCGTGGGTCTTGGGGCTGCCAATCGCCCCCACATAGCGGGCGGGGCTGGCGAGGGCGGCGATGAGGGCGGGGTCGTCGAGCTTGGGGTCGTGGGTCAGGATTGCCACGTAAGTTGAGCTGTCCAGGCCCAGCTCGGTCAGCGCCTCGTCGGGCCAGCCAATCACGATGCGGTCGGCGTGGGGGAAGCGGGCTTCGCTGGCGAAGGCGGTGCGGGCGTCGACCAGGATGACGCGGTAGCCGAGGATGCGCGCGTACTGGGCCAGGGGGATGGCGATGTGAACGCCGCCGACGATGACCAGCTTGGGCGCGGCCGGGTAGACCTCGACGAAGACTTCCACCTCGCCGTCGGGCGTGGCGTACACCCGCGAGCCGGGCGTCTCGGCACGCAGCAGGGTGCGGGCGTCCGCGTCCACCGAGGCGGCCAGGTCGTAGGGCAGGTTGCCGTCGGCGGCCGAGTCGAAAACGAGACGCTTGGCGCCCAGGCCGGGGCCACGGATAATGGTCACCAGGGCGGCGGGTCGGTCGTGGGCGAGGGCGTCAGTCAGCTGGTCGTAGAGACGGGGCACGAACGCCTCCATGAGGTCACTGGACACGCTGCCAGTGCTGGATGAGGAAGTCGGCCGCAGGGTGGTGAACGGCGCGGATGGCGGCGACAACCGCCGGCCAATCATACTCAACGCGGCGCGGCTGGACAACATGGCCCTGGCTATCCGCGTCCACCAAGGCGTAGCTGGCGCGCACATCGGCCGTGGCCGGGTTGCTGAGACTGCCCAGGTTGATGACCCGAACCCCGCCCACCGTGCGGTCGAGGGCGCGGTGGGTGTGGCCGACCACGACGAGGTCGGCGTCGGCGTCCTGGACCAGGGCATGAACCTCGGCGTCGCTCATGGTGGGCTGGATACCGGCGCCATCGTCGCGCCCCGGCGAGGCGTGGACGGCCAGCAACCGCGTGCCATCGGGCAGGATCAGGCGGCGCTCCAGGGTCAGGGTGGCCAGCCAGTCCAGCCAGCCTGAGGCGACGAGGTACGAGCGTGTCCAGGCAAAGCTGCGCGTCACCTCGTCGTAGCGCGCCTGGAGGGCCGGGTTGCGGCGTACATCCTCCAGGCTGGGCGGCGGCCGGTCGCCCGTCACCGTGTAGCGGTCGGTGTTGCCGCGGAGAAAGTGGGCGTGGGGCACATCGTGGAGGCGGTCGAGGACAGCGACCGGGTCGTAGCCGAGGGCGGCCAGGTCACCCACTACCCAGGTCTCGTCTACGCCGCCCTGGGCCGCGATGTCGGCCAGGACGGCGTCCAGAGCAACGGGGTTGCCGTGAATGTCGGAGATGAGCGCGAGCCGCATAGCCTAGAGACTCCTTCCCAATCGTTCGACAACCATCTCGTCGACGTGTTCCCAGGTGTGCTCCAGGACGCGGCGCAGGACCTTGCGGGCGGTCCAGGGGTAGCCCTTGTCGCGGCTGTAGCGAATCTGACGACGCTCGTCGTCGCTCATGGCGCGCAGGCGGGCGGCGACGGCGTCGGTCACCCGGCCCCACTCGACGCGCCAGGGGCGGTCGGGCTTCGAGCCTGGCTCGCCGACGCGGCCCAGGCCCGCCGTGACGTAGCCGTGGGCCGCGTCGGCGACGTGGAGGGCCATGACACTCAGGGCGCGGCCCGTGTCGGGCTTGGCGATCAGGTCGCCCGGCGGCAGGCTGTCCAGAGCAGCGTCGATGAGTTGCTGCATGGCCTCGAAGCGGCGCACCAGCCGCTCGACCTCGTCGGCGTCGATGGGCGTCAGTTCGGCCTGGAAGGCCTGCTGCATGTAGCCCAGGCCGTTCCAGCTATCCTCACCCTGCCAGCGCTCGGCGATGTTCAGCTGGATGTCGCCCAGGGGCACGTCGTCGCCGATGCCGCGCAGCCAGCGGCGGTAGTCGTCGATGGCGGCCGGTGTGGCGGCCAGGGCCTCTTCCTCGGACTTCGCTTTCGGCGCGCAGCCGAGCAGGTCTAGGACGTGGACCATCGTCTTGCGCCTGGGGACACGTTTGAGGGGCGGTCCCTGTTCCAGGTAGAGATGGTAGATGGGCACGGGTTACCAATCCAGCGGCTCGATGAAGACTTCGATGGTCCCGCCACAGGCGAGGCCAACCTCCCAGGCCAGGTCATCGGTCACGCCGTAGCGGACGAGCTTAGGCTGGCGTGTCTTGAGGACGCCCTGCGCCTCCTGGAAGACGGCCCCCTCGACGCAGCCGCCGCTGACGGAGCCGACCATATCACCGGCGCGGGTGACGGCCATCTTCGCCCCCAACTGGCGCGGCGACGAGCCGTAGGACTTGACGACGGTGGCGACGGCGATGTCCTCGCCGTTGGCCCGCCACTTTTCGAGGGTGGGGAGGATGTCACGCATGGCTCTACCTCTACACTATCTTGTCACTCTTCTCAAGGTTGTGGCGAGCACACAGTAGCTGGACATTGTCAGCCCTAATCGAGGTCCCGCCCTTGGCGTATGGAAGGATGTGGTCGAAGTGGAGCTCGTCTGCAGCACCGCAAACCACGCACTTGCCGCCGTCTCGCTTCCACACAGCTAGCTTTACCTCGGTCGGAATGACCCGTCGTCGCTCGGACAAAGCAAGGGCTTGCTGCGCATCCCCGGCGCTATCTTCTACCGCGACGAGCTTGAACTTGAACACCTTGCGACGTCCAGCTGCCTCTCGCCACGAATCCACAAGATGGAAGATGCCATTGTAGGACCAAATGCCGACGCGCAGCTTCTCGTACACTCGTACCACCTCAGGCGGACGAGAGCCTACCTTGTAGGCCTGGGCCGCCTGATGGAACTTGCCATTTTCGGTGCGTGCACCCTCCGACGTGAATTCCGGCTGATTAACATGCTTGGGGTCTTGCACGCGCTTTGACCGCGGCTCATCATGCCCCTCATAGATCAGAACCGTACCGCCCTCTTCGAATCGATCCTCATAGGGAGCATTAGGCCTCACCGACATGAGGATCACCGAATGCTGGCCTCGTAGCGAGAAGTTCATGCCGCGCTGAAGGCTTGTGCCTTCGCGCTGACACATCTCAAAGTAGCTGATGACCTCGTTCGTCATTTCTCTTTGCGCCTCGGCGCTGCGCTTCCCCGCTGCCAGGGCAGCCACGGGGTGCTAGGGCGGCCACGGGGGGACCGCCCCTACGGAGTCGGTTCCTTGACGTGGGCGTGCTGCCTGCGTTCGGGGCGGGGGGCCGCGCCGAGTTCGGTCAGCAGGTCGCCCAGTTCGGCCAGGCTGTGCAGGCTATGCACTGGCAGAAAGTCGTCGATGAAGGGCAGGGCGGCGGCCATGCCCCGCGTGAGGGGCTGGTAGCCCGCCATGCCCAGCAGCGGGTTGAGCCAGATCAGCCGATACGTATTGCGCTGAAGGCGTTCCATCTCGTCGCGCAGCAGGTCGACGTTGCCCCGATCCCAGCCATCGCTGATGATGAGCGCCACCGCGCCGCGCCCCAGCACGCGCCGTCCCCAGCGGTAGTTGAAGGTGTGCAGCGCCTCGCCAATGCGCGTGCCGCCCGCCCAATCCTGCACCGTCTGCGCCACCTGACTGACAGCCACGTCCACGTTGCGGGTGCGTAGCTCGTGGGTGATGCGCGTCAGGCGCGTGCCGAAGACGAAGGCCTCGACGTTATCCATGCCCTGGTACAGGGTGTGCAGGAAATGCAGCAGCAGGCGGCTGTACTGCTCCATGCTGCCGCTGATGTCGGCGATGACGACGACCGGGCGCGGCTTGTACTTGGGTTCTCGCCACGCCAGCTCGACCATCTCGCCGCCGAAGCGGACGTTCCTGCGCAGGCTGCGGCGCAGGTCCAGGCGGCGGCCCTTGCCGCGCCGGAAGCGGCGGGTGCGCCGCTCGCCCAGTTCCCAGGTCATATCGCGCAGAATCTGCCGCGCCAGGGCCAGCTCGTCGGCGGTGTAGCCCGCGAAATCCTTGTGGCGCAGCACCTCCATCGGACTGGCCGAGATGATCAGGTCGGGCGCGTCGCCTTGTTGGGCGTCGTCGCCTTCTGTCGGCTCCTCGTCGGTTGCCTGGGCGATGGCGATGCTACGCTCTTGGGGCTTATCCTCGCCTGGCTTGGCGTCGCTCTTGCGTGGCGGCTCGCGGCGCGGCACGGGCGTCTGGCTCAGGAGGGGCGCGAAGTTGGGCATGTCGCGGGCCTGGGCGTTGCGCCAGAACAGGTTGAAGGCCTGGTCGAAGCGGGCCAGGTCGTCGCGGCGCGTAACCAGCACGGCGCGCGCGGCCCAATAGAAATCGTCGCGGCGGGTCAGGTCGATCACTTCCAGGGCGGCCAACAGGTCGAGCATCTGCGACGTGTTGACCTGGACCCCGACGCGGCGCAGCAGGCGACCGAACAGTAGCAGGTGGCGCAGCAGGCCCTCACCCTGGCTACCCGCTGCCTGGGTCGCGGCCAGGCCCTCGATCTGCCGCCGCCAGGCAGCGGTGGCTTCCGCATACAGACGGTCGTTGGTCACGGCTGGCTCACGCGGGCAGGCGCATGCGCTCGAGCAGGCCGCTGATGCCCAGGTCGCGCACCTTCTGTACGTCGTCCTGGTACTTGAGGATGACGCCCAGCGTGTCGTCGACCACTTCAGGCGTCAGGCTCGGCTGGTCAAGGGCGACCAACGCGGCGGCCCAGTCGAGAGTCTCGGCGACGCCGGGTAGCTTATACAGGTCGATACCGCGCAACTGGTGGATGAAGCTCGTGACCTGGCGGGCGAGCAACTCGGAGGCCGCCGGGACTTTGGCGCGGACGATCTGATACTCCTTGGCCTGGCTCGGGTAGTCGATCCAGTAGTACAGGCAGCGGCGCTTGAGAGCGTCGTGAATCTCGCGGGTGCGATTGGACGTGAGAACCACCACGGGCGGCTGCTTGGCGTGCACCGTGCCCAGCTCCGGGATGGTGATCTGGAAGTCCGACAGCATCTCCAACAGATAGGCCTCGAACTCCTCGTCGGCGCGGTCTAGCTCGTCGATGAGGAGGACCGGCGGCGTCTCGCCGTCGAAGTCGATAGCCTGCAACAGCGGCCGGCGGATGAGGAAGTCGGGGCTGAAGACCTCCCGTAGCGCGGCCGACTGGTCGCGGACGCCCACGGCTTCCAGCAGTCGGATTTCCAGCAACTGGCGGGTATAGTTCCACTCGTAGACGGCGTTGTTGACGTCGAGACCCTCGTAGCACTGAAGGCGAATCAGGGGCGCGGCGAGCAGGTCGGCCAGCACCTTGGCGACCTCGGTCTTGCCGACGCCCGCCTCACCTTCCAGGAACAGGGGGCGGCCGAGGCGCAGGGCCAGGAAGACGGCGGTTGCCAGGCCGCGCTCGGCGACGTAGGAGCGGTCTTGAAATCGGGCTAGTACATCGTCAATGGTCTGAATGGGGGCGGGAGCGATTGGGGCAGCCAAGGCTAGATTCCTCGCGGGCGAATAGGGTCACAACAAGTATAGCAAGGAAGCGACCAGGGACAAAGGACCGAAGACCGAGGACCAATAGGCTAATTCCATTGGTCCTCCGTCCTTCGTCCTTGGCCTGCCCCCCCTCCCCCCGTAGACGGGGGGAGGCAGAGGGGGGATACGTCTCACCCGTAGAAGAACAGGGCGTGGGACTTGAGCATCTCGCGGGCCTGGGCCACGTCACCCTCGACCGTCAGCAGGGCGTGGCCGTCGTGCAGCGACGTCTTGACGGCGTCGACGGTGGTGGCGTCGGCATCGTGGCCCAGCAGGGCCGTGAGGAAGTCGGCGGCCTCGTGGTCCTTGTACCTGGCAAGCTCACCCGCCACGCCACTGACCGTCACGTAGCCGAGGCCCTTGACGGTGAAGCCTCTATCTGGTTGGAGCAACTGCATGACGGCCGCCGCCTCAGGGGCGGGAGCCACGCCCAGGACGGCCTCATCGCCGGCGACGGGGTTGCCGATGATGAAGCCCAGGCGCTGGAAGCCAGCATGCTGGAGCGACTGAATGATGTGCGAAAGCTGGGTATCGAGGGGCATCACGGCGACGAGAACATGGGCCATGGGGCGCTCCTTTGGGAAGCGGGGGACGAGCGGCAATCAGGCGGCCGGCCCCCCGCGTCTGTCGCGAGGTCGGATGTCCTACTTGTGGTCGGCAGCGGCCTTGAGCGCGCGCTCCACGAACACCGGCGCCACCGCCTTGCGGTAGTCGGCCGAGGCGTGGATGTCGCCCATCCAGTCGTCGATGCCGTCGGCGGCGTGGGTGGCCGCGGCGGCGTAGTCCGTCGAGCCGCCCGCCAGCGCCGCCTCCACCGCCGTCAGGCGGCGCGGCGTGGGTGTGCCGCCGCCGAGGGTGACTTTCGCGCCGCCTGAGGTAAGGCTGGCGCACGCGCCCAGCATGGCGTAGCCGGAGGCCGGGTTCTCGAACTTGACATAGGCCGACCGAGGAGCGGCCGGGATGAATACGTCGGTGATGACCTCATCGAAGTCGAGGGATGTGGTCATCAGGTCGACGAAGAAGTCGGCGGCCTTGATGCTACGGCGGCCCTGGGGACCGACGACGTGAATCACTGCGTCCAGGGCAAGCAGGACGGTGGGCAGGTCACTGGCCGGGTCGGCGTGGGCGATGTTGCCGCCCAGCGTGCCGCGATTGCGCACCTGCACGTCGCCGACGTCGCCGGCCGCCTCGGCCACCGCCGGGGCGACGGCCTTCACGTCGGCCGAGGCGGCAATCTCGGCGTGGGTAGTCAGCGCGCCGATGGTGACGCCGCCGCCCTCGCGGCGCGCACCCTTGAGGCCCGGCACGCGGCCGATGTCGATGATGACAGCCGGCGTGGCGAGGCGGAGTTTCATCAGGGGCAGCAGGCTGTGGCCGCCGGCCATCAGCTTGGCATCGCTATGCTGTTGGAGAAGCGAGATGGCCTCCTCGACGGAGCCGGCGCGCACGTAGTCAAACCTGGCGGGGTACATGAGACCTCCGTAGAGCGGAAAGCGGAAAGCGGAAAGCGTAGAGCGATAGGTGATGCGTGATGCGTGAGAAGACCAATCCCAACTCCCGATGCCGCTTCTCACGCGCCACGCGCCGCGCGCTACGCTTCACGCCTCATGGCGGCGTGAATCTTCTCCGGCGTGATAGGCATGTCCAGGTGGGTGACGCCAAAGGGCTTGAGGGCGTCGACGACGGCGTTGGCGATGGCGGCGGGCGACGCAATCGCGCCGATCTCCCCCACGCCCTTGACGCCCAGAGGATTCTGCGGCGCGGGCGTGACTGTCTGCTCGGTCTCGATCATGGGTAGATAACGCGCCTTGGGCAGCGCGTAGTCCATCATCGAGCCGGTCACCAGCTGGCCGTTCTCGTCATACACCGCACCCTCGTAGAGAGCCTGTCCGATGCCCTGGGCCACACCGCCGTGAATCTGGCCGTCGACGATCATAGGGTTGATGAGGTTGCCTACGTCGTCCACCGCCAGGTAGCGCTTGACCTCGACCTGCCCCGTCGCCGGGTCCACCTCGACCACCGCGATATGGGTGCAGAAGGGATAGGTGAAGTTGGTCGGGTCGAAGAAGCTTGTCGCCTCCAGGCCCGGCTCCAGGTCAGCGGGGTAGTTGTGGGCCAGGTGCGCCATGAGCGCGACCTCGCCGAAGGTCTTGACGCGGGTCGGTGCGCCGCGCACGAAGGCCTTGCCGTCGGCGTACTCCATGTCCTCATGCGCCGCCTCTAGCAGGTGGGCGGCGATGTGCTTGATCTTGTCCTGGAGCTTCTTGACGCTGACCGCGATGGCGCTGCCGCCGACCGCCGCCGAGCGGCTGCCATACGTGCCCCAGCCGAAGGGCGAGCTACCCGTGTCGCCGTGCTGAATGGCTATGTCTTCCAGGGGGATGCCGAAGCCGTCGGCGACAATCTGGGCGAAGGTCGTCTCGTGGCCCTGGCCGTGGCTGTGGGAGCCAGTCTGCACCGTTACCTTGCCCGTCGGATGCACGCGCACCACCGCGCTCTCCCACTGACCGGCCTGCGCGCCCAGGGAGCCGACGACCGACGACGGGGCCAGGCCGCAGGCCTCGATGGCGGTTGAGAAGCCGATACCGATGTAGCGGCCCTGCTGGCGGGCGGCCGCTTGCTCGGCCCGCAGCTGGCTGTAGTTGAGCTTCTCCAGCGCGCGGTCGAGGGCCACTTCGTAGTTGCCGCTATCGTACTGGAGGGCGACCTGGGTCTGGAAGGGGAAGGCGCTGGGTGCGATGAAGTTGCGGCGGCGCAGCTCGGCCGGGTCGAGGCCCAACTCGCCCGCCCCCAGGTCCACCAGGCGTTCCACCACGAAGGTCGCCTCGGGGCGGCCCGCGCCTCGGTAGGCGTCGACCATGACCGTGTTGGTGAAGGTGCCGTAGACCTGGGCAAAGATGGCCGGGATAGGGTACTGGCCCGAGAGGAGCGTGCCGTACAGATAGGTGGGGATGGCCGTCGAGAAGGTGGACAGATACGCGCCCATGCCCGCCCAGGTCGTCACCCGCAGGCCGATGATGTGGCCGGCCTCGTCGAAGGCCATCTCGCCCTCGGTGACGTGGTCGCGGCCGTGGGCATCGGCGATGTAGCTCTCGCGGCGCGTCGAGTTCCACTTCACGGGCTGGCCGCTCTGCAGGGCCGCCCAGACGACGATGACCTCCTCGGGGTAGACGAAAATCTTGGAACCGAAGCCGCCACCCACGTCGGGAGCGATGACCCGTAGCTTATGCTCCGGCAGGTTCAGGATGAATGCGGCGATGAGCAGGCGGTGAATATGGGGGTTCTGGGAGGTCATCCACAGTGTGATGTCGCCGGTCGGCTCGACGCGGGCCACGGCGGCGCGCGGCTCCAGGGCATTGGGGATCAGGCGGTTGTTGACCAGCTCCACCTTCGCCACCTTGTGAGCCTGGGCGAAGGCGGCGTCGGTCTTGGCCTGGTCGCCGATGGTCCAGCTGAAGGCCACATTATCGGGGGCCTCGTCGTGGACGGTAGGGCCACCCTGGGCGGCGCGCGGGTCGACGACGGCCGGCAGGGCGTCGTAGTCCACGGCCACGGCCTCGGCGGCGTCGTGGGCGACATAGGGATTCTCGGCCAGCACGACGGCGACGATCTCGCCAACGTAGCGCACGCGGTTGACGGCGATGGGCGGGTGGGGTGGGATGATCAAGCCAGGCAGCAACCAGCCGCACGGCACGGAGCCAACGCCCGCATCGGCCATATCCTGGCCGGTGTAGACGGCGACGACGCCGGGCATGGCCTGGGCCGCGCTGACGTCGATGCTGCTGATGGTGGCATGGGCATACGGGCTGCGCACGAACGCGGCATGAACCATGCCGGGTAGCTTGATGTCATCGGTGTACATGCCCTTGCCGGTGATGAAGCGGGGATCCTCGACACGCTTGATGGAAGAGCCGATCATCTGCGTTGCCATAGACTCTCTCCTGGGTACTCGACGTCGAACGTGGAGGGCTTAGCGGGACTTGTCGGCGGCGTACTGGACGGCGCGCACGATGTTGTGGTAGCCGGTGCAGCGGCACAGGTTGCCCTCCAGCCCGGCGCGGATTTCAGCCTCGCTGGGATGAGGGTTGCGCTTCAGGAGATCGGCCGCAGTCATGATCATGCCCGGCGTGCAGAAGCCGCACTGCAAACCGTGCATCTCCCAGAAGCCTTCCTGGAGAGGGTGCAGCTTGCCATTCTGAGCCAGACCCTCGATGGTGGTAATGTCGGCCCCGTCGGCCTGGACCGCCAACACGGTGCATGACTTGACCGCCATGCCGTTCATGTGAACGGTGCAGGAGCCGCATTGGCTCGTGTCACATCCCACGTGGGTCCCCGTCAGGCCGAGGGTATCCCGCAGGTAGTGGACGAGAAGCAGGCGCGGCTCAACGTCGTGAGTGTGCTTCTTGCCGTTGACGGTGAGGGTCACAGTTGTCACAGTCACTCTCCTCTTATGGGTTGGACAGGCGTCAGCCGGGCAGGCGGAACCGCCGGACACGACGCACGCAGGCCGTATGGCGCGAACCGAGACCGATTCAACACGCGCCCCGCAGCGGGCGCAGCAGGCTACTTGCGGCGGTCGAACAGCCAGAGGATGATTGCCATACCGACAGCGCCCACGACGATCCACAGGAAGGGGTTGGTCGGCACGCCGGATGGCGCCGGCGCGGGGCGCGTCCAGATGGGCGCGGGCGGCGGCGTAGGCGCGGCCCCCGGCGCGGCCTCGGGCGCGGGCGCGACTTCGGCCGGCGGCGCGATGGCCGGCGCGCGACGTTGCGCCAACTGGGCGTCGAGGGACTTGAAGCCCTGGTTGATGACGGTGCGGCCCGCGCCTTCGACGAGGCGTTGGGCGACGCCGGCCAGTTGACCGCCCAGGGCGGCGTCACCGACGTAGTGGCAGATGGTCTTGTCGCCGTCGGGTTCGAGGCGCACCTCGCCCGTGCCGTTGACAAAGCCACGCTGTCCCTTGCCGTTGATGGTCATCGTGTAGGAGGTGATGGGGTCAATGTTGGAGAGGGTGAAGCGGGCGGCGTACTGGCCGCTGACCGCGCCCAGACCTACCTTCATCTGCGCTTCGTACTGATTGGGGCCGACAGGGGTGAACTGGTCGACGCCGGGCATGGCCTTCGCAATCACGTTGGGGTCCATGAGGAGGTCCCACACGTCTTGCTGTGGGGCGTCGAAGGTGTAGCTACCGGTGATCTTCACGCGCAGCTCCTGGAGAACAGCCTCGATGCTGAGAATGGGATACGATTGCTCATCCGCAGGCAGGGAAACTGGGCGAGATGCCCGGAAAGATGCTGAGAGTATAAGCAAAGTCAAGAATAAACGCAAGTCGCCCGCCGGAGGCGGACGAAGGCGTTGGTGTGGCCTGTGCTAGCACACAGGCCACGAAGAGGGCCGGTTTATTCTTCCCCCAGCGCGCTTCGTGGCCTTCGTGCTCGACCAGAACGGGACAACGCGCGATCGCAAGGAGTCCCCTTCTCACGCATCACGCAGCAAGCATCTCTTATCCAAACATGGTCGGCAGGCGCATGAGCAGGCCCATGTCGCCGGTCGCCTTGAACTTGCCGGTCATGAAGGCCGTCATAGCGTTGGTCTGGCCGAGGGCGACGCCCTTCCACACCTCGGACGGCGCGTCGATGGTCGCCGCGGCGTTGGGAATCTCGCCCTCGGCGATGCTCGCCTGGCCGTCGCGCACGCTGAGGACGTAGTTGCCCGGCTCCTCGCCCGTGAAGCGGAACTGGATGTCGGCATCCACGCCGGCGGCGCGGTCGGCCTTGAAGACCTTGGGCATGTTGTGCATGATCTGGGCCATGGTCAGGTTCTCGGGCATCATCGTCTCCTTAGGTGAATCGCGATGGGTGACAGGATGCAGGATATCATTCGAGACTGGCGACAGCGGTCACAGCGTCGCCGCGTACTTCGACGATGTCCACGCCCTGGACGGGCGCAGTCTTGGCCGGAATCTCATCGGCCTCGAAGCGAATCGCCTTGCCGAAGCGGGTCAGGGCAATCAATTCGGCGCGATCAGGGGCCAGCGCGACACCCGCGACCTCGTCGGTCTTCATCATGATCTTACCGGCGGCGCCGGGTGACTTGTTGGGTGTGAAGCCTTCCATAAGGCGGCGCGTGCCCAGGCCGTCGGCGGTGATGACGGCCACCGCACTCTCCTCGCTGACAGCCACCACCCCGATCAGGCTGTCGTCGGAACGCAGCTTGATGCCAGGCGCGGCCTGGAGCGGGGCGACACTGATGCTGAAGCGGGTCGCCATCGCCTGGCGGCTGACCAGCAGTACGTCGGCCGAGCCGCCGCTGAGGCACATGGCCGCGGCGGGGCCGCCGGTCTGGCGCGGGTCGATGACTGTCTTGCCCTGCTCGTAGCTGGGGCCGAAGTAGTGGGCGCGCATGCGCTTGACGAAGCCGGTCTGGCTGGTAAGGACGATGTAGCGCTGCAAGTCGGCCTCGGTGAGGGCCAGTACGGCGGCGAGGCGCTCGTCGTCGGGCATGGCGCACAGCTGGCCGACTGGCTCACCCTTGCCGTTGCGTTCGGTCAGGGGCAGGGCGGCGATGGCGACGCGGTAGACGCGGCCGCTCTGGGTGAGCAACAGCAGATGGTCGTCGCTGTCGGCGACCACCACGAAGCGAGCGGTGTCATCGTCGCGGACGCGCAAGTCGAAGTTGCCGACGCCGCCGCGACGCTGGCGGCCGTAAGCGTTGATCTCGGTACGCTTGGCAAGGCCCGCCGCGCTGAGGGTGACAAGCATACGCGAGGCGGGGAAGGCGCGCGTGTCAAGGACGGGGGGGCGGGCCGCCGACTCGCGCGGGGCAGGGGCGGCGGGCGCGGCGCGATGCTCGGCCAGGAAGGCGCGCAGACGCTCGTTCTCGTCGATCAGTTCTTCAACGAGTTCCCGCGCGGCGTCAGAGAGGTTCAGGCTGTCGAGGCGGGCGCGCCACGGTGAAGAGGACATACGCTCCCTTGCGAGATGGGCTTCGCCACTAAGTATAGCGGGCTGGCTGCGAAAAGGCCAATTCGTAGACGCAGCGCGTCATAGCCTCGTGAGAATCTCCGGCCCGCTGGGCGTGATCACGATGGTATGCTCGTATTGGGCGGACAGGGAGCCGTCGGCGGTAACGACGGTCCAGCCATCATCGAGCATGCGCCACTCGGGCTGGCCGACGTTGACCATCGGCTCGATGGTGAAGACCATGCCGGGGCGCAGGCGCAGCGGCCGTTCGTGCTGGCGCACGTGGGATACCGAAGGCGTCTCGTGGAGGTTCTTGCCGATACCGTGACCGCCCCACTCGCGCACCACGGACATGCCCTGCGTATCCACGTAGCCCTGGATGGCGTAGCCGATGGCGCTCAGGTCGTTGCCCGGCTGGGCCGCGCGAATGCCCATCTCCAGCGCCATGTGGGCGACATCCAGCAAGCGTTGCGCTTGCGGTGAGACATTGCCCACGGCGTAGGTGACACAGGCGTCGCCGCACCAGCCCTTGTACTTGAGGCCGATGTCGATGCCGATGATGTCACCTTCTTTGAGAATGCGGCCATCGGGGATACCGTGGCAGATTTCGTTGTTGACCGAGGCGCAGATGACACCCGGAAAGGGCGGGTGGCTGGCTGCGCTGCCGCGATAGCCCTTGTACAGG
The DNA here is from genome assembly GCA_034431435.1 of Anaerolineae bacterium. Taxonomy (GTDB): domain Bacteria; phylum Chloroflexota; class Anaerolineae; order Epilineales; family JAHCIE01; genus JAHCIE01. The sequence goes on along the minus strand of DAOUDG010000002.1, from coordinate 11,199 downwards.
CCCTGCGCCCCGCGCTCGTGGATGTACGCCTCGACGAGGTTGTCCAGCTCACTGAGACTGACGCCGGGTCTGACGGCCTCGTCCAGTTGAGCATAGATCTCGGCGACGAGGCGGCCCGCCTCGCGCATGTGGTCAATGTCCTTGGGGGATTTCAGGGATACGGCCATGGATGTGCTTCGCTTATTCCAGGTGTTTCTCTTGTGGTGACCGCCCGTCCCATGTCTGGCCCCCTCTCAAAGGGAAAAGGAGTCAGACGACGGCGATCCGTTTGGCCGACAAGTGTACTCCGTGGGCGCGGGTGAGTCTAGAACCGGCTACGCCCCCCGCGCCGCCACTGGCCGCGCAGCGAGGGCCATCCGTCACGGATGGCCCTCGTCGGTGTTGCCGCGCGCCGCGCGGGGTTTACCGCAATTCCTTGCTGGTATAGCCGAGGATGCGGCGAGCGATAACCAGGCGGTTGATCTTGCCGGTGCCCTCGAAGATGTCGTTGATCTTGGCGTCGCGCATCCACTTCTCGACCAGGTGGTCACGGGAGTAGCCCAGGGGGCCGAGAGTCTCGACCGCCTTCTGCGTGATCTTGGTGACAGCCTCGCCCGCCTTGACCTTGCACTCGGAGGACTCGAGGGTGTTGGGCAGGCCCTGGTCCATCATCCACGCCGCCTTCATGGTCAACAGCCACGCGGCGCGGTGCATCGCTTCCATGTCGATGACATCGCGCTCGGCGGCGGTCAGCTTGTGGCGGGGGACATTGTAGCGAATCTCGATGCCTTCCTCGCGCTTCAGGATGTCCTTGGTGTACTCAATGGCGGCGCGGGCGATGCCCAACGCGCTGGCGGCGACAATGGGGCGAGTGGCGTCGAAGGTCTTCATCGCGCCCTTGAAGCCCTCGGGGTGGTCCTTGCTGTTGAGCACGTCCGGGTTGCCCAGGATGTGGTCGGCCGGGATGCGGGCATTGTCGAAGACAATCATCGCCGTGTCGCTGGCGCGGATGCCCAGCTTATGTTCGAGCTTGAGAATCTCGACGCCCGGCGTGCCCGCCTCGACGACAAAGGGCTTCATACCGGCGCGGCCCGCCTTGGGGTCCACGGTGGCCCACACGACGATGATGCCGTTGGAGTCCTTGAGGGCCTTGTGGCCGGAGGTGACGAAGATCTTGGTGCCGTTGAGCACCCACTCGTCGCCGTCGCGGACAGCCGTCGTGCGGATGGCGGACGTGTCGGAGCCGGCCTGCGGCTCGGTCATGCACATCGCGCCCCAGGTGGGCGTGTCGCCGGTGAAGCGGCGCAGGAAGCGCTCCTTCTGCTCCGCTGTGCCGACGGCCTGGATGGCCGCGCCCGCCAGCTGGCTGCTGGGCATGGTCAGGTACATGCCCGCGTCGCCCCACGACAGCGCCTCGATGAGATGAATCAGGCGCAGGTTGGTGGTGCGGGGACGCTTAGCGCCGTTGCCGCTGCTGCCGTTGGTCTCTTTGGGCTTCAAGGCGGCATCGAGGTCGCGGCGGGCCTGGTCGGCCATCTGCGGCCACATGGTATACACGAATTCCCAGGGGATATCGTGCTCACTCTCGTCGTAGTAGCGCGACTTGGGGCGCATGACGTGTTCGGCCACCATCTGCGCCATCGCGACCTGCTGGGCAACGTGGTCAGGGAGGTTGAAGTCAATCATCAGGGTGCTCCTTCTCTCCTATTCGTGCCTCGTCCTGCGTTGAACTTTATCCCTAGCCGACCAAGGACGAAGGACCAAGGACCAACAGGTCAGGTTCTTCGTCGTTCGTCATTGGTCCTTGATCGTCTCACACCATCGCCAGGCCATCGAGGACGCCGAAGGCGCGGGCGTTGCGCAGCCACAGCTCGACCGGGTGGTCGCGGATGTAGCCGTGGCCGCCCAGAATCTGTACCGAGCGGTCGCCGCACATCAGAGCCGTGTCGTCCATGAAGGTCTTCGCCAGCCGTGCTTCGCGGGTCGCTTCCAGGCCCTGATCGAGCCGCCATGCGGCCTCCCAGACCAGCAGGCGGCCACCGTCGAGGTCGGTCTGCATCTCGGCCAGCATGAAGGCGATGGCCTGGCGGGTAGCGATCGGCGCGCCGAAGGCCTCGCGCTCCTTGGCGTAGGTCATGGCATATTCCAGGGCGGCCTTGCCAACCCCGACGGCCATGGCCGACATGGCGACGCGAGAGTGGTCGAGCATCATCTCGAAGTCGACGCCCGCCTCGCCACCTAGCTTGCATTGGGGGCTGACGTGAACATCCTGGAAGCTAACCTTGTAGGTGGGCAGGCCCTTGATGCCCATGTTCTTCTCGCGCTCGCCGATGGTGATGCCCGCCGCGCCGAGGTCCACCAGGAAGCCCTGGGTGGCATCACCCTCCTTGGCCCACACGAGCATCATGCCCGCGCTGGCGGCCAGGGGTACGTAGGCCTTCGTCCCGTTGAGCAGGTACACGTCGCCATCCTTGACGGCCGTGGTGTACATGTCCATGGGGTCGTAGGTGATGCGCGGCTCGATGAGGGCAGCCGTGGCGGGCATGAAGGTGTCGCTGGCGAAGCGCGGCAGATACTCGTGCTTCTGCTCCTCCGTCCCGCCCAGCAGGATGGGAATGGCGACGGAGAGGGGCGAGAGGAGATACACCGCGCCGGCGAGGTCGCCGTAGGCCAGTTCCTCGCCCACCAGAGCGCCGGTGACAGCAGAATACTCGCCCGCGAAGCCGCCGTACTGCTCGGGGATGAGGGCGGGCACAATGCCCAGACCCCAGCCAGTCTCGATAATGGTAGCGGGGATGTCGCCGCTGTCGTCGGCCTCGCGCATGACGTTGCGCAATTGCTCCCTGGCAAAGTCGCGCACCGAGTCGACGATCATTTCTTGTTCTTCAGTAGCTGCGAAAGAAACCATAAGACCTCCTCTTAACCCTGTTGGCGCAGCGCAGTGCGCAGCACTTTGCCTACCGCGCTCTTGGGCAGGCTGTCGCGAAACTCGACGACACGCGGGCATTTGAAGGGCGCGAGGTGCGTCCGGCAATAGTCGATCACGTCGTCGGCGGTCAGGCGATGACCTTCCCGCACGACGACGAAAGCTTTGACACTCTCGCCCTGGTAGCTGTCGGGGACGCCAATGATGGCGCATTCGAGGATGGCCGGGTGGGCGTAGAGAATCTCCTCGACCTCGCGCGGGTAGACGTTGAAGCCGCTGACAAGAATCATGTCCTTCTTGCGATCGACGATGTAGAAGTAGCCCTGCTCGTCCATGCGGGCGATGTCGCCGGTGTAGAGCCAGCCGCCGCGCAGGGTGAGGGCCGTTTCGTCGGGGCGGTTCCAGTAGCCCTTCATGATCTGCGGTCCCCGGATGATCAGTTCGCCCAGCTCGCCGGGCGGCAAGGATCGCAATCCTGTCTCGACATCCACGATCTGACAGTCGGTGTCAGGGTACGGCAGGCCGATGCTGCCCGGCTTGCGCTCATTGAGGGTCGGGTTGACGTGGGTCGTTGGCGAGGCCTCGGTCAGCCCATAACCCTCGATGATGGTGAGGTCGGCCAGGCGCTGGAAACGCTCGAGAACCTCCACGGGCAGGGGCGCCGACCCGCTGTTGCACTGGCGCAGGGAGCTCCAATCGACGGTCGCAGCGTCCGGATGGTTCAGCAGGGCGATGAACAGGGTCGGAACGCCGGGGAAAATATTGACCTTGTAGGCCTGGATGGCGTGCAGGGCCATATCGACGTCGAACTGGGGCAGCAGCGCCAGCTGTGCCCCGTGGTACGTCGCCAGGGCAATGCCTACCGTCAGGCCATAGATGTGGAAGAAGGGCAGAATCATCAGCCAGACGTCCTCGCCAGGCCGGGCGTACTCGCGACCCCAGACATACGCCTGGATGACGTTGGCGACGATGTTGGCGTGGGTGAGCATCGCCCCCTTGGGGCGGCCGGTCGTGCCGCCGGTATACTGGAGGACGGCGACATCCTCCTCGGCGTCGATGACCACCGTGGGCGGGGCCGCCGCCGCCGCCGCCAGCAGGTCGTCGAGACGAAGCAGGTCGGGCAGGTCGGGCAGGTCGGGCAGTCGCCCCTGGGCGCGGAGCGCAGCCTCGTAGCTCTGGGCGATGGCGGGCGGCTGGCGGTCCTGCAAGCCGGTCAGGATGACCGTCTCGATGGCCGTGCGGTCCTTGACGGCCAGCAGGCGCGGCGCGAGCGTGTCCAGGGCGATGATCACCTTGCAGCCGGAGTCGGTAGCGACGAACTCAATCTCGCGCTCGGTGAAGGTCGGGTTGAGGTTGACAACGACTCCACCCGCCATCAAGATGCCATAGAAGGCGACGAGATACTGGGGACAGTTGGGCAGCATGATGCCCACCCGATCGCCCTTCACCACGCCCCGCCCGGCCAGGGCGGCGGCCAGCCCCTCGGCCTGGAGCTTGATGTCGCGGTACGTCAACCGCGCGCCGAAGAAGATGGTCGCGGTCTGCGCGCCGAAGCGGCTGACCGCCACTTCCAGCAGGCGCTGCACAGGCTGGCGCGGGTAGTGGATGTGCGGCGGAACCCAGTAGTCGTAGCGCGCCAGCCACGGGCGCTCGTGGAGCGTCATGGGCGCGAGCAACGGGTCGGAACGGACGGTCATTGCAGGTTCTCGTAGATGATGGCGGCGCCCTGGCCGCCGCCGACGCACATCGTCACCATGCCGTAGCGCGCGCCGCGACGCTGCATCTCGTTGAGCAACTGGACGGTCAGCTTCGCGCCCGTCGCGCCCAGCGGGTGACCGAGGGCGATCGCGCCACCGTTGACGTTGACCTTGTCGGGGTCCATACCCGTCTCACGAATGACGGGGATGACCTGGGCGGCGAAGGCTTCGTTCAGCTCGACGACATCCATAGCGTCAATGGCGAGGCCCGCCTTCGCCAGTGCCTTAGGCACGGCCGCGATTGGCCCGATGCCCATGATCTCCGGCGGGACACCGCCGACGGCAAAGCTGACAAAGCGCGCCAGCGGCTGGTAGCCGTAGGCCTTCGCCCTCTCGGCCGACATCATCACCACCGCTGCCGCGCCGTCGCTGGTCTGCGAGGCGTTGCCCGCCGTAACCGTGCCGCCCTCCTTGAAGACCGGGCGCAGTTTGGCGAGGGCCTCGGGGCTGGTGTCACGGCGCGGGCCTTCGTCCACCTTGAAGGTCATATTCACGACTTTGACCTGGCCCTCGTCGTCCAGGTATTCATACGCCACCTCAAGGGGCACGATTTCGCCGGCGAACTTACCGCTGGCGATGGCCTCGACCGCGCACTGATGGCTGCGTAGCGCCCAGGCGTCCTGCTCCTCGCGGCTGACGCCGTACCTGGCGGCGACATTCTCGGCCGTCAGGCCCATGCCCATGTAAACTTCGGGGTTGTTCTCCACGAGGTAGGGGTCTGGCTCGAAGCGGTGGCCGCGCATGGGAACCGCGCTCATGGACTCGACGCCGCCCGCGACAATGATGTCGGCCATGCCGGTCATGATCTGGCTGGCGGCAATGGCGATGGTCTGGACGCCCGACGAGCAGAAGCGGTTGACCGTCTGGCCCGGCACGCTCTCGGGCAGGCCCGCGCGGAGCAGCGCGCCACGGGTCACGTTGAGGCCCTGCGCGCCCTCGGGCATGGCGCAGCCCAGAATCACGTCGTCAATCTCGGCCGGGTTGAGGCCCTCGGCGCGGCGCACAGCCTCGGCGATGACGGCCGCACCCAGATCGACGGGATGAACGCTCCGCAGCGCGCCCCGAGGGGCCTTACCGACAGCCGTGCGGGCAGCGGAGACGATGACAGCATCGGTGGTCATGGAAGTTCCTTTCCCAATTCCTTTCACAACTCGGCGTGCGACGTGAAACGCGGTGCGTGAAACGTGAGGAGAGATGTTCTTAGTCGGGGTCACGTTGCACGCATCACGATTCTAGTTGCGCAGCGGCTTGCCGGTCTGCACGAAGTGCATGATGCGCTCGATGGTCTTCGGCTCCTTGAGCAGCGCGATGAAGGCGGTCCGCTCCAGGTCCAGGAAATACTGCTCGTCGGCCCACTGGCCCACGGCCAGGTCGCCGCCCGCCAGAATCCAGGCGAGCTTGCGGCCGACGGTCGCGTCGTGCTCGCTGATCTGCCCGGCCTGCTGGAAAGTCCACACGCCCATCTTGAGGGCAGCCAGGGGCAACTTGCCCGCCGCATAGCATGTCTTCTCGCGGGCGGGGGGCTGGTAGGTGGCGGCCATGTCGAGAACGGCCTGCTTGGCCTCGCCCAGCACGTGGTCGGGATGCATGACGACCAGATCGCCGTCGTCGAGCATGCCCAGCTGCCGCGCCTCCTCGGCGCTGGCGCTGACTTTGGCCGTGCCGATCTGGGTAAAGGCGCGCTCCAGGAAGGGCAACGGGTCGACGCCCGGCGTCTTCATAGGCGGCGAGACGACGCGGCGGACGATCTCCTTACAGCCGCCCCAGCCGGGGATGATGCCCAGGCCAACCTCGACCAGGCCCATGTAGGTCTCGGCCGAGGCGACACGGCGGCTGGCGGCCATGCTAATCTCGCAGCAGCCGCCGAGGGTCATGCCGAAGGGCGCGGCGACGATGGGCTTGGGGCTGAAGCGCACCTGCTGCATGAACTGCTGGCCCTTGGCGACGAGATCGTTGACCACATCCCACTGGCCGGCCATGACGTTCATCGCCATCAGGGCGACATTCGCGCCCGCGCCAAAATAGTCGCCCTGGTTGCCGATGACCAGACCCAGCCACTGGGGCTGGTCGAGCATCGCCAGCCCGGCTTCGCCCATCTGGAAGACCATCTCGTCGAGGATGTTGGCCTTGGTGTGCACTTCGAGGCACAGTACGCCGTCGCCCAGGTCGAGCAGGCTGGCGCTGTCGTTGCGCTTGAGTTCCTTGCCCTGGGCGCGCAGCGCGGCGAGGTCGATGACCTTGGGGTCCATGGGCACGGGTTGATAGGTTCCCGTCTCGATGTCGTAGACCATGGGCAGGCCGTCGACCGTCTTGTAGAAGCTGGTGTGGCCCTGCTTGAGCATGGTGTGGACCCAGGGCGCGACCTGGATGCCTTCCCTGTCCATGCGGGCGACCGTCTCCGGCACGCCGAGCAAGTCCCACATCTCGAAGGGGCCAAACTGGCGGCTAAAGCCCCACTTCATGGCGCGGTCGACGCTGGGCAGGTCGTCAGCAATCTCTGGCATGCGCCGCGAGGCGTAGGCCAGGGAGTTGGCTGTGGTGCTCCACAGGAAGCCGGAGGCGCGCGAGTCGGGCACGGCCATGAGGGCCTGGAGGCGCGCGCTCATTGGCTCCAGCTTGCGCACCTTGTCGATCTCAGGGAAGCTGGCGCGGGCAGGCGGGCGGTACTCCAGGCTCTTGAGGTCCAGCGTCCAGTACTCGCGCTTGCCGTTCTCGCGCACTTCCTTGTAGAAGCCCTGGCCGGTCTTGTTGCCAAGCAGCTTGCGCTCGAGCATCACGCCGATGGTCTGCGGAACCTGGTAGATGTCGCGGCTCTCATCGCTGGGCGCGGCGTCGTACAGGTTCCTGGCGACGTGGGTGGCGATGTCGAGGCCGACCAGGTCTTGCAGGCGGAACAGGGCCGTCTTGGGGTTGCCGATCATCGGCCCGGCCAGGAAATCGACCTCCTCGACGGTGAAACCGTGGTCCAGCGCGTACTTCATGCTGTACATGCCGTCGAAGCTACCCAGGCGGTTGGCGATGAAGTTGGGGGTATCCTTGGCGATGACGACGCCCTTGCCCAGGTGGCGGGTGGCGAAGTCGGCCACAAACTGAACGACGTCGGGGTCCGTGTCAGCGGTGGGGATGACTTCCAGCAGCTTGAGATAGCGCGGCGGGTTGAAGAAGTGGGTGCCCAGGAAGTGGGCGCGGAAACTCTGGCTGCACCCCGCGGCGATGGTGCTGACGGGGATACCCGAGGTGTTGGTGCTGACCACGGAGCCGGGCTTGCGGACCTCATCGATGCGGGCCATGAGGTCGCGCTTCGGCTCCAACTGCTCGATGATGGCCTCGATGATCCAGTCGGCGTCGGCGAGGCGGCCGAAGTGGTCGGCCGTATTGCCCAGGCGTACCCGGTCGGCGGTATCGGCGGTGAATAGGGCGGCCGGCCGCGACTTCTTGACGCGATCCCAGCCGCCATTGACGAAGCGGTTGCGGACGGCGGGGCTGTCGAGGGTCAGGCCGCGCTTCTCTTCATCGGGCGTCAGGGACGGCGGGGGCACGTCCAGCAGGTCCACCTGGAAGCCGGCGTTGGCGAAGTGGGCGGCAATGCCCCCACCCATGGTGCCAGCGCCGATGACGGCAACGCGGGTGATCGTGCGACTCATGGCAGGTCTCCGTGGTAGGTAGAGATTAGAGACTAGAGATTAGGGATTGGAGATTGGGATGGCCGCGAGGCCGACCAATCTCCAATCCCTAATCTCAAATCTCCCGTCTCAAGGGCGGCCAGGAAGAATTGGCTGATAATGTGGCTGATCGCCTCGACTGGCAGACGGCCGTCGGGGCGATACCACACCACGAACCAGTTATGCACGCTAAATAGCATCTTGACGACGATGGACGTGTCAATAGGCCGAAAGACGCCCTGCTTGACGCCGGCGCTGATGATGGCGGCAAACAGGGATTCGAGGGCATCGCGGCGGGCAATGTAGACGGGGCGCTCCTCAGGGTTCTCGAAGACGGCGCGCGCTTCCAGGATGGTGACGAGGGCGACATCGGGAAAATCGGCGACGCAGTGTAGATAGGCGTGGATGGCGCGGTCGAGGCGCAGATCGGCCGGCAGGTCGGGGTGGGCCGCGACGAGCACGACACGGGTCAGGCGATCCAGGCCCTCGTTGAGGAGGGTAATGAGGAGGGTATGCTTGCTGGGAAAGTAGTGGTACAGGCTGCTCTGACGCAGACCTAGCTCCGCGCCAATCAACTGCATCGTCGCCCCGTGGTAGCCGTGCAGCCTGAAGACGCGCGCCGCCGCCGCGAGGACGTCCTCGCGGCTGACAGTCTGGTCGGCGGGCTTCCGTGCCATGCTCCCTCCAGCGGGAACGGGTCAGGTAATCAATCGAATAGGCTATCGATTACTCACACAAATTATAGCGCACTGCGTCACAAGAGTCAATCCACCGGGTGGGCAAAATCGAACGTTGGCCCGAAATTGGCCGACCCGATGCGACGCGGTGCGCTATTGCGGAAGGGCAAGCCCTGGCCCGAGGGGAAAATAGCAGCAAGGCAGGCCTGACAGGTGTTCGAACACCTGTCAGGCCTGCCTCGATTACATACCAGGTCTGCCCGCCGCCGCGCTATCGTCGGGCCTGGAGTACCAGATCGTCGACGTAGGCCCCCTCCGGTAGGGCTGTGCCGCCATCACTCGTGAAGTTGATGGCGATCCAGACCGAGGGGCGGCCCGTCAGGTTGCCCAGGGTGTACACGTTCGCCAGGTCGAGGGTCCTTTCCTGCCAGTTGCCAACGTCCCCCGTGACGTTGAAGCCGTAGAACTGGCTGCCATCCACCGACGCGCCGTAGAAGGCCTTGTCGTTCGCCTCCGTGCGGAGCCACATCTGGAAGCGCAGCAGCGCCTGGGTGTAGCCTTCGAGGCTGAAGGGGCCATAGATCATCCAGGTCTTGGCGTTGTTGGGGTAGATTGCCCCACAGCCCAGGGGCGCGCCGTTCGCGCCACCGCCCACCGCCCACGCGCTGTAGCTGCCCGTCGCCGCGCGACAGGGCCGCCGCGCCCATTGGTATTCGCCGTTGGTCACGCCGTCCTGGTCCAGCAGATGCCAGCCGCTCACGGGCCACGTGCCCTCGAAGTTCTCGCTGAGCAGCGTCACCCAGGGGATGGGCGTGGGGGTGGGGGTCGGCGGCGGCGGCAGCGACATGCCCGCGTTGCGATACAGCAGCGGCAGGTACAGGAGGCCGCCCCCGGAAGCCGCGCGCAGCGTGTTGCTGCCCACCACCTGGCCGTCGAGGGATTGCACGACCTCGATGGTCGGCGGGTTGGCCCCGGCTGGCGTATCAAGGCTGAGGACGAGTTGAGCCACCTCCTCGCCCGCGAAGGGGATGCGGTCGACGGTCGCGGCGATGACGCCGAGGCCAGCCTGCGCGGCGTCGTCGGCCTTGCCCGGCGACGATCCCACGTTCAGGCGAATCGAGGACGTGCCAGGGATGACACTGCCGCCGGTCACGGTTCCGCCGCTACCCTGCCAGCGCTGGAACAGCGCGGGGTCGCTGAAGCTGACGCTCGCGGTCGCGCCGTTCGGGACGTTGGCCGATTTGAGGGTGACGGAGCCGTAGCCGTGGCCGCGATTGCGGTTGCCGATGCCTACTCCGGTGCTGGTCGAGCCGCCGCCGAGAATCTGCACGTTCTTCTGGCAGATATTGTTATCGAAGGGCACCCAGCCATCGGCGGTGATGGGGTCGTCGGCCGCCTCGATGCGCACCAGGAAGCACACGTGGCCGTCGGCGGTCGGCGTCCACGGGATGGCGACCACCGCCGACTGCCCCGGCCCCAGGCTGGCGATGGTCTGGCGTCCGATCTCCGGCGTCCAGTCGTCGGGCCAGCGCAGGCTAGCGCCAGCAGGCGAATCGTAGACGTGGACGGTAATGTTGGTCGCCGGGCCATCGCCGATGTTCCGCACCCGAACATAGATGGTGTTGACCTGGCCCGCGATGGGGTTCTGGTGGGCCTCGATGCCGTCGGGCTGGTTGCGCAGCCAGATGTCGGGGCTGTCGGCCCAGCCTTCGCCGTTGGGGTTGGACGGGACGCGCCCGGTGTCGGCCTTGTGGTCCATGCACATCAACTGCGGGTGCTTGGCGGCCGGGGCGAGGACCGTCACCTGGGGAATGGGGAAGGTCAGGCTGGCGGGCTGGCCCTTAGAGTCGCGGTACGTAGCGGTGGCATAGTCATTGGTCGGCCATGTGCCGGGCGTGCTGGTCATCCTGACGCGGTAGCTCCAGCGCTGCGTCTCGATGCCCAGGCGCGGGATGCGCCAGGTGAGGGTCCGGCCGTCGGGGCTGACGCTCGGCGGCGGCGCGCCTGTGAAGGAGTTGGGTACCAGAGTCACGTAGGGCGACAGGCGATCCTCGATGAGGATGTCGGTGGCCGGAGAGCCGCCGATGACGCCCGCGATCTGGTCGTAGATGGCCGCCAATTGGCTGCTGTCGGACGCGAAGAAGTAGTCGCCCGGTGCAGACGCCAGGTCGCGCATCAGCCCTGGGTCCACGTCACTA
>DAOUDG010000001.1:0-4107 GCA_034431435.1 Anaerolineae bacterium | reverse complement strand
GCGACCCTTCATCTCGAGCACAGCGAGGATGGCGTGAACAAGGAAACGGGGCGCGTCGAGCTGCTGGCCCTGGGGACAGCCGTCCCACCGTACCGGTTTCAGCAGGCCCACCTGGCCGGCTGGGTCGCCGGGTCCTTTGGCGACGACGAGCTAAGGACGTGGATCAGGCGGCTATACGCGGTGTCGGGGATTGAGACCCGCTACTCGTGCTTGCCGGATCCCAATTTCCCCTGGCAGGACTCCCCGTTCGCGCCGGGTCGCCTGGCCTGCGAGACGCCCACCACCGCCGAGCGCATGGACATCTACCAGCGCGAGGCGACGGCCGTGGGCAGCGCAGCGGCGCGCGCTGCCCTCGCCGACTGCGGCGAGGGGCCAGTCGAGGACGTGGCCGCGACGGTAACCCACCTCGTCGTCGTCAGCTGCACTGGCTTCTTTGCCCCAGGTCTCGATCAGGCCATCGCCCGCCAGTTGGGTCTCCCGCCCACGGTGCAGCGCACGCTGGTGGGCTTCATGGGCTGCGCCGCCGCCTTCAACGGCCTGCGCCTGGCATGGCAGATCGTCCGCGCCCAGCCAGCGGCGCGGGTTCTGGTCGTGTGTGTCGAGCTATGCTCCCTGCACATGCAGGCCGGGACTAATCGCACCGATCTGGTCGTGGCGTCCCTGTTCGCCGACGGCGCGGCGGCGTGCCTGGTCGGCGCGCCGCGTGGCGACGACGGAGAGCGGCTACTCCTGGACACGATGCACTCGGCCCTGGTGCCCGAGACGCGACAAGACATGGTATGGGAGATCGGCAACCACGGCTTCCGCCTGCACCTGTCGCCCGACATCCCCGCCCGCCTGGGCGAGGCGGCCCCGGCGGCGCTGGCTGAGCTACTCGACGGCCGCCCTATGCCCGGCGCGTGGGCCATCCATCCCGGCGGGCGGGCCATCGTCGCCCGCCTCGCGTCCATCTTCGACCTGACGACGCAGGACCTGGCGCCAACAATGCACGTCCTGCGGCACTATGGCAACATGTCATCGGGCACGATTCTGTTCGTGCTGCGCGAGCTGCGCCAGCGGCTGCGCGCCGGGACCGACCTGGCCCCGACGGGCATCGCGGCGATGGCCTTCGGGCCGGGTCTCGCGGTCGAGATGGCCCACCTCCGCTATATCCCTGCCCTGGTTCCTGCGGCGAACCCCACCCGATGGGCGCGCGACGACTATCACCCCAACCACTCCGCTCCACCCCCGTGAAGAGTCCTTATCCCCTGAGATAGAAGCCTTCGCCCGCGTCGTCAGTCGGGGATGCTATCATAGGGGTACGCGCGTGGGTCAGAGAAGTGGGGAACATCGATGCTTCAGCCCGAGGCGGCGCGACCCATCGGGTGAGTTACCCGGTACCCGCCCCGGCAACCTTGTTGTCGCCGAGCCTCAGCGCGAATCAGGCCGCGCCGACGTCGCCTGCAACCGCTGGTTGGGCGTTGGACTTCTGAAGCACCCAGATCATCACCGGGCTTCGGCCGGCATCGAACGAAGAGCGATCGTAGTTTCCATAGAGATCGAGGACATGGAACCCCGCGTCTCGCGCCATGGCCTCGAAATGATCTCTTTCGACGAACTCGAACTCCATGGGCAACAGGTGTCTGGAGCGCAGCGATCCGTCACTGTTGAAAAACTCGAAAAACTGAAGTCGCTTCACCAGGGGTTGACCACCCTGTTCGAAGCCGGAGACGACCAGGCTGCCGTCCTGGGTCGCAAAGCGTCCGACGAGACGCAGTGTCCCATCCACCTGGGCGCGGCGCACGGCGGGATTGTGCATCGTGCAGATGAAGCGGCCCCCAGGGGCTAGACATGCGAACACGGCCGAAAGCGCCTGGCGCTGGCGCGCCTCGCCTGTGATTTCCATGAACGATTGGAATGGTAGCAGCGCGAGCTGATAGCGTGTGTCAAGCTCCAGCTGGCAGATATCGGCACACAATACTTCCGCGCTGAGCCCGCGATCCCTCAGTTTGCGAGACAGGACGTCAAGCATTCCGCGGGACACATCAACGCAGGTCAATTGCACCCCCGCCTGGATCAGCGCAAGGGAGAGCCGCCCCGTGCCGGCGGTCAACTCCAGGACCGGCCCCTCGACCTTCGCCGTTTCCTCCAGAAAGAACGCAACGTCATAGTCCGCGGCCACGTACAGATCATAGATCTCCGCAACGCTGTCGTAGTCGATCTGAGTGCTGCTCATGACCCCCTCTGAGCCGCCCAACGTGAGCATCAACCGTTTGCGAAGCGCGCAGCGCGGAGCAAGACGGCTGCATGCGGTGTTGGGCCACCGCTAGCCGAATTGACCTGGCCACAAGCACCGTCGTATTGCTTACCCGGCAAGCCGATAGAGCCTGTAGCCCACAAGAAAAAGCCAGAGTGTGGCCGACACGGCATTCAGGATCACGGCGATGCTGACGCCCATCACTGCCACGATACCCAGGACGCCGGTCAGGATGCCCACATACGCTGTGAGTTTGTTGAACACACCCTGCCGCATGACAAGCCCAATTACCAGGAACCCGAATGAGAGCGTGCCGATGGCGTAGACCAGCGCCAACGGCGAGGCGATTACCGCGGAGGGGTAGCTTGCCGCGGCCACCAGCATCGCCCGCTGGCTGTCCGAGGTGGCGGCGATGTAGTCCTGACTCAGCATGATCAAGGACGCATAGCTGACCCAGTTCACCGCGAGCTCTAGCGTGACGAATAGACCGATGAAGGCGACACCGATCAGCATGGCCGCGCGATTGACACCCTTGAGCGCGCCGTAGAGCGCGAACGCGACGGGCAGGAAGAGGAAATTGGTCAGTACCGAGACACCGACGATAGCCCACCAGGCGGTCGTCTTTCCCGCGAGATAGTTCAGCCATGCTTCGCCCCCAACCGGAGGTGCGCCGACAGCGGCATACAGTGCAATGATGGCGATGTACGCCGCGCCAATTGCGAGCGCCGCAAGGCCGCCCACACGCAACAGCCCCTTGTCGGTTGGGTCAATGGCGTTGGCCGTCGCCTTCAATGCATCCATCCGGTTGCCTTCCTATCGGTTGACACTCAAACGGGTGACCTAACGGCTGGCGTTAGCGGCGTGTGGGCGGGCGTGGATAACGCTTGGGAGCAATAAAATCGAAGCGAGAGACATGCCTGAAATGCCGCAGAATCCCCCACCTCAGATGCACGCCTTGTTGGGCGCTCTTTATGTTATGAGGACTGCCTGGCGCGCTGGCGAACTTCCAACGCATGACGGACAAACCAGCTCTCTGGATTTTCACCGTAACCCTCGATCAATAATGCCTTCACCGCTTTCTGACGCAGCCAACGTTGCCTTCGATATTTGGGGACTGCTCGCAATACCATCAAGTGAAATGGCAAACTGGGCTGATCTACGCTGACTGGCGGCGCGACGTAATCGACTTCTTCAATCATCATGGCTCCGTTCCGCCGATGGAATTCAATGCGCCGCTCTCGGAGTAGACGATCGGCTTCATTTTCGGCTGTTTCGGGACGTTCGACTTCAAATACCAGACCCAGGTAGGGCCATCCTGTAGCTCGAATTCCATCGGCACGCAACTGCTGAATGGCATCCTGAAGGAGAATCGGGCCATAACCTTTACCTCGGATATCTGCACGCACCGCAATAAACTTCAGATAGCCGAGATAATACTCACGATAGCTGGTAAAATAGGTGAACCCGACAACAGTCTCTTGGTCCATGAAAGCTCGAAGGTGTCTGATTTCAGCATTGTCTGTAGAGCGACTGAGGCTGGCGGCGATATTCTCTACTGGATCACGCTCGGCTTCTGGGAAGGACTGCTCATAGATCGCGATTATTTGCTCACCAATATTGGATTGGAGGTTGGATACCTCGCAAAGGTTGGCAGTTGAGGCATGCTTAGGTTTGAACAATCGCTGGAGAAGATTCATGTTGCTTCGTTCAACTTTCACCCATAAGTTGTATTCCTAAGCTTCTTGTCTGACAGCTAAAGAACGACTACACTGTCAAGGACAAGGAGACGCAGATGAGCCAGACGACCTCGACAATAGAACCAACGACCGCGACGAGCGAGCTGCCGACGCCAACTAAGGTGACGGCCAAAG